>NZ_LAEI01000050.1:0-58436 GCF_001618065.1 Neisseria flavescens
AAACGGTCGATGTGTTTGGCGATCATGGCTTGTGCGGTTTGCTGGAAGAAGGTGCTCATGAGAAATCCCCTAAATGTCTTGGTGGGAATTTAGGGGATTTTGGGGAATTTTGCAAAGGTCTCGGCCTGAGCGTTTGGGAAACGCAGTTTGCGGTTCGATTTGTCTGTTGATTTGTGGTGGGTGTTTCGTCTTTATCCTATCCATACGAACACAAAATAAAAATGTAAAAAAATGCCCCCGGGTTGGAGGACCGGAGGCAAGTATCCAAGGAGTAGCTCTCATCAATAAGAACTAGTTACTTGGTACTATATCCCTTGTTAGAGTTGAAAGCAAGTACTTTGCACATTTTAACATTTAAATAATTTTTTTATTCAAATTCAGGGAACTATCAAACAGGGCTTGAATCTTGGGTTGGTGGCTGATGCCGATGACTAAAGTATCGGGCAAATGTTGCTTGAGGGTCTGCATCAACATCAGGGCAGATTCGTCATCAAGCTGGTTGGTGGCTTCATCTAGGAACAGGATTTGAGGTTTGTGCAGCAGTGCGCGTGCAAGGCTGAGGCGTTGCTGTTCGCCGCCGGAGAGGATGCCGTGCCATTCGTATGGGGTGTTCAAATCGTTGATCAACGTGTGTAGCCTACCCGTGGAGCTGTTTAGGCCGACTTGTTCCAAAACGGCTTGAATCAAATGGTTGTCTTGGCAGGCCGTATAGGGATAGCTGACGGTTTGACGCAGGGTATCGGTAGGCAGGTAAGGGCGTTGCGGGAAAAACAGGCGGCTGCCTTCGAGTGAAAAACTGCCGTGATAATACGGCCATAAACCGGCAAGCACGCGAAGCAGCGTGGATTTGCCGATGCCGCTTCGTCCTTCAAGCAATACCCATTCCGGAGAACGGGCTTGGAGGTGAATATCAGTAAGCAGGGGGCTGCCGGTTTGGGTGTGGACGGTAAGACCCTGCAACATAACTTTACCGCTTGGGTGCATATCCGTTTGCGCTTCTAGAGCAATGTGTTCTGCTTGTTCTAAGGCCGTCTGAAAACCGGAAAGCCGTTCGATGACTGCCGCCCATTCAATCAGGCGGCGGTATGCGTCAGTAAACCAGCCAAAACTGTCTTGAACGCGGGCAAACGATGTGCGCGTCTGCATCATGTCGCCGAAGGTCATGGTTTTTGCGAGGTACATGGGCAGGGTGGCGAGGATGGGGATGAAGATGCTGATGCGCACATAGGTCGCCCAGAAGGTTTCTTGGCGGAATTCGCAGTTGGTTAGCCGTCGCCAGTTGTCGCGGATGCGGAGGTAACGTTGTTTCAGACGGTCTGTTTCCGCTTCGCCGCCGTTGTAGAAGGCGATTTGTTCGGCATGGTCGCGTACGCGTAAAAGGGCTGCGCGGTAGTCGGCTTCGCGGTGCTGGCGGTCGATATTGAGGTTTTTCAGTTTGCGGCCGACAAGGTGGGCGATGACGGTGCTGAAGATGGAATAAATCAGTGCAACCCAAACAAGGTAGCCGTAAATGGTAATGCTGTATCCGCCGATGTTGAAAGTCTGTACGCCGGACAGCGTCCACAGTACGGCGACAAACGCGCTGAATTTGGCAATATTATTGATGAAGGAGCGAAAGAGGCCGATGCTTTTGTCGGCAAGCAGGTAGATGTCTTCGGCGATACGTTGGTCGGGGTTGTCCGGTTCGCCCGTCAGGCGCAGGCGGTAGTGTTTGTGGCCTTCGAGCCAGTTTTTTTGAAATTGCTCGGTCAGGTGGGTACGCCAGCGGAAGATGAGGCGTTTTTGCAACCAGTCGCCGCAAACGATGCAGCCGATGATCATCGCCATGTAGCCGAGGTATTCGACAATAAGTGCGGGCATGGACGCGCCGTCAAATGCGGCCAGTGCGTCGTAGAAACGTTTGTCCCATGCGGCAATCCAAACGCTGATGGTGATGGAGCAAAGGGTGAAGCCGATGAGTACGGCGAGCATCAGCCATTGGAGGCGGCCGTGCGCCCCCGACCAGAAAGGACGGGCGAGGTAAAAGAATTTTTTGAGTGTTTTCATAATGCTTGTGAATGCGTGCGAATGGCCGTCTGAAAGTGAAATTGTACTTTCAGACGGCCTTTTTATCAGCAATAGTTGGTTTATGCTTTTAAAAAATGAGCGGTCAAACCGTGCTTGCTATGCTGCTATTTACATTTTCCACTTCAGGCTGAACACGGCGTTGCGCGGTTCGCCGTAGAAGTTGCCACTGTTGGCGGCACGGCTGTATTGGTTTTCGTAGTAGCGTTTGTCGGTCAGGTTGTTGACTGCCAGCCCCAGTTGCAGGTTTTTGCTCGGGCGGTATTGGACGTTGGTATTCCAAACCGTGTAGCCGCCTTGCTTGATGGAGCCGTAGGAATTGGCGGTTTTGCTGCTGCTCTTCAAGCCAAGACCGACTGTCCATTTGCCGTCATCCACCGGCAGGACATAGCTGGTGTAGAGGCGGAACATATGCTTCGGCGTATGGCTGCTGAAGTTGTAGCCTTTTTGGCGCGATTCAACATTGCCGGTAACGCTGCTGCGGTTGGTGCTGCGGTTGAAGGTGTAGCCTGCGTAAACTTGCCAACGGTCGCTCAGGCTGCCGGAGATTTCGGCGTCCAAGCCGCGGCTGCTTTGGTTGAGCGGTTCCCAGTAGGCGTGCGGTTTGGCATTGACGCGTTGGTTGTTGTTGTCTTTGTCGGTGCGGTAGAGGGCAACCGAGGTGTTCAGATGGCCTTCGTTCCATTCGCCTTTCCAGCCGAGTTCGTAGTTGCGTCCCATAATCGGAGGCAGCAGGTTGTCGTTGTAGTCGCGGTTCATCGTTTGTTTGAAGATGGACGTGTAGGCGGCGTAAATACTTAGTTTAGGCGTGATATCGTAAGTGATGCCGGCATAAGGAACGAAGCGGTTGCGTTTGAGCGAGTCTGAGGAACCTGCTGCCCCGTCTTTGAGGTCGCGATCCCAATAGAAGTCGCGTTTCCAGCTGGTGTAGCGTCCACCTGCGATGATATGCAGTTTGTCGGTAGGATTGATGCGCGCGCCCAAACCGAAGGCATGGGTAGTATAACGGCCGTCGCCGCCACGGGCTTTGGCTGTGGCAGAATTCCAATCGGGTTTGGCTTTTTCGCTGCCGTTGAAGGCATCTGCGTCATAGGTGCTGCTGTCGTTGAGCCAGCGGTTGCTTGAGTTCACGTTCTCTTTGGAATAGCTGTGCATGAAGAAGAGGTCGTGATTTTGGCCAAAAGCGAAGATGCGGCCGGTCAGGTTGTTTTGGAAAGTGAACTGGCGGTTGCCTGCATCGTAACGGTCGAAGCTGTATGTGGTTCCCAGGCCGTCTGTACCGATGCCGTTACCTGTGCCGCCCAGCGTGTAATATTCTTTTGAACTGGTGTTCTTGCGCCAGTCCAACTTGCTGCTCAGCTTCCAGTTGTCGTTGAAATAATGTTCAAATTCGGTAAAAAGATTGTATTTTTTCAGGTGGGCTTCGTTCCAATCCGCACCCAGATAGCGGCTGCGTTTCCACTCTTTGCCGTTTGCACGCATAGGTAGGCCGTCCGGATCGGGTGTTTCGGTTTGGTTGAGATAGCTCGAGCCCCAAGTAAGTTTGCTGTTGTCGCCGATGTCTTTGTCCATCACGCCATACAGAAGGATGTCGCGGCCGCCGGATTGGTCTTTGAAGGTTTTGTTGCTGCCTACTGAGCCGACAAAGCGTCCGCGCAGGCCGTGCTCTTGGCTTAAGGTACCGGATGCATCAAAGACGCTGTTTACTTTGCCCCATGAGTTTGCCATCAAATCGGCGGAAAGCTGGCGTTTTGCAGTCGGCTTTTTGCGGACGGCGTTTACCGTGCCACCGGGTTCGTTGTTTGCCTGTGTCAAACCTGCCGCACCGCGCACCACTTCAATGTGGTCGTACATTGCCATATCGGTTGCACTGGTCGGGTCGCCGGCCGGGCCGCCTAAGCCGAATCCACCGGGTGAGCCGAGTTGAGTGGCAATACCGTCTTCTTCAAATTGTTCGATAAAATAGCCGCGCGACATGAAATGCGTGCGTCCGCCGCTTTTGAAAACATTGATGCCTGTAGCGTTTTGCAACGCACCTTCTAAGTCGGTGATGCTTTGGTCTTCAATTTGTTTTTAGTAATGATGCTGACGGATTGGGGGATTTCCCGCGGAGAGAGGACCAGCCCTGTGGTTGAGCGCAGGGCGGATACTGTGTAGCTGTTTTGACTTTCAGTGCGCAGGCTTTTGTTTTTACCCACTACGGTAACTTGTTCCACTTCAGCCTGTTGTACCTCTTCGGCAGCTTGTGCGGCTTGGGGCAATGCGGCAAGGCAGAGAGCAAGTGTGCTCAGTTTGAATAGTTTCTCAGAATGATGCATTTGATGAGGTCCTTGATAAAGAAAGATCTGTTTGTTTTTAAATATTGGCGGCAATATCTGTTTAAATTGAGCAGTTATTTTTTATAATCCGTTTTGTTTTAAAAATTAAATTTAAATCTCCGAATCATTTTATTTGATTCAATTTTGATTTTGCCAAACCATCGGGTCAAAAAAAGGTTGCCGCCGGAAAGGGAGCCGTTGGCAACGAATGGAGGTGGTAATGCAATGAAAGCTAGATATAAGGGGTAGTACCAAACTAGCTATAAAGAACTATATCGAAACTGTAAGAAAAAGCAACAGGAATTTTTTTCGGTTGAGAAAATTTTTTAGACTGTTTGCTTTATATCAAGATTTAAAAAAGTTTGATTGGAAAAGGCCGTCTGAAAATGGAAAGAATCGGTTTCAGACGGCCTTTGAATCAAGCGGGGTTAGAACTTGTAATCGACTTTGAACATGACGTTGCGCGGTTGGCCATAGTAGTTGTTCGCGCCTTTGCTGCTGACTTTGTTGTTCTCGTAGTAGTAATGGTTGAACAGGTTGGTCGAAATCAGTGCAAGTTTCAGGTTTTTCGATGCCTGATAATCAATGTTGGCATTGAATACCGCATGACCGCCGCGCTTCACGCCGTAGAGGCTGGCGGTTTTGCTTTGTGCGGTTACGCCGCCGCCGATGGTCCATTTTTTGCCGTCAAACGGCAGGTTGTAGCTGGTGTGGAGGCGCAGCATGTGTTTTGGCGTGTGCAGGCTGAAATTAGTGCCTGCGGGGACGGTGCCTTTGCTTTCCGCTTCAAGATATTTGGACCGGTTGAACGTATAACCTGCAAACAGTTTCCAATCTTCGCTCAGGTTGCCGGATATTTCGGCTTCGATGCCGCGGCTGCGGACTTTGCCGACGGGTTCCCAATACCATTTTTGGTCTGCCGTATCCCAAACCTGCACCGCGCGGTTTTTCTGTTCAATGTCAAACAGAGCAAGCGAGGTATTTAGCTTGCGGTCAAACCATTCTCCCTTCCAGCCGATTTCGTAGTTCGCGCCGGTAACTGGGTCGAGATAGGATTTGTCTTTGCGCTGATTGCTGTTCGGTTTGAAGATGGATGTGTAGCTGGCATACAGGCTTTGGTTCGGCGTCAAATCGTAGGTAACGGCGAAATAGGGATTGAAACGGACGGTTTTGCGGTCGGTAACCGAATCAGGATCGTTGTCTATCTTGCCGCCCGTGTAGAAATAGTCGGTTATATATTTCGATTTGATGTGGTTCCAGCGCGTACCTGCCATGATGTGCAGTTTTTCTTTCAACATATTGAAACGGAAGCCCAAAAGCAGCGCGTGGGTGGTGCGTTTGGAATGGGTTTCCCAATACATCTGATAAGGTGTGGCGTACCAGTCGGCGGGTTCGGCGATTTCGTTACCGGTAAAGGTCATCGGGTCGAAGGAAACGCCCGGGTTGTATTGACGGCGGCTGCCGTTGTTTTTGGTGTGCGTGTAAGTGTATTCGGTAAAGATTTCCTGCGGCACGCCTATAATTTCAAATTTGCCGTTCAAATTATTTTTGAAAGTCAGTTGTTTTTCATCATTGTCGTAACGGCTCAACCAGCCAGAGGCTAATGCGCCGCCGGGCGTGTAGCCTGCGTAGGACGTGGACGTATTGTAAATGCCGCTGTTTTTCTTGATATTTTCGTTGTAGTTGTAATCCAGCTTGCCGGTATAACGCCAGTTGTCGTTGAAATAGTGTTCTACTTCGGCGAATGCGTTCGCTTTGTCGTAAATGCCTTTGTTCCAGTTGTAGCCCAAATAGGTATCGCGCGGCAGGTTCAATGCCACGCCCCAGTCGTCGGGCTTGGTGTGTTTGCGTTGATAGAGGCCGCCCCAAGTGATTTTGGTGTTGTCGCCGACGGATGCGTCCATCACGCCGTAAAGCGTGGCATTGCCGCCTTTGACACGGTCTTTGAAATTTTTGTCGTGTTCCAATGCGACGACGGCGCGGCCGCGCAAAGTGCCTTCATCGTTCAGACGACCTGAAAAGTCTCCCGTGGTGCGGACTTTACCGAAGCGGTCGATTTGGACTTCGCCCTGAATAATGCGTTCGCCGGTGGGGCGTTTGCGTACGGCGTTCACCGTACCACCCGGCTCGCCGTTTGCCTGCGTCAGCCCGGTCGCCCCGCGCACGACTTCGATATGGTCGTAAACGGCGATGTCGTTCATGCTTTGCGCGTCATACATCGGATTGTTGATGGCGCCGGGGACGGTAGATGAGATTCCGTCCTCTTCGATTTGGTCGATATAGAACCCGCGCGATTGGAAGCGCGGAATGCCGGCATCACGGATGACGTTTACGCCGGTGGTGGTTTTCAGGGCATCAACCAAGTTGGTAATCCCCTGCTCATTGATTTGTGTCTTGGTAATCACGCTTACCGACTGCGGCGTTTCTTTCGGAGACAAGGCAAGCCCGGTGGTGGTACGCATGGCTGAAGTTGTGTAGGAGTCGCGGTTTTCGGTGCGGGTGGAACGGTTTTTGCCGGTTACATTGACGGTTTGTAGCTCGGCAGTTTGTTCGGGTTGGGGCGTTACAGTGTTTTCTGCTAAGGCTGCATAAGGCAGAGTGGCAATAATGAGTGCTAATGTTTTAAGGGTTGGGGCGTTCATGAACGTCTTTCTATAATTGAAATTTAATCGAACAAAAATAAGAATAATTATATTTTACGATAATTTTGTTGTTTTGTAATTTAAGAACAAGGTTTTGAGGGTTTTTAGCGGATTTATGTTGTTTTTATGGTTTTTGAAGGTGTTTTTGAAATTAAACTAGCTAAGGGAATCAAGTGACAGGCCGTCTGAAAATTTTCGGGGTTGTTCGGCTATAATGCTGTTTTGGTTTTTTTAAGGCCTTTGCAAAAATACGGTTTTGTTGTTTTAAGCTGAATGTGGGTTGTAAGGGTTTTGGGGTATGAGGAGAATGAGATGAAGAAAGTTTTGGTGTTGCAACATGGGGATTTGGGCGCGTGCGACTGGTCTGCGTTTGGCGGTTTGGTGTCTGCGCCATCAGGGAAGTCGGTGTTGCGTGTGCCGGTTGATGATGATTTTGAATTGACGGACGAGATGCGTGCGGCATTGATTGCGCAGCAGATAGATGGCGCGGTGTTACCGGATGTGGCTTTTGCTGATTTGGGACTGATTGTCAGCGATATGGATTCGACGCTGATTACGATTGAGTGTGTGGATGAGATTGCGGCCGGTGTCGGGCTGAAGGATGAGGTGGCAGCGATTACGGAGCAGTCGATGCGCGGCGAGCTGGACTTTGAGCAGTCTTTGCGTAAGCGTGTGGCTTTGCTGGCCGGTTTGGACGAGTGCGTGTTGGAAGAGGTGTACGAGAATGTGTTGCAGCTGTCGTCGGGCGCGGAATTTTTGTTGGAAGAGTGCAAACGGCATGATGTGAAGTTTATGCTGGTGTCGGGCGGGTTCACGTTCTTTACGGAACGTCTGCAACGGCGTTTGGGCTTGGATTTCCATTTTGCGAATGTGTTGGAAGTGGAAAACGGCAAGCTGACAGGCCGTCTGAAAGGACGGATTATCGATGCGCAGGCTAAGACGGATTTATTGCGTGAATACCGTGAGCGACTGGGTTTGGCTCCGTGGCAGGTGGTGGCGATGGGTGATGGTGCGAACGATATTCCGATGATATTGGAAGCCGGGTTTGGCATTGCTTATCGGGCGAAACCGAAAACTGAAGCGAATGCGGATGCGTGTGTGCACTTTGGTGGTTTGGAGCGGATACGCGGTTGGTTTGCGTAAACCGTTTGAGGATGTTTGTCAGTCAGACTGTCTGAACAATCGGGAAACCGGTTTTCAGACGGCCTGATGTTTTATAAGGCGATAAAACGGTAGCCTTCGGCATCGACTTCGAGAATGGAGGCGTAATTGTTGCGCCAGTCGCCGAGTACGATGCGGGTGTAATCGGCGTTGCGGTGGATGTTTTCGCGATGGGTATGGCCGTGGATGAGTAGGGGCGTGTGGAAGCGTTGGACGGTTTCGTGGGTAAAGGCCGGATTGACGTCCATGATGTCGGCAGTTTTGTGCTGTTTGTCCTCTTTGCTCTGCTTGCGGATTTTGGTGGCGATGTTCAGTCGGAGTGTGAGCGGCAGGAGCAGGAACAGGCGTTGCAGCCATTTTTGATGGACGGTACGGCGGAATTTTTGATAAGAATGGTCGTCGGTGCAGAGTGTGTCACCGTGACAGAGTAGGGTGGGTGTGCCGAACAGGTCGATAACGGCGTACTCGGGCAGTAAGGTCATGCCGGTATCGCGGGCGAAGGTTTTGCCGATGAGGAAATCGCGGTTGCCATGGATGAAATAACAATCAATGCCGCGCTCGGTCAGGCTGCGGATGGTCTGTTTGATGGTTTGAACCAAAGGGCTGTTTTCGTCATCGCCGATCCAAAAATCGAAAAGGTCGCCAAGAATGTATACGGCTTGGGCGTGGACGGCTTTTTCTTGCATAAATTTTTGGAAGAGTGCGGTCAGTTGAGGATGGGATTCGCTCAGGTGCAAATCGGCGATGAAGTAAATTGGCATGATGATGTGGGGTGTATGGGAAGGGTTTTATTATAACTTGGGTTGTCGCGTTTGGATTTGGGCTTGGTGTTTTTCGTTTGTAATGCGGTGATTTTATTGTTTTGATTTGGTGTGATAAAGGCCGTCTGAAACATCTTTTCAGACGGCCTTTGTGGTTTATTGGGCTTTGCCCTGATAAGTGATTTGTTTTAGTGTATCTTCTTGGTACAAGTCGCTGATGGGGACGGTATAGAAGAATTCGTTGCTACGAACAAAGCGGTTGACCAAGTCTTTGTCGAGATGGAGGACGTGGTGTCGCAGTTTATTTAAGCCTTTGAATATCATGGTGCTCCAACGCATATAGCCGTCTGAATTGGGACGGATGTCGTTCATGGCATCAAGGGCGAGAAGTTTGCGGTTTTGCTCTTCTTTATCCAAAGGATGGGAATAGATGCTTTGGAAGTAAAACGGTTGCTCGGAGGATGGCGGCAGGCTGAGGGAAGACCCTACTTTACCGATAGGAAAGTCGTCGCTCAGATAATGTATGGTGTGCAAAAACAGATTGCCGCGGCGGTAATCGATTTTGCGTAGGGCTTCGATAGCGGCCAGCGTTGTGTGTTGGTGGTCGGGATGCGTGTCAATATTGGGGGAAGGCGACACGATAATGTCCGGCTGGAATGTTTCTATCAGGTAGCCGAGATTGTCTACCAAGCTGTTCCAAGTCGAGCCGGGTTTGAGGTGTTTCGCCAATGGGGAGGTATTGGCACTGCGGAAAATATCTACATCGGTCGTATCGATTTTGGTCGATTTAATCTCTTTTTCCGGATTTTGGCGCATGGCGGTCAATGTGCTGTCGAAGTAGCCCAGTTGCAGGATGTTTTCAGACGGCACGCCGGCCAAAAGGGGAACGGTCAGGCTGTTCCAAACGCGCATTCTGCCTTTTTGCAGATATTGTGCCTGAGTATCGCAGTCGCACGTGCTGTAAAGATTGCCATAGTGGAAGCTGCCGCCTTCGCTGGCGGTTAAAGTACAGATCATTGAATTGGCAGCGTGTTTTTCGTACAAACCGTATGCGCTGAGTTCGGCATCGTCAGCATGAGGCGCGAGGACAAGGATTTTTTTGCCGTCTAGGTTTTCACGCGGATAAACGGAGAGTTCGATTTCTTGATCGGGCAAGGACAGGTATTTGCCTTCCAAGCGGATGGTTTTATTGCTGTCGGAGAAGGTGTCACTCAGATTGATATAGCGCACGCCTTTTGCGCCGTATTCGAAATATTGCTTCCATTTGCCTTTGGATGAAATGGTTTCGATAAAAGGCAAGAACAGTAGTCCCATCCAGTTGGACTTGATACGGATTTTGGCAATGATGGTATCCCGTCCGCTGACAGTGGCGGGCAAGGTTAGGCTGCCGCCTTTGAGGGTTGCATGCGCGGTAGAAGGGAGGGAGAGATAGTTATAGTCTTGGTGTGTGTTATAGGCAAACTGTTTTTTATGAATAATTGAAGTAATAATAAACAACAAAATAAAAAAAGTCAGTATCAGCCCCGTCAGTATCAGAAACATTGTTTGGTTCCTTTATTGTTGTAACAGTCATGATAGTGCTTGTGGAGCTTATTTGTTTGTTTTTCTTACAAACGGTTGTTTTTTATACTCTAACGTCATTAAAGTGAACATTTAAAATAAAACAGTTTGCGGGTTGATTATATATAAACGACCAAAATGTAGAAAGGCCGTCTGAAAAATTTGAAAGAAATTTCAAAAATTTCAGACGGCCTTGATATTTTAAAGGTTAAGCCGGTAAATTATGCTTCTTTTGTTTCAACTGCTTTCTGACGCAGACGTAGGCTTAACTCGCGAAGTTGTTTGTCGTCGACCACATTAGGTGCATTGGTCAGCAGACATTGTGCACGTTGTGTTTTCGGGAAGGCAATTACGTCGCGGATAGATTCGGCACCGGTCATCAGGGTAACCAGACGGTCGAGACCGAATGCAAGGCCGCCGTGAGGAGGTGCACCGAATTTCAGGTTGTCCAAGAGGAAGCCGAATTTCTCTTGTTGCTCTTCAGGGCTGATTTTCAGCGCGGCAAACACTTTCTCTTGTACGTCTGCACGGTGGATACGGATGGAGCCGCCGCCGATTTCCCAGCCGTTCAATACCATGTCGTAGGCACGGGCCAGGCAGTTTGCAGGGTCGGAAACCATTAGGTCTTCATGACCTTCTTTAGGCGCGGTAAACGGATGGTGTACAGCAACGTAGCGGTCGGCTTCTTCGTCGTATTCGAACATTGGGAAATCGACAACCCACAAAGGTTTCCATTCGTCTACGAAGTAGCCGTTGTCTTTGCCGTGTTCCAAGCCGACTTTGATACGCAGCGCGCCGATGGCTTCGTTCACGACTTTGGTTTTGTCCGCACCGAAGAAGATGATGTCGCCGTTTTGTGCGCCGGTACGCTCGATGATTTCTTTCAGGGCGTTTTCAGACAGGAATTTGACGATTGGAGATTGCAGGCCGCTGTCTTCGCCGTTGGAGAGGTTGCTGATATCGTTTACTTTGATGTATGCCAGACCTTTTGCGCCGTAGATGCCGACAAATTTAGTGTATTCGTCGATTTCTTTGCGGCTGAATTTCGCGCCGTTAGGCACGCGCAGAGCGACTACGCGGCCGCCTTTCATGTCGGCTGCACCACGGAAGACTTTGAATTCTTCGGTCTTCATTAGGTCGGTCAACTCGGTAAATTTCAAGTTGATGCGCATGTCCGGTTTGTCAGAGCCGTAGTAGAACATGGCTTCAGAGTAAGGCATGCGTGGGAAGTCGCCCAAATCTACGTTCAAAGCATCTTTGAAGACTTGTTTGGCCATGCCTTCGGTGATGTCCATGATTTCATCCTCGTTCAAGAACGAGGTTTCCAAGTCGATTTGGGTAAATTCAGGTTGACGGTCGGCACGCAAATCTTCGTCACGGAAACATTTGGTGATTTGGTAGTAACGGTCGAAACCGGCAACCATCAGCAATTGTTTGAACAATTGCGGAGATTGAGGCAGAGCGAAGAATTCGCCCGGATGAACGCGGCTTGGTACGAGGTAGTCGCGCGCGCCTTCTGGAGTAGAGCGGGTCAGCATCGGTGTTTCGATGTCGATGAAGCCTTGCGCGTCCAAGTAGCGGCGAACGCCCATGGCCACTTGGTAACGCAGGCGCAGGTTGCGTTGCATGGCAGGACGGCGCAAGTCGATAACGCGGTTGGTCAGGCGAACGTTTTCGCTGATGTTTTCATCGTCGATTTGGAACGGAGGCGTAGCGGCAGCGTTCAAGACTTCGATTTCTTTGGCAAGGATTTCGATTTTGCCGGAAATCATTTTGTCGTTGGTTGTACCTTCAGGACGGTTGCGTACGCGGCCGGTAATGCTCAAAACGTATTCGTTGCGGGAAGAGTCGGCAGCGGCAAATGCTTCCGGAGTATCAGGGTCGATAACGACTTGAACGATGCCTTCGCGGTCGCGCAGGTCGATAAAAATCACACCGCCGTGGTCACGTCGGCGGTGTACCCAGCCTTTGACGGTAACGGTTTGGTCTAAGTATTGCTCGCTGATAAGGCCGCAATAGTTGGTACGCATAAAATCACCTTTTTATATTGTTCAATTTGAAAAAGAAGGAAAGGCCGTCTGAAAAAAAAGAAGACCTTAATTGTTGTGTTCGGTATCACCGTCTTCAGACGGCTTTTGGGCAGGTAGGGCTTTAACTGGTAAGTCGTCCGGCATCACCATGCCCAGTGAAATTACATATTTCAATGCCTGATCCACACTCATGTCCAGCTCGCGAATGTCGCTTTTTTTAACCATGATGTAGTAGCCACCAGTCGGGTTGGGTGTGGTTGGGACGTAAACGGAAATATAGTCGTCATCTTGCGGCAGGCTGCCTTTGAGTTTGTCGGGGATATGGCCGGAAACAAAGGCTATCGTCCAAATGCCTGGTTGCGGAAAGGGAACCAGTACGGGGGTTTTGAACGAGCGGCTGCTGTCGGAGAGCAGGGATTCGGAAACTTTTTTAACGCTGGAGTAGATGGATTTGACGACGGGAATGCGTCCTAAAAGGCTGTCCCATGCGCCGAGAATCCGTCTGCCCAATACGTTGGCGGCGAATACACCGGTAACGAACAAGACGACTGTGGCGGCGACGATGCCCAAGCCGGGAATGTTGAACCCCCAGAAATGCTGGGGCTGCCAGCTTTCCGGTAATAGGTTGATCAGTTTGTCGGCGGCGGAGATGATATAGCTCATCGCCCAGATGGTTACGGCAATCGGCAACCAAACCAGCACGCCTGTAATTAGGTATTTCTTTAAAGCCTTGGCGATTTTTCCGCTTTCGGCTGCGGCTTCTGTCATCTTTGTTTCATTCCGGCAAGTTTTGCCCAAACTTTGCATTATACGCGTTTGGACGCTAGGAAACGAGTATTTTAAACGAATGGCTTGTTTTGTTTTATTGTTTCAGACGGCAGTCTTGATTGCAAAGGCCGTCTGAAACAATATGAGGGAATCAGATACCGTCCCAGTCGTTGAACATCAGGCCGAAGCCGATGCCGTTTTGTTTGTGGTTGTAGTCAATCAGGCTTTCGCCGTAGCCATGGAAGCCGCGGACAACGCCTTTGAGTTTGCCTTTGATGGGGAAAGTATAGGCCGCTTCAACGGCACCGCGTCCGCTTTTCGGGTTGTAACGCAGGACGGAATAAACATTTTGTTTGTCATTGAGGCGGTATTGGACTTTCAAGTCGCCGTAGCCCATGTATTTGTTAATGTCCGGATTGTCATCGTCATCCCCTTTTTGGTCGAAGGCGCGCATCCAAACTCTAGGAATGACGGTCAGCTTGCCCCATTCCATGCCGGCCATGGCGTAAACCCGATTCCATGAGCGTGATTCGGGGCGGCTTTGACCGTTGGACTGGTGAACAAAACCTGCGCCGACCATGCGCAGTTTGCCGCCGAAAGGCAGGTCTGCTTTAACGGGTTGGGTAATGAAGATTTCGGGCTCGTAGTCGGTATTGCGGAACGGAGCGGATTTACGGCCTTGATTGAAGATTTGCCAGTCGGATTTTTGGGTGTAGCCAAACCATACGTCGGCACGGGTTTTGAATAAATCTTCGGCAATCTTGCTTTTGAAGGAAACCTGCATTTTAGTTTCAAGGCGTTTTTGCTCGCTGAATTTTTCCTGTGTGGTTACGCCGCGGCTGGGGGATTTCGGGTGGTAGTTGGGGCTGCTGTTGTACCAAACGGGCATGAGGTACATAGGATTGTGCTCGCGTACGCTTAACAGGCCGCGCGTGTCGTTTTTATCCAAATCGTACATCAGACTTAAAGGCGTGTAGCTGTCGGCAGTTTCGCTTAATACGTCGTCTGAAATATTCGGATGGGTAGGGTTGTCGAATACGATGGCCGCTTCTTTTTTCTCAATGCTCTTGCGCACGCTTTTTTCGAGGTCAACCGGTGTTTTGGCAGTTTCAGTTTGCGTTTGCGGCAGTGGGGATTGCGGAGGGAGTTGCGCCGAGTAGATGTTGTCGTAACACGCCAAACGGGTGGCGTTGTCTTGAATGGTGGTGCAGTGTAGGGCGGTATCGGCGGCAGCCAGTGGGGCGGCGGCAATGAATCCGATACTTAGGGAATGTTTCAACATCTTGTTCATGAGAGTTTCCGTTGTTTTTCAGACGGCCTGATGAAAGGGTAAATGGTTTTATTTAGTCGGTTTGGGCTGTGAATACGGCAATGCCCCTGAAAGGCAGGACCTCAGGGGCATCGTATCAGCTCGATTCATCCTGTTTTGATTGTCAGGATTTCCAGCATCTGCGTCAGTATTAAGCCAAAGCTTTTACTTTAGCAGACAGACGGCTTTTGTGACGGGCTGCTTTGTTTTTGTGGAATACGCCTTTGTCAGCGATACGGTCGATGACTTTAACGGATTCTTGGTAAACTGCTTGAGCAGCAGCTTTGTCGCCGGCTTCAACTGCTTTCAACACTTTTTTCACAGCGGTACGGAATGCAGTACGCAGGCTGGCGTTGTGGGCGCGTTGTTTAACCGACTGGCGGGCACGTTTGCGGGCTTGTGCGCTGTTTGCCATATTGAATATCTCCTGAAAAATAAATTCTGTAAACGCGCAATTTTAAAGACAGATTTCCTTATATGCAAGCTTTTTCTCTATAAACGCGCGCAAATCAGCCGTATTTTGCCCAAAAACGACAGCCGGTGCAACGCTTTTGGGAAAAAGATGATGTTGCTTTGTCTTATTTCAATAAAAATCAGATGGATATTGCTTTTCGTTTGCTTACGTTTCCATTACAATAGCCTAACTCTGCGCCGGGGTGTTTATGGGGTGCAGGGTTTCTTATTTATTGACATTAACCACTCTTTCATCAGGAATCTGCCCGTATGAAAAAATCTGTATTAGCCGTATTGGCCGCATTGTCTTTGGCCGCGTGCGGCGGTGGCGAGAAAAAAGCCGAGCAACCTCAAGCAGGCAGCGCGCCTGCTGCCAATGCCGAGGCAGCCGCTACCGATACTTTGAATATCTACAACTGGTCAAACTACGTTGATGAAAGTACAGTCGAAGACTTCAAAAAAGCCAACAATTTGAAGCTGACTTACGATTTGTATGAAAACAACGAAACGCTGGAAGCCAAAATGCTGACCGGCAAATCCGGCTATGACTTGGTTGTGCCCGGTATTGCCTTCCTGCCGCGTCAAATTGAGGCAGGTGCATACCAAAAAATCAATAAGGATCTGATTCCGAACTACAAAAACATCGACCCTGAATTGCTGAAGATGTTGGAAACCGCCGACCCGGGCAATCAATACGCCGTTCCATACTTCTCAGGTGTGAATACGATTGCGATTACGGCGAAGGGCAAGGAGCTTTTGGGCGGAAAATTGCCTGAAAACGGCTGGGATTTGCTGTTCAAACCTGAATACACCAATAAGCTGAAATCTTGCGGCATCGCTTTGTGGGATACCCCGAGTGAAATGTTCCCAATCTTGTTGAACTACTTGGGTAAAGATCCTAAAGGCTCGAATCCTGAAGATTTGAAAGCGGCGGCGGAAGTGTTGAAGTCTATCCGTCCTGACGTGAAACGTTTCAGCCCTTCCATCATTGACGAATTGGCGCGCGGCGATATCTGCTTGGCGGCAGGTAACGGCGGCGATTTGAACTTGGCCAAAGCGCGTTCCGAAGAAGTGAAAAACAACGTCGGCATTGAAGTGCTGACGCCGAAAGGCATGGGCTTCTGGATTGAATCTTGGCTGATTCCGGCAGATGCGAAAAACATCGTCAATGCCCACAAATACATCAACTACACGCTTGATCCCGAAGTGGCTGCGAAAAACGGTATTGCCGTAACCTTCGCACCGGCCAGCAAACCTGCACGCGAAAAAATGCCTGCCGAGCTGGTGAACACACGTTCTATTTTCCCGAACGAGCAAGACATGAAAGACGGTTTCGTCATGCCTCAAATGAGCGCAGATGCGAAAAAACTGTCTGTCAACTTGTGGCAAAAAATCAAAGTCGGTTCAAATTAATTTTGATCTGATTGTTTGAAGCAAAGCAAAGGCCGTCTGAAATTTTTCAGACGGCCTTTTTGATGTCCCAATCTTTATCGTTTCAAAGCTAAAGTCAACACACCTGCGGTTACTAAGCCTAAGCCTATCCATTCCTGCGTGCTTGGGCGTTCGTCTAAGAAAACGACGGCCATCAGGGCGACCAAGACCAGGCTGAATTTGTCGACGGGCGCGACTTGTGAGGCGTTGCCCAGTTGCAGGGCTTTGAAGTAGGCAAGCCAAGATGCGCCGGTAGCGAGGCCGGATAGGATGAGGAATGTCCAGTTGCGGCCGGTAAAGCCGTTCACGCCCTGCCATTTGCCGGTGTAGGTTAAAAACAATACCAAAGCGGCGAGGATGACCAAGGTGCGGATAAAGGTGGCGAAATCTGAATCTATACCCTGTAAACCCATTTTGGCGAAAATGGCGGTCAATGAGGCGAAGCCTGCCGATGCCAATGCCCAAAACAGCCATGCGTTGCTGCTCATGTTTTATTCCTTTGTTTCAAATTGTTGACAATATGAATCCGCTTGTTGATGAGATATCGAAATTTTCACTGCGGTTTGTCTTTGGAAAACGCTATAATAGAACTAATATTCTTTTTCTTCCAGCCGTCTTTATTATATTGTTTCAGACGGCCTTTCCCTCTCTCAATAAAGGAAAATCATGAGCTTCAAAACCGATGCTGAAATTGCCCAGTCTTCCACCATGCGCCCGATTGGTGAAATTGCCGCCAAGCTGGGTTTGAACGTTGACAACATCGAGCCCTATGGTCATTACAAAGCCAAAATCAATCCTGCCGAGGCATTCAAGCTGCCGCAAAAACAAGGCCGTCTGAAATTGGTTACCGCCATTAATCCGACTCCTGCGGGTGAGGGTAAAACTACTGTAACCATCGGTTTGGCGGATGCATTGCGCCATATCGGTAAAGATTCCGTTATCGCCCTGCGCGAGCCTTCTTTGGGTCCGGTGTTTGGTGTTAAAGGCGGCGCGGCAGGCGGCGGCTATGCCCAAGTTTTGCCGATGGAAGACATCAACCTGCACTTTACCGGCGACTTCCATGCCATCGGCGCGGCGAATAACTTGCTCGCTGCCATGCTCGACAACCATATCTACCAAGGCAACGAGTTGAACATCGATCCAAAACGCGTCCTGTGGCGTCGCGTGGTCGATATGAACGACCGCCAGTTGCGCAACATCATCGACGGTATGGGCAAACCTGTTGACGGCGTGATGCGTCCTGACGGTTTTGACATTACCGTTGCTTCCGAAGTGATGGCGGTATTCTGCCTTGCCAAAGACATCAGCGATTTGAAAGAGCGTTTGGGCAACATCCTTGTCGCCTATGCCAAAGACGGCAGTCCTGTTTATGCCAAAGATTTGAAAGCGAATGGCGCGATGGCGGCATTGCTCAAAGATGCGATTAAGCCTAACTTGGTGCAAACCATCGAAGGCACTCCGGCCTTTGTACACGGCGGCCCGTTCGCCAACATCGCCCACGGCTGTAACTCCGTAACGGCCACCCGTTTGGCGAAACACCTTGCTGATTATGCCGTAACCGAAGCAGGCTTCGGCGCGGATTTGGGTGCGGAAAAATTCTGCGACATCAAATGCCGTCTGGCGGATTTGAAACCTGATGCGGCTGTTGTCGTCGCCACTGTCCGCGCTTTGAAATACAACGGCGGCGTGGAGCGTGTCAACCTCGGCGAAGAAAACCTCGAAGCTTTGGCCAAAGGTCTGCCTAATCTGCTGAAACACATTTCCAACCTGAAAAACGTATTCGGCCTGCCTGTGGTGGTTGCCATCAACTGCTTTGTGTCCGACTCAGATGCCGAGTTGGCCATGATTGAAAAAGCCTGCGCGGAACACGGCGTTGAAGTTTCCCTGACCGAAGTATGGGGCAAAGGCGGCGCGGGTGGTGCAGACTTGGCGCACAAAGTTGTCAACGCCATCGAAAATCAACCGAATAACTTCAATTTTGCCTACGATGTTGAATTGAGTATTAAAGACAAAATCCGTGCGATTGCCCAAAAAGTGTACGGCGCGGAAGATGTCGATTTCAGCGCGGAAGCGTCTGCCGAAATCGCTTCACTGGAAAAACTGGGTTTGGACAAAATGCCGATCTGCATGGCGAAAACCCAATATTCTTTGAGCGACAACGCCAAACTTTTGGGCTGCCCCGAAGGCTTCCGCATTACCGTGCGCGGTATCACTGTTTCCGCAGGCGCAGGTTTCATCGTTGCGTTGTGCGGCAATATGATGAAAATGCCGGGTCTGCCGAAAGTTCCGGCTGCCGAGAAAATTGATGTGGACGCAGAAGGCGTGATTCACGGCTTGTTCTGATTTAGATTGATATTGAAATAGACAAAGGCCGTCTGAAACTTAGGTTTCAGACGGCCTTTTATGATTTAAGTGAATTTTAACTGACTTTTTAAGAAATTGAAGAAATTGTCTATCATGCCGAACATTGTATTGCGGTCTTCGCCAAACAATGAAATGCTGCGGTCTTTGCTGATTCTGTCATAGGCGGCAAAAATGGTTTTCAGCTCTTCAGTGGTCAAGCGCAGTTGCTTTTCGTACAAGATGCGGCTTAAGAGCGTTACTTCCGTCGCGTTCAAATCAGGGAAGAGATGACTGATCCACAACTCCATGGTGTATTGGACGGATCTGTTGATTTTGTCTCTTTTTTTGCTTTCTTGAGTTGTGTGTATCCTGTATGACAGCAAAGGCTCGGGCAGGTTGGCAAAGGTTTTGCCATGTAGGGCGCATTGCACCCACATATGGAAATCGGGCGCGGTCTCTGTCGCAGTGTAGTTTATCCCGAGGTTTTTAATGCTGTCGTGCCGCCACATGGTGGTGGGGTTGAACATGTTTTGGGCGGCAAAGGAGAGAAAGGCTTTGATGTCTTTGTCGAGCAGGGGGAGGTCGCTTAAAACGGGTTCTCTTCCGGTTTGGTCATCAAAAAAGATGGTGGCTTGGCTGCCGACAATATCGATTTCGGGATGGCTGTCTAAAAACTGAATCTGTTTTTCAAAACGATCCAAGGCGCAAATATCGTCCGCGTCCATTCGTGCCACATATTCGACTTCTACGTCTTTGAGCATATCCATGGCAAATTGGCAGGCAAACGGCTCGCCCCTGTTTTCCGGAAGGTGGAAAACCTGCAAACGTGAATCTTTGGCTGCGTAAGCCTCGAGGATTTCGCCGGTTTTGTCTGTTGAAGCATCGTTGATGGCGATGACGAAAAAGTCGCGGAATGTTTGATTCAATACCGAATCCAAGCATTCGGGCAAATAAGCTTCGGCGCAATAGGCCGGCAAAATAACGGCGAGTTTCATGTTTGCTTTCGATGTGTTTTGATGTGTAGTCGGTGGAAGATTTTACTATAAATTTCCCAAAAGCTAAGGCCGTCTGAAAACTTGGCAATAAGGTTTCAGACGGCCTTAGTGTGAATCCGATATACGGATTATTTAACAATTTGGTTCAATTCGCCTTTGGCGTATTTGGTTGCCATTTTTTCCAAAGAAATCGGTTTGATTTTGTCGGCTTGGCCTTCGCAACCGAATGCGAGGTAGCGGTCAAGACAGATTTGTTTCATGGCTTCGACGGTTTTGCTCAAGTATTTGCGCGGGTCGAATTCGGATGGGTTTTCTGCCATGAAGCGGCGGATGGCACCGGTAGAGGCGAGGCGCAAGTCGGTATCGATGTTGACTTTGCGGACACCGTGTTTGATGCCTTCGACGATTTCTTCTACGGGTACGCCGTAGGTTTCACCGATTTTGCCGCCGTGTTCGTTGATGACTTTCAGCCATTCTTGCGGAACGGAGCTGGAGCCGTGCATCACGATGTGGGTGTTCGGCAGAGCTTGGTGGATTTCTTTGATGCGGTCGATACGCAATACATCGCCTGTGGGCGGACGGGTGAATTTGTATGCGCCGTGGCTGGTACCGACGGCAATCGCCAGTGCGTCAACGCCGGTATCTTTAACGAAACGTACGGCATCTTCAACGCTGGTCAGCATTTGGTCGTGGGAAAGTTTGCCCACTGCGCCTACGCCGTCCTCTTCGCCGGCTTCGCCGGTTTCGAGGTTGCCCAATACGCCGATTTCACCTTCAACAGACACGCCGCAAGCGTGGGAGAAGTTAACGACGGTACGGGTGGCGTTGACGTTGTATTCGTAAGAAGAAGGGGTTTTGCCGTCTTCCATCAGCGAGCCGTCCATCATCACGGAGGAGAAGCCTAGTTGGATGGAGCGTTGGCACACATCAGGAGATGCGCCGTGGTCTTGGTGCATTACGACAGGGATATGCGGGAATTCTTCGACTGCGGCCAAAATCAGATGGCGCAGGAATGGGGCACCTGCGTATTTGCGTGCGCCTGCGGATGCTTGAACGATAACGGGGGCGTTGACTTGGTCGGCCGCCTCCATGATGGCGCGCATCTGTTCGAGGTTGTTAACGTTGAATGCGGGCAGACCGTAGCTGTTTTCGGCAGCATGGTCCAACAGTTGGCGCATGGATACGAGTGCCATGAGAAGCTCCTGAAGTAGTGAAGGGTAAATTTATCCGATAAATTATAATGTTTTTTGAAATGAAAAACTACAAGCTGCTACATTGTTTTTATATATTAACGAACAGGGTCTCGGTTTATAATGGTAGAGTATTGAAAACGGGTGTGCAAAATGGATAGGATTTTGGTGGCCAAGTGTGATAAGCCTTTGTTTCAGACGGCCTTGACGGTGCAGGTGGGCGATGTGAACTATGGTGGCCATCTGGCGAACGATGCGGTGTTGCGTTTGTGCCATGAAGTGAGGATGCGTTGGCTGGCGAAGCTGGGTTGGAGTGAAATGGATGCTGGAGGGGCTGGCCTGATTATGGCGGATGCGGCGGTACAGTATTTGGCGCAAGGTCATCATGGCGATGAGTTGTTGATAGAAATGGGGGCTGCAGGCGTGGCCGGTGTGGGCTTTTCTTTGCTGTACCGTATCCGTAGGATTTCAGACGGCCTTGTGCTGGCGAAAGTGCAGACAGGCATGGTGTGTTTCGATTATGGCAAGCAACGAGTTTGCCGTTTGCCTTCGGCCTTGAAAACAGCATTGGAGGCCGTCTGAAATGGCGGTATCAAGCAATTTTGCGCTTCATCTTGAGCGCTATCTGAAAACCTTGCTGCAACAAGGCAAGTCGGAGCATACCGTTTCCGCTTATCGGCGCGATTTGAGTGAATTGATGCGCCTGTTGCCCGATAATCTGGAAAACGGCCTGCCGACGCGCCGTGATTTTGTGGCGGTATTGAAAAAGCTGTCGCAAAAGGGTTTAAGCGAAAGCAGTTTGGCGCGGAAATTGTCGGCGTGGCGGCAGTATTGCAGTTGGCTGGTGCAGATAGAAGTCATGGAAAGCGACCCGACGTTTAATATGAAAGCGCCACGCCTGCCCGAACGCCTGCCCAAAGCGCTACCGCAGGAACCTTTAAACCATATCCTTGACCATGCGCCGGTTGATGACGAGTTGGATGTGCGCGATAAGGCCATGTTTGAATTGATGTATGGCAGCGGTTTGCGCCTGAGCGAGATACAAGGTTTGAATCTGGACGGTATCGTTTTGGACGAAGGTTGGGTCAGTGTGAAGGGTAAAGGGGGCAAGCAGCGGCAAGTGCCTTTGGTGGGCAAGAGCATTGCGGCATTGCGTGATTATCTGGCGGTGCGTATTGCCAAAGAGGGCGAGCAGGCCTTGTTCACTAATAAAAATGGCGGCAGGCTGGGGCAACGTCAAATCCAAAAACGCCTGCAGGCGTGGGCAGTGCGCGTGGGCAGCACCAGCCATATCTCGCCGCACATGATGCGCCACAGCTATGCAACCCATCTTTTGCAGGCATCGGGCGATATCCGTGCTGTGCAGGAATTGTTGGGGCACAGCAACCTTTCCGCTACGCAAGTTTATACAAAGCTGGACTTTGACCATTTGGCGCGCGTTTATGATGAGGCGCACCCAAGGGCGAAACGGAAAAAATGATTTTGTTTGAATCAGGCCGTCTGAAAGAATGTTTTCAGACGGCCTGATGTTTTATGGATAAAAAATACAGATGGTTTGAAACCATTTGAATTTTTATCGGTCTGATGAGGTTTCAATATTGGCCTGATGTGCGGATGGCATAAAGATTGTAAGAGTCGATGGCTTTTTTAATACCATTTATCTTTTCAGATGGCCGCTTGTTTGATAATATTAGTAATGAGAGCTAATATCATATTATGATATCCAGCCTTTAAAACAGCAGGTCTATAAACTTTCTCTATAAGCATTAATGCTTATTTTGACTGTAAAACGACTTGCAAACGGGAATTGTTGCTATTAACATAACGGAATTATGGATAAAAAACGAATTTTAACTCCAGCCGTCGTGACTTCCGTTGCGTTGATTCACGTCGGTTTGGTTGCACTTTTATGGCACGCGCACAAACCGCCTCCTGTCGAAATAGCGAATATTGAATTTGTCGATTTAGGCGATTTCGGCGGTGGCGACGGTAGTCCTGAGGGTGAAGGCGCACCTGCTGCCCCCGAGCCTGCCCCCGAACAACCGAAGCCAAAACCCAAACCTAAGCCTGTCGAGCCGCCCAAACCTGTTATCAAACCTGTGGTAACGAAAAAAGAAAAAGCGGATATCGTACAGCAAAAGGAAAAACCAAAACCTATCGAGAAACCTAAGCCCGAGCCTAAGCCGGAACCCAAACCTGAGCCGAAGCCCGAGCCAAAACCTGAACCAAAACCAGAGCCGAAGGCAGAACCTAAACCATCTCCTAAAGCATCTGAATCCTCAGGCAGCAAAACCGGGCCGAATACTGCTGAAAACGGTAAAGGCAACGGCGAAGGCAAAGCCTTGGGCGGAGAAGGGAAAGGCAACGGCGGCGGTACGAAAGGTACAGGCAGCGGCCGTGGCGAAGGCAGCGGATCCGGCAGCGGTGGTGCGAAAGGCGAACATGGTTCCGGTACCGGTGGCGGAGGTGGTGGTAGCGGTACAGGTGCCGGCAGCAGTAAAGGCAATCCGGCAAAAGGAACCTGCCATATTCCAAGACCTCCGTATCCTTCACTATCCACTGAAAATGGTGAAGAGGGCTTGGTTGTTTTGAAAGTCTTGGTTGGTCCCGGCGGTAAAGTGGATTCAATTAGTGTGAATAAATCAAGTGGTTATAGTCGTCTGGATAATGCAGCGCGTAAAGCCGTTAAAGATGGTAGCTGTCATGCAAGTGTTTGGACTGAATTTAAAGTACCTGTCAAATTCACGCTTGAATAAGTATCTAGGCCTAAGCTGATTGATTAGAAAATATATGCTGTTGGGAAATAATTTTAAATGACCCGATAGAAATTTTAATTTTATTTTTAACTTGGAAAAATTATGGATTTAAGTTTAGTTTTCAAATCAGGTGATGTGGTACTGATTGGTGTATTTGTCCTGATGTTGTTGATGAGTGTGGTGACTTGGAGCGTCATCGTGATCCGCTGCATAAAATACCGCAAAGCGAAAAAAGGCAATGCTCAGGTAAAAGAGTTGATGCTGAATGCGTTTACGCTGGCTGACGCCGTACAAAAAGCCAAAGCGGTAGAAGCACCGATGAGCAATGTTGCCGATGAGTCTCTGCGCGCATACCAAAACTACCGTCAAACGACAAGCAAATCGCTGATTGACGAATTGCCTTTGAACGAATACTTGGTCGTTCATATCCGTAACAGTTTGGCTCAAACCATGCGCCAGTTTGACTACGGTATGACTGCTTTAGCCTCTATCGGCGCAACCGCTCCGTTTATCGGTCTGTTGGGTACTGTTTGGGGTATTTACCATGCCCTGATCGGCATCAGCGAAAGCGGTCAAATGAGCATTGCTGCGGTAGCCGGTCCGATTGGCGAGGCTTTGGTATCGACTGCTGTCGGCCTGTTTGTGGCGATTCCGGCCGTATTGGCGTACAACTTCCTCAATCGCGGTACGAAAACCATCGCGCAAGATATGGACGCATTTGCACATGACCTGCATGTCCGCCTGCTGAACCAAAAGGATTAAACCATGGCTTTCGGATCAATGAATTCCGGCGATGATGCGCCGATGTCGGATATCAACGTTACGCCTTTGGTGGACGTGATGCTGGTGTTGCTGATTGTATTTATGATTACCATGCCGGTGCTAACCCACTCGATTCCTTTGGAGTTGCCGACTGCTTCGGAAAAAGCGGCGAAAGAGGATAAGCAGCCTAAAGATCCTTTGCGTTTGAGCATTGATGCCAGTGGTGCTTATATCGTTGGCGGCGATTCCGATACCAAAGTGGATTTGGCAACGGTAACTGCCAAGCTGAAAGAAGCCAAAGCGAAAAACGAAGATGTGATTGTGGCGATTGCGGCGGATAAAGCGGTTGAATACGATTATGTCAACCAAGCCCTGCAAGCGGCGCGCGAAGCCGGCATCAGTAAAATCGGTTTTGTAACGGAAACCAAAGCGCAATAATCTTTTGAATACAGTAAAGGCCGTCTGAAATTTGAGTAAAGTTTCAGCCGGCCTTTTGTTGTATTTGGTAACTATATGTCCAGGCTGTATAATTAGCGGATTAAATTTAATAACGACAATACAGGAACCGCCATGACAGAAACCATCGAACGCGACAGTATGCAATACGATGTCGTGATTGTCGGCGCAGGCCCGTCGGGTTTGTCCGCCGCCATCAAACTCAAGCAGCTTGCCGAAAAGAATGGACGCGAAATCAGCGTTTGTGTGGTGGAGAAGGGTTCAGAGGCCGGTGCGCACTCGCTGGCCGGTGCCATCATCGATCCGATTTCTTTGAATGAGCTGATTCCTGATTGGAAAGAAAAAGGCGCGCCGCTGACGCGTACAGTGACGAAGGACAGGGTTTTGTTCCTGACCGAGAAAAAAGCCTTCAACTTGCCGGTTACCCCGAATTTCGACAACCATGCGAACTATATTGCCAGCTTGGGCGAAGTCGTGCGCTGGCTGGCGGAGCAGGCGGAAAATTTGGGTGTGGAAATCTATCCGGGCTTTGCCGCTGCCGAAGTGTTGTATCACGAAGACGGTTCGGTCAAAGGCATTGCGACCGGCAATATGGGCGTGGGCAAAGACGGCGAACCGACCGATTCATTCCAGCCCGGCATGGAGCTTTGGGCGCAGCAAACCATATTTGCCGAAGGCTGTCGCGGTTCACTTTCCAAGCAAGTTATTGAAAAATTTAAGCTCGACCAAAACAGCGAACCGCAAACTTACGGCTTGGGCATTAAAGAAATTTGGGAAGTGCCGTCTGAAAAACATCAACCCGGTTTGGTCATGCACAGCGCAGGCTGGCCGTTGGACAGTAAAACCTATGGCGGCTCGTTTATTTATCACTTTGACGAAAATAAAGTCGCTGTCGGCTTTGTGGTCGGTTTGGATTATCAAAACCCTTATCTGTCGCCGTTTGAAGAGTTCCAACGTTTCAAAACCCATCCTGAAATTCGCAAAACCTTCGAAGGCGGCCGCCGCATTGCTTATGGCGCGCGTTCGCTGATTGAAGGCGGTTTGCAAAGCCTGCCGAAGCTCTCGTTCAAAGGCGGCGTTTTAATCGGCGATGCCGCAGGTTTCCTCAATATGCCGCGCATCAAAGGCATTCATACGGCCATGAAATCCGCCATGCTTGCCGCAGAAGCCGTGTTTCCTATGTTGGAAAATCTCGAAGAAGTGGAAAGCTTTGACAGCGGCAAAGAAGCGGCCGATTATCAGCAACGCTTTGAACAAAGCTGGCTGTATCAAGAGCTTTACGCCGCGCGCAATGTCCGTCCGTCATTCAAATGGGGCGTTTACCTCGGCTCAATCTATACCGGTATCGACCAAATGATTTTCAGAGGCAAAGCCCCGTGGACTTTGAAACATCACGGCAAAGACAACGAGCAGCTCAAAAAAGCAGCCGAATGCAAGCCGATTGATTATCCGAAACCCGACGGCGTGTTGACCTTCGACCGTTTGAGCAGCGTTTTTCTTGCCAACCTTGCGCACGAAGAAAACCAGCCCGACCATTTGGTACTGAAAAATCCGCAGGTCATGATAGACGTAAACTACAAAGAATACGCCTCGCCCGAAACCCGCTATTGTCCGGCCGGCGTGTATGAAATCGTCGAAGAAAACGGCAGTCCGCGTATGCAAATCAACGCCGCCAACTGCGTTCACTGCAAAACGTGCGACATCAAAGACCCGACGCAAAACATCACTTGGATTTGTCCTGAAGGCGCGAGCGGACCGAATTACGGCGGAATGTAATTTACTGTTTTAAAGTCAAAACCTAAAGGCCGTCTGAAAAGTTCAAGACGGCCTCTATCCTATTATTTCATCAATGGAAGCATTATGAACACGCACATTTGGCAGGCAGGCCGATTTGAAATCGCCTTAGACAAACCGAAAATCATGGGCATCGTCAATCTGACCCCCGATTCATTTTCCGATGGCGGCACCTATTCGCAAAATGTCCAAATAGCATTGGCACATGCCGAGCAGTTGCTGAAAGACGGTGCGGATATTCTCGATATCGGCGGCGAATCTATGCGCCCGGGTTCGGATGGTGTTTCTCTCGAAGAAGAATGGGCCAGGGTGCAGCCGGTTTTGGAGGAAGTGGCCAAGTGGAATGTTCCCGTCAGTTTGGACACGCGCCACACGGCAATCATGGAAAAAGCCTTGGCACAAGGTGGTGTCGATATTATCAACGATGTTGCCGCATTGAGAGATGAAGGCGCAGTCGCATTACTGGCGCAACAGCCGACGACAGGCGTGTGTCTCATGCACATGCAGGGTTTGCCCAAAACCATGCAGCTTAATCCGCAATATCAAGATGTCGTCGAAGAAGTCGCGCGTTATTTAAAAGCACGCGCGGCAGAATGCGTTCAAGCAGGCATTGCCCCCGAGCGCATTACGCTCGACCCCGGCTTCTGTTTCGGCAAAAACCTGCAACACAATATTACCTTGATACAACATTTGCCTGAATTGATGGACGCAACCGGATTCCCCCTTCTGATCGGCATATCGCGCAAAAGTATGATTGGTGAGCTGACAGGCGAACAAGATGCCGCCAAACGTGTACACGGCAGCGTCGCAGCCGCTTTGGCCACTGTCGCCCGAGGTGCGCAAATCATCCGTGTTCACGATGTCAAAGCAACGGCTGATGCTTTGAAAGTTTGGGAAGCATTGGGCGTATCGGCATAATGCCCGAATAGAAAACCAACAAGCCGTCTGAAACATTTGCCCGGCATCTTGAACAAGCAACAAGTTATGCTATAATCCGCTTCTACTCTTGACGGGTCTGTAGCTCAGGGGTTAGAGCAGGGGACTCATAATCCCTTGGTCGTGGGTTCGAAACCCACCGGACCCACCAAATATTAAAAATGCCCGAGGCTTTTGGCTTCGGGCATTTTTGTATTCATTGGTTTGCGAAAGATTGGAATATAATGTCGACAATAGCAATTCGGTTATGTCGTCCAATATATTTTTTAGGGAAAATTCTTTTTAAAAAAGAAGGAGTAGTTTGGTGGAGTTATTGCCTTTATTTTCTGGTTTTGTTTAGTATTTTTGTATTTTATTGCAATTATCATTAATCTAGTAATGCTATATAAAATAATTAAATCAGAAGGATGGATATAGGTTTTTTTGAATATCTATTTACTCATAGAAGTATGGAATTAAAATTTTACAAGATACTGTTTGAATAACAAAAATATCTAATAATTTTATTTGAAAATATTAAGAATAAATTTTACGGTTGCGATGATTATTCTTATTTTATGTTTTTCTATTGTCTTATATTCGACATATTTAGCATAAAAATTAACCTATCGAATGAAAGTCAGCTATTTAAGCTGTAGAGTGTTTTATAAAAAAATGCCGTCTGCAAATCTTTATTTCAGACGGCATTTTTTATTTTTTAAGTAATACTATTTCAGTATGGCTGGATTGTTTTCAGACGGCCTGAAGATTTAGTCGGCCGTTCCGCGTATTTCGTTGATCGGGATACGCGGGGTATAGAGTATGTCGTAGGTTGGTTTGTCCAAAAGATCTTGCAGGGAGTATTGATCTAAATGGTTGAAGAAGGCTTTGATGGCGCCGGTAATGATGCCGGTCAGTCGGCAAGAAGGGGTGATGAGGCATTCGTTGTTGTCGCCCATGCATTCGACAACCTGCATCGGCTCAAGATGGCGTACAACTGCACCGATATTGATGTTTTCAGGATTGTCTGCCAAGCGTAAACCGCCGCCTTTGCCGCGCACACTGACCAGAAAACCGCCTTTGACTAATGAGGTAACTACTTTCATCAAATGGCTTTTGGAAATATTGTAAGTCTCGGCAATGGTGCCGATATTGACGAGGGTGTCATCATTGATGGCGGTATAAACCAATACGCGCAATCCGTAATCGGTATGTTGGGTCAGATACATGGCTGGCTCTTTAGATATTTTTATTATATGTCAAAAGGGTAGTGTTTGGTAAAGGGCTGTTTGACTTTATGTGGGGTTGGGTTTCATAATATCTGAAACATTTAAATTAATCCAGTTTGACAGACTATTGCCATTATAACGAACTTATGAAACCCTTGAAACGCCATCCTGCATTAATAGAACTTTCCCGTGAGCACCATGGCTCGCTGTCGTTGTGCGTCCGTCTCCTGCGTACGCCGGAGCAAAGCCATCAAGCAGAGCTGGATCCTCATTTTGCGGAGCTTGAGCCACATTTTTTGGAAGAGGAAACCATGTTTGCGCCGTATTGGGATAAAGTTGATCCGGCGTTGAGGCAGCGTTTTGAAGGCGATCATGCCAAGTTGCGTGCGATGATGGCTCATCCTGAATATGTGAATGAATCATGGAATAAGGATTTTGCGGTAACTTTGCGCGATCATGCGCGTTTTGAGGAGCGCGAGCTTTTTCCTGCGATTGAACCTTTTTTGCCTTTGCCTGAGAATGTGTAATAGGGCAGGGAATCGATGGCCGTCTGAAAAGTTTCAGACGGCCTCTGTTGCTGTTTTATGATGATATAAAAATTGAAGGAACCACCATGAACGATTTGTTCAAACATCCTGTATGGGCAATGGCCTTCCGCCCGTTTTACTCGTTGGCGGCTTTGTATGGCGCATTGTCTATATTGCTTTGGGGCTTTGGCTATCAGGGTACGCCTGAATTGCCGGGTTTGTATTGGCATGCCCATGAAATGATTTGGGGCTACGCCGGATTGGTTGTCATTGCATTCTTGCTGACGGCCGTGGCAACTTGGACTGGCCAGCCGCCCACGCGCGGTAAGGCGTTGGCAGGTTTGACCGCATTTTGGCTGCTTGCGCGTTTGTGTGCGTTTATTCCCGGCTGGGGTGCAACGGCAAGCGGTATATTCGGCACGATCTTTTTCTGGTATGGCGCGGTATGCATGGCTTTGCCGGTAATCCGTTCTCAAAACAAGCGTAACTATGTTGCCGTATTTGCTATTTTTGTTTTGGGCGGTACCCATTTCGCGTTCCATATGAAAATGCAGCCGTTTGATGCCATCGCGCTGATGACCGGTCTGCAATCCGGTTTGATTATGGTGGCCGGTTTTATCGGTTTGATCGGTATGCGGATTATCTCGTTCTTTACGTCCAAACGTTTGAACGTACCGCAAATTCCCAGCCCTCAGTGGGTAGCGCACGCATCGCTTTGGTTGCCAATGCTGACTGCCATGATGATGGCTCATAACATATTGCCGAAATTGGCTGCTTTGTTCTCTATTGCTGCCGGTGTGATTTTTACCGTGCAGGTGTACCGCTGGTGGTATAAAGCCGTACTGAAAGAGCCTATGCTTTGGATTTTGTTTGCCGGCTATCTGTTTACAGGCTTGGGTTTGATTGCGGTCGGTATTTCTTATTGGATTCCAAGCTTCTTGAATCTTGGCGTACACCTTATCGGCGTTGGCGGTATCGGCGTGTTGACTTTGGGCATGATGGCACGAACTGCGCTTGGCCATACCGGCAACTCTATTTATCCGCCGCCTAAAGTGGTTCCTGTCGCCTTTTGGCTGATGATTGCCGCAACGGTTATCCGTGTTTTGGCTACCTTTGTGAGCGGTACGGCATACACGCACAGTATCCGTTGTTCCGCCGCTTTGTTTGCCGTGTCTCTGCTGTTGTACGCATGGAAATATATTCCTTGGCTGATCCGTCCGCGTTCGGATGGCCGTCCGGGTTAACGGTTTGGCAAAATGAAAAGGCCGTCTGAAAAGTTTCAGACGGCCTTTATTTATTGATAATAAAAAAAGCCTTTCAAAGTATGAAAGGCTTTTATTGAAATAGTGGCCTCGCCAACAGGAATCGAACCTGTATTTTACGCTTAGGAGGCATACGTTCTATCCGTTGAACTATGGCGAGGCGTTAAAGGAGGGGATTTTAAACCTTTCCGGCAACAAAAGACAATAAGCCGGCGGCAATCAAAGGGCCGACCGGAATACCGCCGACAAAGGCAACGCCGATGACTGTGCCGATTAATAATCCGGTTACCAAAACAGGCTGTTCGCTCATCAATGGAACGCCACGTCCGGCAAGCCAAGCGACGAAGATGCCGATAAGGACGGCGGCAATCATTTTGAAATTGAGAAACTCGGACAGCGGCGGAATCTGTATTTTGCCGGAAACCAGTGGACTCAATACGCCGATGGTCAGCAGGATGATGCCCAGATGCAAACCGTGTTTTTCCACGAAGGGAATGTATTGCGACAAAGCGGTTTGTTGCATCAACAATAAGACGGCCGCCGAAATCGTAATTGAGTTGTTGTTGCTGACAACGCCCAAAAAAATCAGTGTAACCAGAAACAAAGGGACAAAGCTGAAATTCATCGGATTAAGATACTCGGGCCAAGGATTCTTTTGCCAGTTGGATCATGGCATCTTTGACTTCGCTGTCAAGTAACACGTCCAATGAAGCGATGGCTTTGTCGACGGCTTTTTTCGCTTCGGAAATCGAATACGGCAAAGCATCGGAGTTGACGACATAGTCGTGGATTTTTTCAAAATAGCTGCGGTCGGCATTTTCCAAGGCGTGGCGCACATCGTTTGCTGCCTGCTCGGAACCGTTTCGCATCAGGTAAATCAATGGCAGGGTAGGTTTGCCTTCGGCCAAATCGTCGCCGACGTTTTTGCCGATTTCTTCGGTTTCGCCTGAATAGTCCAATACATCGTCAATGATTTGGAAAGCCGTACCGACGTACATGCCGTAGTCTTTCAAGGCTTGCTCGTGTTCGGGGGACGCCTTGCCCAAAATTGCGCCGACTTGAGCGGCCGCTTCAAACAGTTTGGCTGTTTTGTATTGGATAACTTGGACGTATTGCTCTTCGGTAATATCCGTATTGCCGATGTTCATCAGCTGCATGACTTCGCCTTCGGCGATGATGTTGGTCGCATCTGCCATCACTTCCAAAATACGCATGCTGCCCGAACCAACCATCAGTTGGAAGGCGCGTGTATATAGGAAGTCGCCGACCAAAACAGCCGCCGCGTTGCCGAAGAGGTTGTTTGCGGTTTTACGGCCACGGCGCAAATCGCTTTCATCGACGACATCGTCGTGCAGGAGGGTGGAGGTGTGGATGAATTCCACCATCGCTGCCAGCGAGTACAGTTTTTCATCGTCATGCCCGACTGCTTTGCCTGCCAAAATGGTAATAATCGGACGCAGGCGCTTACCGCCCGCGCTAATGATGTATGTGCCGATTTGCGAAATCAGCGCAACATCGGATTGAACAGCTTGGTTGATGACCGCATTAACTTTGGCAAGGTCATCGGGCAGGTGGCGTTGGAAGTAAGGCAGGTTTTCGAGCATAAAACATTCTCTGTTGATAAAACGGAGCGGGGGCTCCAATGAATCTGTTTAAACCCGTACATTCGGTCGGGGTAATAATGTTGCATAAAGATATCAGCAATCCAGCGCGTGATTATATCAGTTAAAAAGCATGCAACATATCTTTCAGACGGCCTTTTCACTTGTAAATAAAATAAATTTTGACAAAACAGGTAAATAGAAATAGAATAGCTCGTTTCGCACATGGTGTGCGGAATGTTAACCTAATTCTCATGGAGTTGAGTATGTACGCGGTCGTAAAAACCGGCGGTAAACAATACAAAGTTTCCGTTGGCGAAAAATTGAAAGTAGAACAGATACCAGCCGAACTCGACAGCCAAATCGAACTGACTGAAGTTTTGATGATTGCTGACGGCGAATCTGTAAAAGTAGGCGCACCTTTTATCGAAGGCGCAAAAGTAACAGCTAAAGTCGTTGCTCATGGTCGTGGCGAGAAAGTACGCATTTTCAAAATGCGTCGTCGCAAACACTACCAAAAACGCCAAGGCCATCGCCAAAATTTCACCCAAATCGAAATCGTGGCAATCGCCTAATTTCAAGTAAGTTCAGGAGTATTACAAATGGCAAGTAAAAAAGCAGGCGGTAGCACCCGCAACGGTCGCGATTCAGAAGCCAAACGCTTGGGCGTTAAAGCCTATGGCAACGAGCTGATTCCGGCAGGCTCTATCATCGTTCGTCAACGTGGTACTAAATTCCACGCAGGTGACAACGTAGGCATGGGCAAAGACCACACTTTGTTTGCTAAAGTCGACGGTTACGTTGAATTCAAAACCAAAGGCGCGCTGAACCGTAAAACTGTCAGCATCCGTCCTTACACCGGTTCTGAAGAATAATCGTTTTACGATTGAAAGCCGCATTCCCTTTTTGGAATGCGGTTTTGTTTTTGTTTATTTGACTGTTTATCCGTTTGATAAAATCTGTATGTCGTGAAGCTTGATTTATATTAAGGCCAAAGTAAAAACGTGCTTACAATCGATGGCCTTTGTTTTATTCTATCGACTCTTTCTATATAATCTATCAAATGCCTTTGATTTACCCTCATGTAGCTAAACACAGTAAACTTAAGGCCGTCTGAAAAAATCCGTATCAGTTGAATACAAGGAATTCCTCCCATGAGCTTACACAGTGATATTCTCGTCGTCGGCGCAGGCCCTGCCGGATTAAGTTTTGCCGCAGAGTTGGCCGGAAGCGGTTTGAACATAACCCTGATTGAAAGAAGTCCTTTAGAAGTGTTGCAAAATCCGCCGTATGATGGCCGTGAAATCGCATTGACGCACTTGTCGCGTGAAATCATGCAGCGATTGGGTATGTGGGATTTGATTCCAAAAGACGAAATTTATCCTTTGCGCGATGCCAAAGTGTTGAACGGCCATTCCGATTACCAGCTCCATTTCCCGCAACCGACTCAGGCGCGCGGCGAGCCTGCGGACTGCTTGGGCTATTTGATTTCCAATCACAATATCCGCAAAGCCGCTTATGAAGTTGTGTCCAAATTGGACAACGTCAAAATTCTGACCGGCACCAATGTTAAAGAAGTCAAAACTTCTGATGATGAGGCGCAAGTCATTTTGGAAAGCGGAGAAGTATTGACCGGCCGTCTGTTGTTGGCCGCCGATAGCCGCTTCTCGCAAACGCGCCGTCAACTGGGCATTTCTTCCGATATGCACGATTACAGCCGTACCATGTTTGTGTGCCGCATGAAGCATACCCTGTCCAACCTGCATACCGCATATGAATGCTTCCACTACGGCCGCACCATTGCGTTGCTGCCTTTGGAAGAGCATTTGACCAATACAGTGATTACGGTGGACAGCGATAAAGCCGAAACGATTAAAAACATGTCGCCGGAAGAATTGGCAGCCAGTGTGAAAGAGCAGCTTAAAGGCCGTTTGGGCGATATGGAATTGGTCAGCACCATTCACAATTATCCTTTGGTCGGCATGATTGCCCAACGTTTCTACGGCAAACGCAGCGCGTTGATCGGCGATGCCGCAGTCGGTATGCATCCGGTTACTGCGCACGGTTTCAACTTGGGTTTGGCAAGTGCCGATCTTTTGGCTAAATTGGTTCTCGAAGCCGAGCAACGCGGTCAAGATATTGGTGCGAAGAGCCTGCTGGAAAAATACAGCACCAAGCATATGCTCCACGCCCATCCGATTTACCACGGCACCAATATGTTGCTGAAACTCTTTACCAATGAAACTGCTCCGGCGAAACTGCTGCGCGGTTTGGTATTGCGTGCAAGCAATAACTTCCCGCCGCTGAAAAAACTGATTACCAAACAATTGACCGGTTAATTGTTTAAAACATAAAAGGCCGTCTGAACGCTTAAAGTTTCAGACGGCCTTGTTTTTTATCTGCTGCTTATTTGGCTAAAACCGATTCGGGCATTTCTTGACGGACGTTTAAGGAAGTCAGTTTTTTGGTCAAGATGCTCAATACGATGCCGTATGCAGGCAGGAAGAAGAGTGTGCAGATGGCGAGTTTGAACAGATAATCGACAAAGGCGATGCCCTGCCAGTTTGCCGCCATAAATTCATCGTTGCTCGCATAAAAGGCAACGGCGAAAAACACCAGCGTGTCCAACGCGTTGCCGACCACGGTGGAAGCAGTAGGGGCAACCCACCATGATTTCAGACGGCGTAATCTGTTGAACACGAAAATATCGAGGATTTGCCCGAGCGCATAGGCGGAAAAACTGGCCAATGCGATACGGCCGACGAAGGTGTTAAATTCGGTTAAAGATGCCCAGCCTGTCCAGTTGCCGTCATGAAAGAGGACGGAGAAGACGTAAGAGAGCAGCAGGGCGGGGAGCATCACCCAAAAAATAATCCGTCTAGCCAACGGCGCGCCGAAAATGCGCACGGTCAGGTCGGTAGCGAGGAAGATAAAGGGGAAGGAAAATGCGCCCCAAGTGGTAAAAATACCGAAAATTTGAAAGGGGAACTGTACCAGATAGTTGCTGGCGGCAATAATAAAAATATGGAAAAGCACCAGCCAGAAGAGCGCTTTCTTCTGCTGTGCGGCAGTAAATTCGTACATGGAAATCTTTCGGAAGTTTTTTCAGACGGCATGAAGCCTTGCAAGACTGTGCAATAGAGAAAGTCTTGCAATGAAAAGGGCGTTAGGCCGTCTGAACGGGATTATTGTGCATCGTGCTCAAACAGGCGTTTGCGTGCCAAAGCTTCAAACTCTGTGCCTGCTTTGCCGTAGTTGGCAAACGGATGAATGGCGATGCCGCCGCGCGGTGTGAATTCGCCGAATACTTCGATGTATTTCGGATCCATCAGGGCGATGAGGTCTTTCATAATGATGTTGACGCAGTCTTCGTGGAAGTCGCCGTGGTTGCGGAAGCTGAAGAGATAGAGTTTCAGGGATTTGCTTTCCACCATTTTGATATGGGGGATGTAGCGGATGTAGATGGTGGCAAAGTCGGGCTGGCCGGTCATCGGGCAGAGGCTGGTGAACTCGGGGCAGACGAATTTGACGAAATAGTCGTTGTCGGGATGTTTGTTGTCGAACGCTTCCAAAATTTCAGGCGCGTATTCGCTCGGGTATTGGGTTTTCTGGTTGCCCAAAAGGGAGATGCCTTGCAGCTCTTCGTTGTTGCGGGACATGAGGTTTCCTTAGTTTTTTAATGTGGGAGGTTTTCGAACCACGGGGTGCGAATTGTAATATAAATTGCATGACTTGTGCGGATTTTATAGCGATGAATCAGCAGGATAGCTTTCAGACGGCCTGTTTTGTATTTTATGAAACCTGTTTTCCGCTTTACAATAGCAACCAATCAACAGGCCGTCTGAAAGTATTTGTATGTCTTTAGCCCAACCCAAACGTATTCTGATCATCAAATTGCGCCATCATGGAGATGTGCTTTTGAGCACGCCGGTGGTCGATGCGCTGAAAACTCGTTTCCCCGATTGCGAAATCGATATGCTGGTATACGCCGGTACGGAGCAGCTGATTGCCGATAATCCGCAGATTGCGCAGATTTTTACCATTGATCGAAATTGGAAGAAGCTGGGCGTATTCAAGCAGTTGGCGTGTGAGAAAAACCTTTTGTCTAAGCTGAAGGCACGCGATTACGACTGGGCTTTCAATCTGTCCGATCAATGGCGCGCGGCGGTAATTGCCAAACTGTGCGCCCGTTGCAGCGTGGGTTTGGACTGCATCAAGCGCGACGGTTTTTGGTGGCGTTTCTGTCATGATTTTATCAACCATGAGCTGGATACCAGCCATCATATCGTTGAAAACCAATTGAATATCCTTGCGCCGCTTATCCAGCCGGAAGACGTGGCCGATGCGAAAGTACGCCTTTGGGTGGCACAAGATGCAAGGGAAAGCATGCGGCAGAAATTGCGTGAGCAGGGTTGGGGCGGCGAAGATTATGTGTTGCTGCACCCGGGAGCGCGTTGGCATTTCAAATGTTGGGAAGACGGCAAGAATGCCGCCATCGTACAGCTTCTGCTCAACAGCGGGCAGAATGTCGTATTGACTGCTTCTCCCGACACTGTCGAGCAATACATGCTTCAGGAAATTATAGGCCGTCTGAATATTCCAGAGGGCAGAAAAGTATATGTGTTGTCCGGATGCTTGAGCCTGCGTGAATTGGCGGCGGCCATTGAGGGCGCCAAACTGTTTGTCGGTGTCGATTCCGCACCGATGCACATCGCCGCAGCTTTGGATAAACCGCAAATCGCTTTGTTTGGCGCGTCATGGGTGGATAAATGGCGTCCGTATTCCGAGCAGGCGGAAGTCATTTATGCCGGCGATTATGCCGAACTGCCTCACCCAGACAGTATCGATACCAACGATCCGACACGTCTGTTGAAAGCGATTCCTTTGCAGGATGTGTGGGATAAAATTTCAGCCAAATTGGAGGCGTTGGAGGCTTAAAACCGCTTACCACGATCCGTTAAACGTTTTAGCTTTGCGCCAAAATGCCCATTTGGAACGGCGGCCGATTTCCAGCGTGCCGCCGTTTTCGCCATCTGTAGCAATGCATACGGTTTTCAGACGGCCTGAAGCGAGTGCGTCCCATAAAGGCGCAAACCAACGGGTTTCCCAGCTTTCCAAAATATCTTTGTATGCCCAAACATCGCCTGTTTGTAAGGTGGAAACCAAGTCGTCCAAAAAGATAAGGCCGTCTGAAACAGTATTTCCTGTTTCTTGAACCATCTCAAACCAAGCCTTCAAATCATACGGCGCATCGAGTTTGGGCGTATCCGAAAAATGCGCCCATGCGCTGTCTGAGGCGACAATATCCGCAGACTGTGTACCGTCCGCATCATTCCACAGCCACAAACCGTTGATTTCCGGCAATCCTTGTTGTTCACGCGCTTGGTTAATTGGATGCGTGTGGAGAAACATTTGGATTTCCGTCTGCATGGCCAACCAAGACACCGCATCTTTGCCATGTGCCTGACCGTCCATTTCCGGCTGCCCGCATACATCCAAAACACATTCCGCGCCCCAATTTTCTATCGTCGGCATACTGAGCAGCCACATGCTTTCGCAAAGCGGCTCGAATTGCCAATCTTTATCTTGATAAAACGCCGACAAATCCGCACATAACCGTTGAGCCTCTTCTTTTTGGATGCCGATAAACTCGCCGCCGATAATGTTGACATGGTGCATGCCCATCTGTTGCCAAACGGGAGAGGCAAAAGCGGCCGCTCGTTTTTGGCTTGTGTGGCGTAAACGTTGCACTTGGGTAATGAGGCTGCCGTTCCACAAATGGCGTCCGTAAAATTCAGACGGCCTGAGTGTTTCTTTGCGTAATGTGCCGTAACGCAAAAGACGGTTAAAAGCAGGTAAGGCAAGCGCAGGCACGGATTCGTCGGCAAAACGGTTGAGCGAGGGAAGGGCGAGGGTCAGCTTCATAAGCGCAAATGGATAGAAAAACCGTTATTTTACGCGACAAATGATGCGTTTCGAAACCTTGCCCTCATGTACTTAAAAAGAGCCGTTCAGACGGCCGGTTTGGAAAAAACGGGCTGTCATGTTAAAATGCGTGGCGTAAATTTCAGAAAAACAGGGTGTAAATCAACACAATAGCCCTGATAATAACGTCAATCTCAAACACGACCTCATTCATTCCGAATGAAAACCTGATTTTCAGATCGGAAAAAAGACTCCAAGTCCTTTATCCCCAAAACTGTTTAAACCAGCAGGCGGTCGCGGCAGGCCGGATGTGCCGGCATTCTGCAAACCTCAAAAAACAGACCGCCCCATTAAGGATAACGCGTGATTAAAAACAAATATTCCACTCGATTCAAAGCAACCCTCTTAGCGTTTCTGCTGCCGGCTTCAGGCATCATGACCGCATACGCCATTACCGACCCTCAACCAGCACAAACCGATTTCAAAGTCGAGCGTATTTCCGAAGAGCTACCTGCCGTTTATGTGGAAACCAATACCTATCAATCCAGCTATTGGGCGCAAGAAGCCGTCCAAGCCGGCGACTCTTTGGCAGACGTTTTGACGCGCATGGGTGTCAACCAAGAAGACATCAAGCAAATCATGGCGAAAAACAATGCCAACCTCGACATGAAAAACCTGCGGACCAACCAATCCGTCAACATCCGCATCGATTCTTCAGGCCAAGTGACCGACGTTCAATTCTTTACCGATGAAGAATTAGAACGCAACTTGGTGGCTTTGGAAAAAGTCAAAGGTAAATGGCGCATCTCCAATGCCGAAATCGACATGAAAACCATGCCGACCCTGCGCTCCGTGCAAATCCGCACTTCCGCCATCGGCGATATGCTCCGTGCCGAAATCCCTTCCGAAGTGTATATCCAGCTCAAAGAAATCTTTGCCGACTCATTCAATATGAGCGATTTGAAAGAAGGCGATACCGTGCGTCTTTTGTACAACAGCATGTATTTCCGCGGCCAGCAAATGGCGGTCGGCGATATTTTGGCGGCTGAAGTGGTTAAAGACGGCAAAACCTACCAAGCCTATTATTACAGCCAAGGCAAAGGTGACGAAGAAAGCGGTAGCTACTACGACCAAAACGGTAAGTCCCTGCAACAAAAAGCAGGCTTTAATACCGAGCCTGTTGCGTACACGCGCATTTCTTCCCCATTCGGCTACCGTGTCCACCCGGTTCTGCATACCGTCCGTATGCACACCGGTATAGACTATGCCGCGCCGACCGGTACGCCGATTAAGGCCGCTGCCGACGGCGAAGTGATTTTCAAAGGTTGGAAAGGCGGCTACGGTAACACCGTGATGATTCGCCATGCCAACGGTGTGGAAACCCTGTACGGCCACATGAGCGCGTTCAGCCCTGCCGATGGCAGAGTCCGCGCCGGCGAAGTGATTGGTTTTGTCGGTACAACCGGCCGTTCGACCGGTCCGCACCTGCACTACGAAGCACGTGTCAACGGCCAGCCGGTCAACCCGACTACCGTCGCCCTGCCGACGCCGAAATTGACCCCGACCAATATGGCCGCGTTCCGCAAACAGCAAAAAGATGCCAGCACGATGTTGTCTACCATCCGCTCTTTGCCGGTTTCCGTAGCGCAGCTGGATTAAATTAAGATAAAGGCCGTCTGAATAAGGTTTCTTTCAGACGGCCTTTTCCATTAAAATCGATACCTCAACGCCCACGTTTACTCAGAGAAAGCTTATGTCTGCTCATCAGCCCATTATCCAATCCCTGCTTGATACCGACCTGTACAAATTCACCATGCTGCAAGTCGTGTTGCACCAGTTCCCGCAAACCCACAGCCTCTACGAATTCCGCTGTCGCAACAAAGAGATGGTGTATCCGCTGGCCGATATTCAAGAAGACTTGGAACGCGAACTCGACGCCCTGTGTCAGCTGCGCTTTACGCATGACGAACTCGACTACTTGCGCAGTCTGCGCTTTATCAAAAGCGACTTTGTCGATTATCTCGAACTTTTCCAACTCCAACGCCGCTTTGTCCAAGTCAGCCCTGACGATCAAGGCCGTCTGAACATCCGCATCGAAGGCCCGATGATACAGGCGATGTTCTTCGAGATTTTCATTCTTGCCATCGTCAACGAACTCTATTTCCGCCGCTTGGAAACGCCTGCCGTCATCGAAGAAGGCGAGCGCCGTTTGCAGGCCAAAGCGCAACAGCTGAAAGAAATTGCGGCCACTCAAAATCCGAATGATCCGCCGTTCCTTATTTCCGATTTCGGTACACGCCGCCGCTACACCCTCGCATGGCAGGAACACGTTATCCGCACCTTGCTGGAAGCTGCTCCCGACATCGTGCGCGGTACCAGCAACGTTTATCTGGCCAAAAAACTCGGCATCACACCCATCGGCACCATGGCGCATGAGTTTCTCCAAGCCTTCCAAGCCTTGGACGTACGTTTGCGCAATTTCCAAAAAGCCGCGCTGGAAAGCTGGGTACATGAATACCGCGGCGACCTTGGCATCGCCCTGACCGATGTGGTCGGCATGGATGCCTTCTTGCGCGATTTTGACCTTTACTTCGCCAAACTCTTCGACGGCCTGCGCCACGACAGCGGCGATCCTTATGTTTGGGGCGACAAAGCCTACGAGCATTACAAAAAACTCAAAATCGACAGCCGCACCAAAATGCTGACCTTTTCAGACGGCCTCGATATTGAGCGTTCATGGGCGTTGCACCAATACTTCAAAGACCGTTTCAAAACCAGTTTCGGTATCGGTACCAACCTGACCAACGACTTGGGACACACGCCTTTGAACATTGTTTTGAAGCTTGTCGAGTGTAATGGCCAATCCGTCGCCAAGCTCTCCGACTCCCCGGGCAAAACCATGACCACCAATAACACCTTCCTCGCTTACCTGCGCCAAGTGTTTGACGTACCAGAGCCGGAAGAGAAAGCCTAAAAACAAAGGCCGTCTGAAATGTTCAGACGGCCTTTTTAATTAATCCATATCGCTTTCGGGTAATTCTGCCGAACCCATGCGGCGCAGGATGATATTGGTTTTGTTGTGCATCCGTTTGCTCTTAGGGTGGTCTGCGTAAAACAGCGGAGCCGGAACGCGCGCCGTGAGCTTGGCGGCTTGTTGGCGGGTGAGGGCGGAGGCAGGTTTCTTGTAGAAATACTGGGACGCAGCTTCTGCGCCGAATACGCCGTAGTGCCATTCGATTGAGTTCAGATACAGCTCGAAAATTCGGTCTTTGTCGGTAACGGCTTCCATCATCGCCGTAATCGCCGCTTCTTCGCCTTTGCGTAGGTAGCTGCGGCTTTCGTTGAGAAATAGGTTTTTCGCCAGTTGCTGGCTGATGGTCGAGCCGCCGGCTTTGACTTCGCCGCTTTGCTTATTGCGTTTCATGGCGTATTTGATGCCGTTCCAGTCAAAGCCGCTGTGTTCGGCAAAGTTGGCGTCTTCGGAGGCAATCAGGGCTTTTTTGAGGTTGACGGAAATTTGGTCGTAAGGCACCCAACGGTAATCCAGCTCGACATCGCGGCCTTCTTTTGCAAACTGGCTCATGCGCATGGACATGAAGGTGGTTTTGCTGGGCGCGACGGCGCGGTAGGTAATGATGTTGCCGTACACATAAGCGTTGAAGAAAATGAAGATACCGATGGGCAGGGCAATCAGCCATTTAATGATGCGGAACATGGTTACAGGGCTTTCATGTATTCGATAACGGGGCGGATATCGGGCGTAAATCCGCGCCAAATATGGTAAGAGGCGGCAGCCTGACCGACCAGCATGCCCAGGCCGTCTGAAACTTCGGCCGCGCCGTTACTTTGGGCAAAGTTCAAAAACGCCTGCGCCGCTTTGCCGTAAACCATATCGTAGGCAAGGCGGCAGTTGCGGAAAATTTCAGGATTGACGGCAGGAAGCTGACCGCTCAAGCCGCCGGACGTGCCGTTGATGATGATATCGAAACCGCCGTTCAAATCCGCCATCGGGACGGCTTCAATGCCGAAAAGCCGCACCAATTCCTCGGCCTTGGCATGGGTACGGTTGGCAATGACGATACGGGCAGGGCGGTGTTCTTTCAAAACCGGAATCACGCCACGCACCGCGCCGCCCGCGCCCAAAAGTAAAATGGTTTTGCCTTCGATGGCAATATTTTTGACCTGCGTGATGTCGTTGGCCAAACCGATACCGTCGGTATTGTCGCCGCGTATTCTGCCGTCTTCCAACCACACCAGCGTATTGACCGCGCCGGCAGCCAAAGCGCGGTCGGAATGTTCGTCCGCCAGCGCAAAAGCTTCCTGCTTGAACGGGACGGTTACATTCGCACCTTGCCCGCCCTCGGCACGAAACGCCGCAACAGCCTCGGCAAAACCGCTGATTTCGGCACAAATGCGCTCATATTCGATGGCCGCACCTTCTTGCAGCGCAAACTGCTGATGGATTTGCGGCGATTTACTGTGTGCAACGGGATTGCCGAAAACGGCGTAACGCGGGAGGGTAGTCATGGTCGTGTTCCAAAAGACGGGACGGCTATTTTATAACGGCGGCGTACAGATGGAAACGATGTCGTCTGAAACGGTTGTCAGGTAGCATGATGGAATATTTGTTTCTTGAAAAAAAGTCGTTTTCTTTTTACAATTTAACTTTATTTTTTTACAATTTAACTTTGATTTTGTTGACAAGGACGAAAGGGGCGGACATGAAAAAGGTGTTGTGCTTGGCAGTATTTGCATTAGGGTTGGCAACGCCGGCGGTGGCGGCGGATTGGGTGTGGTTAGGTAATGACAGTAACAATACTGCCGTGTTTGGTGATGCAGACAGCCGTACGGACAATAGTGCATGGGTTGAAATGAGGTATGCCAAGCCGAAAAAGCATAGCAATGGAAAATTTTATAATACAGATAAAGGGTTGGAAGAAATAGATTGCAGTGGTAAACGTCGTAGGTCTTTGACGGTAACGTGGTATTCCAAATCGGGAAACCCTATCGGCTCTGATACACGATCCTATGCCGAATGGGATTATGTTATTCCCGGTACGCTTGGAGAGAGTATGTACAAATTTGTCTGCAACCACGATCCTCGTTGACCATTTTCAAATCAAACAACAGATGCCGTCTGAACTGCTTTCAGACGGCATCTGTTTTGTCGGCATTCGGACAAAAGAGCGGGCATTCCGCTTTTGAACAGATAAACCAAAGCATATTGTTGACAATCTTGCCGTCTGAAACTATATTTCATTGCGTAAAAACGGGGGCCCTGATGTATTTCAGACGGCCTTACCGTGGTAGAATAACAACTTAAACCCATTCCCTCAGGAGCTGAAGATGTCCATCAAAGACGCTGTAAAACTGATTGAAGAAAGCGAAGCCCGCTTCGTAGATTTGCGCTTTACCGATACCAAAGGCAAGCAGCACCACTTTACCATCCCCGCCCGCATCGTCCTCGACGATCCCGAAGAATGGTTTGAAAACGGTCAAGCGTTTGACGGTTCGTCCATCGGCGGTTGGAAAGGTATTCAGGCTTCCGATATGCAGTTGCGTCCCGATGCGTCTACGGCCTTCGTTGATCCTTTCTACGACGATACCACCGTTGTCTTTACCTGCGACGTTATCGACCCGGCCGACGGCCAAGGCTATGACCGCGACCCCCGCTCTATCGCACGCCGCGCCGAAGCCTATTTGAAATCTTCCGGTATCGGAGACACCGCCTATTTCGGCCCCGAGCCTGAATTCTTCGTTTTTGACGGCGTAGAATTTGAAACCGATATGCACAAAACCCGTTACGAAATCACTTCCGAAAGCGGCGCATGGTCAAGCGGCCTGCACATGGACGGTCAAAACACCGGCCACCGCCCGACCGTCAAAGGCGGTTACGCACCTGTTGCGCCGATTGACTGCGGTCAAGACCTGCGTTCTGCCATGGTGAACATTTTGGAAGAACTCGGCATCGAAGTGGAAGTGCATCACAGTGAAGTCGGTACCGGCAGCCAAATGGAAATCGGCACCCGTTTCGCCACTTTGGTTAAACGCGCCGACCAAACCCAAGACATGAAATACGTGATTCAAAACGTTGCCCACAACTTCGGCAAAACTGCCACCTTCATGCCTAAACCCATCATGGGCGACAACGGCAGCGGTATGCACGTTCACCAATCCATTTGGAAAGACGGTCAAAACCTGTTCTCAGGCGACGGCTATGCCGGTTTGTCCGATACCGCCCTTTATTACATCGGCGGCATCATCAAACACGCCAAAGCCCTGAACGCGATTACCAATCCGTCCACCAACTCTTACAAACGCCTCGTGCCGCACTTTGAAGCGCCAACCAAACTGGCTTATTCCGCCAAAAACCGTTCCGCTTCCATCCGTATTCCGTCTGTGAACAGCAGTAAGGCACGCCGCATCGAAGCGCGTTTCCCTGATCCGACCGCCAACCCATACTTGGCGTTTGCCGCTTTGTTGATGGCCGGTTTGGACGGTATTCAAAACAAAATCCATCCGGGCGACCCTGCCGATAAAAACCTGTACGACCTGCCTCCGGAAGAAGATGCATTGGTGCCAACCGTTTGCGCTTCTTTGGAAGAAGCACTGGCCGCCCTCAAAGCCGACCACGAATTCCTCCTGCGCGGCGGCGTGTTCAGCAAAGACTGGATCGACAGCTACATCACCTTTAAAGAGGAGGATGTCCGCCGCATCCGCATGGCACCTCATCCGCTGGAATTTGAAATGTATTACAGCCTGTAAAACAGCTGAAACATTTTAAATAGGAAATCAAAGGCCGTCTGAAACTGGATTTGAAGTTTCAGACGGCCTTTAGGCTTGAAATAAATGGGGTGCTCGAATTGGGTATGATAGCGAGAAGCAATGAATCATGCTGTTTGAAAACCTTTATGGAATTAGTACTGCGTGTTAAATTTCAGCATGACAGGCCTTTTATTAAAGATATTCGCCATTACTTTATAGTGAACCAGTCTTCAAACTAAATCCGCAAGGTAAAGGCATTACTTGGGAAGAGCTGAAAGAGTCTTTCGATTCGGATAAGACAGAAGAAGATTAAAGCCTCAGGCCGTCTGAAAGGATATTTTCTGTTTTCAGACGGCATGTTTGATAAGGAAAACCATGTTTGCAAATTTTGATTTAGGCGTATTTCTGCTGGCAGTATTGCCCGTGTTGTTGGCCATTACCGTGCGCGAAGTGGCACGCGGTTATACGGCGCGGTATTGGGGCGACCATACCGGCGAGCAGTTTGGGCGTTTGACCCTCAATCCGCTGCCGCACATCGATCCTGTCGGTACGATTGTCGTGCCGTTGGTGTGTCTGATGATAGGCAGTTTTTTGTTTGGTTGGGCGCGTCCTATGCCCATTGATTCGCGCAATTTCCGTGATCCGCGCCGCGCGTGGCGTTGGGTGTCGATTTCGGGGCCGATAGCCAATCTGATTTTGGCGTTCTTTTGGGGCTTTGTCGTCGTACTTGCTGCGTATGTGCCTGAGTCTTATCAAGCGCCCTTGGCGCAGATGGCCGGTTACGGCGTGATGGTGAACTCGATTTGGGTCGCATTCAGCCTGATTCCGATTTTGCCTTGGGACGGCGGTATTTTTATCGATACCTTTCTCAATGCCAAACAGTCCATGCAGTTCCGTAAAATCGAGCCATACGGCACATGGATTATCCTGATCCTGTTGTTTACCGGCCTGCTGGCCAAACTGATTTGGCCGATTATCGCCATGATTCAGGCCGCAGTGCAGATGGTGGTTATGCTGTTTATTTAAATGTTGTGGCTGAAAAGGCCGTCTGAAACTCAGTTTCAGACGGCCTTTTTCATTGTGCAACATGTAAATACGATTGGAAAAGTTGCTTAAAAATTGTACAATTTCAGCCCTTTCAATTTGGCGCACACATCATGCACATCGGCGGCTATTTCATTGACAACCCCATCGCACTTGCCCCTATGGCAGGCATTACGGACAAACCGTTCCGCCGGATTTGCCGCGAGTTTGGCGCAGGGTGGGCGGTATGCGAAATGCTGACCAGCGATCCGAGCTTGCGCCATACCAAAAAAACCTTGCGCCGCAGCGATTTTGAAGGCGAGGGCGGAGTTGTAGCCGTGCAGATTGCAGGCAGCGATCCGCAACAGATGGCGGAAGCTGCGCGTTACAACGTCGGCCTGGGCGCGCAGGTGATTGACATCAATATGGGCTGCCCGGCCAAAAAAGTCTGCAATGTGCAGGCAGGCAGCGCATTGATGCAAAACGAGCCTTTGGTTGCCGCAATCTTGGAAGCCGTTGTCAACGCGGTGGACGTACCCGTTACCCTCAAAACCCGTCTAGGCTGGCACGATGAACATCAAAACTTGCCGACCATCGCCAAAATCGCCGAAGAATCAGGCATCGCAGCCCTTGCCATCCATGGCCGCACACGCACGCAGATGTACAAAGGCGAGGCGCGTTACGAACTGATTGCCGAAACCAAAGGCCGTCTGAACATCCCCGTTTGGGTCAACGGCGATATCACTTCGCCGCAAAAAGCCGCCACCGTCCTCAAGCAAACCGCTGCCGACGGCATCATGATAGGGCGCGGCGCACAAGGCAGGCCGTGGCTTTTCCGTGATTTAAAACATTACGCCGAACACGGCGTTTTGCCGCCGGCCTTAAGCTTGGCAGAATGCAACGCCACCATTTTGAACCACATCCGCGCCATGCATGAATTTTATGGCGAAGTGGCCGGCGTACGCATCGCCCGTAAACACATAGGCTGGTACATTGACGAAATGCCCGACGGCGAACAAACACGCCGAGACATCAACCGCTTGGACAGCGCCGCAGCACAATACGATACCCTTGCCGCCTATCTTGAGATACTTTCAGAAAAAGCCGATCGTTGGGTATGCCATTATCGGGAAGGCTGAAGAGTTTCAGACGGCCTCATCATTTAAAAACAAATCTAAAGAAAGACAATCACGATGAATCAAACGACGACTGACATTGCGCAATGTATTGAACAAAACTTACGACAATACTTCAAAGACTTGGATGGTACGGAACCTTGCGGCGTGTATGATATGGTATTGCATCAAGTGGAAAAGCCGATGCTTGCCTGCGTGATGGAGCAATGCGGCGGCAACCAGTCTAAAGCGGCGGTCATTTTGGGTTTGAACCGCAATACCCTGCGTAAAAAATTACAACAGCACGGTATGCTGTAATACGGCAGGGCAATCCGTCCTGACGGTCGAAGGAGAAATAACAATGCAAAATCCGAATAAATTAAATATCCATTTCATCTTGCACGAGGCATTTGAAGTGCCGGGAGCATATTTGAAATGGGCACAATGGCGCGGACATAACATCAGTACAACCAAAGTGTACGAAAGGGAAACCCTGCCTGACAATGTGGACGATATAGATTTTTTGATTGTGATGGGCGGGCCGCAATCGCCTGATGAAGACAGGCAGGCATTCCCGTATTACGACCCCGAATCCGAGCTGCGCCTGATGCGTCAGGCGATGGCGGCGGATAAATATATTGTCGGCGTGTGTTTGGGTGCGCAGCTTTTATCCGTTGCCTACGGCGCGCGCCACACACGCAGCCCTGAGCGTGAAATCGGCATTTATCCGATTGAGCTGACGGCGGAAGGTTTGGCGGATGCCCATGTTTCCCTGTTGGGCAAAACCCTGAATACCGGCCATTGGCACGGCGATATGCCCGGTTTGACGGATAAGGCGGTTGTGTTGGCGACCAGCAAAGGCTGTCCGCGCCAGATTATCCGTTTTGCGCCCAAACATTATGCCTTCCAGGCCCATTTGGAGTTTGACCGCGAAGCCGTCGGGCTGCTGATTGCGGCGGACGGACGCGAAAATGTGGCCGAACAAAGCCAAGCCCAAACTTATGTTCAGCATCCGGATAAAATCGAAGCGGCGGATTTCAGTGAAATGAATGCCAAACTCTTCGACTTTTTGGATTCGCTGACGCAGACAAAATAAAAAAGGCTAACCCTCCAGGCCGTCTGAATAATAAATATAGAGAAGAAACGATTAACCCTTTTTAAAAGGTCGGACCATGTTCTATCAAATACTTGCCCTGCTGATTTGGGGCAGCTCTTTTATCGCTGCCAAGTATTCTTACGAGATGATCGACCCGACGCTGATGGTTGAGGCGCGGTTGTTGATTGCCGCGTTGATGGTGCTGCCGTCGTGCCGCCGTCATTTGGGTTGGATTCCGAGGAGCGAGTGGAAGCCGTTGTTGTGGATTTCCTTTGTCAACTACGTTGTCGTTTTAATGCTTCAGTTTATCGGTTTGAAATACACGTCTGCCGCCAGCGCGGTTACCATGGTCGGGCTGGAACCCTTACTGGTAGTTTTTGTCGGTCATTTCTTCTTCAACGACAAAGCCAAACTTTACCACTGGATTTGCTGCGCAGTGGCGTTTGCCGGAGTGGGCATGATGGTAATGGGCGGTGCAGAAGAGGGCGGTACGATTGACTGGTTCGGCTGTCTGTTGATTTTGCTTGCAGGATTGGGTTTTGCAGGCGTGATACGTCCGAGCCAGCAGATGGTTGCCCGTATCGGTGCGCCCGCATTTACCGCGGCTTCCATGGCGGTAGCGGCGGTGTTGTGTCTGCCGTTTTCGTTGGTGTTGGCAGACAGTTATCAAATCAACTGGTCATGGGGCGGTACGCTGTCGATTTTGTATATGGGGATCGGTTGCAGTTGGCTTGCCTATCTGTTGTGGAACAAAGGCATGAACAAAGTCCCTGCCAACGTCTCCGGCCTACTGATTTCGCTTGAGCCTGTCATCGGCGTTATCATGGCAGTGTTAATTTTGGGCGAACATTTAAGTGCTATGTCTGCGATGGGCATTACCGTCGTTATTGCGTCCACTTTTGTCGCCGGTATGTTGGCGCGTGTCAGCAACAAACACAAAAAGGCCGTCTGAAAACGGTTTCAGACGGCCTGAAGTAAGCAGTACTTTTTTCAATAAAACATTTTGGGAAAATTTCTATGAAACGCATTATCTCCCTGCTTTTGCTTGCCTGCCCCGTTTTGGCGTCGGCTGCACCCGATAACGACAAAGCCGCCGTACAGGCCGTCATTGCCAAGTATTACAACCGACCGCTTGCCGCGCACAAATGCCAGCTCGCCAAGCCGCCGAAAGACAGTGAGACAGCATCTGACAACATCATGTATTGCATGAAACCTGTCGCCGACCATACCGTAACACGCAACGGCAAAGCCGCGCGCTATGTGTTGTACACAGGTTTTGCCTACGATATGGAACAAAAAGTAAAACAAGACGCTCATGCTTCTTCCGGTCTGGCAGAATTGTTTGTTTTGGAAAAAGCAGACGGCAAGTGGGCAATCAAACGGCACGGAAAAGATAAAATCGGCGCATGGGGCGAGCCGCCGGAGAATAAGGCGTGGAAGTTTGTTCAGGTAGGCGCGCAAAACTGGGGCTATGTTGCCGAATCAAGTTATACAGGCCAAGGCGACACGACGACTTCGCAAAACTTCCTGTTTACCGATGATAGCAACCGAATCCGCAACAGTGTCATGATCAGCGGTAACGATAACGGCGCATATTACGGCAATTGCGATGAATATAAAGGGCGCGAAAAACGCCTCTGCGAAGACACGTTTGTCAGCCTGGAAGCCAAAATTGCTTTTGACAAAAGCCGTCCTGCCGTATCCGGCGTATGGGCGTTGGCTGCAAAACTCAGCGGCGTATCAAGAAAGAAAAATTATAAAAATCAGAAATATATTTTCCCTTATAACGGCAAAACCCACGTCGCCCCCAAAAACTATCCCCTAGGCGGACAATAGTTCCCTCGAAAAACGCTTTGATCAAACCATTACTACCTCAAGTCAAATCCCGTGAAAGAAACGCATAAACTCTGGGCCGCCCTCATCATTACCGGCATTATCGGCGGCATGGTCGGCATTGTATTAACCGAAATCATGCACACAATTCAACATCTTGCCTATGGTTACGGTTCAGACGGCCTATACGTTTCATTCCGAGAGGGCGTATCGCAGGCAAGTCCGGAGCGACGTATCGGCGTGATGGCCTTTTGCGGCGTGGTGGTTGGTTTGGGGTGGTGGTTTCTCAAACGCTACGGCAGACCGCAACCGAGTATCAAAGCAGTGGTTAAAAATCCGCTCGCCGGTTTTCCGTTTTTTGAAACCGTCAGCCATGCCCTGTTGCAAATCATTACTGTCGGGCTGGGCTCGCCGCTCGGTCGTGAAGTTGCGCCGCGCGAAATGACCGCTGCCTTTGCTTCAGTAGGCGTCAACCGTTTCGGGTTGAGCGAAGACGACGCAAGGCTGGTCATCGCTTGCGCCTCGGGTGCAGGTTTGGCGGCTGTGTATAACGTGCCGCTCGCCTCCACACTTTTTATCCTCGAAGCCATGCTGGGCTTGTGGACGCAGCAAGCCGTCGCCGCCGCATTGCTGACTTCAGTCATCGCCACCGCCGTCGCACGCATCGGCTTGGGCGACGTGCAGCAATATCATCCGACCAACCTTTCCATCAACACCTCATTACTTTGGTTTTCCGTCATCATCGGCCCGATACTGGGCGCAACCGCCGTCTTTTTCCAGCGCACAGCCCAAAAGTTCCCCTTCATCAAGCGCGACAACATCAAAATCATTCCCTTGGCCGTCTGTATGTTTGCACTCATCGGCGTGATTGCCGTTTGGTTTCCCGAAATTTTGGGCAACGGCAAAGCAGGCAACCAACTGACCTTTGGCGGCATGACCGACTGGCAACACAGCCTTGAGCTGACCGCCGTCAAATGGCTGGTCGTCTTAATGGCGCTGGCGGCAGGCGCATACGGCGGCCTGATTACCCCGTCCATGATGCTCGGCAGCACCATCGCCTTTGCCGCTGCCGCCGCGTGGAACAGCGTTTTCCCAGAAGTGTCGTCCGAAAGCGCTGCCGTTGTCGGCGCTGCCGTTTTTCTCGGCGTTTCCCTCAAAATGCCACTGACAGCCATAGCCTTTATTTTGGAGCTAACCTACGCCCCCGTTGCCTTACTCATGCCATTATGTGCAGGCATGGCAGGCGCAGTATGGGTGGCAAAGAAAATGGGATTTAAATAAGAAAAAGCAAAAGGCCGTCTGAAACCAAGTTTCAGACGGCCTTTTACAATAAAATTGTTAACAATATCTATAAAAACCTACTGCCAAAAAGGCGAAAATAGCGGATAATACCGCCCTGAAAATTCATCCCATAATGTTTTGCCAAGATTGAAGATGTATTCTGTCGAACTTATTGCCAGTGTCTTCAAACTTGTATAAGGCAGTTGGAAAACTAAGAAAGTAGCTTATTCACTCCCGATTTTATAGAAAGAAACTGTTATGCAAAAAAAACACCTGATTTTTCTTCTTGCTGCCTTTGCTGCTGCGCCTGTGTTGGCAAAACCTGTTGTTGTTCAAGAAGCGCAACTACTCGGTAAATGGCAGTGCGCTGCCACTGATAAAACGCCGATGACGTTTACTTTTGGCAGTGAGCAAAAAGTAAGCGTGATTGTGGATATGAATATTCCTTCTCCAGATGATGAAACCTTAGTTTATCGGGTGTTTACAGACGGTACTTGGACGTTGAACGGAGGAAAAGTTGGTTTGAATATTAAAACCACCGATGTTCAAAGACAACATAGCACAACTAAAATTCGCACTATTCCGTGGCGTGAAGTGGATAAGGAAATGTTTGCCCAGATGAGAAATGGCATTGGTAAATCAGATAAATTGCAAATGCAGGTTAAAAAAATCGGGAATGACAGCCTAAGCGTCCGTATGCAGGGCGATAAACAAGATATGGCTTGCCGTAAGGCATAAATTTATTGAATTGTCCAAGGGGATGTTATCGTGACTAAACATCCCATTTAATTTTATTTCATATTTGCTCTAGTAGCGTGTATCGATTAAACCTTCAACAAAGGAAATCCAAATGTCTTCCATCAAACGCGCCCTGATCAGCCTATCCGACAAGACAGGCGCAGTCGAATTTGCCCAAACCCTGACCAAGCTCGGTGTTGAAATCCTCTCTACCGGCGGTACAGCAAAACTCTTGGCTGATGCAGGCGTTCCCGTTATCGAAGTTGCCGACTATACCGGTTTTCCCGAAATGCTCGACGGCCGCGTGAAAACCCTGCATCCGAAAATCCACGGCGGCATCCTCGGCCGTCGCGATTTGGACGAACACGTCGCCAAGATGGAAGAACACGGCATCGGCAATATCGACCTCGTGTGCGTCAACCTCTACCCCTTCGCCGCCACCATCGCCAAACCAAACTGCACACTGGAAGACGCGATTGAAAACATCGACATCGGCGGCCCAACCATGGTGCGTTCTGCCGCGAAAAACTGGAAACACGTCGCCATCGTTACCGACACCGCCGATTTCCCGGCCATCGCCTCCGAACTCGAAGCCAACAACGGCGCATTGAGCGACAAAACCCGTTTCAACCTCTCACGCAAAGCGTTCAGCCACACCGCCCAATACGACGGTATGATTTCCAACTACCTGACCTCGCTTTCAGACGACGTCTTGAGCGGCCAGCCCCAAATCGGCGAATTCCCAAGCCAGTTCAACCAAAGCTGGATTAAAGTGCAAGACATGCGCTACGGCGAAAATCCGCACCAACGCGCCGCGTTCTACCGCGATATTTACCCCGCCGCAGGCAGCCTTTCTGCCTACAAACAGCTGCAAGGCAAAGAATTGTCGTACAACAACATCGCCGATGCCGATGCCGCATGGGAAGCCGTCAAATCCTTCGATGCGCCCGCCTGTGTGATTGTGAAACACGCCAATCCGTGCGGCGTTGCCGTCGCAGCCGATACATTGACCGCCTACAAACTCGCCTACGCTACCGACACCACCAGCGCATTCGGCGGCATCATCGCCTTCAACCGCGAAGTAGACGGCGAAACTGTCAAACAAATTACCGACAACCAATTTATGGAAGTCCTCATGGCGCCGAAGTTCACCGCCGAAGCCCTCGAAATCGCCGCCGCCAAGAAAAACGTGCGCGTATTGGAAGTGCCGCTCGAAGCAGGAGCCAATCGCTTTGAACTCAAACGCGTCGGCGGCGGACTGTTGGTACAAACCCCCGACATCCACCGCATCAACCGCGCCGATTTGAAAGTTGTCTCCAAACGCCAACCGACCGAGCAAGAATGGAACGACCTGATGTTTGTCTGGAACGTCGCAAAATACGTCAAATCCAACGCCATTGTCTTCGGCAAAGGCGGTCAAACCTACGGCATCGGCGCAGGCCAAATGAGCCGCGTGGACAGCACCCGCATCGCCGCCCGCAAAGCGCAAGATGCCAATCTCGACCTCAACGGCGCATGTGCCGCTTCCGATGCCTTCTTCCCATTCCGCGACGGCGTGGATGTGATTGCCGAACAGGGCATCAAAGCCATCATTCATCCGGCAGGCTCGATGCGCGACCAAGAAGTCTTTGACGCAGCGGACGAACACGGCATCGCCATGGTCGTAACCGGCATCCGCCATTTCCGCCACTAATAAGCTGATATAAAATGAAGGCCGTCTGAAAACCGATTTCAGACGGCCTAAGTTTTAATAAATGGGATAAGTCATGTCTTTTAGCCAAGCTGAGTTGGCAGATTTTGCTGCCAATCTTTTTGTTAACTATGACGAAGGTTTTGAAGGGGATACGCCGCTTACGGATGAGATTATTGCACGCGTGGAAGAGGAGCTGGGCTATTCTCTGCCCATTGATTATATAGCTTTGATGCGCCTGAAAAATGGCGGTAGTTTGAAACGTTGTTTTTTTCGTTATGCCGATACGGATGGATATGAATGCGAACTAATGGTTCGTGGTATATATGGTATTGGTTTTGCGAATAATAATGCCTTGTGCGGTCAAATGGGTAGCCGTTTTTTGGAGGATTCCAAAAATCACGCATTGCCGCATATTGGTGTTTACTTTGCCGAAGAAGATAGCGGGCACGGATTTTTTGCGCTGGATTACCGCAATATAAATACCGATGGTGAGCCATCGGTTATCAATATTTATTTGGATAATTTTCATGAGGAATATATTGCCGACAGCTTTGCTGATTTTGTCCGTCGTTTGACTGCAGACGAGTAAGTAGGGCGGATAAGTGGTTAGGATTTCAAATATTCCTGTCTCTAGTAAGCTGATATAAAATAAAGGCCGTCTGAAAACAAAGTTTCAATATCATGAAACCCGTTTTCAGACGGCCTTCTTCAATCATCAAACAATTTAGCGGCTTAACTGCAAATCAGGACAAAGCGACTAAGCCCCAGCCCGTCCAATTTATGCAGCAACGCAACGCCACAAAAGTCTAAAACCAACCCACTCAGAGAAAGAAACATGAAACACATCCTCCTCATCCTCACCCTCGCCACACTTACCGCCTGCGCCTCCAGTCATACCGGCGGTTACGGCTATGCCGGCAACAACGGCGCTTCCGCAGGCGTGACCCAAACATTCCGTTGGTAAGGCCGTCTGAAAAACAACACGGTTTTCTACACCAGAGAACAACTAAATCCCAAACGTAAAGGCAAGTTTTACACTTGCCTTTTTAACGCTGTCCATCGGCTCAATAGCGCATAAATTCGTATCATTTATTCACTATTTATATGTTAGGAAACGTCAAAGGCCGTCTGAAAACAGGCCATACAAATCCATCACACGTTTTAAGCCGATCTTCAATACAAATTTCATTAATTCTCTAAATAAAAGCCCATACTTAAATCTATCACTAAAGAAACTATTTAAATCATATATTATTTATTAATCATTATTGTTTGAGAATAAAAAAGTAAAATCAAACAGCTAGAAAAACCGTTTAAAAAAAGCAACAAGTAAATTTAACGGGCATGACCGTTGAGGCCGAAAAAGTAACACTTTATCGGAAGAGTTGATTTGCGAAACCAAACGCATATAAAATTTGGACAAGGATTCCGAATGCATTGAAAGAAGCTGACAAAAAGTGACTTGTTAAGAAACAAGCTGACAAAAAACGGCACATCGTTTCCCAAACTTCACAAGCTTCTCAAAATGTATCAGCATAAAATCCCTTAAAACAGGCTTTTAGCTGCTATTCGGCCGAATGGAGACTTTTGGCACGGGAATTGCATACAGGAGATTACGGCATGAAACCGCATAAAGGGGAAACTCTGAAATGCGGCAAATGTGTGGACAGGCGGTTTACAGCCGAGCAACACGTCCCAAAAGAAATCAAACCCCTTACAGGAAAATCGATATGAATAAAGTCTTTAAAGTTATTTGGAATCACGCGACCCAGACATGGACCGCGGTTTCCGAAATCAGCCATGCACACGGCAAAAAATCCGCTTCCGATAAGCGTAAAGCCGTAGCTGCTGCAGTTGCAGCGGCAGGTGCCTTGATGGCTTCAGGCGCTGCTCAAGCTGGAGTGGATCTTGGAAATTCTGCAGTTAATATTTCTCCAAATGGCACTTATAACGGAAGTAACAACGTTGGCCAAAACTCTATTGTTGTAGGCTATCAAAACACAACTAATAATGAGTGGGGTACAACTGCGATCGGTGCTAATAATACTGCGACCGCAAACTCTGCATTGGCTGTAGGTAACAACAACCAAGCAACCAAAGGTGCTTCAACTGCAATCGGTGTAAGCTCTATTGCAAGTGGTGAAGCTTCTATTGCAATTGGTAACGTAGCCCAAGCAACTCAAATTCGTGCGACTGCAGTAGGTAACCGTGCGACTGCTACTCAAGACTCCGCAAGTGCATACGGTAACCGTGCAACTGCTGACGCACAATTTGCAACCGCTATCGGTGATAATTCTCATGCAAGTGCTGCGGCTGTTGCAGTGGGTACGCATGCAGATGCTTCACATCAAGATTCTATCGCGATTGGTAATAACGCTCATGGCGCTTGGACCAATGCGATTGCTGTCGGTAAAGATAGCGTAGCAAAACAAGACCACGCGATTGCAGCAGGTACTAGCGCAAATGCGTCAGGTATTCAAGCTATCGGCGTTGGTTCATATACAAAAGCAGAAGGTAATCTGACAGTTGCAGTTGGTCCATATGCGCAAGCCAATAAAGAAGCTGCAGTTGCTGTAGGTTCTAACGCTACTGCTGCTGAGTCTAACTCTATTGCCGTAGGTCAAACTGCTACTGCGGCTAACAATAACTCCATTGCTGTCGGTACAAAAACAGCTTCTAGAGGCGATAATGCAATTGGTATCGGTGCTTATGCTGAATCAACTGCTGCACGTAGTACCGCTATCGGCGTGTTGTCTCAAGCGAATGGCGCAGGCTCATTTGCCGGTGGTGCATCTGCTCAAGCAACAGGTGAAAATTCTGTAGCTATTGGCGGTGCGATGGATGGTAATTTTGGTAATAAAGCAGGTACTGCTGCTAAAGCCGTTGGTAATAACTCTATTGCAGTAGGTTCTAAATCAAATGCTTCTAAAACTGCTGACGTTGCAGTAGGTTATGCTGCTACAGCAAATGGTACTTCTACCGGTTCTGATGGCGACGGCGTAGTAAATAATGCCGGTTCGGCAATGGCAATCGGTACAGAATCTCAAGCAACCGGTATCGTAGCTACAGCCATCGGTGAGCGCTCTAAAGCTCTGGCAAATGGCGCGGTAGCATTGGGTGGCGACGCTCAAGCGAAACAAGGTTCTGACGTAGCAATCGGTCGTGGCTCTGTAGCTGACGGTACTTCTGCCGCTGCATTCGGTCCTGCTGCTACAGCAACTGGTAAATATTCAGTAGCTTTGGGCGTACAAAGTAACGCTGCTTCTAAACAAGCGATTGCATTGGGCCGTGGTGCTCAAGCCAATGGTGGTGATTATGCAACTGCTCTGGGTAACGGTGCTCAAGCAACAGCTAAAAACACTTTGGCTTTGGGTACAGAAGCTAAATCTACTCTCGAAAACAGCGTAGCCCTGGGTAACGGTTCTACAACCAGCGCATTCTCACCTACTAACAGCGCTACTGTTGGCAACTACACTTACGGTGGTTTCGCAGGCGCAACCAGCGGTTTAAATAACGGCGCAGTATTGTCTGTAGGCTCTGCAGGTAACGAACGTCAAATCCAAAACGTTGCCGCAGGTCGTATCTCTTCAACTTCTACCGATGCAATCAACGGCTCTCAATTGTTTGCCGTAGCAAACCGCATCGAAAATCTGAATCCATTTGTATTCCAAGGCCACGATGGTAGCGGTAGCTCACCTGCTGTAGGTACATTCAAATACAACCCAAATTCAGCAGGCAATCCTCTGAAACTGATCGCTGGTGAAGGTCTGAAAATGACTTCAAACGGCACTAACGAATACACCCTGAGCGTAATCGGTGGTGGTTCTACTGGTGCTTCCGGCGCTACTGGTCCTAAAGGCGAAAAAGGCGATACCGGTCCTGCTGGCCCTAAAGGCGACAAAGGCGATAAAGGTGACACTGGCGCAGCCGGCGCTAAAGGCGACAAAGGCGATAAAGGTGACACTGGTGAAAAAGGTGGCAGCATCACAGGTGAAGTTGTAGATAATGGTGACGGTACCCATACAATCACTATTACTGATCTTGAGACCGGTACAGTCACTACTACCATCGTTAAAGACGGTAAAGACGGTGTAGATGGTAAGAATGCTAAAGCCGACGTTAAAGACAACGGCGATGGTACTCACACTGTAACCATCACTGGATGGGCGAAGGTAATACCACTACTACTATCGTAAAGACGGTAGAACGCTGAAGCCGACGTTAAGCAACGGCAACGGTACTCACACTGTAACCGATACAAAAGACGGTAAACGGTAATACCACTACTACCGATACCTAAAGACGGTGACAACTGGTAGCCTAAAGGTGACACTGGTCGCAGTCCGGCGCTAAAGGGCAACGAAGGCGATAAGGTGATACGTGTAGCAGGACCGGTCGACGTAAGGGCGACGTAAACGGGCGAACTAAAGGGTGAACGTACGTGGGTCGCCGGAACCGGGTACCGGGGACGTACCGGTAAAACGGGGACCGGTAAACGTTAAAGGGGCGGTAAACCGGTACCGGTTGGGGTACCACCGGGGTTAACGCCCGGGGACCGGGTAACGGTTAAACGGGCCGAACCGGTAAAGGGTCGGAAACGTAAACGGGGTTGAACCCTTAAGGGTCCGGTAAGCCCCGGG
>NZ_LAEI01000061.1:0-3699 GCF_001618065.1 Neisseria flavescens
CTTCGCTACGCTTCGTTCCGTCTTTCTTCTCGGTACCAAACTGCATCATGATGCGCGGATTGCCACCGTCTCGTTCCCAAATCAACATATATTTATTGCCGTCCCATTTGATCAGTTTTTCCGTACCCGACATGCCGTTAATGGTACGCGGGCCTTGGCGGATGGTACGGTAGCCTGTGATTTTAAAGATTTTTGCCAATGCGCTTTTTTCCGGAGCGATATCCCGTTGCAGCAGCGTCGGTTCGCCTTTCTTAAGCTCGTCGCCATGCATGATTTCCAGACTCATATCATGTTGCTTGGCAAATTCGACAGTAGTATGCGCTGTAAACGGTTTTTTACCGTCATCCGCAATAAAACCGCCTATCAGGCAGATACCATGCCGATTCGGCACTTCAAATTCTTGCCGTACACGTAAGTTATTCAGGAAATCTTGGCGGAATTTTTTCTCCATACCATCTATCAATTCTTTCTCTTTGGCTTTCCAGTTGGCAGGGGCTTTGCCGTTTTCGGCGGGAATATAGAAATAACCACGTACGATATAAGCGTCGTTATCATCCAATTTGAAATATAAATCAGCTTCGTAGGGCATTCCCTTCTCTTTAATTGTAATGCTGCGTTCCCAAGAAAAATCGCTGCGTGTTACCTGCATCATCGCTTGCCCTGGAATTAGAATACGGGTGTCAACAACAATATCGGTCCCATCTCGACCATTTTGCTTAGTCTCATTGATGGTGCTAACGTTTCTCTTCCAGTCGTTAAACAGAACCATTACGCTCCAGCCGTTGTAATTAAGGTGTGTACTGCCGTGACGACGCTTAGACGGTAGGCGCAATTGATAGCGGCCGCTGCAATAGGGCTGTTCGGTCCAGTAGGCGCTATCGATAGATGAAGAAGCTGTAGTCATGGAGGGATTCCTTTCTGTAAGTGGTGAAACGGCAGGGGTGCATGCAGTAAACAGAGAAACTGTCAGCAATACAGTAGCGGTCGGTTTCATCATAAACTCCTTATAGGGATTAATCTTCCTGTCCGCGTAAAGCGACAGATTCTAAAACAGCAAACAAGGCATCATGACGGGTTTCATCAAGATTATATGAAGAACCATGCTCGTAGCCGCCTACATTTTTATCTCCGGTTACCAATACATCTTTTCTATCAAAAAAGCCTTGGGTAATCGGCGCTTCTCCCGAAGCAGTAGGGACGGTACCATCTCCTCGGTCTGTCCTCTTTTTTTCAGCAAGATGAAGAAAGTAATCTTCACCCCTCAGTTTCATTTTTACCGTTCCCCTAGGCCCGGAATCTTTAGGCTTAGTCAATACCGCCTCAATCAACTCCTGCTTAGTCAAGTCTTCAGGGAAATTCCTATCACTCACCCATTTAATAGTATCCCAAGTGAGGTGGTCTTTACTGTCACAAAGACTGATTCGGGTTTTATTGTCATCGGTCAAATAGTAAGTAGCATGCTTTTCTTGAAATATTTGCACCTTATCGAAATTAGCTTTAAAAATATCTGCATCTGTTTTATCTTGTTGAAAGATGGTCTTTGTACCATTCGGATTAAAATTGATGCGGTCTATCTGCTCTTCTTGTTGCCCGTCATTAAGATTTTTCGGCTTGGTCGGCCATAAACCGAACCATTTATCATAATTTTGATAAAGCTCCTCAGTATTGAAACTAAAGCGTATATTTTTACCCTTATCATCTGCCACATGAAGCCAAGCATTGGGATCGCTTACATTATCTCCACTAAAGCGGCAGGGGGTATAATTCGGCCAAGGAGTCAGCTGCATAGCACCAGGCGAATTGAGCAAAATAGGGGAAGTTGCGCGCGAAGTAAAACCCAGCACCCCTGCAAAACCTGCATCTTTCAATGCATTTAACCATAAAGTTGGCATGAAGTATTCATAAAAATGGCGCGGTGGCGGTTCATTACTAAATCCTGCCCTTAACCGTTTATAAAAAGCAGGTGAGCCCGTAGCAGGCATAACATTATGAAAAATACCGCAGATTTTATCAGCGTTTTTAGTACCAGCTGGCTCATCACTGGTTGCCTGCTTTGCATATGCACGCGTTACCAAACCACCCATGGAATGGGTAAGAATCAAAAATTGCTCACTATTGCATTCTTCCAATGCGCGCTGGACCCTGCTATTCAAGTCACTAGGACCAAAGGGGAAATTGGTACCATCCTCTTTTTTTGATTCCAAATACTCTAAAGACTTCGTATGGTACCCAGTCCCCGATTCAGCATTGTCACGCAACCAGTTGTAGCCGCATATATAAACAGGAAACTGATAATTCACCGCTTTTTTCAGCCATTCCGCCAATATTTTCTGCGCTTCAGCGCTAGACTCTTGTTCAGACAAAGGCTTTTCCAATTCTGGCTGCTCTTTGTCGCGATTGATGATATATCGATCTATCCTTGCCAATACGGCTTTCCAAGGCTGCGTATCTTTTTTCTGAGTAACAAAATTTTCATAATCACTATCACTCAAGCAATGCGCTCCATTTTGATTTCCATTGCTGGTTTTAGCACTATCTCGAATATCTTGAGCCAAATTATTCAGATTATTTTCTAAAAAAACCGTGAACTCTTGATAAGAATCGGCATGAACCGTTCCCCAGCCTCGAAAACGCAATTCTTCTTCTGTCAACTCGTTTTGATGGGGTTCCCCATTTTCCCATCTCTCTTTCCATTCTTCATATTTATTTTGCTCATTGCTAATTTTCCAAGAATCAGAAGAGTGACTTTTTTGCAGTTGTGCCATTTTTAGATTGTGTCGCTGCTCACCGGCCTTTAAAATCTTATCTTTCAATCGTTTTGTATTGATTATTATAGGATTTTTAGGAATATGTGTTATCGGCCCTCGCCAATCGACGGCAGTCAATTCTTGATGAATTTCACGATGACGTGCTTTTACTCTACGAAACAGACCATCTTTAAACGCTGCACCTATTGATTTTAATAGACCGTTTGGCGGCATCCATGACTTTTCTACTGTCTCCTTCTTGAGTTCCTCCCAGTCCTTGTCCTGATTCTCCTCTCCGTTTTCAATGTCTTTTGCCGGTTCTCCCGATTCAGATTTTTTACTGGGCTTTACCCAACCGTTTCGATATTGCAGATTGGATCCCATAATGCCGGGTAGAAGCATAATCGGCATATATCGGGCAATCTCCATCTGGCATTTTTGCTGATCTTCCGTAGATGTCATCCTCACTTGCGCGGTCGGATTGCCGTTTTTATCCAATGTCGGATTTAATTTAATATTTGGTTCACTCATTTCTTCTTGTCCTTAGGCAAAAGAGTCAAGGTAAATTTTTCCATAGTAGAATCATTGCGCTGAATACCGGTACTGCCATTTGCATCCGTAATCCCCCGTATTTTGGTACCGTCAGCACGTGTTAGAACAAATCGGCGGTTTGCAATCGGGCTTCCATTTGGAGTGGTAACGATTACTTCCTGATCAAATTTGGATTTAGGCATATTATTAAACATGTGGCTCAAGCTCTGCGGCCCATTCACCACCAACGGCGCCCTCACCCTTACCACCTTCGGACTCCCGATCTCCACTTCTCCGTTGCTCAGCTTGATATACGCCCCTTTGCAGGTAATCAGAATCTCTTCCTTCGCCGCTATGGTGATTTTCCCCGCGCTGCTGGTTAACGTTGCGTCCTTCAGTGCATTCAGCTGCAACTCGTCAT
>NZ_LAEI01000068.1:0-9623 GCF_001618065.1 Neisseria flavescens
GGCGGTCATAAGGGTAATATCCGACTGACGATGAACACTGTATGGTAACGGGTATAATGCCGATGGTAAAGCGAATGGGATGAATGGAAATAAGGCCGTCTGAACGGTTGAAATAAGGGATAAAGAGACATTTCCCCCTGCCCTATTCCTCCACTATTCAGTAAAGCAGTAATACAGTTACTGCAAAACAGAATTGCCAAATTTATCTTAAAAACACCATTTAGATAGGCCGTCTGAAATCACGTTTCAAACGGCCTTTGATAAAACTGATTTATCCAGGCAACAAACAGTTTGATTTAGATTTTTACAATAGGTATATTTCTTTTCATCTGATTTGGATAACCAACAACATCATGAAACCTGCTTTTTACCTCCCAATATTGTTTTTACTTTCAGCGTGCCGTCCTGAGGCTGAGACAGTCGATACGGCTGTACCAACGGCGCGTAAGCCTTCTTATTACGAGTCTGAAAAGCGTCAAACTGCAGTCACTCCAGTTAAAACACAAGTTCCTGCGTTATCTGCAATCAAAAGCCAAGCCGATTTTGACTTACTTTCGCGTATCTATGATCAAGGTAGTGAATATGAAATTCCTCATATCCTTTTCCTCATCGATCGTGAAGACGATAACCGTACCGACTACATCAATACTCCCAAATTTCGGCTACATGAGCATTATCTGGCTACTATCTTGAAACCCATGCTGTCAAAAACTGAATTAAATCAACAATACCGTAGTCCTAACCGACGTTATCTGTTTGGTACTATCAGTTGGCAGAATAGTACTCAGGAATATGTTTATGAGTTTTGGGAAGGAGACAAAATCACGCCTGAATTGTTGAGATTGGTGGCAGGCCGTCTGAAAGACAGTTTCTACGCTCCGTTGCGTTATAAAACCAATTCTTTATGGCAGGAAACCGTTGCCAAGCAAAGTAAAGTTCCTTTTATTACCCAAGAAAGTTTGATTAAAAATTTTCCCTACCTGCCTCTAAACCAAGGTAAAGCGATAGGCACATTACGCGTTATTGCCAAAGAAAATGATCTTTATAATGTCGGCGCTGACGATATTATTATTTTGAAAGAGGTTCCCCTAGAGCTGCCACCTGTGGCGGGGATTATCAGTGAGAAACCATCTACTGCACTATCGCATGTGAATGTATTGGCACGCGGCTGGGGGATTCCCAATATTTACCTTAAAGATGCAAGAAAAAATCCTAGCCCCATATATTGGCCGTCGTATCGAATTTGAAGCGACTGCTAAGCAATACCGAATTGTCCAAACCAACCGGAACACTACCAGCAAAAGCTTTTCAGACGGCCTTACCCTGCCCCAACCTGATGTTTCCGATTACAGCCTTCGGGCTTTGGCAAACCTGCGCCGTGATGACAGCCGTTACTGCGGCAGTAAGGCTGCCAACCTCGGCCATATCCGCGCCCATATTGCAGGTAGTAACGTACCTGACGGATTCTGCATTCCGTTTGCCTACTATCAAGCCATGATGGATAGGCTGGGTATTAACGCGACAACACTGACACAAATCGAAACGCAAAGTGATGGAGACAACCGCAAGCGCCGCACTGCTTTACTCTCACTGCAGAAAAAAATTACCGATGCCGAAATCCCGTCAGAATGGAAACACAGATGGGCTGAACAATGGTGCAATCAATTAAACAGCAAAGGCGTGTTTGTCCGCAGCTCCTCTAATTCCGAAGACCTGCCCAATTTCAGCGGCGCAGGGCTGTACACCACCGTGCCAAATGTTACCGATGAAAACGCGTTGGCCGAAGCAGTGAAGCAATCTTGGGCCTCCGTTTTCAATTACAGCGCATACGAAGCCCGCCGTATTGCCGGATTGCCTCACGATAGCGTGAAAATGAGTGTCTTTGTGCAACAAAGCATTAATGCAGATCTCTCCGGCGTACTGGTTACCATCAATCCTTATGATATTGCTCAGAAAAACAGCGCCTACATTGCCGCCAAACACGGGTTGGGTATTCGTGTCGTTGAGGGCAAACGGGTAGCCGAACAGGTAGTCTATAACCGTCGCAATGATTCTGTACAACGTCTCAGCTCCTCTAATGAAACCACAGCGCTGCAACTGGATAAAAATGGTGGGGTACGGGAGGTACCTGTAACCAGTGGCAACGTAATGAATCAAGAACAAATACGTCGCCTTGACCAAACCGGCCAACAAATCAAACAACTATTTGCCAATGGAGAGCAGGACATCGAATGGGCGTTTGACAATGGTAAGCTTGTTATCCTCCAAGCACGACCGTATCTAAACGGCACACGTTAAAGCAAAAGGCCGTCTGAAATTATCGTTTCAGACGGCCTTTGCATCATAAGTTAGTTATACCCTATACTTCCCGTTCTCCAAGGAACTATGATGTCAAAACAACTCACTTTTTATTTTATTCGTCATGGCCGTACCCAATGGAACGAACAAGGACTTTTGCAGGGATCAGGCAATTCACCACTGACCGAACAAGGAATTGCAGGAGCTCAGAAAACCGGGGCGGCGCTACAACAAGTAGAATTTACCGCTGCTTATTCCAGTATTTTACAACGCGCCATTGATACGGCTGGCCATATTATCGGCCAGCGCCCCATCCCTCTTTTTCAGCACTGTGGACTAAATGAGCAATCTTTTGGAAGTTGGGAAGGTATGCAGATCGCCGACTTGCGGAAGCTAACCGAATTCAAACAATTAACCAATGACCCGGCAGCTTATAAAGCATTAAGTAATGGTGGCGAAACCTTTGAACAATTAGCAGTACGTGCAATGGGCGCCCTTTACGATATCATTAAAGTACATCAATCGGGAGCCAATATTTTAGTGGTATCGCATGGCCATACCTTGCGGCTTTTATTATCCTTACTAGGCGGAGCGACTTGGGAAAACCATCGTGATGAGGGGAAATCCGTGTCATTGTTGAATACTTCGATCAGTATCGTGAAATACAATAGTGAAAGCGGTTTTCATATTGAGCAACTTAATGATGTGGCTCATTTACAATGATTACAACCATTCAACAATAATAAAAAGGTGGGCATTTTTACCCACCTTTTTTGCCATTAGCCGAACACTTTTTCCAAATGTGCTTGGTAATCTGCTAAGTATTGTTCTACTTGTGGATTTTTAATCACATCGTTACATACGAATGTCGGCAGACGGGTCAAACCGATGAACTCATTAAGTTTGTGGAAGTACATATACAACGCATCCGCGCCCTTACCTTCGAAGAAGTCACCTTCGCGGGTGAAGGCTTCAATCGGCGCATTCCAAGTAAGCGAAAGCATGTGTTTTTTGCCTTGCAACAAACCACCTGTGCCGTAGCCTTCAGTCGGATTGACACGATGGCGGCCATCACTGTGGTAAAGTTTACCGTGTCCGGCGGTTAATACTTCGTCTATGTATTTTTTCACTGTCCAAGGCTCGTGCATCCACCAGCCTGGCATTTGCCAAATCACGGCATCCATCCATAAGAATTTTTCGATTTCTGCTTCAACATCGTAACCAGCATCAATCACGGTTTCTTTTACATCATGTCCAAGTGCGGTCAAAACTTCTTTCGCTTTTTTATGAAGTGTGTGGTTCAACTCGCCATATGAATGGCCGAAATTTTTACCGCCATCCAATAATAAAATATTCATCTTTTGCTCCTAAAACAAATAATTCTGAAAAATGAGGTCTTAAATTATGCCTTTTTACTGCATATTTTAAAAGTGCATTCACCTACACGTTATTTACAGACCATAAAGGAAAATTTCTCATACCTATAATTAGCATTCATTATTTCTCTTCAACCAAACAAGCCTCTTCTATCAACTCTCTAACCCAGCGATATGCAGGATCTTTATGTGTCCGTTCGTGCCAAATAAGGGTTTTGGTGAAGCATTGAATTTCAAGGGCGATTCAAAGTGTTTGAAATTATTTAAATGAATAATCAAGCGCTCGGGCACGACTGCCAATAAATCGCTTTGCTCCAGCAATTCAGGCAAGACAATAAAGTTTTGTACCGACAGGCTGACATTTCTTTGCAGTCCAATCGCTTTCAGGGTTTGGTCAATAACACCGCTGAAGCTGCCGCCATGATAGGAAATTAAGGCTTGCTCTAACTGACAAAATTGCTCAAGGGTAAGTTCTGTTTGTTGAGCTATTGGGTGATCGCGGCGAACGGCACAGATGTAGCGTTCATCATGCAAATTTTTTGCGTGAATATCCGGTGCTTGGAAGTCTGGTGTCACCAGTGCAAAGTCAATTTACTGCTGTTCAAGCTGATTTTGTACGATGCTTTCGTTAATCGCCAGCACCACCACTTTAATTTTCGGCGCTTGGATTTTCAGCAAATGCAAGAGGGGCTGCGGTTTCCATTTGATTGCCGAACAGCGTTTACTGTTTTTAGGCTATTTCCTCGCCACCGCAGGCTCCGGCTTGGTTATGTTGCTGTTGCTGGCTACTTTGAATTTGGCGAGACAGGGACGGTTGTTGGTTAAATGAAAAATCGTGTGGCTTAAAGGTGTTATAAAACGGACATGGATACGAACATGGTTTTAGGTCGTCTGAAAACAGCGTAAGCGTAGTCGGATTCTAAAATCCAGATACGTTTACTGCCTGTGTCCCCCAACACCTCCTCCAGCCAATCAAACACCAATTTCACACGTGGGCAAGTGATATTTCTTTTAGGCGGTAAACGTATGCCGTCACTACTTCCGAGGGAGTTCAGGAAAATTCTCCACCAATTCAACTCTTACCAAATAAACATGGCAATTAAAACAGGACTGGCAGACGACGGTTTGGGCTTAACAAGGCGGCTATAATTTCATTTGAAATATGTGTAGTGATGAATTTGGGACTTACAGGAAGAAAACAAAATACTATTAATTATTGCAGCAGTACACGATAGTCAAAACTGAGAGGCATAGCTGGTATTTATGCTGAACAGTATCATGGAAACTGCAAAGAAGAGGTTACTTTAATCAATAAAATTAAGAGATTTGATAAAAAACAAACAGCCCATCTGCACATAAATTTTTGAAAAAGGAGATTATTATATTAATGTGAAGCTATAAGGATTATTGATAGCATAATAATGAGATATTATAAAAATATCTCTGTATTTAATGATGTGATATAATTCACACATTTCATATTAATGATGTGTATTTATTTTGAAAAATCTAAGGAGAAAAAATGTATTATAGTTCTGACATTCCGAAACATAAAGTTTTTTTGAGTTTTCATCATCAAGATGACTGTTATCGCCAACAATTTGAACGGCAATTTTCTAATGAATTTGATCCAGTATTTGTTAATCGTTCTGTTCAAGATGGCGATATTGATCCAAATTATAAAACGGATGCGATTCGCAGAAAGATTCGTGAAAACTATATTTCTGATTCCTCAGTAACCATAGTTCTTATTGGTCAAAATACATGGCAACGTAAGCATGTGGATTGGGAAATAGGATACAGTTTAACAACTTCAAACCTAAATACTCGTTCTGGTCTAATCGGTATCCTGTTGCCCAGTTATTCTCCATGTTATGAATCATATTTCCATCCTAACTGTGTACGAAAATGGACTGAAAATAATAGTCAGATTTATACACCTTGCAACATTCCACCACGATTATATGACAATATTCAGAGCGGCTATGCCAAAATCTATCCTTATCCAACCTCTGCACATGAATTAAAAAAATGGATTCATGAGGCATTTCAAAGAAGAGGCAGCGGGTCACATCGTAACAGTCGCGATTATTTTGCCAATAATCGAAATAGTTCACATTGGTAATTTAAACTTTAAGTAGGAATTAGTCTCTTATGTCCATGCAAATCACTCCACCTTTGGCCGTTCATTTTATTTGGCATCCAAATGATAACGAAAATATCTATTCTACAATGATAGAATTTCGTCGTTATCTTACACGGGATATTGATCGTCCATTTCTAGAGAATTAATATCCCAACATTTTATACAGTTCACGAAACCCAAAACTCCACCTTCTTCCATCCCACAGAAACTTGCTACGAAAGATGTGATTTTCTTTTTATTTAGCAGTAATACTTTGATGAATCCTGATTGGGAAGACTATATAAATTCGTTACCAGAGCAAGATAATTATCATCTTGTACCTGTAGCTATTGAACGAGAAGGATTCAATCAAACTTCATCAGGTCGTCTGAAGAATTTTAATTGTATTCGGGCATTTGATTGGCCTACTGAACTAAAAAAAGAATATGCAATTCTCTTTCTATCTCATGAGTTGTATCGATTTGGTTTAAAAGGTACTACTGAGAATAGCCTTGGCATTGATTCTTCGATTCGCCTATTTTTAAGTCATGCTAAAAAAGGAGATACTGGCTTAAAACACGCAGAAGCGATTAAAAACTTTTTAGATAATTCCAATATGCAAAGATTTTTTGATGCAAATGAAATATCACCTGGATTTAAATTTGATCAAGAAATTGAAAATCATATTAAAAACTCAACAATCATTGCGATTGAAAGTGATGCGTACTCTTCTAGATACTGGTGTCAAAGAGAAATTTTAAGTGCCAAAAGGGAACGACGCCCTATTATCCTTGTGAATAGCTTGGAAGAATACGAAGATAGAGTTTTCCCTGCAGCATCGAATATTCCCTGTGTGCATATAACTGCAGAGCCATTGGAAGAAAAAGATATTTTAAGGATTCTTATCGCAGCATTATTAGAAACAATACGTTTTGAGCATGCACACAAACTGCTACGATATTATCAAGAGCAAGGCTGGATTGATAAATCTGCTGAGATTTTTGCTAGGCCGCCAGAAATTCAACAAATTGTTGATATTTTAGATAAAGGACATAAAGATAATTTAGTTATTTGCTACCCTGAACCACCTTTATATAAAGAAGAAACGGAGTGGACGAATCATTTTAACATTACTGTTTCCACTCCCTTATGGTCATCTAAACAAGAGAATGAAACTAGCTCTAATTTACGTATCGGTCTATCTATTTCTGATTATCTTCCTGACGGTTATGAAACATACAACCAAGACATTGACGAACTCAAGCGGTTTTCTCAATCTTTAGCACGACATTTATTAGCTGGTGAGCACACTCTAATTTATGGTGGCGATTTACGGGATGAAGGTTTTACGAAGTTTATTCTCGATGAAGCAACAGTTTTAAGAGATAGGTTGCAGACAGATCAACTATTTGTAGAAAATCACCTAGCTTGGCCTCTATATACTAAAAAAGAAAATACAAAGTGGTATGCAAATTATAAAACTGTAGTAAAACCCGTATCCGCTAATATACCTGATGATGTGAAAGGGTTGATTCAAAATGAAGAAATTTTTCTTGAGCCAAATTGTCCTGAAAATAAATATATTTGGTCTCGATGTCTTACCGAGATGAGAGAAACGTCTATCTGTTCTTCGGATATAAGAGTTTTTGCTGGTGGAAAATTTGAAAACTACCTTGGAAAAATGCCTGGGGTTTTAGAAGAGTTCTTGATTGCTTCTAAAGAGAAAAAAGTAATTTTCTTAGTTGGCGGTTTAGGAGGATTAACCGGTAAGTTATGTGATTCAATTAAGAATCAATGCTTGTCTGAAGAGTTTACGGAAGAATGGCAGACTTCTCATAATGCATTCTATAAAGAATTACAGGATATCGCACGTTCTCACAATAATAATGCCAATTATGACGACATTAGATCTATTATTGAAGATATCTCAATCTCAGAGCTTGCAACAAAAGCAGGACTAACGGTCAAAGAATATGAGAGATTGATGCAGACGCCTTTTGTTGATGAATGTATTCACCTAATCCTAAAAGGGATTAAAAACTTATCTAGAAAAGAGAACGATCTTAATGACTAAACATAAAGTTTTATTAGTTATCATCATGATAATGATCAATGGGCAAAAGAAAATTATTAGAGCTTAATAGCAAATATGATATTTTTATTGATGGTTCTGTTGATACCGGGGATATTAGTGATGATTTATCTGATGAAGAAATTAGAAAGAAAATTCGCGATGAATACTTACGTGATACTACTGTTACAATTTTATTGGTAGGAACGGAAACTAAAAATAGAAAACATATTGATTGGGAACTTTATTCCAGTATGTATGATGGTAAGGTAAATAAAAAGTCAGGTATCCTGGTAATACAGCTTCCGTCAACAAACCCTCAGTATATTACAGCCTCTCATGGTGATGAGGAAAAATAAATTTATATCAATCGGTTACTAATTGGATTAGTATAGATTCTAGAGATGTGTTTGAAAGACGATATCCTTATTTGCCAGAACGTATAATTGATAACTTGCTAGCTAAAGACGTAAAAATATCTGTTACAAAATGGGGAGATTTAAATACTGAAGATTTAAGATTACTTATTGATCTAACTTATCAAGATAAAGAATCTTGTCAGTATGACATGAGTAGAAAAATGAGAAGAAATAATTTATAACTTTTATAAGGAGATAGTCTATGAATTTTCTAACTTATATATTTAAAGGGTCTTATATTAATAGGCAAAAAGATAAGTATTTTATCAAAAATATTCTTTCTATATTTAACAGGGACGAGATTACTGGAGTTGGCATAAAAGTGAATAATAACCCATGGGAATTTGAGGTATTTATTTTTATTACAATAGATACAAATTACCTAAAAAGGGAAAGGTTTACTGAGTGGGTAAAACAGTTTGATAATAAATATTCTTTACATAATATATTTCTTGGAGACGTGTCTAAAGGTGGAAATATAGTAACATTTATTAATGAAGATACACTAATTTTCTTTGATAGGCTTTTTATTTTTTCCGAGTCTGAATCCGAATTGCTTGCTAGAAATAAACTTCTCCCTACACTCTGGTTTGGAGAGCGTTCTGCTTTTGAGACTAAATACCCTCAGTATAAAAATGCCGAATATCAGATTCCAGCAATTTTCATTAGTCATTCATCCTTGGATAAAGATAAGATAGCTTTGCCGATTAGCGATTATTTATGCGCTAAAGAAATACCAATTTGGTTAGATCGTAATGAAATGACGTTAGAAAATAATTCAAGTGAGGAAGTCATATACGAAAAAATTCGCCATGGCATCTCAATATGTAAGACAGGAGTATTCATTGTTACGCCAAATTTTATTGAGGAAAGCAAATGGACAAAAGTAGAGTTATCTATTTGTAAAGAGCTTGATAAAAATATTCTATTACTTATCTTTGATAAAAATGAAGAAAGAGTAGAAAAGTTAAAAAAAGATTTTTCTTTAGATGATTCACCTATTGTCTTAATGAATAGTATAGAGGTTGATTATGAAACTGTAAGAAAGAAACTTTTAGAGAATAATTTTATATAAGATTCTGTTTCTTCTTAAAAAGCAGCCTGCACCTTTTGAACTAATGCGCAGGCTGCTTTAGGGTAATGAGCCGTTTATCAATCCAGCTTCACGATTTCTCCGTCTTTCGGAACGTTCACACGGCTTTCAATACCTTGACCGCGTATAAATTTACGCATATCGGCGCGGCTGACGGCGGTATGATTCACGGTATCCATGTGTACGGTGATGATTTTGACTTTAGGCATGACTTGACTGGCTTTTAATACATCAGCCGTCC
>NZ_LAEI01000039.1:0-15801 GCF_001618065.1 Neisseria flavescens
TCAGGTATCCAAGGGAGATTAAGGGGATATTTGAGTAGAATCGGTGGATATTTGAAACGAAAACAGCCGAAATCCTGTTTTGGGCTTCGGCTGTTGAGGAAAGGGCTATTTTGCAAAGGTCTCAGGCTGATTATTTGAACATATTTTTAATAATGCCCATTACGCTGCGGGAAATGGCGTTGGTGACTTGGCGGTTGATTTGGCTGCCGATGGCGTCGGCAACGTTGTAGCCCAAACCTTGGCCGGATTTTTTACGTCCGCCGCTCAAACCGCCGATCAGTCCGCCGAGGATGCCAGGATCGGCATTGGCAGCTTCTTTTTCTGCGGCTTTTTGTGCTTTTTCCTGCTCTTTGGCGGCATTTGCGGCTTCTTTTTCAGCGGCAGCCTGGCTGTCTGCTTCGGCCAATGCTTCAAAAGCGGAGTAGTTATCCACCATGTCTTTATAGGTTGGGTACAAATCGTCGTTTTGGAACAAGCGGTTGCGCTCTTCGGCGGCAAGCGGGGTCAGAGCGGATTGAGGCGGCAGGATGAGGGCGCGTTCCACCGGCTCGGGCATACCTTTTTCATCAAGGAAGGAAACGAGGGCTTCGCCGACGCCCAGTTCGGCAATCGCTTCGGCAACTTTGATATTTGGGTTGCTGCGGAAGGTTTCGGCAGCGGCTTTGACTGCTTTTTGGTCGCGCGGTGTGAAGGCGCGCAGGGCGTGTTGTACGCGGTTACCCAGTTGGCCGAGGATGGTATCGGGCAAGTCGAGCGGATTTTGGGTGACGAAATATACGCCCACGCCTTTAGAACGGATCAGGCGCACGACTTGTTCGATTTGTTCGACCAACGCATTGGCGGCATTGTCGAACATCAAATGCGCTTCGTCGAAGAACATCACGAATTTTGGTTTGTCCAAATCGCCGACTTCGGGCAGGGTTTCAAACAATTCTGCCAGCATCCACAGCAAAAACGCGCTGTACATACGCGGCGAGCGCATCAGTTTTTCGGAGTTGAGGATGTTGATGATGCCTTTGCCGTTGTCGGTTTGCATCCAGTCTTGCAGGTTGAGGGAAGGTTCTCCGAAGAATTTTTCTGCGCCTTCGTTTTCCAAAGTCAGCAGTTGGCGTTGAATCGCGCCGATACTGGCGGCAGAAACGTTGCCGTATTGCGTGCGGTATTCCGAAGCATGGTCGGAAACGTGTTTCAACATGCTGCGCAGGTCTTTTAAGTCCAGAATGTGCCAGCCTCTGTCGTCGGCAACTTTGAACACGAGGTTGAGCAGGCCTTCTTGCGTGTCGTTCAGATTCATCAGGCGGGCCAAAAGCATAGGGCCCATTTCTGAAACGGTTACGCGTACGGGAATACCGGTTTCGCCGTAAACATCCCAAAAGCGCACGGGGAAATTTTGCAGCCATTGCTCGCCCAAATCAAACTCGGCGATGCGTTCGCCCACTTTGCCGCTGTTGGCACCGGCTTGCGCAATGCCCGACAAATCGCCTTTGACATCGACCAAGAATACAGGGACGCCTTCGCTGCTGAAGGCTTCTGCCATACGGCGCAGGGTAACGGTTTTACCCGTACCGGTCGCGCCGGCGATCAAGCCGTGGCGGTTGGCCATTTTGCCTTGGATTTCGAGCGTTTTCCCGTCGGCACGCGCAATTTGAAATGTAGTCATGATTATTCCTTAGAATCCGTGATGTGAAACAATTTGTTGTCTTAAAAAACAAGCATTTTAACGTTTGCGGCGAGGGGATTCAACTAAGCAAAGTTTCAGACGGCCTTAAGTTTTGCAAAGGTTTTTTTGCAGTGATTGGACAAGGTTGAAATCTGCTATAATTCCATCCAATCCGCAACCGTCTGACAAGGCGGTTGTTTTCTTTGTTTTTTGAATATTTTTTACGAAAGCGAAAGTCGGAATGACTGCACAACAAGCCCCTTTGGGTGAAAAAACCATGGCCGTGCTGATGGCGATGTTGGTCGCGCTGATGCCGTTTTCTGTCGATGCCTATCTGCCTGCGATTCCCGAAATGGCGAAGTCGTTGGGTTCGGACATCCACCGCATTGAGCAAAGCCTGAGCTTTTTTATGTTTGGCGTGGCGTTTGGTCAGGTGGTCGGCGGTTCGATTTCGGATATTAAAGGCCGCAAACCTGTCGCCTTGGTGGGCTTGAGCATTTACTTTGCCGCCGTTATCGGTTTGACGATGGTGAATAATGTCGAGCAGCTGTTGAACTTGCGTGCCGTGCAGGCGTTTGGCGCGGGGATGACCGTGGTGATTTCCGGCGCGATGGTGCGCGATTATTATTCCGGACGCAAAGCCGCGCAGATGTTTGCCTTAATCGGTATCATTCTGATGATTGTGCCATTGATGGCGCCGATGATTGGTGCCGGTTTGCAGAATTTGGGCGGCTGGCGCATGATTTTCGGCTTTCTGGCCTGTTATTCGCTGCTGCTTTGGGGTTTGATGTGGTATTTCCTGCCCAAGCCGCACCAAAAAGGCAAAATCAGCATGGACGTGTTCGGCGTGGTGGCCGGCAGGTTTAAACGCGTTTTGAGGATGCGCGCCGCAATGGGCTATTTGTTTTTCCAAGCTTTCAGTTTCGGTTCGATGTTTGCCTTTTTGACCGAATCGTCGTTCGTGTACCAACATCTGTATCATGTTTCACCAAACCAATATGCTTGGATATTTGCGCTCAATATCATTACCATGATGTCGTTTAACCGCGTTACCGCATGGCGTTTGAAAACCGGTACGCATCCTCAAAACATCCTCAAATGGGGCATTATTGTCCAATTTACCGCCAATCTGCTGATGACGGTTTTGGTGTTGTCGCTGTCTCTGCCGCCTTTGTGGGCTTTGGTACCCTGTGTGATGTTTTCAGTCGGTACGCAAGGCTTGGTCGGTGCGAACACTCAAGCCTGCTTTATGAGTTATTTCAGCGCAGAGGGCGGCAGCGCAAATGCCGTTTTAGGCGTGTTCCAATCCCTTATCGGCGCATCGGTCGGCATGGCAACGACTTGGCTGCATAATGGTTCCGCCTTGGTAATGGCCGGTATGATGTTGAGTTCGACTGTGTGCGGTATCGTACTGTTGTGGATTTGCTCGCATCAGGCTTGGGTGGAAAACGATAAAAAAGAATATGTTTAACCTTCAGGCCGTCTGAAAAACGGTTTCAGACGGCCTCAACACTATATTGAAGAAATTAACCATGAGTACCAGCAAACAACGCCCTATCGGCGTATTCGATTCCGGCGTCGGTGGCTTGACCAACGTCCGCGCCCTGATGGAACGCCTGCCGATGGAAAACATCATCTATTTCGGCGATACCGCACGCGTTCCTTACGGCACCAAATCCCGCGCCACTATAGAAACCTTCGCCATGCAGATTGTCGATTTCCTGCTGGAAAACGATGTCAAAGCACTCGTCATCGCGTGCAACACCATCGCCGCCGTTGCCGGACAGAAAATCCGTCAAAAAGCAGGCAATATGCCCGTATTGGACGTCATCTCCGCCGGTGCTGAAGCCGCTTTGCAAACCACCAAAAACAACCGAATCGGCATTATCGCAACCAACACTACCGTCAACAGCAATGCCTACGCGCGCGCCATCCATTCAAAAAACAACGACACGCTGGTGCGCACACAAGCCGCGCCCCTGCTTGTGCCATTGGTAGAAGAGGGCTGGCTCGATCACGAAGTCACCCGTCTAACCGTACGCGAATACCTGAAGCCTCTCTTGGCCGACGACATCGATACGCTGGTGTTGGGTTGCACCCACTTCCCACTGCTCAAACCGCTTATCGGCCGCGAAGCACAAAACGTCACCTTGGTCGATTCCGCCATCACCACCGCCGAAGCCACCGCCAAAGCCTTGGCGCAAGCAGGTTTGCTGAATACAGAAAACGACAACCCGGATTACCGCTTCTACGTCAGCGACATCCCACTGCGCTTCCGCACCATCGGCGAACGCTTCTTGGGCAGAAGTATGGAACAGATTGAGATGGTAACGTTGGGTTGATGGGTAATATTAAAGGCCGTCTGAAAGGTAAAAATAAGAAGGTCGTCTGAATATTAACAGACGACCTTTTTTCATATTTTGGTTTTCAATAGACGTAAAGACATTAAAAATCTTACAAACCTAGATTTATCAGCGTAGCCCATAACAACATTTTTTGATATAGCCATTTCAATAACTGTATCAGCATATCTTATTTGTTCATTAATACTATTAGATGGTTTTATTTCATCATGTGCATAAAATATAATAACTTCATGACCAATTTTAAAAAGGTTAATATCTTTTCTGTTATTTGTATAGATACTTTCATTCCATGTTCGGCCATCAGGCAATATCAGTTCGAATGAATTAACTGAGTCTTGGCTATCTTGGCCTGCTTTATAGCATCTTTTTATTACCCCTCTAATAATATTTGTTTTCATCACTTTGTTTTTTATATTTTCCCACCAGAGTTCAGATCCATATAACCCTAAATTCCCTTTTAAACCAACATGCGGCTTATTGGGGTCTAGGGTTACTTGTTGAACCAGATGCATAAAGCTTGGATCTCTTTCTATTTCAATAGAAAGATCATAGACTAATTTAAAATCCTCATTAATATCTAGTAACATATGTACTCCTAAATTTTCAAACTTTGTTCTTATTGTAATCTCAAAAACAAATAGATTTGAGAATTCAATCTATATTTTATTGTGCACAATACCAAGGCCGTCTGAAATTCAGTTTTCAGGCGGCCTTATTGTTTATTCACTCAAAATCTAACAGTCAAACTCGGCGATTACCGGTGCATGGTCGCTGGGGCGTTCTTGGGCTCGGGTTTCTAGGTCGACTGTGACGTCGGTAAGGGTGGCGGCGAGTTCGGGGCTGGTGAGGATATGGTCGATGCGCAGGCCGAGTTTGCGTTGGAACATGGCGCCGCGGTAGTCGAACCAGGTGTAGAACGCGCCTTCGGGGTGGACTTTGCGCAGGCTGTCAGTCAGGCCGAGGTCGAGCAGGTTTTTAAACCATTGTCTTTCGATGGAGGAGCAATGGATTTTTTCGTGCCATTTTTCGAGGTCGTAGCAGTCGGCATCGGCAGGGGCGATGTTGAAGTCGCCGAGCAGGACGAGTTTGGGGTGGGCGGCCATTTCGGCGCGGACGAACTCGGTCAATGCGGCAAACCATTGTTCTTTGTATTGGAATTTGGGGCTGTCCAGGGCTTCGCCGTTGACGCAATAGACGTTGATGACGCGTACGCCGTTGATGGTGGCGGCGATGACGCGGCGTTGCGGGTCGTCGGGAAGGGCGGGAAGGCCGCAATGTACGTCTTGCGGCTCGTGGCAGCTGATGATGGCGACGCCGTTGTAGGTTTTTTGGCCGCTCCAGACGCAGTGCCAGCCCATCATTTGTAGGGCGGCGGCCGGGAATTTGTCTTGGTCGAGTTTGAGTTCTTGTAAGGCGAGTATGTCGGCTTGGTGGTCGGCCAGCCAGTTTTGTACTTGGGGCAGGCGGACGTTGAGGGAATTGACGTTCCAAGTGGCGATTTTCATGATGTTTCCGTGTGTGCTGTTGGGTGGGAAGGCGGCAGATTGTGCCTGTGTGCATGGGCGGTATTGTATAGCGGATTGGTTTATTTTTCGATATGGGCTGAAAGGGGCAGGCCGTCTGAAAGCTGATGTTTCAGACGGCCTTGATGTTGTGATGTGGAATAATTTGTTTATTCGGCTTGGTCTTTGAGCGTGCGCAGGGTATTGAGGATGGTGGTGGCTTCTTCGGAGATGAGGCGGTATTCGATGATGCGGTGGTAGCGCGTGAAATCGATGATGCCTTCGGTGCGCAGGCGTGCGAGGTGGTTGGCGATGCCGGTCGGGGAGGAGTCGAGCGCTTGCGCCAGTTCGGTAATGCTGCGGTCGCCGTCAAGCAGCAGAAAAAGAATGGCCATACGTTCGGGGTTGGCAATCAGTTTGAGAATGGTAGAGAGACGCTTGATTTCCATATTATTGTTCCTTTTGTCTGTTATATGAACGCTTGATTTAGGTTAAATTTGGATGATTGTAGTTTTTATTAAGATTAACCTTATAATTCAAACTCTTACCTTGCAGTGTACACGGTTTTGTAAAATTTGAGGGCATTGTTTTGCAATTTTTTTGTTCATTTTCGATATTTTGCTTCGGTTGCGAAAATGGATTGAAAAGAGACGAAAAGGCCGTCTGAAATGTTCCGTTGCAGATGATTTTGCTGACGGATGTTTCAGACGGCCTTTGATTTGGTTTTAAGTTGTTTTTTCTTTTATGTTTGTTTGGAATCAGCCGATTGATTGTTTTTAAACAAACAACTAGGTTTTATGATTCTATGCTTAAGACTACACGCCAAGGGCTTGTCAGCCGCTTGGACGTGTTGTCGAAATGCGACTACTTTTTCTTCCAGCCTGCGGTCATGGCGAAGGTAATAGGGTCGTAGTATTTCGGCAGCTTGGACGGAATGCCGACATCGTTACGGTACACGACGCGGTAGCGGTCGGCGAACCAGTTTGGAACGATGGTGTATTGGTGGCGGATCAGTCGGTCGAGCGCGCGCGAGGTGGTTTGCAGCTCTTGGCGGTTGGTAAAGCTGTTGAAATGGGTTAACAGTTTTTCAACCGCGGGATGACAGACGCCGGATAGATTGCGGCTGCCTTCGGTTTTGGCGGCGGCGCAGCTGAAGTAGTCGTATTGCTCGTTGCCGGGGCTTTCGCTGTTGCCGTAGTAGCCGGTGGTCACGTCAAAATCGAAGTCGTTCATGCGTTTTTGGTATACGGCGGAATCGGCGGTGCGCACGTTCATAGTAATGCCGATTTTGGCGAGGTCGCGCTGCCATTTGGCGGTAATGCGTTCGTAGTTTTTGCTGGGGGCGAGGAATTCAAAGGTCAGCGGTTTGCCTTGTTTGTCGACTGCTTTGCCGTTTTTGTATTGGTAGCCGCCTTTTTCAAGCAGGGCGCGTGCTTTGAGCAGGTTCGGACGCACGCCCAGTTTGGGGTCGGTAACCGGCGGCATAGGGACGTCTTGATCCAATACGCCGTCGGGCAACTTGGTGCCCAATGATTTGAGCAATGCGGTTTCCGCGCTGTCAGGCTTTCCGGTCGCAGCCATGGTGCTGTTGGTGAAGAAGCTGTCGGTGCGGCGGTATGCGCCGTAGAAGATGCGGCTGTTGACGCTTTCGTAGTCAAAGCTTTCAATCAAGGCGCGGCGGACGTAAATATTGTCCAAGGGCTTGTGGCGCATATTGATGACAAAGCCTTGCATGCCGGCTGTGCTGTTTTGTACCCATTCGTGTTTGGACAGATTGCGTTTTTTGAGGACTTCGTCGGAGTAGGCACGCGCCCAGTTGCGGGCGACGTTTTCTTGTACGAAGTCATATTGGCCGCCTTTTAACCCTTCGATGCGGACAACTTCGTCTTTGACGTATTTGATGCGGATGTGGTCGTAATTGTAACGGCCTTTGCGCACGGGCAGGTTTTGCGCCCAGTAGTTTTTGTCGCGGACAAACTCGCTGATGCGGCCGTTTTCGGCTTTGGCAAAACGGTAGGGGCCGGAACCGATGGGCAGGCTGTTGGGCGCGGCGGCCAGGCCTTTTGGATAGCTTTTATGCGAGAAGACGGGCAGGCTGCCGAGAATCATGTGCAATTCTGAGTTGCGCTGCTTGAAACGGAACACGACGGTGCGGTCGTTGGGCGTTTCCACTTTGGCCACGTCGCTCCAGTAGAAGTGGTACATGGGGGCGGCGGCTTTGTCTTTGGTCAGGATGTTAAATGAAGCGGCAACGTCTTTGGCCAAAACGGGGTCGCCGTTGTGGAATTTGGCTTTGGGGTTGATTTTGAAGGTAACGGAAAGGCCGTCCGGCGCCAGGGCGATGTCTTCGGCAATCAGCCCGTAAACGGCGTAAGGTTCGTCCATGCTTTGCTCGGTCAGGGTGTCGAGCGTCAGCATACTGATGCCGTATTCGTGGTTGCCTTTGAGGGTAAAGGGGTTGAGCGTGTCAAAAGCACCGAGGAAAGGCGTGGTAAATGAGCCACCTTTTGGGGCGTTGGGATTGACGTATTCGAAGGCGGTGAAGTTGGCCGGATATTTGGGTGGTTGGCCAAGGCCTACGCCGTGGGCGGCAAAGGCGGCAGATGGAATCAGACCGAGTAGCGAGAGTAGGGCTGGTGTTTTCATCTATTTATCCTTGTAGGTCGAATGTAATATTCAGTAGTGTGCCGATTATAGCAAAGGCCGTCTGAAACTTGATATTTTTGGTTTCAGACGGCGTCAGGTTTAAGAGGATTGTTTTTTCGTATGGGCGCCGAACTCGGCCAGCGTCATGTTCAAGGTTTCCAAGCAGGGCTGCATGATGTGGTCAACCGTTTGATTGACCTTGTCTTTATTAAGCGTTTGCGGACGGTAGACAAAGAGTTTGAACAGCTCCGCCAAGTCGATGGACTCCGCCCCCATTTTCAAGACCCAGCCCTGACGGCCGGAATAGACATAACCGTGTCGCGCCAGTTTTTCTAAAAGCTCGCCCAATTCATCAAAGCCCATATTGATATGCCGTCTGAACTCCTGCACCGGCAATGCCTTGCCGTTTTGTTGGGCAGAATCGAGTAGCAGCAGGATTTTCAATACATCGTCAAAGCGGCCGCGCGCATCCAAACTGCGGCGGAACGCTTCGCCGCGCCAGTAGGAGAGGGACGAGGTCAAAACCGCACCGCCCAATACCAGCGTCCATAACAGGTTGAGCCACAACAGGAAAAACGGTACTGCGGCAAATGCGCCGTAAATTGATTTGTAGCCGTCAAAGTTGCCCATGTACCAAGCGAATAAAAAGCGTGCCGTTTCCAAGCAAAACGCCGTTACAGCCGCGCCGACCAAAGCATGGCTTGCCGGTACGAAACGGTTGGGCACAAAGCGGTATAAACCCCACAGCAGCACCGTAATAAATGAAACCGTAGTGATAACCCTCAGCCATTCCGAGCCGCCCACTACTTGCACCTGACCGATTACGACCGACAAGCCTACACCCAAAGACAAAGGCCCAAACGTCAGCAACGCCCAATACACCAAAAACTGCATCATCCAAGGCCGTTGCGAATTGACGCGCCAAATCCGGTTGAACGCATTGTCTATCGTCCGAATCAGCATCAGCGAGGTTACGACCAACATCACACTGCCGATGGCCGTCAGCTTGGTGGCCTTATCGCGGAACGCATTGATGTAGTCAAACACCATATCCGCGCCCTGCGGCACAATGGTACGATTGATGAAAGAGACAAATTCCCCCGACCATTGGTCAAAAACAGGGAAGGCCGAAGCGATGACGACCATCACCGTCAACACGGGCACCAAAGCCAAAAGCGTCGTAAACGTCATGCTTGCCGCAACCTGCGGCACACGCTCCTCATCAAAACGGCGCACGACAAACCAAGCGAACGCCACGCCTTTACTCTTTAAAAAACCTTGCCACCATTGCGAAAACGGCATAACCTTTTCCCACTTTTGAATAGAAATTTTTCTTTTCAGACGGCCCGAGTATTCAAAAGGCCGTCTGAAACCTGACAGCATTGTAACGGAAACCCCAAATGAACCCAAATCCTCTGAAAGTCCTCGTTCTCTTTTATTCCCAAAATGGCAGCACACGCAACCTTGCCCGCCAAATCGCACGCGGTATCGAAAGCGTGGACGGTTGCGAAGCCGTATTGCGTACCGTTCCCAAAGTTTCCACCGTTTGCGAAGCCGTTGAAAAAGACATTCCCGACGAAGGTGCGCCCTACGCGACTGCCGACGACCTCAAAAATTGCGCCGGCCTCGCGCTCGGCAGCCCGACACGTTTTGGCAATATGGCTGCCGCGATGAAATACTTTATCGACGGCACCATTCCCCTTTGGCTCGGCGCAGAACTTGTCGGCAAGCCTGCCACCGTATTCACCAGCACATCTTCGCTGCACGGCGGCCAAGAAAGCACCCTGCTGACCATGATGCTGCCCCTGTTGCACCACGGCATGGTCATCAGCGGCATTCCATATACCGAGTCCGCGCTCAGCAATACCCAAAGCGGCGGCACGCCTTACGGCGCAAGCCATGTTTCCGGCCACGACAGCAAGCCGGCATTGACTGCTGAAGAAAACGATATTGCCTTCGCACAAGGTAAACGTTTGGCAGAATTGGCACGAAAATTGGCAGACTGATTACCTTGTAATAAAAAGATTAAGGCCGTCTGAAAACCTGATGATGCGGGTTTTCAGACGGCCTTTCTAGTTAATTATGATTAGTCTTAAAGAAATATTTTTAATGAAACAAATGACTTAGAAAATAGTGATTAGAACATAGTTTCATCGGACTACATCTTTTTGATAGAATCTGCGACCAAATTGTAAAGATAAGCTAATTGGAGAGGCTATGTCACTACCTGTATTCCCCTATGGCAAATTAAGCTTTGCCGTCAGTCTGGCGCTGTGTTCGGCGTATTCTTTCGCAACCGAAGTAGAAAATACCCAGCCGCAAGAACGTGTCGATTTACCGACAGTTACCGTCCAAGGTGTCGGAAAACAGACTACTTCCAACTACACCATTCCTGCTTCCTCTGCCGCAACAGGCATCCGCCTGACCCAGCGCGAAACGCCGCAGTCCCTGTCTGTCGTTACTGAAAAACAAATGGACGACCAAGGTTTGGATACCTTGCAGGACGTGTTGAAACAAACACCGGGTGTGTTCCACAGCAAAATGGGCAACAACGTCTCCGGCCACAGCCAATTTATTTCGCGCAGCCAGGCGATTGACAGCATTTCCGTGGACGGCGCGCCCAAGTTCCTTTACGACGGTAAAGCCATCCGCCGCGGCACCAACAATCTGGACAGCACATTGTACGAACAAGTCGTCGTCGTACGCGGCGCAAGCGGTTTGTCCAACGGCGGTATGGGCGAGCCGGGCGGTACGGTTGCTTTGGAACGCAAAAAACCGACTGCCAAGCCAGCCATCAGCGTAGAAGCCGGTGTCGGTTCGTGGAACCACTACCGCTTCGTCCTTGATGCCAATCAGCCTTTGAATACAGACAATACCTTGCGCGGCCGCGCTATTTTGGTCAGCGACCACGGCGGCGATTACCTGCCGAACACATCGCGCCATAATCACACTTTCTACGGTACGTTGTCTTACGATATCACGCCGCAAACCCAATGGCGCCTCGGTACGGAAATACACCGTTTCCGCAATACCGGCAGCTCGCGTTTCAGCTACCTGACCGCAGCAGGTTCGCGCCGTACTGGATTCATACCGTTTGAGTCTTCGCCGCGTAGCAATTCGTCCGCACGCTGGGCATACGGCAAAGACACCAGTGCCGAAGTATTCACTTCCCTCAGCCATGAGTTTGACAACGGCTGGAAACTGACAGGCGATTACAGCCATGTTTCGGGTAAAAACGACATCGTTTCAGGCATTGCCGGTACTTTTGTCATTAATTCCGATTACTCCGCGCTCTTTACATCTGACCGCGATCGCAGCAAATACCGCGACCAGAATTTTTCATTGGCCTTAGACGGCCATTATCCGGCGTTGGGCCGTTCGCATGAGTTCAATGTGGGTATCAGCTATCAGGACAACAAAGAAAACCTTTCTTTCTACGAAGAAGGCGAGTCGATGATTCCCGATTTGCGTAAATTTGACGGCAACATCGCCAAACCCGATATGCCATATCTGCGCGATGGTTTTTCACGTATGAAAAACCTGTCGGTTTACGGCTCGACCCGTTTCAAACTGACCGACAAGCTCGCCTTTATCGGCGGCAGCCGTTTTGTGGATTGGCGTTACCGTTACAGCACCAGCCGTAACAAATTCGCACATAGCAGCCATAAACAAAACGTTTTCATTCCTTATTTGGGCGTAACCTACGACATCGGCGACAATTTGACCGCCTATGCGTCTTACACCACCATTTTCCGTCCGCAAGTGCGTTACCTGACCAAAGACGGCGCAGCGCTCAAACCGCAGCGCGGCAAAACTTACGAGACCGGTTTGAAAGCCTCATGGTTTGAAGGCCGTCTGAATGCTTCCGCCTCCGTCTTTATGAACAAACGCGACCATTTGGGCGTTGTCGCAGGCAAATTCGCAAATGGCGAGGAATACTACCGCGCAGCCGACAACACCACAACAAAAGGCGTGGAACTCTCTGTCGGCGGCCGTCTGAGCGAAAAATGGCTGTTGAATGCGTCTTATGCACGTTCTAAAATCAAAGACAGCGAAGGGGTTCAACTGCATCCGTCTTATCCCGTTCATTTGTTCAAACTCTTTACCGCGTATGACGTAACCGACCGTTTGAACCTGGGTGCCAACGTCAACTGGCAAAGCCGCAGCCACACGCTGGATGAATACCCTGCAGACATCAATCCAGCCGCCGCGGCCGCGTTGACCCAACGTCCGTATGCAACGCTGGACTTGACCGGTCATTACAAAATCGGCAAATCCACCCGCATCAGTTTGGACTTTGAAAACGTGTTCAACAAACGCTATCGCACCATGCCGGATATTCACGTTTACGGCACGCCGCGTAGTGTGACTGCAACGGTTAAACACACGTTTTAATTGAAAAGAAAAGTAGGAGAGGCCGTCTGAAAACCTGAATGATCGGGTTTTCAGACGGCCTGAATATTTTCTAACATATTGTTTTGATGTCAAATCTGACTAAAAATTGCTTGGTATCTTGAGCAAAGAAATTAAAATGACAGACGCAAAAAAAGACCGGAACATATCCGGTCTTTTTAATGGTTTCGCACTTATGCTTGGTAACCTTTCGCTTCGGCAAGCAGGGCCAGCAATTCTTCAGTCGTATCCCAACCGATGCAGGCATCCGTAATACTTTGACCGTAAACCTCTGGCTTGTCTTGGCGGCCTTCAACCAAGTGGCTTTCCACCATCACGCCCATGATGTTTTCTTCACCGGCTTTCAGCTGTGCCGCAACATCGCGAGCTACATCCATTTGTTTGCGGAAGTCTTTACGGCTGTTGGCATGGCTGCAGTCCACCATCAGTTTGCTGCTCACGCCGGCTTTTTGAAGCTGCGCAACCGCGTCTTTAACGTGTTCCGCGCTGTAATTAGGCTCTTTACCGCCACGCAAAATCGCATGGCAGTCAGGGTTGCCACTGGTGTGGACAATCGCGGAATGACCGGCTTTGGTTACAGACAGGAAGTGGTGCGGATGATTGGCGGCGCCGATGGCGTCGATGGCGATTTTCAGATTGCCGTCCGTACCGTTTTTAAAACCGACAGGGCAGGAGAGGCCACTGGCCAATTCGCGGTGTACCTGGCTTTCAGTCGTACGCGCACCAATCGCGCCCCAAGAAATCAGGTCGGCGTAGTATTGCGGCGTAATCATGTCCAAGAATTCAGTCGAAGCAGGCATGCCCATTTCGTTCAAAGTCAGCAACAACTGACGCGCTTGGCGCAGACCGTAGTTGATGTCAAACGTACCGTCCAAGTGCGGATCGTTAATCAGACCTTTCCAACCAACAGTTGTACGCGGTTTTTCAAAATACACGCGCATTACAATCAGCAGCTCTTTCTCATATTTTTTGCGCAAGGGCAGCAATTTTTGCGCATATTCAACCGCCGCCTTAGTATCGTGAATCGAGCATGGACCGATAATGACCAGCAAACGGTTGTCGCGGCCGTGAACCAAATCCGAAATCTCATGACGTGTTTTATAAACCAAATTGGCAACCTGAGGCGTAACAGGCAGCTCATACAAATGCGCGATTGGAGGTAATAACTCTTTGACTTCTTTAATTTTAATATCGTCGGTAGGGTGGTGTTGGGACATGATGGACTCTCTTGTTTATTTTTGATACAGGTTACAGGTTTTAGCAGAATTAAACAAGGCTTAGTTTTTTATCTTAGCAATTTTATTCTAAAATTTCTTTATTTTAATTGTATTATAGAATTTAAAATTGATTTTTTTGTAAAAATTAATATTTAATACCATTAAAAAATTTCATTTATATAATAAAGGGCTTTGGGTTTTTATCAAAATACAGGCCGTCTGAAAATGTTCAGACGGCCTGAAGTCTTACATAGACCAAAAATTGAGAAGCGTGAAGGCTATCGGTATTGTTCCAGTAAGGGTGAAGAGAAAGGAGTCCAATACACGCCTTTAAGGCCGCTTTCAACCAATTTGTCATTCAACCAAGTGTTGCAAGTATTGAATAAATGATAGCGCCCTTTGGCTTCGTAAAAAGCATCGTTAGACTGATGATGGACTCCTTTTAGCAAGATAGTTTGCCCATTTTTTTGTTGAAAACCGGCCAAGAGCGATTTGGTTAAATTCCTGTATTGCTCAGGCGTGACCAAAAATTTGACGACGTGGCTATTTTCTCGTGGTTCAAAAGGATAATAAGTAACATGAATCAGCGTACGGTTCAGCCCGCTTAATGCATCTAAAGCATTGGAGAAAGTCAAATCTTTCCACTCAGGCGTGTATAAATAAAAATTACGCTCCCCCCAGCCTAAACCGATATGCGTTATTTGAGGATTAGTAGAAAGCATGTCTTTTGGATTGACGACATCCGACCAATCAAAAATATCATTCTTCAGCGGCATGACTACATCAGTATGCACGCCGTTACTGACTAAAAATAAAGTAATTTCCCCTTTGGGCTGCTCTTCATTAAGCGGCAATGAAGCCATCATCCAAGCAGACAAAAAATACAATAGGGCAAAAATAGGGATGATCAGCGCTATTTTGCCGATTTTTTTGAGGATGTGGAGAAAGGAGCGCATTCGTTTTTTAAAGGCGATTAAGTTTGAAGGTGTATATTTTCCATTAAATTTGTACTTTTTTCATTAGAAATGAGTGGGTGGTATCATAAATAAGCGGACGGTATAGTTATTAAAAAAATAGTTAGATTTAGAAGTTGATTCACGCAAATTTCTTAAAAATTTAATTGGAGAGAGTTTTAAGGTTTGTTGATAAGTAGATTGAAATCAACTGGATTTATTACCTTTCAGACGGCCTTTTTTCCATTTATCCCATTTGCTTTACCATCAGCATAATCCAAGTTAATATATCAAATTCATTGTCATTCTAAAATTGTCTCGTCATGACTGCCCGCCAATCCTACCACCTTACCTTTGCCCGTTTTTCCCCCACACTTTCAGTCCGCTCCTTCAGCGCATCCGAAGCAGTCAATACCGCTTACAGTGTTGAAATTACCGCCACCTCGACCGATTCCTCGCTGCCTCTGTCTTCCTACCTCAACCAGCGCGCAGCGTTTGAGATTCATCCGCAGGAAGGCTTACTGTTGGAAGTGGCCGGGGCATTCGGGTCTGCTTCAGACGATCACCTGGCAAAGCAATGGCAGGGCATTATCACCTCATGCGAGAAGTTGTCCGTCTCCAAGAATGAAACCGTTTACCGCTTTGTTTTAGAGCCGCGTTTCGCGGCTTTAAAACATTTCCAAACCTCCCGGCTGTTCCAACACCAAACCGTCCCCGATATCGTTGCCGCCGTCTTTAAGCATCACGGCTTCTCCGGTGTCGACTACCGTTTCCAAAAGAGCCGCAGTTACAGCGTACGCGAGTATGTCACCCAGTATCTCGAAAGCGACTTCGACTTTATCAACCGTCTGTGTGAAGAAGAAGGCATCTGGTATGCCTTCGAACAGCATGAACAACATGGCGACGTAGTCGTCTTTGGCGACAGTCCCACACACTATTGGCGCAGCCAAGGCTTACCCGTTTCCTACCGCCCCCATGCCGGATTGGAGAGTGTCGGTACCGAAGCACTCTTTAACTTAAGCATCCGCCACAACCCCATCGTCG
>NZ_LAEI01000037.1:0-19376 GCF_001618065.1 Neisseria flavescens
AAATCCTCTTTCCTTTTTGGAAAGAGGATTTTTCAAGTTTGCCTAATTGCTTATTTCTTTTCTTTAGGCATTTGAGATACCAATGACAAGTTGACATCCAAGCCTTCGATTTGGAAGTGTGGGCGGGCAAACAGGCGGACTTTGAAGAAGCCCGGGTTGTCCTCGATATCTTCCACCAATACTTTTGCCTCTCTTAACGGATGTGTTGCCTGCAGCTCGTCGCTCGGGTCGGTCATTTCCGTTACTAGGGTATTGATCCAATTATTCAGTTCCAACTCAAGCATGCGACGGTCTTTGGTGGTACCGATGTTTTCACGCTGGATCAGTTTGAGGTAGTGCGCCAGGCGGGAGAGCAGGAAGACGTAAGGCAAACGGGCGTTGATGCGGCTGTTTGCGGTTGCTTCCTTGGTCTCATACAACGCGGGTTTCTGAGTCGAGTTGGCGGAGAAGAAGCAGGCGTAATCGCGGTTTTTATAGAAAGACAGCGGAACAAAGCCCAAGTTGGCAAATTCGAATTCGCGGGTTTCCGGGATCAGGACTTCTGTCGGGATTTTCATTTGATTGCCGGTGCCCAGGTCGTACATGTGAATAGGCAAATCTTCAATCAAGCCGCCGGCCTGTGGGCCGCGAATTTGGACGCACCAACCGTTATTGATGAAGCTGCGCACCATATTGGCGGCAAAGGCAAATGATGCATTTGCCCACAAATAGCGGTTATGCTCCGTACCTTTTACCTGTTCTTCGTAATTGAAGCTGCGGACAGGCACGGTGTCGCTGCCGTACGGCAGACGGGCAAGGAAGCGAGGAAGGGTCAAGCCGATATAGCGTGCATCGTCTGTTTCGCGGAAGCTTTTCCATTTGATGTATTCGGCACGGTCCATATAGTTGGCCAAGTCTTGGATGGCGGCCACTTCCTCCATGCTTTCTTTGCCGAAGAAAGATGCGCCGACCGAGCCGATAAATGGCATATGTGCAGAAGCGGAAACACGCGAGATATTGCGCAGCAAAGCCATATCTTGAGGGCTGCGGTCAAATTCGTAGTTTGAAATCACGGCGCCGATAGGTTCGCCGCCCGGGGTGTCGTATTCGTTACTGTAAGTGTGGCGGTACAGTCCGCTTTGCACGATTTCAGGCGCATCTTCAAAGTCTTGAATCAAATCTTCTTTGGAAACATCAAGAATTTCAATTTTGACATTGTGACGGAAGTCGGTTCGGTCGACCAAGAATTTCAAACCGCGCCATGCGGATTCGATTTTTTGAAATTCTTCGTTATGGAGGATTTCATCCAGTTGACGGCTGAGTTGTTCGTCGATACGGGCAATGTGGTAATCGAGCAGGCTTTTGTCCAGGCGCTCCACTTTTTGGGAAGAGTCTTGGATCATTTTCATGAAGACGCTGACGGCTGCGGCGATACGCTCGTCGGCAGAGGCTTCCGACATTTTCTCGGCACTTTGGAATTGCTCGATATCGATGACGGAGTCAACGGCGTTCAGATTGATTTTTTTACACAGATCTTCATAAACACTGTTTGTGCTTTCTTGTTCGATAACTGTAGTTTGGGCTTGGGCCTTTTGGCTTTTTTGCATATTTGAATCCTTACGGGTATTTCAGACGGCCTTTGATGTTACTTATTATTGATAGGTGCGATTTTTTCAAGACGGTCGCGCAGTTCGGCAGACAGGTTTTCGTCACGTAGAATGGCTTCCAATTCGCGACGGAAAGCAGAATCGTCCAATAAGTTGGATTTCAAATCGCGAAGCAGGTTGCGCATAGCCAGCAAGGCACGCAATTCCGGCACATTCTGGGCAATTTGTTCCGGATGGAAGTCGCGCATGGATTTGAAATCCAAATTCACATTCATCTCGCCGCCGGCAGGAGAGAGTGTGTTTTTGACGGTCAGATTGGCTTTAGGATTGAAATCGGATAATACTGAATCAAAGTTGTTTTTGTTGATATTAACTTTTTCTTTTTCGGCAAGATCGCGTTTATCTTGGCCGTTGCTGTAATCGCCGGTTACTAAAAGCTTAAGCGGCAATTCAACCTTTTTTTGTGCGCCGCCGGTATGCAAGTCCAATTTAATATTGATACGGGAAGGCGGAACTTCGTTTTGAAAACTTTTGCTCACGATGAAATTTATCCTTTTTTGATAGATTAAATGACACTTATGTCATTTTTTCAAATAAAATGCAAGGTATGGGGTCAGGAAATATCCTGATTGGTTAGTATAAATGTTAGACAGATAGCTTGTCTATCGTATTCAAATTTACCGGAAAAAGGTTTTTCAGTGAAATTTCACAAGCCGTTATGGGAAGAGGGGGTACTCCTATCTCCTCAACATTTTCAACAACAAGACAAATTCAATAATCATATGCATGCCCTGTTAATGAGAATGATGGGGGATTTTAGGTGGGGCTGTTTTCAATGTGAATTTGACCGTCAGGCATTAGAAGTTGGAAAAATCAAATTAGATACACTTCAAGCATGCTTGCCGGATGGCACCTTAATTGATTTGCAGGCCGGCGGACGCCACGTCAATGTGCGTAATATTGAAGGTCTGCCTTTACAGCAACGAAATGTTGTATTGTTGGCACTGCCAGTCTATCAGGCACATGTTTCAAACTTGGTAGATGAGGATGAAACCAAAGATACGCCCAAGCGCTTTGTTAAGAGCTTTGAGAAGGTGGAGGATATTTTCTCTACCGAGGAAACAGAGTTTGCGGTGGAGGGATTGAATCTCACCATTCGTTTCGATTTTGAACAAAATGACGACTATATTACCTGTCCTATCGGTGCAATAGAGAAAGATGAGACGGGTGCTTTTGTTTGGGCTAAAAACTATATCCCGCCATTGTTATCCATAACAGGGTCAGAAACTTTATTCTCTTGTCTTAACCGCATTACTTTGATGGTATTATCCCGTATAGAGAATTTGTCTGCCCGCCGCCGCTCTCGGAGCGAAAGTGTCGTTGATTTTTCAGTTTCCGATTCGATGCTGTTTTGGTTTTTGCATGGCTTAAATACCATTTATCCGGAATTGAAGCACCTGAATGATTACCCGCAGAAGCATCCGGAAGAGTTTTATAAACTTTTAGTACGCCTGCTGGGTATGCTGTATACCTTTAGAGCTAACGAGTCCGTTAAAGAAATAGACTCATATGATCACTTTGATTTGTTTGGAACATTCAACCGTTTGGAACAAAAGATCCGTGATTTGCTGGATGAGGTTATTCCTTCCCCTGTTATCGAATTGTCACTGGAGCATCTGAAATCGACGCATTGGCGCGCCCAGATATTTGATGACCGAATCAATGCTGATGCAGAGTTTTATCTTTCCGCCCATTCCGACTCCGTCGACTTCTTGGAATTGCAAAAACAGCTGCCTTTGGTCAGCAAAATCGGTGCGCCCGATGATGTGGAGCGTGTAATTAATACGGCAGTGGTCGGCGTACCTTTACATCACCTTCATCAGACTCCGCCGGGCCTGCCTTTTAGAATGGACAATGTGTATTTTAGGTTGGATAAACGGCATATCGCGTTTGATAGGATGATGCAGTCCCAAGTATGCAGCATTTATGTTCCGGCCTCTATTTCTGATTTACATTTAAGCCTATTTGCAGTAGTGAGTATTTAATATGAATAACCAACCCTTAATTAGAACCGTTTTGAGAGATACTGCTTTGGCGGTATCCGCATTATCTGCCGGTTTTACACCTGACCATTCCGAATCATGGTATGCTCATTGCAAAAATCTGATTCAGGATTTAAAGACCAAATTAGCCGAGCTTGGATGGAAAGAGGCGGATATTGAAGAAGTTTCATATGCACAATGCGCCCTTTTGGATGAGGTTGCACTGCGCACGCTGAAAGGTAACGACAGGGAAGTATGGGAAAGAAACCCTATGCAGGTTTGTTTTTTCCAATCATATAATGCAGGGGATATCCTGTGTGACCGAATCGAATCTTTGTGTAAAAACCACAAGGATGCCAGTCCCTTGGTGGCGGAAACCTATCTGAGTGTGATTAATTTGGGCTTCAGGGGTCGATATGTTCTGGATGAAGATGCATTGCACACCGCACAGGAACAGTTGAAAAAAATCACACCCGCCTTTCCAAGCAATGCTGTATCGGAAGACGGTAAGTTGTTTTATATAGATCAAAAGGGAACGCCGCTGAAAAAAGCATTCAGCCTCCGTCCTGCCTGGCTGCTTGTGGGAAGCATCGTTGTAGCAGCGGTTGCATACTTTGCATTTAGATATTATCTGGATGGTTTGGTTGAACAAATACAAGCATTGTAATTTCAAGTGTTTATATAATGACTTATCGGAAAATTTCGGTTCTGGCAACCTTGGCTGTTTTTGAGCTCGTTTTACTGTATGTGTTCGCAGTATATTGGCAGGCAGGTTGGATAATCAAAGGCTGTGCTTGGGCATTGTCCGTTGGGGCTGCCTTTTATTATTGGCGTTTTTATCTAAAGAAAAAACGCGAACAAATCAATACGGATTTTTGGAAGAAAATCGCAGAAGAATTGGATCCCAACGGAGATTTGGGTTGCTATACCATTCGTTTGCATGATTCTTCTGTGCCGAGAAAGTTGGTAGAGAGGGTAAATGAAACCGTCTATATCAATATGTCGGGTTCGGAAAATCTGCATCCGGTCGTTTCCAATTTGCTTGAAAATACAGCCCATAAGTATGTTTCTGTGAGTCTGGAGCTGTGGCTTTCCCCTGCGGAAAATACCGATATTGCGACCACTTTGCGCACATGGTTGCGTAATATACTTTTTCTGCAGAAGAGCACGGGTTTGACTATCCCGGTACACTGGTTGATTCAAACGCCGGTGTCTTTTTTGTTTGATAGAAAAAACAGCCATTCCGTTTTTTCTATCATCAATAAGAAAGAACACAACCGTCTGCAGATAAACGAATTCTTAAAGAATCTGAAAAACGCCCTGTCCCTTAAATTCCTGCATGACAGCAATGCCCAGTATAGCCATCAATATGTTTATCTGATGGAGGCACTGAATTTTTTAGAAGAAAAATTCTTAAAAAATACAGATAGCGGATGGGAGTATGTGGACATATGCAGTTTAAGCCTTGCCGATTGCGGAAATTTTCAAAATACATCTGAATGGGCCGCTTATTTGGTAAAAAATACAGATGGTCTTATTCCGTCGGCAAAAAGCGTTCAACATGATTCGGTAAGATACATCCTATCCGAATATCTGGATAAATATGCCGTTTATCATAGAAATCATATTTCAGATATGATTTTTAAGGTATTATTCATTGGTGTTGCCGGTTTTTTTCTGGCTGCGTCGTTTTCAACTGTCAACAACAGCCGTTTGTTGAAACAAATCGGCACGCATATAGCGGACTTCCGTATGGAAACGGATAAAGCCGAACAGGCTAAAAAAATAGGGCTGTTGAAGCAGGACTTGAAATTGCTTGAAGGATACCGTGATCACGGTGTTCCTGCATATTTGGGCTTGGGACTGTATCGTGCGCAGGCCTATATTCCCAAATTAAAAGCCTTAATCCCTGCCGAAGTTCCTAAAGCGCCCGGGCCTGTCAAAAAGCCGGAGCCGGTGGTTCTTACCCTGGATAGTTTGGCACTCTTTGAAACCGGCCAGTTTGAATTAAAAAATAATGCCAATAAAGCATTGATTGGCGTATTGAAGGCAATCGAATCACATCCTGATACCCGCATTTTAGTTGAAGGCCATACCGATAATGTCGGCAATCCTGTTTCCAATCAGCAGTTGTCAGAAAAACGGGCCCAATCCGTCAAAGACTGGTTGGTGATTTCCTCCAATGTTCCGGAGGGCAGGTTTGAAGTCAAAGGTTTTGGCGATACCAAACCGATTGCAGACAATCAGACAGAAGACGGTAAAGCCAAGAACCGCAGGGTTGAGATTATCCTTATTCCCTCGGCAACACAGTAATTCAATGCAGCACAAGTTGCTTTAAGCCTTAAAACTTAAAGCGTTTTTAATAAAACTAAGGAGTAAAAATATGGCAATTCCTGCTTATATGTGGCTGAAAGACGATGGCGGTTCCGCTATTAAAGGTTCCGTTGACGTTAACGGCCGTGAAGACAGTGTTGAGATCGTTGAGTTCCAACACAATGTCCGCATTCCTACAGATGCCAACACCGGCAAACTGACAGGTACCCGCGTTCATGAACCTATCGTATTGTACAAAGAATACGATGCGTCTTCTCCATACTTGTACAAAGCCGTAACCACCGGTCAAACTTTAAAAGAAGTAGAAATCAAGTGGTATCAAATTGATGCATCCGGTCAAGAGAAAGAGTACTTCAATACCAAACTGGACAACGTTAAAGTTGTCGCAGTAGGTCCTGTAATGCACAACATCAAAGACCCTGCACGCGAGCGTTACAACCACTTGGAACGCGTTGAATTGCGCTACGAAAAAATCACTTGGACTTATAAAGACGGCAACATCATTCATTCCGACAGCTGGAACGAAAGCCGCGCTTAATCATCCACATAAAGTGCTGCCTGATAAAGGTAGCACTTTTTTATAACACATTTTTACATCAGGGATATCAAATGTCTGCACATGATCAAGCCTTATTATTACGTCGTCTGAATACGCATTGCCAACAGGCAATGGAAGCCGCCGCCGGTTTATGTCAAACACGGGGTCATGCCGAAATTACGGTTGACCATTTGTTTATCAAACTATTGGAATTAGGGGATGGCGATGTCGGCGCCTTATTGAGACGTTACGAAATTGATTCGGAAAACATCTGGAACCCTTTGCTGGACACGATGGACAAACTGCCGCGCAATGTCCGCGGTAATCCTTCACTGTCCAAATCACTGGTCAGCCTATTGTCAGACGCATGGCTGCTGGCAAGTGACGAAGGCGCATCGGAAATCCGTTCCGCTTATCTGTATCAGGCATTGTTGAAATCCCCTTACCGTCTGATGACGCAGGATGCATGGCCGCTGTTGAGTCTGACGAAAACCCAAATAGGCCGTCTGAAAACATGGTTGGATGAAGTCTCAATCGAAGGCACCAACAATACGTTTGCCCAAACTTCTGCCGAAGAAGGCCAGGACGGTACTCAGGCCGAATCCAAACCACAACCGGTTAAAGCAACCGGACAAAACGATGCATTGGCGCGCTTTACCGTCAACCTGACTGAAAAAGCAGCGCAAGGTGGCATCGACCCCGTATTTGGCCGCGAAACAGAAATTCGCCAAATGATGGATATTTTATCGCGCCGCCGTAAAAACAATCCGATTTTGGTCGGCGAGCCGGGCGTCGGCAAAACTGCACTGGTAGAGGGCCTAGCCCTGAAAATCGCCTCAGGCGAAGTGCCTAAAATATTAGAAAACACACAGGTATTGGTCTTGGATTTAGGCTTGCTGCAGGCAGGTGCGGGCGTTAAAGGCGAATTCGAACAACGCCTGCGTAACGTAATTGAAGCCGTTCAAAATTCCGAAGAACCCATCTTATTGTTCATTGACGAAGCGCATACCTTAATCGGCGCCGGCAACAGCGCCGGTGGCGCAGATGCCGCCAACCTCTTAAAACCGGCCTTGGCACGAGGCGAATTGCGCACCATTGCCGCCACAACCTGGAGCGAATACAAACAATATTTTGAAAAAGATGCCGCATTGGAGCGCCGTTTCCAAATGGTCAAAGTAGAAGAGCCCGATGACGAATCCGCCTTCACCATGCTGCGCGGCTTGAAACAGCGTTATGCCGCCTACCATAAAGTCCATATTCAGGATTCCGCAGTCATCGCAGCCGTGCAACTCTCCAGAAAATACATTACCGGCCGCCAACTGCCCGACAAAGCAGTAGACTTGTTGGATACAGCCGCCGCCCGCGTCCGCATGAGCTTGGATACCGTTCCCCATATCTTCGGCTTGATGGAGGCACAGGCCTCCTCGCTGCAACGGGAATTGGAAGCATTGGATGCCGACAAACAACTGGGCCGTCTGAACGCATCGCAAGAAGAAAACATCCGACAAGTCGAGCAGGAAATTGCCCAACTGAACGAACAGCGCGAAGAAATGAACCGCCGCTATCAGGAAGAAAAACAATTGGCGGACGAAATCCAATCCTTAATGGAAGCCGCCAAAAATACAGAATTGACTTCCGAAGAGCGGGAAGCCGCACAACAAAGCCTGACCGAGAAACAGCAACAGCTGGATGCCGTCGTCGCAGGCAAACCGCTGATTTTTACCAGCGTCGATGAAACCGTGATTGCCGACATTATCGCCGACTGGACAGGCGTGCCCGCAGGCAGCGTACTCAAAGACGAACTGGCCAACCTGCTGCAGCTCGAAAGCCTGCTTGAGCAACGCGTAGTCGGACAAAGCGAAGCCATCCATGCGATTGCGCAAAGTTTAAGGGCCGCTAAAGCCGGCCTGAAAACCAACGACTCCCCATTGGGTGTATTCCTGTTGAGCGGTCCATCCGGTGTCGGCAAAACAGAAACCGCCCTGGCATTGGCAGACGCACTCTTCGGCGGCGAAAAATCACTGATTACCATCAACCTGTCCGAATACCGCGAAGCACACACCGTTTCCCAACTTAAAGGCTCGCCTCCGGGTTATGTCGGCTACGGCGAAGGCGGCGTATTGACCGAAGCCGTACGTCAAAAACCATACAGCGTCGTATTGCTGGACGAAGTCGAGAAAGCCCATAAAGACATCCTCAACCTCTTCTACCAAGTCTTCGACAAAGGCATGATGCGTGACGGCGAAGGCCGGGAAATCGACTTCAAAAACACCGTTATCCTGATGACTTCGAACTTGGGCGCAAACGAACTGACCCAGTTGTTAAAACCGCAAGAGCCAGAAGAGGCAGAAGAAGCCGCAGCAGAAAACCAAGAAGCAAACGGACAAGAACAGATCGCCGATACCGAAGTAGAACTTTCTGCACAAATGCCGGAAACTCCGTCTGAGCACACCGAAGTTTCAGACGGCCCTGCCGAAGCCGAAGAAGCACCCGAATACAGCTTGGAAGAACTGGCGGAAGCCATCCGTCCGATACTGACAGACCACTTCCAGGCCGCATTGTTGGCGCGTATGCAGGTCGTTCCTTACCGTCCGTTGGAAAAAGAAGCATTGGCCCAAATCGTCAGATTGAAGTTGGATAAAATTGCAGACCGGCTGTATGAAGCTCATCAAACGCGCCTCAGCTACAGTGAGGATTTTGCGGCGCTGCTGGCCGATTCCTGTACGACCGGTGACAGCGGTGCGCGCAACATCGACCACCTGCTGAACCGTCAGGTGATGCCGGCGATAGCCCAAAGCTTTTTACAATGGCAGCAGACGGCGGGTCATATGCCGGAGCGAGCGAGCTTGGAGGTTGGAGAAGAAGGTATAGACGTTTTGTTTGAATAAGGCGGATTAAAGGCCGTTTGGAGGGGAGCCGACGGGTCGGGTGCCTTTCAGACGGCCTTTTTTCCATTTATTTTATCTGCTCTAGATAATTAGATGGAATTTGGCTGTCTATAGAAAGCTTTGTTATGGAAGAGATGATATGAAATTTGATAAATTTGTTGGATATATAATTTTTTTATTACTATGTATATTGTCTTTTTTTATCTTAAGCAAAATTTCTATATTACAGATTATATTGTATATGGAGATATGTATAAGCTGTCCGAACTTCAGGGTGAGATAGAGGGAAGTGAAATCGTCGTTAAGTTATTTTTTATTTTAAATAATATTTCTATTTTGCTTTTTTTGCTTAATAGAAAAATACTCGGCACAATCGTCTTTGCTTTAATTGGTATATTTGTCTATCACTTAGTAGAATTGGATCTGTTTTTTATCATTGTCTTCAGTACAATAAAAGCAGGTAATTATGGATTAATCATTATATTTGCTCTATATGCGTTACTTCTGTTAATCAATATATATTCTTATCTTCGCTCACCTAAATTGAGATAAGTGTGTAGATTAGATAAAACCGAATAAAAAAGGCCGTCTGAAAGATATTCAGATGGCCTTTGCTGTTGGTTTATTTTTCTATTTAGTTGCACTTTGATGGTATGAATATGATAATGAACGTATATCCTCGGTTTTAGAAAGGTCGTTTCTCATGAAAGATTTTGCCCGTTTACTCAATCATCCTGATATTTCCTTTTCTTCGATCCCAGATGCCATTAAAGTTGATAACCCTGCAACAGGCGAGGCTTTGGCGTTTGTCCGTAAGACTGATTCAGACTGCCTGAAGCTTTTGATTCAAAAGGCAGAGACGGCACAAAAATTATGGGCGGCAAAAACTGCGTTGGAGCGCGCCGATGTGTTGTGGCGTTGGTATTTTTTGATTAAAGAAAACAAAGAAGACCTGGCGCGTATCATGACGATGGAGCAGGGCAAAAGTCTGACTGAGGCGCGAGGTGAAATTGATTATGCGGCTTCGTTTGTGCGCTGGTTTGCGGAAGAGGCGCGGCGGATTGACGGCGATGTGCTGACAAGTGTGAAAGCGTCGCAAAAACTGGTTGTGTTGAAACAGCCTATCGGTGTTACTGCGGCGATTACGCCGTGGAATTTTCCATCTGCGATGATTGCGCGCAAGGCTGCGCCTGCTTTGGCGGTTGGTTGCGCGATGATAGTCAAACCAGCATCACTCACGCCTTTGAGTGCGTATGCATTAGTCGTTTTGGCTTATGAAGCGGGCGTACCACAGGATTTGTTGCCTGTTGTCAGCGGTAGTGCTTCGGAAATCAGCCATGAATTTGCCACGAATCCGACCGTGCGCAAAATCAGCTTCACCGGCTCTACCGAAGTCGGCGCGAAAATTTTTGCCGACAGCGCGGCAGACATTAAAAAACTCAGTTTGGAATTGGGTGGCAACGCGCCGTTTATCGTGTTTGACGATGCCGATTTGGACAAAGCCGTCGAAGGCGCGCTTGCCAGCAAGTTTCGTAACAGCGGTCAGACCTGCGTTTGTACCAACCGCGTTTATACTCAGTCTGGTATTTACGACGAATTTTGCCGCAAATTAAGTGAAAAAGTGGCTGCGCTCAAATTGGGCAACGGCTTGGAGGATGGCGTAAACCAAGGGCCGCTGATTGAGGAAAAAGCGGTGGAGAAAGTCGAGCAGCACATCGCCGACGCGCTTGCTAAAGGCGCAAGTTGCCTGACCGGCGGCAAACGCAGTGCATTGGGCGGAACGTTTTTTGAGCCGACTGTTTTAAGTGGCGTAACGGCGCAAATGGCGGTAGCTCGCGAGGAAACCTTCGGGCCTTTGTGTCCGGTGTTCCGTTTTGAAACCGAAGCCGAAGTCGTCGAGGCTGCGAACAATACGGAATACGGTTTGGCAGCTTACCTTTTCACCTCCGACACCGCCCGCCAGTGGCGCGTCGGCGAAGCCTTGGAATACGGAATGGTCGGTATCAATACGGGCTTAATCAGTAATGAAGTGGCACCATTTGGCGGCGTAAAACGCAGCGGTTTGGGACGTGAAGGCAGCAAATATGGTGCGGATGAATATTTGGAATTGAAATATTTGTGCATTGATGTAGCGGAATAAAGCTGCACAGTAAAGGCCGTCTAAAATTTGGTTTTCAGACGGCCTTTTTTAAACGCAGAAAAGGTATTGGGTAATTTTCATATTATGAGAACGAGCTTTATAAAGAAGCAAAACCATAAGAAACAAAGTTGCAAAAAATTTGTCACATGTTTATAAAATTAGTTTGATAACTATTTTATATGTTTTAATTGCATTAGAAGTGTATTCCAAATTTCTGGCAGTAGTTTTTCTTTGAGTGATGGCAGCGAAATTTTGGCACATATATCGGCGGCATAGTTAGTTATATACACAAATGTGGGCAAGGCGAGATTGGTTCTTTTTGCTCACACGGTGTGGCTCATATCGATAGCGTGGGAACTTTATCCAGGCTGCAATGTTTGAAAAAAGGTGATGTGAATGTTGAAGAAATTTTTAATTCTGTTTTGCGTAGCTTTTACCGGCGCGTGCAGTTCCTTTGATGGGGATGGTTTGACAAATGGCTCATATTCTCAAGGAAAACGTCTTGATCCGAATTGTGATCATTATGCTGTCGGCGGTAGTGGCGGCGGTTGTACACCGTCAGGTCAATGGCATCTTAAAGATAAGCAAGGACAAAGAGTGCCATTCTAGCTTTTAAAAATGATTGTAGACGGGCATTTAATTATTTAGGCCGTCTGAAATTTGGTTTTCAGACGGCCTTTGGTTTAGAGTAGATCTTGGATGGCTGAACGTTCTTCTTCTAATTCGGCCAGCGTGGCGGCGATACGTTTTTGGCTGAATTCATCCGACAAATCCAAGCCTTGGACGATGTGGTAGCTGCCTTTGTCACAAATGACGGGGAAGCCGAAAATCAAACCTTCGGGAATGCCGTAAGAGCCATCAGATGGAACGCCCATGGTTATCCATTTGCCGCTGCTGCCGAGCAACCAGTCGCGTAGGTGGTAGATGGCAGCATTGGCGGCGGAGGCTGCGGATGATGAACCGCGTGCGGCAATAATGGCGGCACCGCGTCCGGCGATTTTTGGCATGAAGACTTCGGTGTTCCAGTCGGGTTCGGTAATCATGTCTTGGACGGACTCGCCGTTGCTGGTGGCGTAGCGGTAGTCGGCGTACATGGTCGGGCTATGATTGCCCCAGACGCACATTTGCTCGATGGAAGTAATCGGGCGGTTGATTTTTTCGGCAATTTGACTGACAGCGCGGTGGTGGTCGAGACGCATCAGGGCGGTAAAATTTTCCGGCGGGATGTCGGGGGCGGATTTCATGGCGATGTAGGCGTTGGTATTGGCCGGATTGCCGACGACGAGGACTTTAACGTTGCGATTGGCAACTTTGTTCAACGCCGCGCCTTGTACTTTGAAAATTTCGCCATTGGCGTGTAGCAAGTCGGCGCGCTCCATGCCTTGCGTACGCGGGCGCGCTCCAATCAAGAGGGCGATGTCGGCATCTTTGAAGGCGACTTCGGGGTCGTCTGTGGCGAAGATGTCAGCAAGGAGCGGGAAGGCGCAATCCTGCATTTCCATGATCACGCCGCGCAATGCCTGTTGTGCCTGCGGCAGGTCGAGCAGCTGCAGGATAACGGGTTGGTCGCGTCCGAGCATAATGCCGCCGGCGATACGGAAAAGGGTGGCGTAGGCGATTTGGCCTGCCGCGCCGGTAACGGCGATTCGGACGGGTGGCTTGAGGGTCATATTTTCCTTTGAAGTCGTTGTTTTACTTGGTTTTCGGATTATAGCAGTATTATGGGGCAAATGATGTAGAAAGGCCGTCTGAAATTTGATTTTCAGACGGCCTTAAGTGTTTGAAAAGATTATTCACCGTTTTTCTTTTCAGCTTGTTCTTCTGCTGCTTCATAGGCTTCGACAATTTTCTGCACCAAAGGATGGCGGACAACGTCTTCGCTGGTGAAGGTGTGGAAATACAGGCCTTCTACATCGCGCAGTTTTTCGCGTGCATCTTTCAAGCCGGATTTGATGTTGCGCGGCAGGTCGATTTGGCTGATGTCGCCGGTAATGACTGCTTTGGCACCGAAGCCGATACGGGTTAGGAACATTTTCATTTGTTCGGGCGTGGTGTTTTGCGCTTCATCCAAAATGACATACGCACCATTTAAGGTGCGGCCGCGCATATAGGCTAGCGGCGCAATTTCAATCAAACCTTTTTCCATCAGTTTGGTTACACGGTCGAAACCCATCAAATCATAAAGCGCATCGTAAAGCGGTCGCAGGTAGGGATCGACTTTTTGCGCTAAATCGCCCGGCAGGAAGCCTAATTTTTCGCCGGCTTCGACTGCAGGGCGCACCAAAACGATGCGTTCGATTTGGTGTTTTTCCATGGCATCGACTGCGGCGGCAACGGCAAGATAGGTTTTACCCGTACCGGCAGGGCCTAAGCCGAACACGACATCGTGGTTGAGCAAGGCGCGGATATAGCCGTTTTGGCGCGGGGTGCGGCCGCCGATGCTGCCGCGTTTGGTGCGGAAATAGTATTGTTGGTCGTGGTGTTTTTCTTCGTGTTTTTCATCTGCGGTTTTTGCTTCAACGGCCGCGAGGCTGATGGCGTTGTCGTCCAAGTCGCCTTTTTCTGCGGCTTCGGCCAGTGACAGCAAGGCACGACGGCCGGCGTGTGCCAGTTCGCCCATGAAGGTGAAATGTTCAAAGCGGCGGCTGATTTGGATATCAAGGGCTTTGCCTAAGGCTTCGAGATTGCTGTCGAGCGCGCCGCACAGGCGTTGCAACACGGTATTGTCAATTTCTTCAAACTGCAGATGGACGGTGTGGGTCATATCGGTTTCCGTAAATAAATCTAATTTTTCCGTATTATACCCTTGTTCAGACGGCCTGATTTATAATACGTCGCTTCTTTTTAATAAACCGTTTCAATCAAAATGAATCACACTGCTTCTCCTCAATCGGAATTTCTGCGCGGTATCAAAGAATGTTCCCCAATGCTGATCGGCTTGTTGCCGTGGGCGCTGATTTTGGGCATGCAGGGCGGGCAGAAAGGCATGAGTTGGCTGGAAATGCTGCTGATGACGGGCATGAACTTTGCCGGAGGTTCGGAATTTGCCGCAGTCAATTTGTGGGCAAATCCCTTGCCGATTATACTGATTGCAACGGTTACATTTATGATTAATTCGCGCCATATCCTGATGGGTGCTGCCCTTGCACCGTATATGAGGGATATGCCGCTGAAAAAGGCGATGCCCGCGCTGTTTTTTATGTGTGATGAAAGCTGGGCAATGGCGTTTGCTGAAATTCAAAAGCGTAAGGCGGCAGGTTTGCCTGCATTCAATATGCCGTTTTATGCCGGCGTGTGCTTTATTTTGTATGTAACTTGGATTGGTTTTGCGGCGTTTGGCGCGGCAGTTGGCCCGATGTTCGGCGATGTCGCGGCTTGGGGCTTTGGTATGGCGTTTCCTGCGGTGTTTTTAGTGTTGCTGCGCGGTATGTGGAAGAGCTTTACGGCTTCACGCCCTTGGTTTGTCAGTCTGATTGTGGCATGCGCAACCTATTTGACCGTGGATGGCGCATGGTATGTTCCGGCCGGAACATTGTCGGGCTTGTTGGCGGCGTATGTGTGGGGAGAGCAAAAATGAAGGATTTGTTGTCGCTGCAATTGTTTTTGCTGTTTTTAAGCATGTTAGCCGTTACCTATTCAACCCGATTAATCGGCTTTTTTGCATTGCGCAACCGTACATTGAGCTGTCGCGCGCAAGTGGTTATGGAGGCTGCGCCGGGTTGCGTGTTGATTTCTGTGATTGCGCCTTATTTTGTGTCGGACAAACCGCATGAGCTAATTGCCATTGCTTTGACGGTATTGGCGGCCAGCCGGTTTTCGATGTTGGTGACGGTATTAATCGGGGTCGGTACTTCGGGCATACTCGGTTATTTAATAAAATAAAAAATTTTCAGACGGCCTTACTTGTTATAATGGCCGTCTGAATTTTTTGATAAAGCAAAAACATGGCAAACCAACGACTCATCTATGGCTTTCACGCCGTCAATGCCCGTTTGTGGCAAAACCCGAAATCGATTACCGAACTCTATATCCAAGAGGGCAAATCCGATGCGCGCACCCGTGATGTATTGGATAAAGCGACCTCTGAAAACGTACGCGTGCATTTCGCCGATGCCGACCGCCTGAATGCCATCAGCAAAGGGGCGCGTCATCAGGGCGTGGTCGGGTTTATCGATGCCTCCAAAAACCATGTTCATTTGGAAGATGTGTTGGAAAACCTGAGCGAACCGCCGTTTTTGCTGGTATTGGACGGCATTACCGATCCGCACAACCTCGGCGCGTGCCTGCGTACTGCCGATGCGATGGGCGTGCATGCCGTGATTGCACCCAAAGACAAAAGCGCCGGCTTGAATGCGACCGTCAGCAAAGTTGCCTGTGGTGCGGCGGAAACCGTGCCGTATATTACCGTAACCAATCTTGCCCGTACTTTGCGTGAATTGAAAGAGTACGGCATTTGGATTGTCGGCACAGACATGGGCGGCGACTCCGACCTTTACCACTGCGACTTGCCCGACAGCGTGGCCTGGGTAATGGGCAACGAAGGCGAAGGTATGCGCCGCCTGACGCGCGAGCATTGCGATATGCTGGTATCGATTCCGATGTTTGGCACGGTAGAAAGCATGAACGTTTCCGTCAGCGCAGGCATGGTATTGAGCGAAACCCGCCGTCAACGGGTGTTGAAATCGGAAAAATAAAAAGTTTATTAAAAGGCCGTCTGAATGTTTTTCAGACGGCCTTTTTCAGGTTTTATTCTTTAACCAAAGGACCTGATTTCTTTTCGCTACCGGCGGCAATGCGTACCAATTGGAGAAATTCCGATTTCAGCTCAAACGGATCATTGCCTTGGACTTGCTGTACCATTTTTTCAATGTCGCTCCAGCTAAGTTTGCCGTTGTATTCGCCGCCGCGCAGGGCTTGGGCATAGGAAGCTGCAGCCAGGGCGAGCAGGGTGTCTTTATCGGCTTGCTCCAGCGGCTTGCTGCCAACGGGAATTGCTTGTTCCATCAGCTTACTGTCTTTTTCACCAGGCAGTTTGTAGCGTACTTTGACAAAGGCGTATTCGTTTTTACTGCCTTTGGCTGCAGTGGCTTTTTGATAGCGTGATTCGTTCAGCCAGCCTTGTTTGCCCTGCGGAATGATTTCATAGATGGCGGTTACGCTGTGGCCTGAGCCGATATCGCCCGCATCTACTTTGTCATTGTTGAAGTCTTCATTACGCAGGGTGCGGTTGGTGTAGCCGACCAAGCGGTATTCTTTGACAGTGGCAGGATTGAATTCGACTTGGATTTTGACATCTTGCGCAACGGTGGCCAGCGTGGAAGTCAGTTGTTGCTGCAGAACTTTTTTTGCTTCTTTTTCGTTGTCGATATAGCTGTAATTGCCGTCGCCTGCATCGGCAATTTGTTCCATCATGTCTTCGTTGTAATTGTCCGTACCGAAGCCTAGCGTGCTGAGTGAAACGCCGGTTTTACGTTTTTCGGCAACCATGGATTTGAGCGTCTCGGTATCAGATACGCCAACATTAAAGTCGCCATCGGTCGCCAGCAGGATACGGTTGATGCCGTTGGGTACAAAGGCTTTTTGCACTTCTTCGTAGGCCATGCGTAAAGCGGATTCGCCCGAAGTTGAGCCTTCGGCTTTCAGTTTGTCGATGGCCTTTAGGATGGTTTCTTTATCTGAACCTGATGTGGGCGGAAGCACCAGCTCTTCGCCTGATGAATAGGTAATCAGGGTAACTTTGTCCTGAGGACGTAATTGTTGGGTCAAGATCCGCAGCGTTTTTTGAACCAACGGAAGTTTATTTTCTTCATCCATGCTGCCGGATACGTCCACGAGGAACACAAGATTGGCAGGCGGAAGATCTTTCTTTGCCGTGTCTTGTGCTTGGATACCGATTTTGATCAGCTTGGCTTCCGGTTGCCATGGAGAATCAATGGTTTCAGTGTGAACGGCAAATGGACGGCCGTCAGTAGGCAGTGGATAGTTATAAGGGAAGTAATTGATGATTTCCTCAATCCGTACAGCATCTTTAGGCGGCTGTTCGCCGCTGTTCAGAAATCGGCGGACGTTGGCGTAGCTGCCGGTATCGACATCGATGCTGAATGTGGAAACAGGCTCTTGGGCAACGGATTTGACTGGTTGGTCGGGTTGTTCTTGGTAGCGTTCGGTGTTTTCTGCCAGAGACAGATTTTCTTCGGCAACTGCAGCAGCAGGCAATGCTGATTCTGGTGCGCCCTGAAGATTTTCGGTTGACGAGTCTGATCGGTCGAGTGGACCAGAACACGCAGTCAAAGCTGCCAAAGTGAGTATAGAAACGGTTTTCAGGAAGAAACGGGGCATGATTTAAGCTCCTAAGGATATGCTGTTATGGGTACTTATGAGCAGTGTATTGGCAATTTGAAGGTATTTTTATTTAAATTCTTATTTAGGGTTTTCCCTAGGTATAACTAGGGTAAATGGTCGTCTGAATATTTTCCAGACAACCTTTCAAAATTTTAGGGGCTGTACTAGATTAGCAGATATGTTACCCTCGAAATATGAATATAACGCACTGAAAATTAAAGAAAAAAAATACAGAAAGAAACTGCTCCGTTTTTTTTGTGCTGGAAGTTACCGCCCGTTCTGCCGCCGATATTTTGGGTATCCATCCCAATTCAGCAGCACTGTTCTACCGTAAAATCCGCACGGTTATAAACTATTATTTGGCCTTGGCTGCCGATGAGGTTTTCGAGGGTCCTGTCGAGCTGGACGAAAGCTATTTTGGCGGACGACGTAAAGGCAGACGTGGTCGCGGTGCAGCAGGAAAAGTGGTTGTCTTCGGCATTCTGAAACGCAACGGACGGGTCTATACCGTTGTGGTAGATAATGCCAAGTCTGAAACGTTACTCCCTGTTATCAAAAAGAAAATTATGCCGAACAGCATTGTTTACACGGATAGCCTGAGCAGCTACGACAAGTTGGACGTGAGCGGTTTCATCCATTACCGCATCAACCATTCCAAGGAATTTGCTAACCGTCAGAACCACATTAACGGCATTGAGAATTTTTGGAATCAGGCAAAACGCGTCTTGCGCAAATATAACGGAATTGATCGCATATCCTTCCCGCTGTTCTTGAAAGAATGCGAATTTCGGTTTAACTTCGGCACACCCTCCCGGCAGCTTAAAATCCTGCGGGAGTGGTGTGAAATTTAGGGCTAATCTAGTACAGCCCCAAATTTTAATGTTTTTCCAAACGTTTGACGTCCGTTTCTTCTAAAACTTCCGCCTCTACCAAAGGAATCGTAACATCAGCATCTGTTGATGGTTTTAAAAGCTCATATACGGTTTTTTTAACGGCTGTTTCAATACGAGAACGCATGGCCCATACGAATAAAAACAATAATATAAAAAATGAGGTAAAGGTAAATAGTCCGTATAGGTAGCTGCCTAAAAGCTGGCCTATATAGAGTGAAATGCTCAGTAAAACCAAAATGACGGCTACTGCTCCTGTAATGGCGAAGAGTAGGTAGAAAACGCTTGGTGCTGCATATTCAGAAGCCGTTTCTGCCAATTGTTCCTGTTTTTCTCGAACGCTGTCGGAAATCGGGTCAATGATGGCTTCACGAAATTTCCGCTTTATAAAATCAAACATAGTTTCCCCTTTTTTATAATGGTTAAAGAAATAGCATTATCTTATAAATAAGAAATTTATGCCAAAGCATTTGGAAATTTGGATGTATTGGACGCAGTGAATATACCGATTAGTTGAGATGGAGGGATAGGCTATTATTATTAAGTACAGCTTTGTGAAGGTTGGAGCAGCTCTGCTTATATTTAATAATAAAATAGAAAAACTATAAATAATTCA
>NZ_LAEI01000044.1:0-23205 GCF_001618065.1 Neisseria flavescens
CAGGTATCCAAGGGAGATTAAGGGGATATTTGAGTAGAATCGGTGGATATTTGAAACGAAAACAGCCGAAATCCTGTTTTGGGCTTCGGCTGTTGAGGAAAGGGCTATTTTGCAAAGGTCTCGGCCTCTTTATATCTAACAATCACTAAAGATAAGAGTATGTAATCTTATAAAAATGTTTCAAATAAGTCATTACCCTAAATGCCACTTATCCTCTTCCTACTAAAATTCTCAAGACTCCAATTATTGATGGTCTATATCTCATAAATGGCTTATTTTAAAGATAAGTCCAAGGCAATTATGACTAGATACACTCTTACTCTTTCCCCGTTAGCAACCTACTTTACCTCTAACTCAATCAACACAATTTTTATCTAATGCCCTCCCCCGCTGGAACCGCTAAACGGAGGTCTTGCCAGCCAAATAATGGGGATCATGCTGATGAATATGATACTGCCTGCCAAGAAGATTTCATTTGAACCAATAATAAAGCCTTGCTGGGAAATGGTACTATTTATCGCAGCCAGGGCTTGCTCTTTGCTCAGGCCATTGGCCATCATGCCTTGAATAGATTGGTTGCTGATTGAGGACAATGAATTAATATGTTCGGTCAGCTGAGTATGGTGCAGAGCTTCGCGTCGTTCCCACATGGTGCTGACAACAGATACTCCGACACCGCCCATAAAGACACGCAAGAAGTTAGATAAGCTACTGGCCGAGGCAATTTGATTGCCTTTCATATGCGACAAGGTGATACTGGTCAAAGGCAGGAAGAACATGGCTACGCCTAAACCCTGCCAAAACTGCGGCCAAACGACGTTGCTCATATCCATACCGGCATAGAAATCGGTTCGCCAATGGAATGTATAGGCAAATACCAAGAAGCTGGCGCTGACAAACAGGCGCATATCGACGCGATTGCCAAACTTACCGATAATCGGCGACAGAATAATCGGTAAAAAACCCACCGGCGCAGCAGCCAAACCGGCCCAAGTAGCGGTATAGCCGAGATTTGATTGCAACACCAAAGGCAGCAGAGTCAATGTACCCATATAGACCATAAAGCCCAACGATGTAGCAACAACGCCTATCGTGAAGTTTCTATTTTTAAACAATGACAAATCGACAATCGGGTATTTCTCGCCCAGCTCCCAAACAATAAAATATGTCAGGAACACCAAAGCGGTAACGCCCAAAACGATAATCTCTCCCGAGGCAAACCAGTCCAATTCTTTGCCCCTATCAAGCATCATTTGCAATGCGCCGATACCGACAATCATCAACACCAGCCCAACATAATCGATTGGCGCCCTGACGATTTCAGTTTCCCTGTGTCTAAGTTGCTTCCAAGCAATAGTTGCGGACAAAATCCCGATCGGGATATTGATAAAGAAAATCCATCCCCAATGCCAGTTGTCCGAAATCCAACCGCCCAAAATCGGCCCCAATACAGGGGCAACAACGACGGTCATTGCCCATAATGCCAGTGCCAATGTTCGTTTTTCAGGCGGATAGGAAGCCATCAACAGGCTTTGGGACAAGGGAATCAATGGCCCGGCAATGAAACCTTGCAATACACGGAAAAAAACCAAGGCTTGAAGATTATGTGCCATACCGCACAGCCATGACGTTACGACAAACCCGATCACAGCGGCGATAAAGATTTTGACCTCGCCGAACCGCTTGGCCAAAAAACCTGTCAAGGGAACAGAGATGGCATTGGCTACGGCAAATGAGGTAATCACCCAAGTTCCCTGCGTGGTAGCCGCACCCAAATCCCCTGCAATAACAGGCACGGCGACGTTGGCGATGGTGCTGTCCAAGACTTCCATAAATACGGCCAAGCTGAGCGCCAAAGTTGCCAACACCAGCTTAAACCCTTGTAAAGGCAGATAATTCATATTTATAAACTATAAGACAACCGCCAAAGCGGTCGATTGAAGAGAATCAATATTTCAGACGGCCTGAGCCTTCAATAAAAGACTCAGGCCGTCTGAAAAGATTATTTTGCATATTGCTCGAAGATTTTATCGACTAAAGCATCGGCGGCTTTCCAATCTACACTTTCCGTTTCCGGCAAGGCAGTATTTCGTTCTGCTTCGGCAGTCATGGCTTTACCGCTGCCCTTCTCGGCAATATCGACTTTAACAGTCATCGATAAACCGACACGGAGCCGATTTTGTTGCAATTCTTTGGCATCCAAACTGATACGCACCGGCACACGTTGTACAACTTTAATCCAGTTGCCCGTTGCGTTTTGTGCCGGCAGTAATGAGAACGCACTGCCCGTACCTGCCGACAAGCCCATTACCTTGCCATGGTAAACCACTTTGCTGCCGTACAAATCGGCTGTCATTTCAACAGGCTGGCCGATTTTCATTTTGCGCAGTTGCGACTCTTTAAAGTTGGCATCCACCCACAATTCAGACAGAGGCACAACGGCCATCATCGGCGTACCTTGCACGATACGTTGGCCGACTTGGACATTGCGTTTGGCAATTTGGCCGCTGATCGGAGAACGGATTTGCGTACGTTGCAAATTCAACCAAGCGTCTTTAATGTGGCTGATGGCCGTCTGAACTGCCGGTTGTTGGCGCAGAGGAATATTGCTGCCCAACGCTGCCTGAGCAGAAACTTCTTCCGCCTCAACCGCTTTCAATGCAGCCTGAGCCTGAACCACAGCGGCGCGGGCATGGCTGAGTTCTTCACCGGAAACCGCTTCCGTACCCGCCAAAGATTCGCGGCGGCGCAAATCGGCTTGCGCACGGGCCAAATCGGCTTTGCGCAACAACACTTGCGCTTTGGCTTTTGAATTGACCGCAGTTTGCTGTTTGTTTTGACGGATGGCCTGAATCAATTCATTTTGCGCGCGATCGTATGCCAGCTGAAAATCGCTGTCGTCCAAAGCCACCAAAACATCGCCTTTTTTCACGACATCCGTATCGTCATACATGACTTTGCGCACCGTGCCGTTTACCTGCGGCGTGATCATCACCAAATGACCGGCCACATAAGCATCTTCTGTTTCTTCTTCATGCTGCCAAAACAGAAAATACGCCAAAGCAACCACGGCCGCCGTAATAAGAAATAGGAGTGTAACGATAACCAAATTACGTTTGCGATGCGTTTTAGCGCCGGAAGCGGCTACTTCCGTTTCTTTTTGGACATTATTTTTTTCTGATTGAGTATCCATAAGTCCCAACTTTAATTCTGTACATGTGATAACGATATTATTGTCTTGCCCCAGGCTGCTGGCTCCACCCTCAACCCAATACGCGCGTTTAACGCGCTAAAGGGTCATATTCTATAGTTACACTCTATTCATTACAATAATTTCTTCCGGTAGCAAATGTAAATAAGGTAAGCAAAAGGCCGTCTGAAATTACTTTCAGACGGCCTACGTTTTAATCAAACGTTTATTTCTTATTCAATTTAAAGCCTCCGCCCAACTGGGCATTGAGGTTACTCCAAGCTGTCAGATATTCTGCATGGTATTGAACCGCCGACATTTTTGTACGCGCAGCCTCGTCTTGTTTTTGCAAGGCGGTCAAGCCGTTATCCAAGCCAGCACGAACACGTCCTTTCGCATTTTGCACAGATTTATCCGCGATATTGACCATCTTATTCCAAGTATCTTGTCGACTTTTCAGGCTTTGATAGTCGACTACAGCATCTGCTGCCGAACGCATGGCATTCAAAACAGTTTGGTCATACACGGCAACCTGCTCATTATATTGGGCACGTTTGCCCGCCAATTTGGATTGCAGCGCCCCGGAAGTAAACAATGGCAGATTCAAAGCCGGAACAATGCCCAACATACCGGATGTCCGTCCGCGAATCAGATTGAACGCATCAATGTGCGTCATACCTGCCAAAACTTTCAACTCGATATTCGGATAAAACTCTGCTTCAGTCGATTTGACGATATGCCATTTCTCTTCAAGCAAGGCTTTTTGTGCCGCGATATCGGGACGGGCCGCCAGCAAATCCGCTTCAATACGGCTAACCGGCAATGACGGCACAGCCGCCATTTTTTCCGGAACTTGTCCATTCAATGCACCCGGTACACGGCCGGTTAATACAGCCAGACTGTTGCGGATTTTCTCATTTTTCTGAGTCCATGCCGATTTTTCAAGCTGTAATTGCTGTTGCGCCATTTCCAGAGCGTGCAAGGCATCGGCAGAAGCCAGCTGCGCTTTAACGCGTTGTTGCATCAGTTTCAATGCCTTATCCGCTAACTCTATGCGCGTATCTAGCAGCGCCAGTTGTTCTGTCGCCATCTGCCACGCAAAATATTGGGCAGCAACGGCATGAGCCAACTCGGTGCGGATGTGCTGCGCTTCATATACTGCTGCCCGGCTTTTTCCCAAAACGGCTTGAATCTGCTCTCGGTTTTTACCCCAAAAGTCAAAAACCAAGCTGCCTTGCAAGGCTGCGTTCGCCAAAACCAATGTATGGTCGGTATCAACCATACCGGCTTGAGGTTTGGGTGAAACATAAGCACCCAGACCTGTAACGCCCAAGCCGACTTGCGGTTTGTTTGCGGCTCCTACAACGCCCAGCTGCGCCTGAGCCTGCTCAAACCTTGCCTTGACGACACGCAGATTGGTAGACGTCTGAATGGCAGAAGCAATCAAATTGTTTAATTTTTTATCTTTCAGCTTCATCCACCAGCCGTCTTGGGCAGTAGCGGCAGATTGGCCTTGCGGCAGCGGATAGGCTGTTGTCTCATCCAAAGGCGACTGTTTGCCGAACGGCGCACATGCCGCCAACAGCGAAACAGCGGCAACGCATACGCTTGATTTGACCAAACCTAATTTCATACAGACTCCGTTTATGTGTGCCTGCCGCAGACCATCAGGCCGTCTGTTGTCAATTGCCCAAACGGTTCAACAGTTTACCCAACAGGTGTTGCAGCGTATCATAATCCTCTTTCGTGAAATCTTCCCACGCCTGACCGCTCTGACGGGCAATTTGCGGCCATACTTCGTGGATGAAGGTCTCACCCGAAGGGGTCAATTTTAGCACAATCTGACGACGGTCTTTCTGATTGATATAACGCTCTACCCAGCCGCGCTCAACCATGTCGTCCGACAGGCGTGTTGCACTGGTACGCGTCAAGTCCATCAAGTCGCTCAAGCGCGAAGGCAGGATTTCGCTGTTTGGGCTGACGTAAACCGCCATCAGGGAAAACCACAGGTTTTCATTGATGCCGAACGCTTTCAGGTTTTCGTTCAAATGGCTGCTCAAACGTTCGGTTACAATGCGCAACATGCGGGATACTTGGTTTTGCTGCTCCGGAAACTGCGGCAGACGGGTAGAAAGCAAACGCATTGCGTTGACTAATTCGGTTTGTGAAAAACTCATAAATTCCTTCTTTCTGAGTGAATTATTTTATTCGATATCAATTAAAATAAAATATGATGTAATAATTTACTTTAAGATACCAATTACTTACTTTAAGACGTTATACTAATTCAGATGATTATTTTAGTGTATGAAAATCTGATAATCGGTTACATGCTCCTACTAAACGGAGTTTTCTATGCCTAAATCATGAAAATTCGACCATAAAAAAGGCCGTCTGAAACCTTGATGACAACTTTCAGACGGCCTCCATAACGGATTAAAATAAGTTTTTCCACTTGTACCGGATTCAAACCATGAACACTTCCGCCTTTTTTCCCCATATCACCCTTATCGGCGTCGGTTTAATCGGCGGTTCGTTCATGCTCGACCTCAAACGCTTGGGACTGGTGCAAACCGTTACCGGCATCGACACCAATGCCGACAACCTCAATTACGCACTCGAATGCGGCATCATCGACCATGCCTATCCGGATATTTGCGCCGAAAGCATCGGCAATGCCGATTTGGTTTTGATTGCCACGCCTGTCTCCGTCCTGCCTGACGTATGCCGCGACATCAAGCCCTTCTTAAAAGACACCGCCTGTGTTTCCGATGTCGGCAGCACCAAACAATCGGCACTCAATGCCTTCCGCACCTACTTGTCCGACCGCCTGCCGCAATGTTTTGCCGCCCACCCGATTGCCGGCTCGGATCAAAGCGGGGCAAAATCCGCGCGTTGCGGTTTGTTTCAAAACAGCCGCCTTATCATTACCTTGCACGGCCAAGAAGCTTCAGACGGCCTAAGACGGTTGAAAAGCCTGTGGCAGGCGGTTGGTTCGCAGATTTTCACCATGAGCGCCGAAGAACACGACAATATTTTTGCTGCTGTTTCCCACTTGCCGCACTTGACCGCCTTTGCCTATGTCCACGCTTTGTTCGACCATCCGCATGGCAAAGACTATCTCCCTTATGCCGCCACCGGCTTTCGCGACTTTACCCGCATCGCTTCCAGTCATCCTGCCGTTTGGACAGACATCTGCCTGGCTAACCACCCCGCCCTGCTCAAACTGACCAGCGATTTGAAAGAACAATTATCCAAATTGGAACAGCTCCTTTCAGACGGCAACAAAACCGAGCTTTACCGCTATTTTGAAGAAGCCGCAAAAATGCGTAATGACTGGCTGAAAAACCGTTAAACCTGTTTTCAGACGGCCTGATACCTTCTCAGCTAAAATCTTCATCACAATAAAAAGGGCATCTGTTTAGATGCCCTTTTTTTGATTTCTTACGACTTTAACGTTTCACTCAGCCTTTCAAACGAAACTCAGCCGCTCTGGCGTGCGCAGTCAAGCTTTCGCCATGCGCCAACACGCTGGCGGTTTTGCCCAACTTCTGCGCACCTTGTTCTGAAACCTGAATCAGACTGGAGCGTTTTTGGAAATCATATGTTCCCAAAGGAGAAGAGAAACGCGCCGTGCGGCTGGTCGGCAAAACGTGGTTGGGGCCTGCGCAATAGTCACCAAGGCTTTCACTGGTATAGCGTCCCATAAAAATCGCACCGGCGTGGCGGATTTTTTTCGCCCACTCTTGCGGATTCTCAACTGACAGTTCCAAGTGTTCGGGAGAAATATAGTTGGCGATTTCGCAGGCTTCATCTAAATCTTTAGCCAAAATCATTGCACCGCGGTTGCCCAATGAAGCTTCAACAATCGCACGGCGCGGCATGGTTTCAATCAAGCGGTTCATGGCCGTCTGAACTTCGTCCAAATACGCTGGAGAAGTACCGATCAAAATCGCTTGTGCAATTTCATCGTGTTCCGCCTGGCTGAACAAATCCATGGCCACCCAATCGGCAGGCGTCGTACCATCGGCAATCACCAAAATTTCAGACGGCCCTGCCACCATATCAATACCGACTACGCCGAACACGCGACGTTTGGCCGCAGCAACAAAGGCATTGCCCGGGCCGGTAATCTTATCGACTTGAGGCACAGATTCCGTACCATAAGCCAAAGCCGCAACTGCCTGCGCGCCTCCGACCGTAAACACTTTGGTTACACCGGCCACAAAAGCAGCCGCCAACACGATATCGTTGCGCTCGCCTTTCGGAGTGGGAACGACCATGATGATTTCTTTCACGCCGGCAACGTGGGCAGGCATGGCATTCATGATGACGGAACTCGGATAAGCGGCTTTACCGCCCGGAACATAAATACCGACACGGTCAAGCGGCGTAATCTGTTGACCCAAAAGCGTGCCGTCTTCGTCTTCGTAAGTCCACGACTCCATTTTTTGGTGTTTATGGTAGCTTTCTACCCGTCTCGCGGCCGTTTTCAAGGCCGTCTGAATGTTTTCAGGCAAACGCTCAAACGCAGACTGCAAATCGTCTTGCGTCAGAATTAAATCGTCGATGGTTTGAGCGGATGTGCCGTCAAAGCGGTTGGTGTATTCAATCAGCGCCGCATCGCCGCGCTTTTGAACATCGGCGCAGATGTCGGCAACAATACGGTCGATTTCAGGGTTTTGCGCGGTTTCAAAAGCGAGTAACGCTTTGAGTTCGGCTTTAAAATCAGGAGATTGGGTGTCGAGTTTCTTCATGGTTTGCTCTCTTCTTTGTTTCTATATCTCTACGAAAATCCTACCTAGTTATTCTTTGATCACGTTTTGGCACTTTTCATCCCAGTATACCTTCCATCTGCCATGTTTTTTAGCAAAATAGACCGTAAATCCATTATTTACATAATCCGCAAGATATTGAAGATTAGGCGGATTTTCCTCACAACTTAATATCCAAGGATGAAAGTAAAAGGTTTTTTCCCACCTTTTCTGAGTATAGCCTAGATCCTTCGCATACTGTGGGATAGGCTTCTGCATCTCGCTTTCCAAATAGGACTGAATGGCATTGTCAAAACTGTTTAAATGAGCTAATAGTTGCTGAAACTGGTCTTCCTCCTCAATTTTGAAAGCACCTATTAACTCAAATTCTGCAAAGTCTATAGAAAAGTCAAATAATGTGATTTTACCATCCTCAACACAGCGACCCTCTTCATCAACACGATAACGAGTTCCAGACTTCAACACTCGTTCAAAATCTAGATCCGCAAAGCGATTACGGGGAAGTATTGACTCACGCTCTTGAGATTTTTGGGATTTTTTACTAAATAACCGCTTAAATATCTGAAGCATCGCATCTCTCTATTCTTCCTCAACAACATCAGCTATGAAGTCATTTCTGTTTATCCCAAGCACTTAAACCGATTGGAATAGACCTACTTAACCAGAGCAACTGAGAATTATCTTTATGTATTTCTTTTCCAGTTCTTATGTTCAGACGGCCTCAGTCACACACAGGCCGTCTGAACATTATCTTTTCAAAAAACCTTTTTTCTGCAAAAACGCCAACATATGCGACCGTACAGGATTGCCCAAGGTTTTGGCCAGCGATTCCTTCCAAGGTATCGGGCTACCCTTGCGTAACTCATAATAATCCGCTACCGCCTGATTATAGGCTTCAACCGCCTCGGCATTCAGGCTCGGACAGGCGTTTTCGGCATAGACCATTTCCTTAGGTAGGCGCGGTTTGAGCGGCGGGTCTTGGTCGGGATAACCGAGGCACAACCCCACCAAAGGCACGCAATAATCCGGCAGGTTCAACACATCCGATACTTTTTGCGCATTATTGCGCAACGCGCCGATATACACGCCGCCCAGTCCAAGTGATTCTGCGGCAAGCAATACGTTTTGCGCCATAATGCCTGCATCGACCGCACCAATCAGGGTTACTTCCGCCCAATCAATTTGCGCATCGGGAAACATTGCCTTGTGTTTGGAAAAATCGATGCAAAACAATAAAAATTCCGCACAATGGACAATATAAGGCGCACTTCCTGCCGCTTCATGTATCCCCTGCCTCAGCGCAAGGTCGGATACGCGGATGATAGAAACGCATTGCAGGTTGTTGGAAGTCGAAGCCTGCTGTCCGGCACGAACCAGCGTATCAAGGATTTCATCGGCAATCGGCTCGAAAGTAAACCTGCGGATGGAACGATGGGAAAGAATCGTATCGAGTGTCGGTTTGCTTTGCATCATGACGGGGCTTTCAAACTGGGTTGGCAGACAACTTTTACCAAAAACTTTTCAGACGGCCTTAGCGGCATTTTCAAATGCCTGAATAATCGGATTCAACAGCGCATATTTGGTTTTCAACGCTGCCTTGTTGACCACCAAGCGGCTGGAAATATCAGCCACATGTTCCACAGCTTCCAAACCATTGGCCTTTAACGTATTGCCGCTGGAAACCAAATCGACAATCGCGTCGCTCAGACCAACCAAAGGTGCAAGCTCCATCGAGCCGTACAGCTTGATGATGTCCACATGCACACCTTTGCCAGCAAAATGTTCGGCGGCGATGTCGGGATATTTAGTGGCAATCCGCAAGCGGCTGCCAGGTTGGGAAGCAGCGGCATAATCAAAACCTTTTTTAACCGCAACCATCATGCGGCATGAGGCGATGTGCAAATCCAAAGGTTGATACAGGCCATCTCCGCCATGCTCGATCAGCACGTCCTTACCGGCAATACCAAAATCCGCCGCACCATATTGCACATAAGTCGGCACGTCGGTCGCACGTACAATTACCAAACGGATATTGTCATGATTCGTACCAATAATCAGCTTGCGCGATTTTTCCGGCTCTTCCGCAGGCACAATACCGGCAGCGGCCAACAGCGGCAGGGTTTCCTCAAAAATTCGTCCTTTGGATAAAGCAATCGTTAAAAGTGTGTCGGTCATTTTTCTTTTCCTTTGCCGTATCAAAAGCAAGAAGGCCGTCTGAAATCCACAACCCATTTCAGACGGCCTCAACTACGGTTTTACAATAAAGTTTTCACATCAGCCGCAATCGTTTCCGGCTCGCTGCCGTAAGGCGAGAAAATCGCCACTTCGCCGTTTTTATCAATCAAATATGCACCTGAAGAGTGGTCGACCAAATAGTTTTCGCTGTCTTCTTTTTGGTTAACTTTAGCCGATACCACACGGTATTGCTGTTTGATGACAGGCAGGCTTTGATCGCCGGTAGCCGTCAGGCCGATAAAATCAGGATTGAACTGTTTGGCGTATTTGCCGATTACTTCAGGCGTATCGCGCTCAGGGTCGATGCTGACAAATACTACTTTCACGTCTTTAGCCTGATCGCCCAATTGTTTCAAAGTATCGCTGTAAGTCAGCAACTCGGTTGGGCATACGTCAGGACAGTGGGTATAACCGAAAGACAAGATAACCACTTTGCCTTTCAAATCGCTCAGGCTGAAAGGTTTGCCGTCGCCATCGGTCAATGTGAAGTCGCCGCCAATGTCTTCTTTGCGCATATCGGTACCGCGCGCTTGCGCTTTGGGTGCTGACTCACCGGAAGCAGCAGGCGCAGCAGAAGCGGCAGGTGTCGAAGAAGCCTCCTTGGCCTCCTCTTTAGGCTGACAAGCAGCCAGAGCAGCCAATGCAAAAGCACTGAGTAAGAAAGTTCGTGTGACGGAAAGCATAAATTTTCTCCAAAACCGTTTCAAATTAAGTGAGGCCAAACAACCGCCCGGCCGATATAAAAACAAAACATCTTCATATTAACGCGTTTAACACATTAAATGTAGCCCTTTTTGCAGATAAATACTGCTTTTTTTGTTTTAAAAATCTGCCTCCCATTTAGATAACCATCAAACGCAAAAAGTTTAATTCATTACAAATCAAACAAATATAAAAATAATCCAATTTTTTTTCAATTACTGCTTTACAAGATTCGAGAACTCGCTATAATGACGACTTCTTCGCTAGCCCAGGTGGCGAAATTGGTAGACGCAGGGGACTCAAAATCCCCCGCCGCAAGGTGTGTCGGTTCGAGTCCGACCCTGGGCACCAAATTTAAAAAACCTCTTGATTCGATCAAGAGGTTTTTTGCTGTTCATCATTTGCAAAAACCTTCTCCTTACTCAAACTGTCAACAATCTCCACACATCAAGCTCAATAAGACTATTTTTTTATTTCTTTAAAATCAACCTTCAATCTATTTTCCCGTTTCAAATGTTAAAAGATGAAAGATTTTATCTTGATTGAACAGTCGGTTTGCGTTATCTTTTCTACTCTTTTTCACAAACTCTGTGTTCCTTTCCAATTGTTTGGACAGTCTGACTGTCGCCGTATTCCCTCAATGCGCGTACCCTAAATCGCTGCTTGGCGGAATTGCATTACAGGTGCTGTGGTGAGGCAGATTGTTCCTATTGGTTAGAAACCGCATAAAAGAGGTCAATATGCAATTATCAGGCGCACAAATCATCGTGCAAAGTCTCAAAGCCGAAGGTGTCGAGTATGTATTCGGCTATCCGGGCGGCGCGGTTATCGAAATCTACGATGCCCTTTTCCAACTCAATAAATTCAAGCACATCCTGGTTCGCCACGAACAGGCCGCCGTACATGCGGCAGATGCCTATGCCCGTGTCAGCGGCAAAGTCGGCGTTGCCTTGGTGACTTCCGGCCCGGGCGTAACCAATGCCCTGACCGGTATCGCCACTGCTTACAGTGACTCTATTCCGTTGGTAGTCATCAGCGGCCAGGTGGGCAACTCCCTTATCGGGACAGACGCATTCCAAGAAGTGGATACAGTCGGCATTACCCGCCCTTGTGTCAAACACAATTTCTTGGTGACCAATATCGCTGAGTTGGCAGACACCATCAAAAAAGCTTTCCAAATCGCCGCAAGCGGCCGTCCGGGGCCTGTTGTTGTCGATGTTCCTAAAGATGTTACCCAAGCAATGGCTAAATTCAGCTATCCGCAAGAAGACATCTTCATCCGCTCTTACCAACCGGTTGTACAAGGCCATATCGGTCAAATCAAAAAAGCCGTACAAATGCTGGCTTCCGCCAAACGCCCTATTGTTTACTTCGGCGGTGGCGTGGTTTTAGGTAATGCCTCTGAGGAAATGACCAAATTTGTCCGCATGATCGGCGCTCCTTGTACCGGTACATTGATGGGCTTGGGTGCATACCCTTCCAGCGACCGCCAATTCTTGGGCATGCTGGGCATGCACGGTACTTACGAAGCCAACCTCGCTATGCAGAATGCAGACGTTGTACTGGCAATCGGTGCGCGCTTCGATGACCGCGTAATTTCCGTACCGTCCAAATTCTTTGAAAAAGCCAAAAAAATTATTCATATCGACGTTGACCCGTCCAGCATTGCCAAACGTGTCAAAGTGGATATCCCGATTGTCGGCGACGTGAAAAACGTATTGTCCGAAATGATTCAATTGTGGGACAAGCAAGAATCTGCACCTGCAACCGACTCATTAGATAAATGGTGGAAAAGTATTGAAGAATGGCGTTCGCGCAACTGCCTGTGGTTTGATAATGAAAGCGAAATCATCAAACCGCAATACGTCATTCAAAAACTGGCCGAAATCACCAATAATTCTGCCATCATTACTTCCGACGTCGGTCAACACCAAATGTTTACCGCTCAATATTACCCATTCGAGCGTCCACGCCAATGGCTCAATTCCGGCGGTTTAGGCACAATGGGCGTCGGCTTGCCATATGCTATCGGTGCGAAACTGGCCGCTCCTGATCAAGATGTATTCTGTATCACCGGCGAAGGCTCGATTCAGATGAACATCCAAGAGCTGTCCACCTGCTTCCAATACCGCGTTCCGATTAACGTCGTTACCCTGAACAACGGCTACCTCGGCATGGTTCGCCAATGGCAGGAGCTGTATTACGGCAACCGTGAATCGGAAACCTATTTCGATTCATTGCCTGATTTTGTCAAACTGGCTGAAGCCTACGGCCATATGGGCATCCGTGTGGACAAGAAATCCGATGTAGAAGGCGCATTGTTGGAAGCATTAAACCAAAAAGACCGCCTTGTATTCCTCGATTTCTTGACCGACAAGAAACAAAACGTACTGCCTATGGTCGGCAACGGCAAAGGTTTGGATGAAATGGTTCTGCCGCCGCATATGCGCGATATTGCAAAAGCGTAAGGAGAAAGAAATGCGACATATCTTATCTATTCTGATGGAAAACGAATCAGGTGCGATGAGCCGTGTGGTAGGTTTGTTCTCCGCACGTGATTACAACATCGACTCCCTGGCCGTAGCCCCAACCGAAGACAAAACCTTGTCCCGTATGACCATTGTTACCCACGGCGATGAGCACGTCATCGAGCAAATCACCAAACAACTCAACAAACTGATTGAAGTTGTCAAAGTGGTTGACTTGAACGAAAGCCGTTTTGTCGAACGCGAACTGATGTTGGTAAAAGTCCGCGCCGTCGGCAAAGACCGCGACGAATTCCTGAGATTGACCGAAATCTACCGCGGCAGCGTTATTGATGTAACAGACCGCAGCTATACCATCGAAATCACAGGCTCTACCGAAAAACTCGACTCTTTCCTCGAGACAGTCGGTCGTGCTCAAATTTTGGAAACCGTACGCACAGGCGCAGCTGGCATCGGCCGCGGCGAGCGTATTTTGAAAATTTAACGCTGTATCGTTCAGACGGCCTGTTACTTTCAACAAAGGCCGTCTGAAAAACAGTAGGAGACAAACATGTCAAGCATCCAAATCGTTGCATTAGTTACCGTCAAACCCGAATACACCGAGGCTCTGGCTGCCCAGTTTAAAGAATTGGTCAAAGCCAGCCGTGCAGAAGAAGGCAACATCAGCTACGACCTGCACCAAGAAATCGGCAAATCCAACCGTTTCGTATTCGTAGAAAGCTGGAAATCCCAAGCAGCTATTGACGAACACAATGCCAGCGAACATTTCCAAAACTTCGTCAAATCCATCGAAGGAAAAACCGAAGCATTGGAAATTGTCTTGATGAACCAAGTCCCTGCCTAAGCCCCTATTACTTTTAACTCAACCCGGATTGTCCGGAACCCTCTTACACTAAGGAAATAAAATGCAAGTTTATTACGATAAAGACGCTGACCTTTCTCTGATCAAAGGCAAAACTGTTGCCATCATCGGTTACGGTTCACAAGGTCACGCACACGCAGCAAACCTGAAAGATTCCGGCGTAAATGTCGTCATCGGTCTGCGCCAAGGCGGCTCTTGGAAAAAAGCCGAAGCAGCCGGCCACGACGTGCGCACCGTTGCCGAGGCAACCAAAGCAGCCGACGTTGTAATGATTCTGTTGCCTGACGAAAACCAACCTATCGTATACAAAAACGAAATCGAGCCAAACTTGAAAGAAGGCGCAGTATTGGCATTCGCTCATGGCTTCAACGTACACTACAACCAAATCGTACCCCGCGCCGACCTCGACGTTATCATGGTTGCCCCTAAAGGCCCAGGCCACACTGTACGCAGCGAATTCCTGAAAGGCGGCGGCGTACCTTCCCTGATCGCCGTTTACCAAGATAAAAGCGGCAAAGCCAAAGACATCGCCCTGTCTTACGCAGCAGCCAACGGCGGCACTAAAGGCGGCGTAATCGAAACCAACTTCCGCGAAGAAACCGAAACCGACCTGTTCGGCGAACAAGCCGTATTGTGCGGCGGCGTGGTTGAATTGATCAAAACCGGCTTCGAAACCCTGACTGAAGCAGGCTACGCCCCAGAAATGGCCTACTTCGAATGCCTGCACGAAATGAAGCTCATTGTTGACCTGATTTACGAAGGCGGCATCGCCAACATGAACTACTCCATTTCCAACAATGCAGAGTACGGCGAATACGTAACCGGCGTCGAAGTTATCAACGACAAATCCCGCGAAGCCATGCGCAATGCCCTCAAACGCATCCAAACCGGCGAATACGCTAAAATGTTCATCCAAGAAGGTGCCGTCAACTATGCCAGCATGACAGCCCGTCGCCGTCTGACCGCTGATCACCAAATTGAAAAAGTCGGCGCTCAACTGCGTTCTATGATGCCTTGGATTGCCAAAAACAAACTGGTTGACCAAGACAAAAACTAATCTGTCTTCCAAGCAAATGAAACCTGCCTTGATCACTCAGGCAGGTTTTTTATAATTTTAAACTCCAATACACTATAAATCTCACTCAACAAGGCCGCCTGAAAACAATATAAACAACATTTAAACTCAAACCTCAATAAGCCGTCTTTTATGATTCTCCTAAAATTTCCTTTTAGAAAAAACATATTACGAAATAAACGACTATTTCCCATACCTACTCTGTCTGCAAAAAACAACGTTTCCCAACAAAATACGCCTAAAACAAGAGGAAAATTTGTTTCTTAAGCCATAACCTTTATATTATGGTTATGGAATCGTTGAAACAGAACGATATCGTAATAAGAAGAACGAGTGTTCGCTTCTTCACACTTAAAAAAGGAAAACAGCAATGAAAAAATCTCTGATTGCCCTGACTCTGGCGGCTCTTCCTGTTGCAGCTATGGCTGACGTAACTCTGTACGGTCAAATTAAAGCTGGCGTTGAAGTATCCAAAGTAAAATTGGGTGAACAAACTGCTGCTAAACTGGGTCACGAGAAAAGCTCTAAAACTGCTACTGAAATCGCTGACTTCGGTTCACGCATCGGCTTCAAAGGCCACGAACACTTGGGTAACAACCTGAATGCTATCTGGCAAGTTGAACAAAACACTTCTATCGCCGGTGGCGACAAAGAGTGGGCTTCTCGCGAATCTTTCATCGGTTTGGAAGGTGGCTTCGGTAAAATCCGTGCCGGTAAATTGAACTCTACTGTTAAAGACTCTAGCGACAACGTTGACCAATGGGAAAGCAGCAACGGCGCTTTGAACATGTCTGTATTCACTCGTGTTGACAAACGTGCAGTATCTGTACGTTACGACAGCCCTGTATTCTCAGGCTTCAGCGCAAGCGTACAATACACTCCACGTGACAACGCTAACCCTTCTGACAAATACACTCACAACGACGCTACCCGTGACACTTACTACGCTGGTCTGAACTACGAAAACTCTGGTTTCTTCGGTCAATACGCTGGTGGTTTCCGTAAAAACGCCGTTTCTGAAAAAGACGGTCACGTACACCGCTTGGTAGGTGGTTACGATGCTAACAACCTGTTCGTATCTGTAGCTGGTCAATACGCTAAAAACTGGGAAACTTTGGGTGACTACGCTGAAGCCCAATCTAACGGTGTTGTAACTTCTGCTATGCGTGCTGCCGGTACTAACGCTTCTAACGTAGTATTCGGTACTGCAGCTGGCTTGGACAGCCGTCCTGCTGAAACTATCGAAGTTGCTGCTACTGCCGCTTACCGCGCCGGTAACGTAACTCCTCGCGTTTCTTATGCTCACGGCTTCAAAGCTAAAGTTGACGGCGAAAAACTGAAAGGCACTCAATACGACCAAGTTATCGTTGGTGCTGACTACGACTTCTCTAAACGCACTACTGCTCTGGTTTCTGCCGGCTGGTTGCGTGGTGCTGAGTCTGGTCCTCACAAAGTTGAAACTATCTCTGGTTTGGTTGGTCTGCGTCACAAATTCTAATCTTCGGATTAGTATGAAAAAGAGCCTGTTTTATGCAGGCTCTTTTTTATTCTTATTCCCTACCCTCAACAAAAATTAATTTAAGCATTGATATATAAAAAGGCCGAAACCTTTGCAAAATTCCCCAAAATCCCCTAAATTCCCACAAAGACATTTAGGGGATTTCCATGAGCACCTTCTTTCAGCAAACCGCCCAAGCCATGATCGCCAAACACATCGACCGCTTCCCACTATTGAAGTTGGATCAGGTGATTGATTGGCAACCGATCGAACAATACCTGAATCGTCAAAAAACCCGTTACCTCCGAGACCACCGCGGCCGTCCCGCCTATCCCCTGTTGTCCATGTTCAAAGCCGTCCTGCTTGGGCAATGGCACAGCCTTTCCGATCCCGAACTCGAACACAGCCTCATCACCCGCATCGATTTCAACCTGTTTTGCCGTTTTGACGAACTGAGCATCCCCGATTACAGCACCTTATGCCGCTACCGTAACTGGCTGGCGCAAGACGACACCCTGTCCGAACTGCTGGAACTGATTAACCGACAATTGACCGAAAAAGGTCTAAAAGTAGAGAAAGCATCCGCCGCCGTCGTTGATGCCACCATTATTCAGACCGCCTGCAGCAAACAGCGCCAGGCCATAGAAGTCGATGACGAAGGACAAGTCAGCGGCCAAACCACACCGAGTAAAGACAGCGATGCCCGTTGGACAAAGAAAAACGGCCTCTACAAACTCGGTTACAAACAACATACCCGTACCGATGCGGAAGGCTATATCGAGAAACTGTACATCACCCCCGCCAATACCCATGAGTGCAACCATCTGTTGCCTTTGCTGGAAGGAATAGCTGAAGATACGACCGTCTATGCCGACAAAGGCTACGATAGCAAGGAAAACCGGCAACATCTGAAAGAACATCGGTTGCTGGACGGCATTATGCGCAAAGCCCACCGCAACCGTCCGCTGTCGGAAGTGCAAACCAAACGCAACCGACATTTGTCGAAGACCCGTTATGTGGTCGAACAAAGCTTCGGTACGCTGCACCGAAAGTTCCGCTATGCCCGGGCAGCCTATTTTGGTCTGATTAAAGTGAGTGCATAAAGTCATCTGAAGGCGATGTGTTTGAACCTATTGAAAGCCGCTGACAGGCTAAGTGTGCCTGTTGCTGCCTAAAAGGCGGCCCGGATGCCTGATTATGGGTACCCGGGGAGGATTAAGGGGGTATTTGGGTAGAGTTAGGGAGTGATTGGTGGCGGAAACAGCCGAAAATCTGTGTTTAGGTTTCGGCTGTCGGGAGAAAAGGAATTTTGCAAAGGTCTCAGGCCGTCTGAAACCGATTGGTTTCAGACGGCCTTTAGTCTATCTATCCCTATTGTCAAATTCCAATAAGGTCAACAAACAAGATTTATTTTTCATTCAAAATCTTACCGACAATCTCGCCCACATCTTTCGACAAGCCTTCTTGTGCATTGATGCGTTGCAATTCTTTGGTCATGACGGCTTTGCGGTTGGCTTCCAATTTGTTGCAGATGTTGAAAGCCTGCACCAGTCGGGCTGCAACTTGCGGATTAAAACGGTCGATTTCCATCACTTTATCGGCTACAAAGCGGTAGCCGCTGCCGTCTTCTGCATGGAAGTGCGGAATATTGCGACTGAAGCTCATCAATAAAGAACGGGCTTTATTTGGATTTTCAATACTGAACTTAGGATGACTCAAGGCCGTCTGAACTTGCTGTAAAGTATCTTTACGGCGACTTGAAGCAATCAGGGCAAAGTATTTGTCCATTACCAAAGCATCATCGGCAAACTTATCGGCAAATTGTGTCAACAAACGATCGCGGATTTCGCTTTCATTGCTGTTGATTGCGGATAAGATACCCCATTCGTGGGTCATGTTTTGCGCCATTGCTGCGTAATTTTCCGCAACGTGTTCGATATGTGCTGCGTCAGCACGAAGGATAAATGCTCTGCAAGCATTGCGCAAAGTACGCCAGCCGGCCAATTCCGGGCTGTATTCATAACGAACAGCGGCATCTGTTTGATTTTCTTGATCGGCAGCTTGACGGTTCAGCTCGCGCCATTGAGGCAGGAACTTGACGGCAACGGCATTGAGCAAGGCTTCACGCGCCTGATGAACCTGAATCGGGTCAATATTTTCTTCTTCCGCCCATACATCGGTTTCAGACGGCATTTGCAGCAAAATAGCGCGGAATGCCGGATCAAAGTCACCAGAAACCACCAAAGCCAAAGCATCCATCAATGCTTTGTGTTCAGGCAAAGGACGGCCTTCCGCCAATGCCTGACGGTTGGCGTTAATGGCGCGATGATATAAGGTTTGAGCAGCCTCCCAACGGGCAAACTCATTTTCATCTGCCGCCAGCAAAGTGGCCAATTCTTGCTCGCTGTACGGATAGTTCAGGGTAACCGGTGCAGAGAAATCTCGCAGCAGAGACGGGATAACCGGCTCATTGACGCCGCCCAATACAAAAGTCTGCTCGGCTTCAGTCAATACCAAAACCGCCTCTTTCACCCGTTTACCTTGATATTCAAACTCAACCGCTTCGCCTTTTTCATTCAGCAAACCGGTTTTGACCGGAATCATCATCGGCTGTTTGTCCGCCATATCGGGCGTAGCCGGAATGGTTTGTTTGATGGTCAATTCAAACGCACCATCTTTCAGACGGCCTTGAGCATCTAAAACCGGCGTACCGGCTTGGCTATACCACAAAGCGAACTGATCAAGATTGATGCCGTTTGCGTCTGCCATTGCGGCACGGAAATCATCACAAGTCACAGCCTGTCCGTCGTGGCGTTGGAAATACAACTTCATGCCTTTTTGGAAGCCCTCTTCTCCGAGCAAGGTGTGATACATGCGCACGACTTCCGCCCCTTTTTCATAAACGGTCATGGTGTAGAAGTTGTTCATCTCCTCATAGCTGGCCGGGCGGACAGGATGCGCAGTCGGGCCCGCATCTTCAGGGAATTGGAACAGACGCAGCATGCGGACATTGTCGATACGGCGCACCACGCGGCTGGCCCGGTCGCCGGAAAACTCTTGATCGCGGAATACGGTCAAACCTTCTTTCAGCGACAATTGGAACCAATCGCGGCAGGTCACACGGTTGCCCGTCCAGTTATGGAAATATTCGTGGCCGACAACAGATTCGATGCCTTCAAAGTCGGTATCGGTCGCGGTACGGCTGTTGGCCAACACAAACTTGGTATTGAAAATATTCAAACCTTTGTTTTCCATCGCGCCCATATTGAAATCGCCCACGGCAACGACCATGAAAATATCCAAGTCGTATTCCAAACCGAAGCGTGTCTCGTCCCATTTCATCGCATTTTTCAACGATTCCACTGCAAACCCGACTTTAGGTTTGTCTGTCTCAGTGGTGTAGAACTCGATTTTTACCTTACGGCCGCCCATGGTCGTAAAATAATCTTCCGTTACCGCCAAATCGCCTGCCACCAAAGCAAAGAGATAGCTCGGTTTGGCAAACGGGTCTTCCCATTTCACCCAATGACGGCCGTCTGAAAACTCGCCGCCATCGATTTTATTACCGTTAGACAGCAACACCGGATAGCGTTTTTTGTCTGCAACGATGGTGGTGGTAAATTTAGACATGACATCCGGACGGTCGATGTAGAACGTAATTTTGCGGAAACCTTCCGGTTCGCATTGGGTAAACAAATTGCCGCCGGAAGCATACAGACCCATCAGAGATTTGTTCTCAGCCGGCAAAATTTCGGTTTCTACTTCCAGCGTGAAGTTTTTAGACGGCATGCCGACAATCGTCAGTTTTTCGTCTTCCAACACATAATCTACGGCCTGGCCGTTTACTTTCACAGACAGCAGTTTTGCCGAACCATCCAATACCAATGGCTCCCCTGCTCTTTCAGGTTGAACGGTCAGACTGGATTTGACGATGGTTTGCGGTTCTAAAATATCGAAATGCAGGTCGGTTTTTAGAATACGGTACGCTGGCGCGGCGTAGTCTTTCAAATAATGGATGGTTTTGCTCATTTGTTCTCTTTCAGAGTCATGCGGTAAATAGATGAAGCATATCGTTTCATCTAGCCTAAATTCAAGTGTTTTCAGAAAAAAAGCCGTCTGAAACCTAAAATTTCAGACGGCCTCCCTATTCAGGCAACAAATCTAGTTGCCTGTCATTGCCAACTTACCACTGATACAGCGCACCGGCACCCACACCGACATGACCGTCGGTATTGGCCGAGAAGTTGCCTTTGACAATCCAGTTGCCGCCGTCGCTCATCGCAGACACGCCGATGGCCATGGCAGACTGGCCGCCATAGTAGCCGCTGCCGACACCGATACCGGTCGCACCCGGACGGGTTACTTGCGGAATCGAGCCTTGGGCAATCGCACCGGCCACACCCGCGTAGGCTTTCTTACCTACTTGGTTGATGTTGTTCTGCAACTCGGTACCCAAACCAATCAACTGATTCACGTTTGCCGCGTCTGTACCGTCTTTACCCGGAGCCACGTTGGTAATACGTTGGCCGCCGTTGTTCAGACCGACAGGAGACAATTTGACTTGGTTGTTCGGATTGTTTTCAGTCGGTGCAGCAATGGTTACGCCGTCGTTGTTGACCACGGTATTGCCTGCGGTCAGGCCGTCTTTGTTCAACGCAACTTTATCGCCGACTTTCATGCCGTCGTTATTCATCACAGTATCGCCTGCTTTGAATGTATCGGCATTCACTGTCTTCACGCTAATCTCGTCAGCCAACTTCAGTTGAGCGCCACCGGCTACGGTTTCGCTGATGATGTTGCTGTCGCCTTTGACATTGATGGTGTTGCCCAATGCGTAGTTGTTGCTGCCGGTCGTACCGCCGAAGTTGATGCCTTTGGCGATAGTCGCAGCATTGTTGGCTACGTTTTGGTTGGTTGCGTACAACTGGCTGCCGTTAACGGCATCTTTGCTGTTTGCATTGACGTCGCCATCCGCTACGTTGGTTACTTTGTTGCCTGCATTGTCCAAGCCGTCTTTAGTCAGGTTTACCTTGCCTGCTTTCAAGCCGTCTTTGTTCAATGCAACATCGTCGCCTACTTTCTACACCGTCGGTTGTTAACGGGTGGTGTCGCCGGCTTTACGACGCTGTCGAACAGTCCAAGTCTTTATCGGTTGCCACCTCGTAAACAGTTTGACCCTTGTCGCCTGTTTTCTGAGTGACAACGATGTTCTTACCTTGAACGACTTCGGTCTTAGACACAGCCGCAGCTTGTTTCAGTTGAGAAACATTGACTGCATCGGTGTCATCCGTACCGGCCGCAACGTTGGTAATCTTATTGCCGCCGTTGTTCAAGCCAGCTTTGGTCAGGTTCACATCGCCTGCTTTCAAGCCGTCTTTGTTCAATGCAACATCATCGCCTACTTTCACACCGCCATTATTCATCACGGTATCGCCTGCGGTAACACTGTCTACTTTCAAGTTTTTATCGGTAGCCACTTTGTAAATGGTTTGGCCATTGGCGCCGACATCCTGAGTAACAACAATGTTATCGCCTTGAACGACTTCAGTCTTAGCCGCAGCCGCAGCTTTGTTCAACTGAGCAACATTCACCGCATCAGTATCATCGGTACCGGCTGCAACATTGGTAATCTTGTTGCCGCCGTTGTTCAATCCGGCTTTAGTCAGATTGACATCGCCAACTTTCACGCCGTCAGTATTGACTGTGGTATCGCCGGCTTTCACGCTGTCAACTGCCAAGTCTTTAGCCAATTTGACTTCCAACTTATCAGAGCCATTCGCTACAACGCCGATATTGCCGTCTGAAAGTTTGGCTGCATCGGTTTGACCGCCAACAATATTCAGCTTCGTACCCGGTTTGCGTTCAACATCTTTGCCACTGTCGCCGCCGAAAGTCAAAGGCAGATTGGCAGTTGCATTAACGGCTTTGATTGCATCGTGGATGTTGTTCTCACCAGTACCGCCAATATCGGTCATGCTGATGTTGCCGCCATTATTGGCCGCATTACCACCCAATACATTCACCAACTGATCTTGGGCCGCATTCAACTGCTCTTCAGTCGCCGCACGTTTGCCTTGGGCAAAGTCGCTGCCGCCCAAAGTCGTATTGCTCAAGCCGCTGACTTCGCCTTTGTCACCATCGATTTTCACCGGAGCCGCTTGACCGACATTCAACACATCGGCCAGTTTTAGCTGTGCACCACCGGCTACGGTTTCGCTGATGATGTTACTGTCGCCTTTGACATTGATAGTGTCTCCCAATGCGTAGTTGTTGCTGCCGGTGGTACCGCCGAAGTTGATGCCTTTGGCGATATTGGCGGCGTTGTTGGCGACGTTTTGGTTGGTCGCAAACAGTTGGCTGCCGTTGACGGCGTCTTTGCTGT
>NZ_LAEI01000060.1:0-255 GCF_001618065.1 Neisseria flavescens
GTCTTGGGTCAATGCAACATCGTCGCCTACTTTCACACCGTCGTTGTTCACGGTGGTGTCGCCGGCTTTGACGCTGTCTACAACCAGGTCTTTGTTCAGCTTGACAGTCACTTTATCGTCTTGGGCTGCGGTGGTGATGTTGTCGTCGCCGGCAACGGTCACGGTGGAGCCGAGTTTCTCGACATTGGTGCTGCCGCTGTCGCCGTTGAAGGTCAGGCCTTTGGTGTCAACGGTGGTTTTGGCATCTACGCCTTT
>NZ_LAEI01000013.1:0-410 GCF_001618065.1 Neisseria flavescens
AGTTTCTCGACATTGGTGCTGCCGCTGTCGCCGTTGAAGGTCAGGCCTTTGGTGTCAACGGTGGTTTTGGCATCTACGCCTTTTTGGATTTCGGCTTTGGTGTTATCAGCCAAGTCGATGCTGTAGTCGGTCACGTTGTTCGCGTCTTCTGCTGAAGCAGTGACGGTCACTTTGTCGGAACCGGCTTTCGCAGTCGTGCCTTTGGCGTTGACGGTGTAAACGTCTTGGCCGTTGGCGCCGGTCGTTTTAACCACGTCTTTGATGTTGGTACCGGCTGCGACCTCGGTACGGGCGGCGGCGCTTTGCTGTTTCAGCTGGCTGTAGTTGACGGCGTCGGTGTCATCGGTACCGGCGGCAACATTGGTCACTTTGTTGCCGGCGGCATTGATGCCTGACTTGGTCACACTCGG
>NZ_LAEI01000027.1:0-6199 GCF_001618065.1 Neisseria flavescens
GGTGTTGACTGGTTTTGTTTGGGGGCGTATAGTTCGGTTCTTCGCTGCTGACGCGGTGAAGAAAACGAAGCAGACAGTATAACACAGTTGGTTAAAATTTTCGATAATTTTAGTTGACATTTGCTAAATGTACTGTATAATTCGATTCGCTCTTTAAAAAACAGATTACCGATAAGTGTGAGTGCATTAGGCCTCACACTGTTTGAAAGACAGACAAGATGATGTTTTAGACATTGTCCTGTCAGTTTCTTTGAAGCAGACCAGAAGTTATAAGTTAGAGATTGAACATAAGAGTTTGATCCTGGCTCAGATTGAACGCTGGCGGCATGCTTTACACATGCAAGTCGGACGGCAGCACAGAGAAGCTTGCTTCTTGGGTGGCGAGTGGCGAACGGGTGAGTAATATATCGGAACGTACCGAGTAATGGGGGATAACTAATCGAAAGATTAGCTAATACCGCATATTCTCTGAGGAGGAAAGCAGGGGACCTTTGGGCCTTGCGTTATTCGAGCGGCCGATATCTGATTAGCTAGTTGGTGGGGTAAAGGCCTACCAAGGCGACGATCAGTAGCGGGTCTGAGAGGATGATCCGCCACACTGGGACTGAGACACGGCCCAGACTCCTACGGGAGGCAGCAGTGGGGAATTTTGGACAATGGGCGCAAGCCTGATCCAGCCATGCCGCGTGTCTGAAGAAGGCCTTCGGGTTGTAAAGGACTTTTGTCAGGGAAGAAAAGGCTGTTGCTAATATCAATAGCTGATGACGGTACCTGAAGAATAAGCACCGGCTAACTACGTGCCAGCAGCCGCGGTAATACGTAGGGTGCGAGCGTTAATCGGAATTACTGGGCGTAAAGCGAGCGCAGACGGTTACTTAAGCAGGATGTGAAATCCCCGGGCTCAACCTGGGAACTGCGTTCTGAACTGAGTGACTAGAGTGTGTCAGAGGGAGGTAGAATTCCACGTGTAGCAGTGAAATGCGTAGAGATGTGGAGGAATACCGATGGCGAAGGCAGCCTCCTGGGATAACACTGACGTTCATGCTCGAAAGCGTGGGTAGCAAACAGGATTAGATACCCTGGTAGTCCACGCCCTAAACGATGTCAATTAGCTGTTGGGCAACTTGATTGCTTAGTAGCGTAGCTAACGCGTGAAATTGACCGCCTGGGGAGTACGGTCGCAAGATTAAAACTCAAAGGAATTGACGGGGACCCGCACAAGCGGTGGATGATGTGGATTAATTCGATGCAACGCGAAGAACCTTACCTGGTCTTGACATGTACGGAATCCTCCAGAGACGGAGGAGTGCCTTCGGGAGCCGTAACACAGGTGCTGCATGGCTGTCGTCAGCTCGTGTCGTGAGATGTTGGGTTAAGTCCCGCAACGAGCGCAACCCTTGTCATTAGTTGCCATCATTTAGTTGGGCACTCTAATGAGACTGCCGGTGACAAGCCGGAGGAAGGTGGGGATGACGTCAAGTCCTCATGGCCCTTATGACCAGGGCTTCACACGTCATACAATGGTCGGTACAGAGGGTAGCCAAGCCGCGAGGTGGAGCCAATCTCACAAAACCGATCGTAGTCCGGATTGCACTCTGCAACTCGAGTGCATGAAGTCGGAATCGCTAGTAATCGCAGGTCAGCATACTGCGGTGAATACGTTCCCGGGTCTTGTACACACCGCCCGTCACACCATGGGAGTGGGGGATACCAGAAGTAGGTAGGGTAACCGCAAGGAGCCCGCTTACCACGGTATGCTTCATGACTGGGGTGAAGTCGTAACAAGGTAGCCGTAGGGGAACCTGCGGCTGGATCACCTCCTTTCTAGAGAAAGAAGAGGTCTGATGCATTCACACTTATCGGTAAACTGTAAAAGATGCGGAAGAGAAAAGCTTGAGTGAAGACAAGATTCGCTTAAGAAGAGAATCCGGGTTTGTAGCTCAGCTGGTTAGAGCACACGCTTGATAAGCGTGGGGTCGGAGGTTCAAGTCCTCCCAGACCCACCAAGAACGGGGGCATAGCTCAGTTGGTAGAGCACCTGCTTTGCAAGCAGGGGGTCATCGGTTCGATCCCGTTTGCCTCCACCAAGAACTTTACAAATCAAAGGGAGCCTGCTATACTTAGCAGCTTATTTTGATTTGCGAAGTGAAATATCGACGCATCGATCTTTAACAAATTGGAAAGCCGAAATCAACAAACAAAGACAATGAGTTTGTTTTGATTTTTTGTTCTTTGCAAAGGATAAAAAATCTCTCGCAAGAGAAAAGAAAACAAACACAGTATTTGGGTGATGATTGTATCGACTTAATCCTGAAACACAAAAGGCAGGATTAAGACACAACAAAGCAGTAAGCTTTATCAAAGTAGGAATTTCAAGTTTGCTTCCCTAGTCAACGGGTAGGTAAACGAAGTCAAAGAGGTTCTTGAAATGATAGAGTCAAGTGAATAAGTGCATCAGGTGGATGCCTTGGCGATGATAGGCGACGAAGGACGTGTAAGCCTGCGAAAAGCGTGGGGGAGCTGGCAATAAAGCTATGATCCCGCGATGTCCGAATGGGGAAACCCACCTCTTAGGAGGTATCCTTATCTGAATACATAGGATAAGCGAAGCGAACCCGGAGAACTGAACCATCTAAGTACCCGGAGGAAAAGAAATCAACCGAGATTCCGCAAGTAGTGGCGAGCGAACGCGGAGGAGCCTGTACGTGATAACTGTCGAGATAGAAGAACAAGCTGGGAAGCTTGACCATAGTGGGTGATAGTCCCGTATTCGAAATCTCAATAGTGGTACTAAGCGTACGAAAAGTAGGGCGGGACACGTGAAATCCTGTCTGAATATGGGGGGACCATCCTCCAAGGCTAAATACTCATCATCGACCGATAGTGAACCAGTACCGTGAGGGAAAGGCGAAAAGAACCCCGGGAGGGGAGTGAAATAGAACCTGAAACCTGATGCATACAAACAGTGGGAGCACCCTTATGGTGTGACTGCGTACCTTTTGTATAATGGGTCAACGACTTACATTCAGTAGCGAGCTTAACCGAATAGGGGAGGCGTAGGGAAACCGAGTCTTAATAGGGCGAACAGTTGCTGGGTGTAGACCCGAAACCGAGTGATCTATCCATGGCCAGGTTGAAGGTGCCGTAACAGGTACTGGAGGACCGAACCCACGCATGTTGCAAAATGCGGGGATGAGCTGTGGATAGGGGTGAAAGGCTAAACAAACTCGGAGATAGCTGGTTCTCCCCGAAAACTATTTAGGTAGTGCCTCGAGCAAGACACTGATGGGGGTAAAGCACTGTTATGGCTAGGGGGTTATTGCAACTTACCAACCCATGGCAAACTAAGAATACCATCAAGTGGTTCCTCGGGAGACAGACAGCGGGTGCTAACGTCCGTTGTCAAGAGGGAAACAACCCAGACCGCCAGCTAAGGTCCCAAATGATAGATTAAGTGGTAAACGAAGTGGGAAGGCCCAGACAGCCAGGATGTTGGCTTAGAAGCAGCCATCATTTAAAGAAAGCGTAATAGCTCACTGGTCGAGTCGTCCTGCGCGGAAGATGTAACGGGGCTCAAATCTATAACCGAAGCTGCGGATGCCAGTTTACTGGCATGGTAGGGGAGCGTTCTGTAGGCCGATGAAGGTGCATTGTAAAGTGTGCTGGAGGTATCAGAAGTGCGAATGTTGACATGAGTAGCGATAAAGCGGGTGAAAAGCCCGCTCGCCGAAAGCCCAAGGTTTCCTACGCAACGTTCATCGGCGTAGGGTGAGTCGGCCCCTAAGGCGAGGCAGAAATGCGTAGTCGATGGGAAACAGGTTAATATTCCTGTACTTGATTCAAATGCGATGTGGGGACGGAGAAGGTTAGGTTAGCAAGCTGTTGGAATAGCTTGTTTAAGCCGGTAGGTGGAAGACTTAGGCAAATCCGGGTCTTCTTAACACCGAGAAGTGATGACGAGTGTCTACGGACATGAAGTAACCGATACCACGCTTCCAGGAAAAGCCACTAAGCTTCAGTTTGAATCGAACCGTACCGCAAACCGACACAGGTGGGCAGGATGAGAATTCTAAGGCGCTTGAGAGAACTCGGGAGAAGGAACTCGGCAAATTGATACCGTAACTTCGGGAGAAGGTATGCCCTCTAAGGTTAAGGACTTGCTCCGTAAGCCCTGGAGGGTCGCAGAGAATAGGTGGCTGCGACTGTTTATTAAAAACACAGCACTCTGCTAACACGAAAGTGGACGTATAGGGTGTGACGCCTGCCCGGTGCTGGAAGGTTAATTGAAGATGTGCAAGCATCGGATCGAAGCCCCAGTAAACGGCGGCCGTAACTATAACGGTCCTAAGGTAGCGAAATTCCTTGTCGGGTAAGTTCCGACCCGCACGAATGGCGTAACGATGGCCACACTGTCTCCTCCCGAGACTCAGCGAAGTTGAAGTGGTTGTGAAGATGCAATCTACCCGCTGCTAGACGGAAAGACCCCGTGAACCTTTACTGTAGCTTTGCATTGGACTTTGAAGTCACTTGTGTAGGATAGGTGGGAGGCTTTGAAGCAGAGACGCCAGTCTCTGTGGAGCCGTCCTTGAAATACCACCCTGGTGTCTTTGAGGTTCTAACCCAGACCCGTAATCCGGGTCGGGGACCGTGCATGGTAGGCAGTTTGACTGGGGCGGTCTCCTCCCAAAGAGTAACGGAGGAGTTCGAAGGTTACCTAGGTCCGGTCGGAAATCGGACTGATAGTGCAATGGCAAAAGGTAGCTTAACTGCGAGACCGACAAGTCGAGCAGGTGCGAAAGCAGGACATAGTGATCCGGTGGTTCTGTATGGAAGGGCCATCGCTCAACGGATAAAAGGTACTCCGGGGATAACAGGCTGATTCCGCCCAAGAGTTCATATCGACGGCGGAGTTTGGCACCTCGATGTCGGCTCATCACATCCTGGGGCTGTAGTCGGTCCCAAGGGTATGGCTGTTCGCCATTTAAAGTGGTACGTGAGCTGGGTTTAAAACGTCGTGAGACAGTTTGGTCCCTATCTGCAGTGGGCGTTGGAAGTTTGACGGGGGCTGCTCCTAGTACGAGAGGACCGGAGTGGACGAACCTCTGGTGTACCGGTTGTAACGCCAGTTGCATAGCCGGGTAGCTAAGTTCGGAAGAGATAAGCGCTGAAAGCATCTAAGCGCGAAACTCGCCTGAAGATGAGACTTCCCTTGTGGTTTAACCACACTAAAGAGTCGTTCGAGACCAGGACGTTGATAGGTGGGGTGTGGAAGCGCGGTAACGCGTGAAGCTAACCCATACTAATTGCTCGTGAGGCTTGACTCTATCATTTGAAGAACTTCAAAAGATAAAAGCTTACTGACTGATTCAGTCATCACCAAATAATTGATTAAGGCTTTACCGATTTGTAACAGTTTAAGTTTGGCGGCCATAGCGAGTTGGTCCCACGCCTTCCCATCCCGAACAGGACCGTGAAACGACTCAGCGCCGATGATAGTGTGGTTCTTCCATGTGAAAGTAGGTCACCGCCAAACACCCATTCCGAAGCCCCCGACTGATGTCGGGGGCTTTTTACATGCCTATCGGTTCTGTCGGGTTGCAATAGGGGGATTATGATTACCTGTTGTTATTCTTGAACAAAAGTACCGAAAGTTACGGTTAACTGTTTGAAATATTTGAAATCAAACAATATTTGCGTTAATATGTCGTAAGCATTTATGTGGGTATCGGCTGTTGCCCTATCCGTATATGTGACAGTGTTTACAGAGTGGAATAAAACCATTCGGTAGACTTCCTGACTGATTCAATCAAATACGTTATGGGAAAAAATCTGATGAAGAAATTTTTATTTGGTGCATTTGCCGCTGTTTGTGCAGCATTCTCTTTGGCCGCCGTGAACATCAATACCGCGTCTTCTGCCGAACTGGAGGCATTGCCGGGTATCGGACCGGCTAAGGCGAAATCGATTGTGGAATACCGTCAGAAGAACGGTGCGTTCAAATCGGTGGAGGAGCTGAAAAACGTGAAGGGCATCGGTGATGCGGTGCTGAACAAGTTGAAGGCGGAGGCGACGGTTTCTTCTGCCGCGCCTAAGGCCGCGCAGCCTGCCGTGAAAAAATAAGCCTGACGGTTAACTGCCGTATATGCCGCCCCGAGGCCGAACCGCTGCCGGTTCGGGCTGACGGGCGGCTTTGTTTGGG
>NZ_LAEI01000067.1:0-1025 GCF_001618065.1 Neisseria flavescens
GGCGACAGTCCCACACACTATTGGCGCAGCCAAGGCTTACCCGTTTCCTACCGCCCCCATGCCGGATTGGAGAGTGTCGGTACCGAAGCACTCTTTAACTTAAGCATCCGCCACAACCCCATCGTCGAAGGCATACGCACGGCCGACTACAACTACCGCAGTGCCGATACCGACCTTTTTGCCGAAACCGACAACAAACAATCCGAAGAATCAGCCGACAATACCGTCTTATTGGGCAAACAGCAGCACTGGGGCCTTCATCCTAAAACAACCGACGAAGCCCAAGTTCAGACGACCCTGTTAAACGAAGCCAACCTTTGCCGTCAAACCGTCGCTACCGGCAGCGGCAACGTCGTCTCCATGACACCGATGAAGGTGTTCCAAACCGATGTCTCCTTCCCCGAAGCACCCGACGGCTGGCTGGTACTTTCCATGGAACACAGCGGCAGCCGCGATACCGCCTACAGCCACACCTTTACCGCCATCTCCGCCCAACTCGCCTACCGTCCCGAACGCACCACCCCGCGTCCGCATATCGACGGTACCTTACCGGCACGGGTCACTGCGGCAGAAAACTGCACCTATGCCTATATCGACGATATGGGCCGCTACCGCGTCAAACTCCCGTTTGATTTGGACGAATGGAGTCCGGGTGGGGAAAGCCGTCCCGTCCGACTGGCTAAACCCTATGCCGGTCCAGAATACGGCATTCACTTCCCCTTACACGAAGGCACCGAAGTGATGCTCTCCTTCGTACAGGGTAATCCCGACCGTCCGTATATCTCCGGAGTGATGCACGACAGCGCTCATACCGACCATATCCCTGCCGATTGGAACACCCGTAACGTCATCCGTACCTGGGCGAACAACAAACTCAGGATGGAAGACCTGCAAGGTCAGGAACACATCAAACTCGCCACCGACTATCAGAAATCTCAACTCAACCTCGGCCATATCGTCGACTCAAATCGTGATAAACGCGGAGAGAACGGCGAAGGCTTCGAACTCAGAACCGACGGTTGGGG
>NZ_LAEI01000023.1:0-497 GCF_001618065.1 Neisseria flavescens
TTACTCGGTGTGGTTTGGCCGCTGACTTGTCCTTCTTCATCGACTTCTATGGCCTGGCGCTGTTTGCTGCCGGCGGTCTGAATAATGGTGGCGTCAATGATGGCGGCGGATGCTTTCTCTACTTTTAGGCCTTTTTCGGTCAATTGTCGGTTGATCAGTTCCAGCAATTCGGACAGGGTGTCGTCTTGCGCCAGCCAGTTGCGGTAGCGGCATAAGGTGCTGTAATCGGGAATGCTCAGTTCGTCAAAACGGCAAAACAGGTTGAAATCGATGCGGGTGATGAGGCTGTGTTCGAGTTCGGGATCGGAGAGGCTGTGCCATTGTCCGAGCAGGACGGCTTTGAACATGGACAACAGGGGATAGGCGGGACGGCCGCGGTGGTCTCGGAGGTAACGGGTTTTTTGACGATTCAGGTATTGTTCGATCGGCTGCCAATCAATCACCTGATCCAACTTCAATAGTGGGAAACGGTCGATGTGTTTGGCGATCATGGCTTG
>NZ_LAEI01000021.1:0-87875 GCF_001618065.1 Neisseria flavescens
CCAAGGGAGATTAAGGGGATATTTGAGTAGAATCGGTGGATATTTGAAACGAAAACAGCCGAAATCCTGTTTTGGGCTTCGGCTGTTGAGGAAAGGGCTATTTTGCAAAGGTCTCAGGCCGTCTGAATGGTGTAACCGAAATCCTTGATTTCGTTTTACGGCTGTTCAGACGGCCTTTGGTTTGTATCAGATTGGCTTGGGTAAGCTTTAAAAACAAAGGGCGTGTCTATCAATCACGCCCTTTGTGTTTGCTTCAGACGGCCTTAGAATTTCACGCCTTTATGCAGGGCAACGATGCCTGCGCTCATGTTGTGGTAATCCACGCTATCGAAGCCTGCATCCAGCATCATTTGTTTCAAGGTTTCTTGGTCGGGGTGCATACGGATGGACTCGGCGAGGTATTGGTAGCTGTCGGCATCTTTGGCAATCAGTTTGCCCATAATCGGCAGCAGTTTGAAAGAGTAGAGGTCGTACACGCCTTCCAAAGGTTTGTACACTTTGGAGAATTCCAACACCAGCAGGGTGCCGCCCGGTTTCAATACGCGGTACATTTCTTTCAGCGCGGCATCTTTGTGCGTCATGTTGCGCAGGCCGAATGCGACGGAAACCAGATTGAAATAGTTGTCGGGGAACGGCAATTTTTCAGCGTCTGCCAACGATACGGGCAGAATCATGCCTTCGTTGAGCAGGCGGTCGCGGCCGACGGTCAGCATGGAGGAGTTGATGTCTGTCAGCCAAACTTCGCCTTCTTTGCCCACACGTTTTGCCCAGCCTCGGGACAAATCGCCTGTACCGCCGGCGATATCTAATACTTTGTCGCCTTTTTTTAGGCGGGCGGTATTGATGGTGAAATGTTTCCAAACGCGGTGCAGACCGCCGGACATTACGTCATTCATAATGTCGTAGTTTTTTGCCACGGAGTGGAAGACTTCGGCAACTTTGCCTGCTTTTTCGTCTTCGTCAACGGTAGTGAAGCCGAAATGGGTTTTGTGGTCGCTCATAGTGTCTGCCTTCTTAAAATAATACGGATTCAGGTATCGAATACGTCGAAATCGCCAACCACTTTCGACGCGGGAAATATAGTTTGTGCCTGCCGCTCCAGCATCAGGCGTTGTTCTTCTTCGGTATAACGTGCGCTGATGTGGGTCAGGTAAAGTTGTTGCACATTGGCTTGCCAAGCCAGCTTGGCGGCATCGGATACGGTTGAATGGAACACTCGTTCCGCTGTTTCTTCATCGCCTGCCGCAAAGGTTGCTTCATGCACCGAAACGTCTGCGTTTTGCGCGGTGCGTACTGCCTGCGGACGGGCTTGGGTATCGCCGAAAATGGCCACTTTTCGGCCTTTGGGGGACGGGGAGAGGAACGCTTTGCCGTCAATGGTTCTTCCGTCATCCAAACTTACGGTCTCTCGCTTTTTTCAGACGGCCTTTCCGCCACAACCACCGCTACCGCAGGAATGTGTGTGCTTGGGTTTCAAATCTTCGGCACTTGGCGTTCTGGACGCACCGGCCTTTTCGAGGCGGTCGAGATAGTCTTGCCAAAGCGTGTCTTGATTGTGCGCCAGTCGGTAGAGATAGTCCCAATCGTAAAGGCCGCTGTCGTGGCCGTCTGAAAAAGTAATTTTCAAGGCGTATTGACCGACGGGGTCTAAATCGGTAATGCTGACTTCGGCTTTGCCTGTTTGCAAAACATCTTGGCCGGCACCGTGTCCGCGCACTTCCGCGCTGGGCGAGTACACGCGCAAGTATTCGGCAGGAAGGCTCTTGGCACCGTCAACATAGACCAAAGTCAGTACGCGCCGTTCTTTTTGAAGGCGGATTTCTTGTGGGATTTTATCGGCTTGGGTCATGTCATGCTCCGTTCTTTTTACGCAAATAGGCAACGCGTACAGAAAAAATACCACCAAGTACGGCAAACAGCATGATTGCGTAGAGTGAAAGCCGTATCAGGCTTACTTGGGTGTCCGCCGTCAGCCCCAAAGGCAGCAACATCACGGCAACGAACAGTAAAAATGCGGCCAACATGGCGGCAATGCTGGCAAAGGTATAGCGGGTATTGGCTGCTGTTTGCGGATGTTTGGTCATATTGGATGGCTTGCCGTAGGGTGATGAGGCGGTATTTTATCAGTTTTTTGGTGCTTCATGCCGTCTGAAAACGGCTTTATTTCCATAAATAAAGCGTAATGGCGCGCCTATCTTCGCCTTCGGGCATTAAGCGGATGCTGCTGCCCTTGCTTCCGTTGACACGGATAATGATACCGCCGGCCTGCCGCTCGATGATGTCGAGTTGGGTGTCGCGGTTCATGCGGTAGTTGTAGCGTTCGCATTGCTTCAAGCACCAAAAATCCTGCCAATGGATAAAATATTTTTGTCCGGATTCGATGGCCAGCGTTTCGCCGCCTTTGACGATGAAATAAGGATAATCGGGTTTTTGCGTGCTGAATGTCCATTCGGCCGTTCTGTTTTTTCCGTTTTGACGGTATTCGAACAGGGCACGGTAGTCGGTATCGTATTCCAAGGGCTGTAAAGGAAACAGCGCAAATTGGCGGTCGGTCAGGAGGTGGTTTGGGTCATTATCTTTATCTAAGATTTTGACGTCTTTGATTTCTTTTGTGTCCTGATATAGTTTGAACGAACGCATTTTGACCGGAGGCGATTGTTCTGAGAACGCGATGCTGACCGGATTGCCGGTCATTTCATAATGCGGCATAGGGTCGGGACGCTCGCCGTGGAAAACCGGTGAAGCGAAGTTGCCTTGCGGATAGGTGATGTAAGGCCGGAATTTGCGGTTGGAGATTTCATCTGCATAAACAATGGCATGACCATGACAGGCATCTTGATAAAATGAACGGCTGAGGTCAGATAATGGGCGGTTTTTTTGGCAGAGGCTGTTGAATCTGCTGTCGCCTTGATTGATGCTCAGCGCGATTTGTTTGCCTTGAGATTCAAATGCTGCACCGGCTTCGTCGATATTTTGATCGAGCAAGGAGAAACGGTGGTAAATCGCCGTCATTAGGTTGTCCAGTTGATGTTGGGCAGGCAGGTGGTCGTTGATTTTTTCGTTTGGCGGATGCTGGCCGGTACTGACGTTTTCGTGTACGCCTTTATAGGCATAACCGGCTTTGCGCGTGCGGTCTGATGGGCGTGGGCCTGTGTAAAAGGGATTGCGCGTATTGTGTTCGTCATGTCCGTCGTCAGGGTTTTGCAGAAGATAGCGGGCATGATTGCGCGCGGCGCGTTCGAGCGTGGCCGAGTGCGCCAGTGCGGGCAGATTGGCTGAGGCGCGGAGGAAGTTTAAATACGCCAAAGCGTCAAAATCGGCAACGGCAGAACGATTTTGCGGCGGTTGGGCGTAGATGAGCTGGTCTTCGGAATAGCGATGGGTTTCGTAGTATTGGAATATGCCGAGGGCGACGGCAAAACCACCCAGCCAGTAAAGAATGTGTTTCATTATATGCACTGCGTTCAGACGGCCTTGAGCTACGGCTCTTTTTCTTTGAAACTCATGCCGTTAAATGATTATTTTGATAGCGGCTTGACTTGGAATGCTTCAGGATGGGATTTGAAATATTCGACAGCGATAAATCCGCCGCCAATAATAATCAAGAGGGCAATGGCCATGCCGATCATCGCTAAAATGAATTTGTCCATATGTGTCCGTTTGAATGAAGGCCGTCTGAAACACTTGAAAGCGTTCAGACGGCCTTAAGTCAGTTTAATTAACGTTCGATTTGCGATACGTCGCGCACTGCGCCTTTGTCGGCGGAAGTCGCCATCGCGCCGTAGGCACGCAGGGCTGCGGAGACGTAGCGGTCGCGGTTTTCCGGTTTCCACGCTTTGCTGCCGCGTGCTTCCATTTCGGCACGGCGTGCAGCAAGCTCTTCATCGGAAATGACAAGGTGGATACTGCGGTTTGGAATATCGATTTCGATGGTGTCGCCTTCGTGTACCAAACCGATGGCGCCGCCTTCTGCCGCTTCAGGCGAAGCGTGACCGATGGACAGGCCGGAAGTGCCGCCGGAGAAGCGGCCGTCGGTCAGCAGGGCACAGGCTTTGCCCAAACCTTTGGATTTCAGGTAGGAAGTCGGGTACAGCATTTCTTGCATGCCCGGGCCGCCTTTAGGGCCTTCGTAGCGGATGATGACGATATCGCCAGCCACGATTTGGTTGCCCAAAATGCCTTCTACTGCGTCTTCTTGGCTTTCAAACACGCGGGCGCGGCCGGTAAATTTGAGGATGCTCTCGTCCACGCCTGCGGTTTTCACTACGCAACCGCGCTCGGCGATGTTGCCGAACAATACTGCCAAGCCGCCGTCTTGCGAGTAGGCATGCTCAACATCGCGGATACAGCCTTTTTCGCGGTCGAGGTCGAGGGTTTTCCACATACGGTTTTGCGAGAACGCCTGAGTAGTGCGCACGCCGCCTGGAGCGGCTTTAAAACGCTCGATGGCATGGGTGTTTTCGGGGTTGGTCACGTCCCATTTTTCAATCGCGTCTTTCAGCGTCGGCGCGTGGATGGTGTACACGTCGGTGTGCAGTTTGCCTGCTTTATCCAATTCTTTCAGGATGGCGAAAATGCCGCCTGCGCGGTGTACGTCTTCCATATAGTAGTCGTGGTTGTTTGGCGCGGTTTTGCAGATGCAAGGCACAACGCGGCTCAGGCGGTCGATGTCAGCCATTTTGAAATCGACACCGGCTTCGTTGGCAACGGCCAACAGGTGCAAAATGGTATTGGTAGAGCCGCCCATGGCGATGTCCATGGTCATGGCGTTTTCAAATGCTTTTTTGTTGGCAATACTGCGCGGCAATACGGTTTCGTCGTCTTGCTCGTAGTAGCGTTTGGTGATTTCGACAATCATGCGGCCTGCTTCGAGGAACAATTCTTTGCGGCCTGCGTGGGTCGCCAGATAAGAACCGTTGCCCGGCAGGGAAAGGCCGAGTGCTTCGGTCAGACAGTTCATGGAGTTGGCGGTAAACATGCCGGAGCAGGAGCCGCAAGTCGGGCAGGCGTTTTGTTCGACTTCTTCGACTTGTTTGTCGCTGATGTTGTCGTCAGCCGATTCGATCATGGCGTCAATCAAGTCCAAACGGCGTTCTGGTTGAATATTGGCTACGCCGATAACTTTACCGGCTTCCATCGGGCCGCCGGAAACGAAGATGGTCGGAATGTTCAGGCGCATGGCGGCAATCAGCATGCCCGGGGTGATTTTGTCGCAGTTGGAAATGCAGACCAGAGCATCGGCGCAGTGGGCGTTGACCATGTATTCGATGGAGTCGGCAATCAGGTCGCGGCTGGGCAGGGAGTAGAGCATACCGCTGTGGCCCATGGCGATACCGTCATCAATGGCGATGGTGTTGAATTCTTTAGCAATGCCGCCGGCTTTTTCGATTTCACGGGCAACCAGTTGACCCATATTGTGCAGGTGCACATGGCCCGGGACGAATTGGGTGAAGGAGTTGGCAATGGCGATAATCGGTTTGCCGAAGTCGGTTTCCATGACGCCGGTCGCACGCCACAATGCGCGCGCGCCTGCCATATTGCGGCCGTGGGTAGAGGTTTTGGAGCGGTATTCAGGCATTTTTGTTCCTTTGTTTTATGCTGAGGCCGTCTGAAATAGGCTGGTTAATTGGCGGCCCGTTGTAGAAATAACTGGGTATTTTATACCAATTACGAGCGATGAAGCACGCTATTTTGTAATAAAACTAAACTGTATTTGCTACACCTGAATTTGCTGCTCATTCTTTCAGACGGCCTGAAGTTTTCTTAAGATGAAACGTTGTCTTTCTCAGTTGCAAAAGATGTTGGTATCAAAAAGTGATATGATAGGGAACTTCTCACATTTCTAAGGATAAGACGATGAAAAAAATCATGTTTGCATTGTGTTCGGCCATGTTGGCTTCTGCTGCGTCTGCCGCTGTTTATAAAGTGGACGAATTTCATGCCAATGCCCGCTTTGCCATAGACCATTTCAACACCAGCACCAACGTCGGCGGTATTTATGGTTTGACCGGTAATTTGGAATTTGACCGTGCCAAACGCCAAGGCTCAATCGATATCGTATTGCCTTTGTCCAAACTGCAAACCGGTTCTGACCGCTTTACCCAACACTTGAAATCTGCCGATATTTTCAATGCAGACAAATACCCTGAAATCCGTTTTGTATCCACCAAATTCAATTTCAACGGCAAAAAACTGCTGTCTGTTGACGGCAATCTGACCATGAACGGCAAAACAGCGCCGGTGAAACTCAAAGCCGACAAATTCAACTGCTACCAAAGCCCGATGTTAAAAGCAGAAGTATGCGGTGGCGACTTCAGCACCACCATCGACCGTACCAGATGGGGCTTAGATTATTTGGTAAGTGCCGGTATGAGCAAAAAAGTTAACATCAATATCCAAATCGAAGCAGTGAAACAATAATCCTGCTTGATTTCAAAATAAAGGCCGTCTAAACAGGTAAGGCAGAAATCGTTGATTTCGTTTATCCCTGTTCAGACGGCCTTATGATTAAAGACGTTTAGGATTCTTTATTTTTATCGGCTTTGGCTGCCCAATAAGTTGCCAGGAGCGAGCCGGAGATATTGTGCCACACGCTGAACAATGCGCTGGGAACGGCAACAACCGGCGCGGCGGCAAAGTGCGCGGCCGCAAGGGCGGCACCTAAGCCTGAGTTCTGCATACCGACTTCGATGGCCAGCGTTTTTTGTGCATCATAAGGCAGGCCGGTCCATTTGGCGGCAAAGAAGCCGAGCAGATAACCGATGCCGTTGTGAAGTACGACAACGGCGAAAATCAGCAGGCCGCTTTCAATAATCTTGCCTTTGCTGGCACCGACTACCGCGCCGATAATCAGCACGATGGCGGCAACGGAAACCAGCGGCAGCGCGTCGGTCAATTTTTCAGTTTTTTTGCCCAAGACTTTATGGACAATCAAGCCCAAAACGATGGGGAACAAAACCATTTTGACGATGGACATCAACATACTGCCCGCTTGGATTTCCAGCATTTCACCGGCAAGCATCAGGAAGATGGCGGGGGTCAGCAATGGAGAAATCAGAGTAGAAACCGATGTAACGGCAACCGACAAAGCCACATTGCCGCGCGCCAGATAAGTCATTACATTGGAAGCCGTACCGCCCGGGCAGCAGCCGACCAAAATCACACCGACTGCGATTTCGGCAGGCAGGTTCAACAGCTTGGCCAGCAGATAGGCGGTTGCCGGCATGATGGCGAATTGTGCAATCACGCCGATGATGACGGCTTTGGGGCGTTTGAACAAAATGTCAAAGTCGGAGGGTTTAAGGGTCAAGCCCATACCGAACATGATGATGCCCAGAAGCCAAGGAATGTAAGGGCCGACCCATTTGAAGGTATCGGGTGCGAAAAAAGCGATACCGGCAAAGAGCGCAGCCCAAAGGGAAAATGTTTTTCCAATAAAGTTGCTGATTTTATTGAGGATACTCATGATAATATGTTGTGAAGTTGTTTTTAAGGGAAACCAAGGATACACGTCTTAACCTTAATTTGCAAAATGACACTTAAAAATAAACCAGGCCGTCTGAAAATAGAGATTGATTTTCAGACGGCCTGCAATTTGTATTTATGATATAGACAGTATTACTCTTTTGATAAAATATTGCGCAGCCATCGGGCGGCAGGTGCGATTTCTCCGGCGAGCATGCCGGTTTCGATTTGGCTGCTGTGTTTGATGACATCGGCTGCCGCTCCGTGCAGCCATACGCCTGCGCAGGCGGCTTGGAATGTCGGAATGCCTTGTGCCAGCAGGCTGCCGATAATGCCGCTCAAGACATCGCCGCTGCCTGCGGTGGCCAAACCGGCATTGCCGCTGGTGTTGGTATAGACTATGCCGTCTGCCGTGGCCACCAATGTATGATGGCCTTTCAACACGACGGTTGCACCATATTTACGGCTGATTTCGGTTACGGCTTTCTGTCTGTCGGCTTGAACTGATTGGGTATCAGTACCGAGCAGGCGGGCGGCTTCGGCCGGATGAGGTGTCAGGACGATATGTTTGTACGATTTGAGGCGTTCGGTCAATTCGGAAGAACGGGCCAGCAGTGTCAAGGCATCTGCATCGAGCAATAAAGGCTGGTCATGGTGTGTAGACAGGATTTGTGGCAGCAGCTGATCTGATAATCCGTCCAAACCGAATCCGCAGCCGATTACCCGTGCGCTGACATCGTTGCGCTCCATCAGTTGAGCCGCAGTGGCGAGCATGATTTCAGGGCGTTCGGGAATGATGGCAAAAGGCAGCGTGGCTTGGTTGAAACCCACCCAAACCTTGCCGCATCCTTGATACATCGCGGCTGTGGCTGCCAAAACCACTGCGCCGCTCATTCCCGTTGCGCCGCCGATAATGGCAAGCGTGCCGTATGTGCCTTTGTGCGATTCTTGGGCGCGGGGGCGGAATACGTCGGGAAATGCTAAGGCCGTCTGAAAAGCTTGAAGCGATTCAGGAAGCGTGTAGATGGGCTGCATGGCGTAACCTTCCAAGATAAGAAATTTAATTTTAAATCAGAAAGTAAAAGGTAATGAAGCAAAAAATAAAAGTTTGGGACGCACCTACGCGCCTGTTCCATTGGCTCTTGGTGTTATTGATGGGATTCATGTGGTACAGCGCAACCCAAGGCGGCGATATGCTGGTATGGCATTTGCGCGGCGGTTTGTTGATGCTGGCGTTGGTGGTTTTCCGCTTGTGCTGGGGGATATGGGGCAGCGATACGGCAAAATTCTGCCGATTTGTGCGTCCGTTCTCCGAAATCCGCCGCTATACGCAAGGCCGAATGTCTGAAGACGAATTGGTCGGCCACAATCCTTTGGGCGCGCTGATGGTCATTGCTTTATTGGCCGCCCTGGTTTTTCAGACGGCCACAGGCTTATTTGCCGCCGATGAAAATACGTTTACCAATTCCGGCTTTTTGAATCATTTGGTCAGCGAACACGCCGGTACGCTGGCGCGAAAAATCCATGTTAATTTCTTTAATGTGTTAGCTGTTTTGGCGGGCGTACATATCGCGGCTGTTTTGCTGTATCGCTTTGTGAAAAAACAGGATTTGATTACGCCGATGATTAACGGCTTTAAAACCATCGATGCCAAGCAGCCTAAATTGGCCGGAATGAGACAACTGTTTGCCGCTTTGTTGGTGGCGATTGCGTTAGTGTGCACAGTATGGATGTTGCGTGGCTGATGTTTTAAAACGGATACCAAAAACAAACCGACCCTGATAGCGAAATGGCTGTTGGGGTCGGTTTCTTTTAGAGTTTAAAAGATAAAGTTCAGTCGGCCTTAACGCAGCGCAAGATGCTGTGGCCGCGGCCGATGCCGTCTGAAATTTCTGCTACTTTCAATCCGGCTTTTTCAACGCAACGGATCAGGTCTTCAGAATGGAAGATTTTGCTGTTGCCGTTGGCCATGGCAGTGAAATACAGGCTGGTCATGGTCAGGCAGTAGGCGGCGGTTTCGTAGCGTTGTCTGTCCCAGAAAGGCTCCATGATGTAGAGGCTGGTGTTTTCGCTCATGGATGCAGCGGCGCGTTGAAGAATGCTGGTGGCTTGTTCTTCGGTGAAACAGTCTAGGAATTGGCTCATCCAGATCGCGTCAAAACCGGTTGGGAACGGAATCTCAGGATCAAGCAGGTTGGCCGGATGGGCGTGGATACGGTCCGCACCGTTTTTGCCTTTGGTCGCCTCACGCATTAAGCCGATTTGTTGCGGCAGATCCATGATGGTTACTTCGACTTCGGCATTGTGGTTGACGCATTGCTCCGCCCAGCGGCCGGTATTACCGCCGACATCGAGCAGTTTTTTAACCGGTTTGGCGAACACGGTGTTCAGTGCTTCGGCGAAGGAGTTGTCGGAATAATAATGGTCGAATGCAAACCATTTTTCCTGCGCGACGCTTGGCAATGAAGACAAGCCTTCGTAAATGGTCGGCCAGTCGCCGAATACTTTCAGGCCTTCGGGCTTGCCGGTTTGCAGGGTTTTTTCCAAATTAAACATGCCTAGGTAGCAGATTTCCTGCGTGAAATCCATGTTGACGCGGGCCATTTTGTCTTTGAGGACAAACCAACCGGCCTTGCTGATGAAATAGCGGTTGTCACGAGTCAAGACAGTGCCGATAGACAGCGAAGCTTCCAGCAGGACTTGTGCCGCGTAGTTGCTGATTTTCGCTTTTTCGGCGATTTCGGCTTGAGTGAGGCCGTCTGGATGGTCGTTCAGCAAGTCCAGAATGCCAAATTTCACCATCAGGCGGGAAACTTGGAACACAATCGGTGCAAAAGCGATTTCTTGAGCCAGACGTTGAGCCTCGCCTGCGGACTGGTGTTCGTGGGAATAGCGTTGTTCTAGGGCAGGGAAGAGTTGCATATTGTTGGTTTTCCACTAAAAAGTTAATAAGTATATTCAGACGGCCTCAAACACAATCCGTCCTGATGCACACGGATGCTCTCCGTTGTTGATTTTAAAGCTCAGTTTGTTTTTGCCTTCATCAAATTTCAGCTCTACCGACACTTCATCATGAGGGCGGATAAACTGCTGATATTTTAGATTTTCGATGCGGATGACGCGCTGTTTGCCCCATGGCTTGGGCGCGATCAGGTTGCGCACCCATTGCAGCTCGACCATGCCGGGAACCAGCGGGAAGGTGGCAAAATGGCCACCGAAATAAACCAAATCCAAAGGCACGCGCCCGATAAAAGTTTCGGTATTGGTTTCATCGTCAGATGATGTTTTCGACCAAACGGGCGAAGTTTGGGCAATGGTAAAGGCCGTCTGAAAATCCGCCGCAGCGATTTTGGCTTGGGCATTACGTGGCAGGTTGTCGGTAAAACGCCAGTAACGCGGCAGGGCGATGGTGTCCTGCGTGGCGGCCAGATGGCGTTTGAGCGTATCGGCGACCGCAGTGCGGCCTTTCTCGCGCAAGGCAGCGATACCGTCTGCGTTCAATGCCGCCCATATGGCAATGCGTTGATGTTGCGGATGACGGCCGCAGTGGGCGTCGGCAATCCAAGGGTGTTGTAAAAGTTCGTGTTCGATTTGGGTCAGCGACACGCGTTTGTCCTCAAATTTAATAATGCGGTCTTGGCGGCCGAGCAGCAGGAAACCGTCATCTTGCGGTTCGATCAAATCGGCGGTTTGGCGGCGTTCGGGCGACCAAGGCGAAGAAGCCCAAAGTGCGCCTTCTTCGTTTTGCCCGATTTCCACGCCTTTGAAAGGCTGCCATTCTTGGCGTTCGCAACGTGAGGCAATTACGCCGGTTTCGGTACTGCCATAGACTTCAAACGGGCGGACGGCAGCCTGTTGCAGCAAATCCGCCGTGGCTGAAGGAAGCGCGCCTCCGGCTGAGATAATGCCTGCAATTTTATGGCCGATACTCTGCCAGTTGCGGTTTTCGCCCAAGCGGTTGAGTACGGCCGGACTGGCAATCCAAACCACTTTATCATGTGCGGCCGTACTGGAAAGCAGGTTTTCCGGATAAACCGCCTGCTGTCGTTCCATAGTCCAACCCATTGTCAACGCGAGTGCGAAGCGGAAAGTGAAGCCGTAAAGATGCTGCGGAATCACGCTGCCGATCACGGTTTCACCGTGTTGTCCAAATGGCAGCGTATTTGCCAAAGTCAGGGCTTCTGCCTGCATTTGCGCGGCGGTTTTCACAATAATCTGCGCTTCGCCGCTGGAACCTGATGTTTTCAGCCATGCTTCGGCATGGTCGGGAATCAGATAGTTTTCAGGATAGGTGCTCAGTCCTTCCGATTCTGTTTGAGTCAATACATTAGGCAAGTGCCAGATGTTCAGGCCGTCTGAAGAGAGCTTTTTATCTGTTGAATCTGTTAAAAACGCCTCTGCCGTCCGCCCCCAGTCCAAATTGTCCCGCGCCAGATTCGGCAGCAGCAACACCCGCCCGCCCGAATGCCACACTGCCAACACGGCACAGGCAAACAGCGCGGCATCGTCAAACCACAACGCGGCAGTTTGCACGCCTACCTGTTTCAGACGGCCTGACAGATGAAAAACCGTACGGTTGAAATCAGCACGCGTCCAATTCGGATGGGCGGCGATAAGGTCGTGTTGGGGTAGGTTTGGGGATAGGATTTGGGTTAGGTGCATGATGGTTCTAAGGTTTTATAATTTTGATGTATTTGCCTTGGTATCTTCTTTGAATTGGGCCAAGCATTCATCGTATTGTTTGTTTGTCGTTTGGCGTACCAATTCGTAATCATTTGCCTGCCACTCTTCCAATGAATGGCTTTCACTTCTTTTGAAGCAATGGAGTAAGCGATCGGTTTTGCTGTTTTGTCCGTCTAAAAAAAGGCTGACTTCATTGTTCAGAAAGAATCGGTCTCGTTTATTGAATTTTTCATAAACCAAATAGAAACGACCCGGTTGGACAAATAGTTTTTTATTGGCACTATTGCCTTTAAATGACCATTTTGCCGCCCAATCGCGAACTTTTGGGGAGAATTGTTCAAAAACGGGATTCGCAAAATTCGGTTTAATAGGCTTCCCGCTTAAACTGTGTTTGTCCAGCAGGTCAGGACCTTCATATCCAATATGATTGCTGTTGTGGGCAAGAATAAGTAATGCAAAAGTTGCTGTAAATACGGCTGTTTGTGCAGCCCTTGCTTTTACCGTATTGGATTTCCGAATAATCATCAAATTCATGCTGCTGGTTGTAGTATCGTCAGAATAACGATTGTGTATTCGGTCAATGACGGTCAGGTTTCCCGAGCGCGTTTTAATGGTGTGGCTGGCAACTTCCGTATAATTTTTCTTGTATTCGGCTTCCGCCTTTTCTTCAGGGGATAAAGGCGTTTTAGATGTAGAAGAGCATGCGGTAAATGCGAAGGAAATCAGGGTGAGTAGGATGATTTTTTTCATTATGGTTATTCGTCATGGTTATTCGTCTAATTGATGAAATATTTTTAATGGATTAAACCTTCAAAACCAATTTCCGATAAATCCACTCTCCGGCAAATAAGATTCCCATTAACACATAAGACACGATGCCTGTATAAGCCGCCCACCAATCGTAATATTGCAAGCCTGCCAAAATGGCGGCGGTTGCGCCGTTGAAGACAAAGAAGGCGCACCAGATTTGCGTAACGCGCCGGGTGTGGCGCACGCCTTCGGGCGGCAGGTCGGGGTGTTGCAGTCGGGCGAGGCGTTCGATAACGGTTTGTTTGGCAAACAGGCTGCCGCCGAAAACGGCAAGCATCAGCGCGTTGACGGCGACGGGATACCAATACATCGAGTCGGGCCGTCTGAAAACCAGTACCGCCGCAAAAAAGGCGGCAAGGATAATGGCCGTAATGCGTTGTGCCGTGGTTTGCGGCATGGCGGCGCGTATCAGCCATAACACACACATAGCCGCTGCAAGCCAGAAAAATGCGCCGTTTTCCCTGCCGTAATACCATAGGAGTGGATAGGCAAGGCTGGCGAGGATAAGCAGGAGTTTTCCGAGTATTGTCATGGTTGCGATTGATTTTCAGACGGCCTTGCCGATTGACAAGGCCGTCTGAAAATATGCTGATTCAAAGCGGAATCAGGAATCTTGTTGTACTTTCAAAACCGCTTGAACCACGTCCTCTACGGTACGCACGTTGCGGAAATCTTCGGCTTGCAGTTTGCGGCCGGTTTCGCGTTTAATGTGGTCGATAAGGTCGATGGCGTCGATGCTGTCGATTTCCAAATCTTCGTAGAGGTTGGTTTCGGGTTTGATGCGTTCCGGTTCGATTTCAAACAGGTTAACCAGTGCATCGGTCAGCAGGGTGCGTACTTCTTGTTCGGTCATCTTCTCTCTCCCTTATGCTTGGCGGCTCTTGACGAACTCGGCCAGAGTTTTGACGTTGGCGAAGTTTTCGCGCAGGTTGTCGTTTTCGCCGTCGAGCTGGAAGCCGAAGGTTTTTTGTACGGCCAAACCAAGTTCCAATGCATCAACCGAATCCAGACCCAGGCCGTCGTCGCCGAAAAGCGGATCTTCGCTGCCGATGTCGGCAACGGTAATGTCTTCCAAGCCCAAGCTGTCGATGATTAATTGTTTGATTTGGTTTTCTAAATTGCTCATGTGGTTTTCCTTGTAAAATAGTCTTGCAGGTATTCGTTTAAACGGCGTGCGGCGATGGGCAGGGGTTTTTCTGCCAGCCATTCTTCCGGCAGGATGTCGTCGCCGACGGTAATTTCATAATGAATTTTTTGTGGCGGGATTTTGTACCACGGTTGCCCTTTTTTAAAATTGGGCGGCGTCATCTTAATGCACACGGGCGTGATGACTGATGCGCTGCGCAAACCGAGCGATACGGCGCCGCGGTGCATTTTAACCTGTCCGTCCCAACCTGTGCGCGTGCCCTCGGGGAAAATCAGCAAACTTTGCCCGCTTTTGAACACGGCATCTATTTCTTCCAGCATTTCCATGCTTTCATCGTTGGGGATATAGCCGGAAGCGATAATCTGGCTTTTCATGCTGGGGTTGTGCAACAGGTCTTTTTTAACCAGTACGTTTGGCTCCGAATAATGGCTGATCAGCAAGACGACATCCAAAAGCGAGGGATGGTTGGCAAGAATAAGCTGGCCGGGCCTGCCGAGTTTTTCCAAGCCGTTGAAGCGGACGCTCAATACGCCTGACCATTGCAGGTAGCCGACGAAGAAACGCCAAACTTTGCCTATCATGAGCCTTGCTTCAAGTTGACGTTTGATGTCGCCTTTGGTCGATTTGAGCGTATAGGGCAAAAGTGCGATTTTGAACAATACGCCTGCAACGCCGAAAAGGATAAAGCCGAAGAGTGTGGCAAAAAAGCGACGGAAATAGTCTAAAGTCTTCATGCGTTTTTCTGCCAGTGCCAGTTTCTACCGATATAGTGTTGCGTGTGTTGTCGGCCGTCTGAAAGCAGGAAGCGTATCCACTCCAAGCTGCTCCAATAAGGCTCGACTGTTGTATCTTTAGGATTTTCAGACAGCCTTGCGGCTGTGGTTTCCAAGCTTAAGGTATAGTCTTCGCCTTTTGTGATGACCAGTGCCAATGCATAGGCAAACGGCGCACGTGTAGCCAAGACGGGATAGTCTTCAGACAAAGGATCATCGGCGACAATCACTAAAACAGATGGCGCGCCGTCTTGCAAAAGCGCGAATGCCTCGGTCAGCGCGGTTTCAAAGGAATCGGCGGCAACGGCCAACGCGGTATGCTCGCTCATGTCTTTGCGCAACATCGACCATTGCCCAATCGTTGCGTTGTGGACGGACAGGCCGAATGAGGTCGGCGAGACGGTATGCGTGTTCAAAAGCTCTTGCCATAATTCAAAGCTGCGGTTGCTTTCGCCGTCGTGCGAAACGTAAACCGGTACACTTTCAGGATATTGGTCGGCCAGATTCCATGCGGCATCACAAACCAAGCGTGCCGCTTTTCCCAAGCGGCGGCGTTGCATAGGCGGCAAAAAGGAGAGCGCGGGTTTGCACTCCGGCAGGGATGCGGTATCGAGTTTTCCCTGCGCCCAGTCCTGCCATTGCTCCGGCGTACTGATTTTGCTGGAGGAGGCCTGCCATGCGGCGATATTGAAGCTGAAACGGCAAACGTTTTGAGGCATGATGTCTTTCAATGTTTTACATTTTCATACATTGTAATGAAATAGGTTAGTAAAAGCTAGGCTCTGTTATAATGCATATTGTAACGTAATTTATTCCCGGATGACATTTTATGCCTTCAATACCGAGTGCCCCGATTTATGATGTGGCTTCGCTGCTTCCGCACAGCGGACATATGGTGCTTATCGACTGTGTGAAAGAATTTGGCGATGACTACACGGTTTGCCGTGCGCCGGTTGGCGACAAGCATATTTTGCTGCAGGACGGCGTGTTGCCGTCTATGGCTTATATGGAATTGATGGCGCAGGGCATAGGCGCGTTTGCAGGCATTGAGGCTTTAAAGGCCGGAGAGCCTGTCCGTTTGGGTTTTTTATTGGGAACGCGCAAGCTGGATTTGTTTGCTGATTCCGTGCCTGTCGGTACTGAGCTGGAAGTCAGGGCGCATGTGTCCATTCAGGATTTGGGCGGCATGGGCGTATTTGATTGCGAGTTGCGCTGGACGGATGCGCCGGAAGATGTGAAGCATCTGTTGCCTCCGGACGGTTTGCTGGCAAAAGCTTCTTTAAATGTGTACAGTCCGAAAGACGGTCAAGTCATTTAAACCGTTTACAAGGCCGTCTGAAAAGACAAAGATTCAGACGGCCTGTCGATATAGTGAGAAAACGTATGAGTGAAACTATTTTAATTACAGGGTCTAATCGCGGTATCGGTAAAGCCGTCGCACTTGGTTTGGCGCAGGACGGCTTTGATATTGTCGTCCACTGTCGCAGCCGCCGTGATGAAGCGGAAGCTGTAGCGGAAGAAATCCGTACATTGGGTAGAAATGCGCGCGTGTTGCAGTTTGACGTATCCGACCGCGAAGCCTGCCGAGAAATTTTGACTGCCGACATTGAGGCAAACGGCACATATTACGGCGTGGTGCTGAATGCCGGCCTGACGCGCGACAATGCGTTTCCTGCGTTTACAGATGACGATTGGGACTTGGTGCTGCGTACCAATTTGGACGGTTTTTATAATGTGTTGCACCCTTTGACCATGCCGATGATCCGCCGCCGCAAAGCAGGACGGATTGTGTGCATGGCGTCGGTGTCCGGTTTGACGGGTAACCGCGGTCAGGTCAATTACAGCGCATCCAAAGCGGGCCTGATCGGCGCGGCAAAAGCCTTAGCAGTTGAGTTGGCAAAACGCAAAATTACCGTCAACTGCGTGGCACCTGGCCTTATCGATACCGATATTATCGATGAGAACGTGCCTGTCGAAGAAATCTTAAAGGCTGTCCCTGCCGCGCGTATGGGATTGCCCGAGGAAGTGGCGCATGCGGTGCGCTTTTTAATGGATGAAAAAGCGGCGTACATTACGCGCCAAGTGATTGCTGTGAACGGAGGTTTGTGTTGAATACCAGAAGAGTCGTAGTAACAGGTATCGGCGGTATTACCGCCTTCGGCCGTGATTGGCAAAGTATTCAGACGGCCTTTAAAGCCGAAAAAAACGCAGTCAAACACATGGACTGGAGCGAACGCTTTCCTGAATTGGAAGCGCAACTGGGTGCACCGATTGAAGGCTATTCCCCTCCAGAGCACTGGACGCGCAAGCAGCTCAGAAGCATGGGGCGCGTATCTCATTTGTGTGTTGATGCGGCAGAACAAGCCTTGACGGATGCGGGCTTGCTGGGCGATGAAAGCATTACCGACGGCCGTATGGGCGTGGCGTGCGGTTCATCTGTCGGCAGCACCAAAGACATTGGCGATATGGGCGAACTTTTGATAACAGGCACATCGCGCAATTTCAACGCCAATACCTATGTGCGCATGATGCCGCATACGACTGCCGCCAATATCGGCATTTTCTTCAGTTTGAAAGGCCGCATTATCCCGACTTCGAGCGCGTGTTCTTCCGGCAGCCAAGGCATTGGTTATGCCTACGAAGCGATTAAATACGGCCTGATTGATATGATGCTAGCCGGCGGCGGCGAAGAGTTTTGTCCGTCCGAAGTGTATGTATTCGACTCGCTTTATGCCGCCAGCCGCCGCAACGGCGAACCTGAGCTGACGCCGCGCCCTTATGACAACGCTCGAGACGGCTTGGTCATCGGCGAAGGCGCAGGTATTTTCGTATTGGAAGAATTGGAACACGCCCGTGCGCGCGGTGCGAAAATCTATGCCGAACTCGTCGGCTATGGCGCCAACAGCGACGGCAGCCACGTTACCCAGCCGCAAAAAGAAACCATGCAAAAATGTATGGAGCTTGCGCTGAAAGACGCTGGTATTACGCCTGATAAAGTCGGCTATGTCAGCGGCCACGGTACGGCGACCGAAAAAGGCGATATTGCCGAAACGCTGGCAACTGAGGCAGTGTTTGGTTTTGTGCCGATGAGTTCGCAAAAAAGCTACCTCGGCCATACACTCGGCGCGTGCGGCGCATTGGAAGCCTGGTTTACCATCGAAATGATGAACAACGGTTGGTTTGCGCCGACCGTCAATTTGGAAAACATCGATCCGCGTTGCGGCAAGGTGGATTACATTCAAACAGGCGGACGTGAGATTCAAACCGATTATGTGGTCAGCAATAACTTTGCTTTTGGCGGCGTCAATACATCGCTGGTGTTCAAACGTTGGCAAGAATAATCATTGCTTGATTTCATGATTAAAGGCCGTCTGAAACTTATCTTGAGTTTCAGACGGCCTTTATTTCATTTAGGGCTTGAGATGCTTGCGAATTTTATTCGTTTGTTTTCTTCTGATTTAAATCCACCAGCCTTGTTCCGGCCAAGAAGTCGTAGAGGAACTGGCGGTCGGGATGGAACAGGGCGAAGCCCCATGGCAGGATGAGCCAAATAAGCGCGGCGCCGAATGCGCCTTTGGGCGGTATATTGAGCAGATGACGCAATCCGGCGTAGGCAAATAGGGGAATGAAAACAATAAAAATGCTAGCCCAAATAAAGCGCAGGCGCAGCTGCGGCAGGGGCGGCTGGGTATCGTTTTTATCGGCTAAACCGATTTTCCATGTCTGCATGGCAAGGGTTTGGCCTTTTTTGTGCCAGTTGGCGCGAAAGTAGAGCCACCATGCGTAGAACAAAATCAGACAGGTTGTCAGCATGGACAGGCGCGTGGAAATGGGATTGAGAAAAATGGCGACAATACCGGCTGCAAGGGCGGCAATGCTGGTAACGGCGCCGGTCAGCAGAAGTTCGTAAACCAGTGCGGCGAGGCGGCGTTTGAGTGGGGCGGTAGGAAGACGGGTCATAATGCGATGGAAACGGAAATGGGTTTGATGGAAATAAAAACAGGCCGTCTGAAACGGGATAGGATGTTCAGACGGCCTGTTACTGTCGGGATTAACGATGTGGACGTTTTTGACCGCGTGCCTGTTGGGCAGCCATTTGGTTCATTTCCTGACGGGTCGGACGTTTTTTGAAGATGGCGTGCGCTTCGTCAACGGAACATTTTTGTGACAGGCAAACCAAGGTAATCGCGTCTTTTTGATGTTGACCGCCGCTGTGGTACATGCGGCGCAGGTTGGCTTCGTTGATACGGCCTTTTTCCGGATCGATGTCGAATTTTTTCAGGCGCTCGAGGAATTGGCGTTGCTGACGGCGTGAAGTCCAAACGAAACCGCCTGCGGCAGCGGCCACGATGATGGCGGCCAACAGGATGGCGAGCGGCCATGAGTCGACGATCAGAACGATGATGAGGCTTAATACGGCAGTGGTCAGCAGGGCCAGACCGCCGATGCGAAGTTTGGTTTTATTATCCATATGGTTGGTGTTTCCTTGTTTTTTGCTGGAAGAGGCCGTCTGAAATGCGAGGTTCAGACGGCCTGAATTTGAGTTTACGCTATTTTACAGTATTTTCTGTTTTTGGGGCGTATTGCGTGCAAGTTTCTTGACGCGTGGCAACGGTTTTCAGGCGGCCAGCGAAGTGACGAGCTGTTTGAACTCGGTCCATGCATCGCCTTCTTCCGCGCCTTTGATGATGCGGTCGATTTTGGCGCAGGTTTTGAGCGCGTCGAGTAGGCGGTTGATGAAAATGCGTTTGGCCGCCATCGGTGCAAGGGTCTGCTTGTCGCCCCATAAGCGCAGGCTGTTGCGCAGGCTTTGGATGTTTTGGCCTTGCTTGAGTGCGGCAGTCAGGCGGATTAGGGTGCGGATGTCTTCGGCAACTGCCCACAACAGCAAAACCGGCTCTTCGCCTTCTTCTTCCAAACCGTCCAGCAAACGGGAAACGCGCAGGGCATCGCCTTTCATCCATGCGCCTGCCAGTTGGAATACATCGAAGCGGGCGACGGTGGCAACCGCGGCCTCTGCGTCGGCAATATTGATCAAATGGCCTTGGGGATGGAGCAGGGCGAGTTTTTCGATTTCCTGACGGGCGGCCAAAAGATTGCCTTCGACGCGCTCGGCAAAAAGGGCGAGTGCTTCAGGTTCGATGTCCAAACTCTGCTGTTTCAGACGGCCTTGTATCCATTGCGGCAAAGCATGTGGCGCAACGGCTTTGGCTTCTAAGACGATGCCTTTGCCTGCCAATGCGGAAAACCATTTGGACTGGATTTGCGCTTTTTCAAGCTTGGGTAGGAGGATGAGCGTAACCGTATCTTCGGGCAGGCGTTCGGCGAAGGTTTGCAGGGCATCGCCTCCGTTTTTGCCGGGTTTGCCGTTGGGAATATGGATTTCCAGCAGTTTCAAATCGGCAAACAAACCTGCGCTGCCGGCACTTTGCAACAGCTCGTTCCAGTCAAAATTGTTTTCGGCGGTATAGACTTCGCGGTTGAGATAACCTTGTTTTTTTGCGGCTGCGCGCAGCGTATCCAAAGCCTCGATGCGCAATAAATCCTCTTCGCCGTGAATAATGTACAACGGTTTGAGCGGCGTATCGGGGCGCAGGCTCTCAATGGGCGCGGCAGCCATTATTGCGCCTTCAGGAAAGTCAGGCGGCGGACGATTTGATCTGCGGCGTCGATGCGCATTTCAGACCAAATGGTTTCTTCCTCTTCCTGTTTGCCCAACACTTCGCTGTCGGCGTAGTCCATGGTGCGGTGAACCTTAACTTCTATCGGTTCGCCAACCGGCTCGCCGTTGCGGAAGGCTTGGGCTTTGACGGTCATGGCCAGCAGGTATTCGTTGATCGCGGCGGCGCGGGTGATGGTGTAGATATCACGGCGTTTTTGAAAGTCGACAACGCGCAGGGTGATTTGTGATTCGGCTTCGCTAACCGGATGACCGTCGGCACGGCGTAAGGCATTTTCCAGCGCTTTTTGCATGATGGCTCCGCCTTCTACATGCCAGTTTTGATAAGGCAGCGGCTGAGAAGTCACACCCGTGCCTTTCAGGTGGAAACCGCAAGAGGCAAGTAATAGGGCGAGTGCAGGCAATAGGATTTTTTTCATTGGATATTCCTTCGTTGAAACCGGTTACGGTATCGTCGGATTATAACGAATAATGTTTAGGCCGTCTGAAACCGTAAACGGAAAGTATTTCAGACGGCCTTGTCTTTGATGGCGCAAATCTTATTTTTCCAACCAAATCAGGCTGACCATGCGGCCGGTTTGTCCGTCGCGGCGGTAGGAGAAGAAAGTATCGCGTTCCAAGACGGTGCAATGGGTGCCTCCATAAATCATGTTCACGCCTTCGCGGTGCAGAACCATGCGTGCCAAAGCGTAAATGTCGGCAAGGTATTTGCCGCCGCCGATGTCTTCAAACGCATCGACAGCTTCCGGCATGGGTGTGCAAAATGCATCAAATACATCTTGTCCCACCTCAAACGCATCAGGGCCGATGGCAGGGGCGAGATAGGCCATGATTTCCAACGGCTCGACATTCATTGCTGCAATAGTGTTTTGCAAAACGCCACCGGCCAAACCGCGCCAACCTGCATGAGCTGCTGCAACGACTGTCCCTGCTTTGTCGCAAAACAAGACAGGCAGGCAATCGGCAGTCATCGAAGCGCAAGCGACTGTTCCCGTTGTATCCACCGAGGCATCGGCGTCGGGTGTATTTCCTAACGCTTCGACGGCATTTACAACAATGGTGCTGTGGATTTGATTGAGGTAGGCAACGGGCAGGCCGACTTGTTCCTGTACGATTTCGCGGTTGCGGAGCACGGCTTCCAGATTGTCGCCGACGTGCGAACCGACATTCAGGCTGCGGTATACGCCTTCGCTGACACCGCCGTTGCGCGTGGTAATAAGCGTTTTAACATTGGTAGGAGCAGGCCAGTCGGCAGTTAAAAAATTTTTGCCTTGCGGGGTGAGGTTTAGGGTATCTGTGATGGTTTTCATAATCTTTGAGTTGCTGAAATATTGGAACGGATTGATTTCAGACGGCCTCAAATAATATTTTAGGCCGTCTGAAACTATGGGTTTAATCCCTTACATAAACGACTTCGACATCGTAGTCGTCTTCATTCCAATCATCATCATCGTCCATGCCGAATTTCTCTTGCCATTCTTCCTCGTTGCTTAGGGACGAATCCAAACCGGCTTCCAGACGCAGGACGGAGAGCAGGTGGTACATATCGTCAGGCATAGGCGCTTCAAAGGAAACGGTTTCGCCGGTTTTCGGGTGTACAAAGCTCAAGCGGTAGGCATGCAGGGCTTGGCGCGCGCCGAGGGCTTTGATGGCTTCTTTAACCGCATCGCTGCATGGATGGCGCAGGTTGCCGTAAACAGGATCGGCGGCCAGCGGATGGTTGGCTTCGCGCATATGAACGCGGATTTGGTGGGTGCGGCCGGTTTCGAGCGAGCATTCGATGTAGCTGTGCGCCAGATAACGTTCCAACACTTTGACGTGGGTAATGGCAGGTTTGCCGCCGAATTTGACGACTGCCATTTTCAGGCGGTTGTGCGGATCGCGGCCGATTTGGGTTTCGATTTTGCCGTCAAAAGGGACGATGCCGTTGGCAACGGCGCGGTAAATGCGTTTGACTGTGCGCTCTTGAAGCTGTTGAACCAGTGAGTTTTGCGCCGGCAGGGTCTTGGCGACTACCATCAGGCCGCTGGTTTCTTTGTCCAAACGGTGTACGATGCCCGCACGCGGCACTTGGCTTAATTCGGGACAGTGCGCCAACAGGCCGTTGAGCAGGGTGCCGCTCCAGTTGCCTGCGGCAGGGTGGACGACCAACCCGGCCGGTTTGTTGATGACGATGACGGTATCGTCTTCATAAATAATGTCCAAATCCATCGGTTCGGGTGTGAACGCGAGGTTTTCTTCGCTCGGACGTACCGTAACGGCAATCAATTCACCGCCTATCATTTTATCTTTGGGTTGCGCGGGCTTATCGTTTACAATGACTGCACCCTCTTTAATCCACGAACTCAGGCGGCTGCGCGAGTAGTCAGGCATGAGTTTGGCCAATACGGCATCCAGCCTTCCGCCCGCCATTTCGAGCGGAACGGTCAAATTAACACAACTTTCTGTTTCAGGGGATGACGGAAAGTCTAAATCATCGCTATAATCGGCTTCGTTATCAAAGGAAGTATTCTGCATGAAAAAAATTCTTTTAGTAGTTTCTTTAGGTTTGGCACTGAGTGCCTGCGCAAATAAAGGCACAATCGATAAAGACGCCCAAATTACTCAAGATTGGAGTGTGGAAAAGCTTTATGCCGAAGCGCAAGACGAGTTGAACAGCAACAATTATACGCGAGCTGTCAAGTTATACGAAATTTTAGAATCCCGTTTTCCAAACGGCCGATATGCCCAGCAGTCTCAGTTGGATACGGCGTATGCCTATTATAAAGACGATGAGCCGGAAAAGGCCTTGGCTGCCATTGCGCGCTTCCAACGCCATCATCCGCAACATCCGAATATGGACTACGCGCTGTACTTGAAAGGTCTGGTCCTGTTTAACGAAGACCAGTCTTTCTTGAACAAGCTGGCTTCTCAAGACTGGTCCGACCGCGACCCGAAAGCCAACCGCGATGCTTATCAGGCGTTTGCAGAGTTGGTTCAACGTTATCCAAACAGCAAATACGCTGCCGATGCAACCGAGCGTATGGCCAAGCTGGTGGACGCGTTGGGCGGTAACGAGATGTCTGTGGCGCGTTATTACATGAAACGCGGTGCTTATGTCGCAGCGGCCAACCGTGCGCAAAAAATCGTCAGCCGTTACCAAAATACCCGTTACGTCGAAGAAGCTTTGGCGATGATGGAATTGGCATACAAAAAACTGGACAAGCCGCAACTTGCTGCCGATACACGCCGTGTTTTGGAAACCAACTTCCCGCAAAGCCCGTTCTTGCAACATGAATGGCGATCTGACGATATGCCTTGGTGGCGTTACTGGCGCTAAGCGTCGGGTTGTTCAGGCATGAATTAAGGCCGTCTGAAAATGATGCAGCTATGCATTTGGTTTTCAGACGGCCTTTGTTTTTAATGTTTTTTTACGCTCTCTGTAAACAGGGTGCAAAATTCGTTTTAATATGGTAAAGTCTGATTTTAATAACTCGACGGTTTGAAGCCGTTACTCAGGGGCTGTTTAAATTTAAAATCAGTTTTGTTGAAGCTGCATCGGATTTGCCGTTGATGCATTCAGGAAAATTTCAGTCGTCAGGCTGATTTGGTTTTAAATTTAAGCAGCCCTTTATGTTTACAAAAAAAACAGAGGTAGATTCTCATGAAGTCTTGGCAGCTTCCTGAACACGTTGCCGACGTGTTACCGACCAATGCCCGACAACTGGAAAGTGCCCGTGAGCGGCTGTTGGCTTTGTTCCGCGTGCATGGTTATGAATTAGTGCAACCGCCATTGATGGAATACAGCCATTCCTTATTGACGCATATCGATGCCGGTTTGTCTTTGAAAACCATTTTGGTTGTCGATCAGCTCAGCGGCCGTCAGCTCGGTATCCGCGCGGATATTACGCCGCAGGTGGCGCGTATTGATGCCCACTTGCTTTCCGCCAACCAAGGCATCAACCGTTTATGCTATGCCGGTTCGGTGCTTCATGCGCGGCCTGATGGATTGCTCAATATGCGCGAGCCTTTACAGACAGGTGCGGAAATGTACGGCTTGGAAGGCATTGAAGCGGATATCGAATTGATTGATTTGATGCTGAAAAGCATGAAGATTGCCGACATGGGCGAAGTTTTGCTTTCATTAGGTCATATCGGCGTATTCCGTGCTTTAGCAAATGCCGCGCATTTAGATGAGCAGCAATCGGCAATCCTGCTGTCATCGATGCAGGACAAGGATGCCGAAGCCGTCAGCCAGTTGGTGAAAGAGTGGAAACTTGATGGCATGTGGGCAAAAGCGTTTTCATTATTGCCCCGACTGTACGGTGGTCGTGAAGTGCTGACTGTGGCTAGAGAGAAATTACCGGAATTGTCCGCAGTCAGTGTGGCTTTGGATGAATTGCAGGCAGTATGCGATGCGTTCCCAAATCAAAAAGTGCATATCGATTTGTCGGAATTGCGCGTTGACAATTACCACACCGGTTTGCTTTACGCGGCTTATGGTTCAAACCGTCATGATGCTGTGGCACGCGGCGGCCGTTATGACGGATTGGGCGGATACTTCGGACGCGCGCGTCCGGCTGCCGGATTCAGTTTTGATTTGCGCAGCTTTATCGGCCGCCTTCCTGCTATCGGACGGGAATCCGTGGTGGCGGTTGATGTCAAAGACATGCCTGCGGCTCAAGAAGCGGTAGATGCTTTGCGTGAACAAGGACAATGTGTCGTTATCGATTACGGTATCGGCTATAACGGTTCGGAAGAGGTTACAGGCCGTCTGAAACAGGTAGACGGTGTTTGGAAAGTAATCGCTTTGAACGATTGAGTTTTATTTTGAAATTTTGTATCTGAAATAAGGTTAGATGGCTATGGCTAAAAATGTTGTCGTAATCGGTGCCCAATGGGGTGATGAAGGCAAAGGTAAGATTGTTGACTGGCTGGCGGAAGAAACCAGCGGTGTAGTACGTTTCCAAGGCGGCCACAATGCCGGCCATACTTTGGTCGTCGGTGGCAAAAAAACCATTTTGCGCCTGATTCCAAGCGGCATTTTGCATGAGACTTTGGACTGCTTCATCGGCTCAGGTGTTGTAGTTTCTCCTGAAGCATTGCTGGGTGAAATCGACGAATTGAACGCTGCCGGTGTGAAAAACGTTGAAGGCCGTCTGAAAATTGCGCCGACCTGCCCATTGATTCTGCCTTACCACATTGCGCTTGACCAAGCACGCGAAGCTTCCCGCGGTAAAAGCAAAATTGGTACAACCGGTCGCGGCATCGGCCCGGCCTATGAAGATAAAGTTGCCCGTCGCGCGATTCGCGTGGTGGACTTGTTGCACCCTGAAAAACTGGTTGAAAAACTGGAAGCCGTTTTGGCTTATTACAACGTTCAGTTGCAACACCTGCACAATGCCGAGCCGGTAAAACTTGAAGATGTGATGGCGGTCATTGAAAAAGTTGCACCGCGCATTACGCCGATGATTACCGATGTTTCCCGTGTTTTGAACGAGAAAAACCGTAAAGGTGAAAGCCTGTTGTTTGAAGGCGCGCAAGGTACGTTGCTGGATATCGACTACGGTACTTATCCGTTTGTCACTTCTTCCAACTGCTTGGCAGGTGCCGCATCTGCCGGTGCAGGCGTAGGTCCGCAAATGCTGGATTACGTCTTGGGTATCGTTAAAGCCTATACCACCCGAGTGGGTTCCGGTCCATTCCCGACTGAATTGTTTGACGAAGTGGGCGCAGGTTTGGCTGAACGCGGCCATGAATTCGGTTCTGTAACCGGTCGTGCGCGTCGTTGTGGCTGGTTTGACGCGGCTGCTCTGAAACGCTCTATTCAAGTTAACGGCATTTCCGGCATGTGCATCACCAAGCTGGACGTGATGGACGGTATTGAAAACATCAATATCTGCGTAGGTTATGAATTGCCTGATGGCAGCAAAACCGACATTCTGCCTTGCGGCTCCGATGCGGTAGAAACCTGCAAACCGATTTATGAAACCATGCCTGGTTGGAGCGAGTCGACTTTCGGCGTGAAAGAGTACGACAAGCTGCCTGAAAACGCTAAAGCTTATCTGAAACGTATTGAAGAAGTGTGCGGTGCGCCTGTGGCCATTGTTTCAACCGGTCCTGACCGTGAAGAAACCATCGTTTTGCATCATCCGTTTGCTTAATTGATTAAGTGAATAAAAGGCCGTCTGAATGTTTCAGACGGCCTTTTATATGAAATGCAATAAAAATTCAGCCCTAAAGGATGTCTGTCTTCAGGGCTGAATTTTGCATTTTACGCCGTTTTTAAACGCGAGTGTTTGGAAACCGAGATGTAGTGCCAAGTAACAATTATTCTCATTGACGTAAATCAAGAAAAACCAAATCTGTAATTTTATTTCACAAAAACCCCTGTAAATAAATGGGTATTGATGTTATCCTTTCAGAAAATTTACAGTCTATATTTTCAATAAAATTAGGAGCTTGATATGTCAAATGATGTTCAGCAACGTCCTGCCGCTTGGGAAGGTTTTGTCGGTGGAAACTGGGAAACCAACGTAGATGTCCGCGATTTTATTCAGAAAAACTACACACCTTATGAAGGCGATGCTTCTTTCTTGGCACCTGCAACCGAAGCCACAACCAAACTGTGGGCGGAAGTGATGGAAGGCATCAAGGTTGAAAACCGTACGCACGAGCCGTATAAAATCGACGCGCAAATCGTCTCCGGTATTACCAGCCATGCACCGGGCTATATCGACAAAGATTTGGAAACCATCGTCGGCCTGCAAACAGACGAACCTTTGAAACGCTCTATCATGCCGTTTGGCGGTTTGAAAATGGTGCAAGACGCGTGCAAAGTGTACAACGTTGAATTGAATCCCGAAGTCAGCGAAATTTTCACCAAATACCGCAAAACCCATAACCAAGGCGTGTTTGACGTTTACACTCCCGACATCCGCCGTTGCCGTAAATCAGGCGTGATTACCGGTCTGCCGGATGCTTATGGCCGTGGCCGTATTATCGGTGACTACCGTCGTGTTGCATTGTACGGTATCGATTTCTTGATGAAAGACAAACTCAATCAGTTCAACTCACTACAAGCCGATTTGGAAAACGGTGTGGACTTGGAAGAAGTCATCCGCCGTCGCGAAGAAATCAACGAACAATACAAAGCTTTGGGTCAAATGAAAGAAATGGCGGCTTCTTACGGCTACGACATTTCCGGCCCTGCAAAAAATGCACAAGAAGCCATCCAATGGACTTACTTTGCCTACCTTGCCGCCGTTAAATCTCAAAACGGCGCAGCGATGTCCTTCGGCCGTGTGTCTTCGTTCTTGGATATTTATATCGAACGCGACCTGAAAAACGGTGTGATTACCGAAACCCAAGCGCAAGAATTTATCGACCACTTGGTGATGAAACTGCGTATGGTCCGTTTCCTGCGTACGCCCGAATACGACCAACTCTTCTCCGGCGACCCGATTTGGGCAACCGAATCCATCGGCGGTATGGGCTTGGATGGCCGTACCTTGGTAACCCGCACCAACTTCCGCGTGCTGCATACCCTGTACAACATGGGCCCATCTCCTGAGCCGAACATCACTGTATTGTGGTCAGAACAATTGCCGCAAGGCTTTAAAGAATTCTGCGCCAAAGTATCCATCGATACTTCATCTATCCAATACGAAAACGACGACTTGATGCGTCCTGACTTTAATAGCGATGACTACGCTATTGCCTGCTGCGTGAGCCCGATGATTGTCGGCAAACAAATGCAATTCTTCGGCGCACGCGCCAACTTGGCTAAAACTCTGCTGTACGCAATCAACGGTGGCGTGGATGAAAAATCTAAAGAGCAAGTTGGTCCGAAAACCGAGCCGATTATGGACGAAGTTTTGGACTACGACACTGTCTTTGAGCGCATGGACAAATTCATGGATTGGTTGGCAACCCAATACGTTACCGCGCTGAACATTATTCACTACATGCACGACAAATACAGCTACGAAGCCGCGTTGATGGCGTTGCATGACCGTGACGTGAAACGTACGATGGCATGTGGTATCGCCGGTTTGTCTGTGGCTGCCGACTCATTGTCCGCCATTAAGTACGCCAAAGTGAAACCGATTCGCGATGAAAACGGTATTGCTGTTGACTTCGAAATCGAAGGCGAATACCCACAATTCGGTAACAACGACGACCGCGTTGACGATATCGCCTGCGATTTGGTTGAACGCTTCATGAAAAAAGTGGCAACCCACAAAACTTACCGCAACGCCACTCCGACTCAGTCCGTACTGACCATTACTTCCAACGTTGTTTACGGTAAGAAAACCGGTAATACTCCAGACGGCCGCCGTGCAGGCGCTCCGTTTGGTCCGGGTGCAAACCCAATGCACGGCCGTGACGTCAACGGTGCAGTCGCTTCATTGACTTCCGTAGCCAAACTGCCATTTGAGTTTGCCAAAGACGGTATTTCCTATACCTTCTCCATTATTCCTGGCGCTTTGGGTAAAGACGAGCATTCTCGCGAGCGCAACCTTGCCGGTTTGATGGACGGTTATTTCCACCATGAAGACGGTATTTTGGAAGGCGGTCAACACTTGAACGTCAACGTATTGAATCGCGAGACTTTGGAAGATGCGATGCACAATCCGGAGAAATATCCGCAGTTGACCATTCGTGTGTCCGGTTATGCGGTTCGCTTCAACTCACTGACCCGCGAACAACAGCTTGACGTGATTACTCGTACGTTCACAGAAACCATGTAATCCGGGTGGCGAAACAAACCAGAAGCTAAATTTGCGTTTGGTTTGTTTTGAAACAAAGCTCCGAGGCCGTCTGAAATGTTCAGACGGCCTTTATTATCGTACAATCCATATAAGCAAAAACATTTTTGAGCCGAACACTATGTCCACGACTTTTGCCATTACCCCCGAGCCGGAACTGAAAGACCTTGGCCACCGTCACTATAACGGCAAAGGCATTATTCATTCGATTGAATCTTGCGGTGCTGTCGATGGTCCGGGTTTGCGCTACGTGCTCTTTTTGCAAGGTTGCCTGATGCGTTGCCTTTATTGCCATAATCGCGATACTTGGGATTTGCATACCGAGCAGGCGCAGGAATTGGATGTGGCAACCGTGATGAAGCAGGTCATGACCTATCGTCATTATCTGCGTGCGACAGGCGGAGGCGTAACGGCAACAGGCGGCGAGCCATTATTGCAATATGAGTTTGTACGCGATTGGTTTACGGCCTGTCGGGAACACGATATCCATACTTGTCTCGACAGCAATGGCTATGCCTTGCACTATGATTCGATTTTGGATGATTTGCTTGATCATACTAATCTGGTCATGCTCGACTTAAAACAAATCGATCCTGAAATTCATAAAGTGCTTGTCGGTATCCCAAATACCAAAACGCTGAAATTCGCGCGCTATCTTGCCGAACGCAATCAGCCGACGCGGATTCGTTATGTGGTTGTTCCAGGTTACACCGATGATGAGCGTTCAGCGCATTTATTAGGCGAGTTTATCGGTGATATGGATAATGTAGAAATGGTCGAGCTTTTGCCGTATCACGAATTGGGCGCACATAAATGGGCTTTGTGCGGCGACGAATACAAGTTAAAAGGCGTACATCCGCCGCCTAAAGAAACCATTTTGAAAATCAAAGAAATATTAGAGAGCTACGGAAAAAACATTATTTATTAAAACAGAAAAAGGCCGTCTGAAACGAAATAATCAGTTTCAGACGGCCTTTTCATTATTGAAAAAAATTTAAGCGTTTAATGCAGCCAGAACCTTAGCGACAACTTCTGATACCGCAACGGTTTGAGCCTGATTGTCACGGCGTTCGGCATATTCGACATTGCCTTCTTTTAAGGCGCGATCGCCGATCACGATACGGTGAGGAATACCCAACAGCTCGGAGTCATTCAGCAATACGCCCGCACGTTCGTCGCGGTCATCCAGCAATACATCCGCACCGGCAGCCAAAAGCTCGGCATAGATTTTGTCGGCGGCTTCGCGTACAGCTTCTGATTTTTTGTAGTTCATCGGTACAATCACGACTTCAAACGGTGCCATTGCTTTGGTCCAAACAATGCCTTTTTCGTCGTTGTTTTGCTCGATGGCTGCAGCCACAACGCGGGTGATACCGATACCGTAGCAGCCCATTTCCATGATTTGGGATTTGCCGTTATTGTCCAAGAAGCTGACATTCATGGCTTGGGTATATTTGTCGCGCAATTGGAAAACGTGACCGACTTCAATACCGCGCGCCAGTTTCAGACGGCCTTGTTCGTCGGGGCTGATGTCGCCTTCGATGACATTGCGCAAATCGACAAATTCAGGCTCGGCAGCATCTCGGCCGAAGTTGAAGCCGGTATAGTGGTAGTCGTCTTCGTTTGCGCCGATAACCCAATCTGCCCCTTTTTCGGTGGCGAAATCGGCATAGACTTTACCTTTGAAGTTAACAGGGCCGAGAGAGCCGCCGTTTGCACCGAACTGTTCAACAATCGCTGCAGGGCTTGCCATGGTCAGCGGTGATTTCACGCCGGCCAGTTTTTCTGCCTTGATGTCGTTAAACTCATGGTCGCCGCGCAACAGCAGCAGGACGAGTTCGCCTTCGTTTTCGCCTTCGACCACGATGGACTTGAGGGTTTGTTCAACCGGAATATTGAGGAATTCAACCAAAGACTCAATGGTTTTGACATTTGGTGTATGTACTTTGGTCAACTCAGCTTGAGCAGCGACGCGTTCGCCTTTGAGCGGCAAGGTAGGCGCCAGCTCGATATTGGCGGCGTAATCGGAAGTATCGCTGTATGCAATGATGTCTTCACCGCTTTCAGCCAATACTTGGAATTCGTGAGAGCCGGTACCGCCGATGCTGCCGGTATCCGCGGCAACAGGACGGAATTCCAAACCCAAACGGGTGAAGATACGGCAGTAAGCGTCGTACATATCCTGATAGGTCGTCTGAAGCGAGGCATAGTCGGCATGGAAGGAATAAGCGTCTTTCATGACGAACTCGCGCGCACGCATCACACCAAAGCGCGGACGCACTTCATCGCGGAATTTGGTTTGGATGTGGTAAAAGTTTTTCGGCAGTTGTTTGTAGCTGTTGACTTCTTTGCGTACGATGTCGGCAATCACTTCTTCACAGGTCGGACCCATGCAGAAATCGCGGTCATGACGGTCTTTCAGGCGTAGCAGCTCTTTACCGTAAAACTCCCAGCGGCCGGATTCCTGCCACAGCTCGGCAGGTTGTACCACCGGCATCAGCAGCTCTACGCTACCCGCGCGAGCCATTTCTTCGCGCACGATATTTTCAACTTTGCGCAATACGCGCAGACCCATCGGCATCCAAGTATAAAGACCAGATGCATTGGCTTTGATCAAACCGGCACGAATCATCAGCTTGTGGCTGGCAAGTGCGGCTTCGGCAGGGGCTTCTTTAAGGGTAGAAATGAAGAACTGGGAGGCTTTCATGGCGTATTTTTCTTTCTTAAAAATAAGTGCGTATTGTAACGCAAAATGTATGGCCGCGTGTCTTTTGAATGGCATCTGATGAAATCGGCCGTTGTTTTACGCAGCTTTTGATTCGGGGCGATTTTTAGGGATGTCAACCCTAATTTATGCACAAAGCCGCATAACCTTGTTTTACCTATAAATTTTCACTGTATGATTATAGTAAAATCTTATAAATATAACTAATTGATTTTATTATGTTTTATTTGATTAAATTTTAGTCAATTTAAGACTTAGTTTGTTCCTAAAGAAAATTTTACGATTACCCAAAGCTTATCAACAGATTTATCCACAGAGATTGTGTATAGATTTTAAATGCTGTCGGCGTAATGATTTCGCATGATTGGCAAGCCTTGTTTAAAGCAGATTTGGTTGCCTTAAAAAGATAGGGCAACAACACGATGGACAGGTTTTGCGCTAACATTCTGCTTATTGTTGTTTCCTTACAAGGAATAAAATGAAAAATTCAGAATTGCATTTGCTGGAACGCAGAAAGATGTTTAACGGGCATCAGGAACGGTACTGCCACTTTTCTCAAACCTGCCGGACGGATATGGTATTTGATGTCTATCTGCCGCCACAAGTCTTAAAAGGCTATCCCGCACCTGTTTTATATTTTCTTTCCGGCTTAAATAGTGATGGTTCTGAATTGGTTCGGCAAAGCGGAATCCAACGTTTTGCGGCACAATGGAATATTATTGTGGCTTTTCCGGATACCTCGCCACGCGGTCAGCATGTTGCCGACAGTGAGGAATATTATCTTGGGCAGGGTGCCGGATTTTATGTCAATGCAACTGAAGCACCTTGGGCGCAGCATTACCAAATGGAAAGCTATATCAGCCAAGAATTGCCTGATTTGATCGAGCATCATTTTCCGGTAACGAAAGAGCGCAGCATTGCAGGTTTCAGCATGGGCGGGCATGGCGCGCTGCATTTGGCTTTGAAGCATCCTGGCCGATATGCTGCGGTTTCAGCCTTTGCGCCTTTATGTCATCCAATCGATACGGAAGGCGGCAGGCAGGCGTTTTCAGCTTATTTGGGTCAAAACGTAGAAACATGGAAATACTATGACAGTACAAAGCTGCTTCAGACTGCCTCGCATAAATTGCCTGTTTTGATTGATGTCGGCAGTGAAGATGCTTTGTATCCTGAAGTCTTGCAACCGGAAGGGTTTGTTCGCTCAGCACGAGAAAAAGGTTTCAATATCCAATATAAAGTCCGTCCGGGCTATGGGCATGACTATTTCTTTATTGCCAGCTTTATCGATTCGCATATTGAGTTTCACGCTCAAGCATTAGGGCTTTAAGCAGTATTGAATAAAAGGCCGTCTGAAATCCGATTAATGGTTGGATTTCAGACGGCCTTTATTTGGTCTTTAACCTTTAATTTCAAACAGACTTATTCCTCAGGACGTTCGCCGTCGGTATCATCCAATTTGCCTTCGGTAATATCGACATTGATACCGACTGCCGCACGGATTTTGGCATCGATTTCGTTGGCGATATCAGGATTTTCTTTCAGCCAAACGCGTACATTGTCTTTACCTTGGCCGATTTTTGCGCCGTTGTAGCTGTACCATGCACCGGATTTCTCAACGATGTCATGTTTGACGCCCAAGTCAATCAATTCGCCTTCCCAGCTGATGCCTTCGCCGTAAAGAATATCGAATTCGGCTTGACGGAATGGAGGCGCAACTTTGTTTTTGATGACTTTGACTTTGGTTTCATTACCAATGACGTCATCGCCTTTTTTAATCTGACCGGTACGGCGGATGTCGAGGCGGACGGAGGCGTAGAATTTAAGCGCGTTACCGCCGGTCGTGGTTTCAGGGCTGCCGAACATCACGCCGATTTTCATACGGATTTGGTTAATGAAAACAACCAATGTATTGGTGCGTTTGATGTGGCCGGTCAGTTTGCGGAGGGCTTGGCTCATCAGGCGGGCTTGCAGGCCGACATGGCTGTCGCCCATTTCGCCTTCGATCTCGGCTTTAGGCACAAGTGCGGCTACGGAGTCGACAACGACCATATCGATACCGCCTGAGCGTACCAATGTATCGCAGATTTCCAATGCCTGCTCGCCGGTATCCGGTTGGGAGAGATAGAGTTCTTCGACTTTTACGCCGAGTTTGCGGGCGTAAATCGGGTCAAAAGCATGCTCGGCATCGATGAATGCGCAGATGCCGCCATTTTTTTGGCATTGGGCAATGGCTTCGAGACAGAGTGTGGTTTTACCGGAGGATTCTGGGCCGAAAATTTCAACCACGCGGCCGCGGGGTAATCCGCCAACGCCGAGTGCCAAGTCCACGCCGAGGGAGCCGGTGGAAATAACATCAAGGTTTTCTTCCTGCTGGCTGCCGTCCATTTTCATGATGGAGCCTTTGCCGAAGTTTTTTTCGATTTGGGCAAGGGCGGCGGCTAAGGCTTTGCTTTTTTCGTCTGACATGTTTTCTCTCCGAAAGGAAATATGAATAGCTAAGAATTTATTTAGCTATTATCGCATAAATTAAGAAAAAGTATAGTTTTATTTTATTTTTCAGACGGCCTGTGTTTTTTGTATGCAACAGGCCGTCTGAAACTTTGAATAATCAATCAGTTGGTCAATGATGCAAAAACTTGGAAATAGTCGGGGAAAGTTTTATGCGTACATTTCGGGTCGTTGATGATGACCGGGACACCCAAAAGCGAAGCCAGCGAGAAACACATAGCCATGCGGTGGTCGTCATAAGTATCGATGACGGCATCGGGGGTAAGTGTTTCGGGCGGCGTAATATGGATGGCTTCGGCCTCTTCAATAACTTCTGCCCCAAGTTTACGCAGTTCGGTTGCCATGGCGGCGATACGGTCAGTTTCTTTGACGCGCCATGAGCCGATATTGCGCAGGGTGCAGGGCTGTTTGGTGGCCAGTGCGACGATAGCCAGAGTCATGGCCGCATCAGGGATATGGTTGGCATCCAAATCAAAAGCCTGAATCTTGCGCTCGGCGGGACGGGAAATCTCAACAAAATTTTCGCCCCAAATAACATCCGCACCGATTTTCTCTAGCTCGCGTGCAAAGGCAACGTCGCCTTGGATGCTGTGTGCGCCGATACCGGTTACGCGGATGGGTGTACCGGCAATCAGGCCTGCACCCAAGAAATAAGACGCGCTGGATGCATCACCTTCTACATATAAATGTTCGGGCGCATGATATTTGGCACCGGCCGGGATTTTAAATACACGGTAGTCTTCATTGATGATGTCCACACCGAACTGCGCCATCAGCTTGAGCGTGATATCGATATAAGGTTTGGAAATCAACTCGCCTACCATGTGGATTTCAAATGCTTGTCCGGTCAGGGGCAAAGCCATCAGCAGGGCGGTCAGGAATTGGCTGGAAACATTGCCTTTAATCGGAATAACGCGCTCGTCGTTGTCTTGGCGTTTGCCGATCTGAAGCGGAGGATAGTTTTCATTGCCCAGATATTGTACGTCCGCGCCGGCAATGCGCAGCGCGTCGACCAAATCGCCGATAGGGCGTTCGTGCATACGTGGTACGCCGTGCAGATGATAGTCGCCACCCAAAACGGCAAGTGCGGCAGTCAAAGGGCGGAATGCCGTACCGGCATTGCCTAAAAACAAATCGGCGGTTGGATTGGGAAAGCGGCCGTCGGTGCCATGAACTTTCAGACGGCCTTCAGGTAAAGATTCAATTTGCACGCCGAGTTTGTCGAGTGCTTCAAGCATTCGGTCGGTATCATCGGATTTGAGCAAAGAATGGATTTCGCAAACGTTGTCGGAGAGTGCCGCCAAGAGTAGCGTGCGGTTGCTGATGCTTTTGGAGCCGGGCAGGGCAACGGTGGAGGGCTTGAGTGTGGAAGCGGGCAGGCGGATGGATTCGGTCATTGGTTAGGATTTCAAATTGTAGACAAAACGATATTATACGCAGGCAAAGGCTGTCTGAAAAATGGAAGTGGCGTTGTGGGTAAGAAAAGCCGGACTCTTTTTGAAAGTCCGGCTTTGGGATGCTCAATATTTTAATGGTTAACCTAAAATATGCATTAACTGGTCAATGTTGAACGTACCTTCGTCAAAGCGGAATTCGCTGACTGAGGGAATTTTTTTACCTTGGGCGTCGGTATGGATGTCGGCATATTGGTGGTCGATGGTGATGAGCTCATTGTGATTGTTTTCGCCACGAATGGTGATGTTCCAAGTCGTGCCGTCCTTTTCGGTAACCATTTCGAGCGACAGATCCGAGAGGGAAATGCCTGCGCCGAATTGGATAGCATTTGTGCCGTGATGGTCGAAAATGGTGTCATGACCTTCGCCGCGATTAAATACATAGGTATCGTTACCGGCTTCGCCGCGCAATATATTGTCTCCTAAGCCGCCGAACAGTGTGTCGTTGCCTGCGCCGCCGTGAAGGATGTCGTTACCTGCTTCGCCCAACATAGTATCGTTACCGGCGCCGCCATACAGCGTGTCATTGTCTAAACCGCCGTTCAGATGGTCATTTCCACCGCCTCCGTAGAGAATATCGCTGCCGGCATCGCCGTTGATGACGTCGCCGCCGGTGTCGCCGGACAATTTGTCATTGCCGCTGTCGCCATGAATCTCATCATTGCCCCAGTTGCCGTAGATGATGTCTTCGCTTTCAGTACCTTTGATATGGTCGTCGGTGTGGGTGCCGTTGAATGTGGTTTTGCCGTCGGCAAAGGTTTGGCTGACGCTTGCCTGCCCTAAATTGCTAACATAAAGCATATCCCAGACATCCAGGCTCGGTACGGTGACTTCCAGTGCCACCGGTTTGCCGTTTTCATAGATGACGGAAGATTCTAATGTGTGCATGGATATATCGTCTGAGTCGGGGGAAGACAGTTGTACGATGGCTTGCTCGGCCTGTTCTGCGCTGATTTCTATATCAAACGGGATTCTGACTTTAGGGTTGTCGAGTTTCAGCGTGTGGTGGTTGGAGCTGTTCCAATTGGTGTCTTTGTCGAGACCTGCGAGATTGATTAATTGGACAACTCGGCCGCCGTCTGCGGTGGCTTTGGTCCATGTATAAACTTTGCCTCCTTCGCCTGAAGTGGAAGTCATGTCATAGCCGTCGGATGCTACGATGGAGGCATGACTGTCTTTGAGTTCAACCAAGCCTTCGCCGCGAAGCAGCTCCTCATAGGCGGTAATGAATTGTTGATAGTTAAATTCTGATTTGGCCAGGGTTTCGTTGGTTTTGATCGTTTGAGCGGGATAGTATGGGTCTTGCAAAATACCAAAACCATGTGCGTTTTTATCCGGGAGGTTGTTTAATGCGGCAACAGTCATGTGGTAGCCGCCACTCGCTGCGATAACGGCATCGACCAGCAATTCGTTGTCCGGATTGAGTTCGGAAGAATGATCTTCCGGGTGGGTATCTTTTTGAGTATAGGCGGCAATAATCGGGGAAACGTGATTGTAATCGTACAGACGGCCTACCAAGCGTTTAAGCTCGGCATAGTTGTGGTTTTCATAATGGGTATTTCCGGCTGTATCTTTAAAATCGCGCGGCCAGATTTCTGAGTAAGGAACATCCATGCCGGTGGTGGATAAGACATCGGCCCTACCTGTGCTGATGTCGTTGATCATATAAGTTTGACCGTAATCGTGTAACTTTTCCGCAGCCGCGGCTGACAAATCGTCATAACCGTCAGACATTCTGAAGTTTTCAGTCTTTTGGCCGTTTTGTATTTTGTAAACGAGGTTATCACCCATGGTATCGGCCTGCCAGCCGTCGAAGCCGCCTGTTTTCAGGGCTTTGATCATGGTGTTGACGATATAGTTTTGCCAGCTTTTGTCGGCAGGATCGACGAATTGTTGTACGGATGTTTTGGTTTCTGCACCGGCTTTGCCGAAGTCGGGATGCTCTTGGGCATTGTAGAGTTTGACATTATTTAAAATTTCTTTGATGGCCGGGGTATCGAGTTCGTCATTGGAGGCGGCGTTAAGCATATTGTAGAGCATGGCACTGCCGCCTTTTTCGTGAATTTTATTCACGAGGTTTTTAATCAGCAGGGTATCGATTTGGGGAGGGTTTGGTTGGCCGTTTTTGACAGCCCAAGTCGCCCATTCTTGCTTGAAGCTGTTTACGTTTGGAAATGGATTGGAGGTTGTTTCGTACACATCATAGAAGAAATAATTGTTGATGTGCATTTGTGCCAGCTGATCGATATTGTTTTGATAGCCTTCGAGCTGGTCATTGGTCATGGAGTTGTTTTGTTCTGCCGAATTATCGTTAGATCCCGCCACTACGCCATAGCGGGGAAAAATGGTCCAGTCGTCTTCGACAGACAATCCCAGTGTTTTGCTGGTGTGGTTGCCGGTGTTGTCAACGGTTTCTACTTTGACGACGTAGCCTGAATTGGGTGAAAAAATATCGGAAGAGAGTTTGACGGTGGTTGAGTTCAGATTATCCAATTTTTGGATTTCCGTACCCAAATGGTTGACGGTAACAGAGGTGATTTTGTCTGTCGCATTGGAGATGTTCAGAATAGCATCATCGCCGTTGGTATAGGCTGCCTTGTTAAAGAGAATAGTCGGCAAAGGGGCTGTTTTTGCTTCAGTTGTCATGCTGTATATTCGCTTCTAAATATTATATTTTGAAATTACCTTAACAAATTAATATCACTTAAGTTGTTGATATGAATAATTGTTAAGACTTTTTAGTAGGAAGAGCAGAAAATAAGTTCCCCGTTTGATAGCAAATATCTAAAATAATTCGGTTTATGATTGAAATTCAAAAAGGCTGTCTGAATGTTTTGTTATTCGAAAGACGGTTTTTGCAGGCATATAACCAAACACCATAAGAAAATCAGAAACCATTCTTTCCTATTTTTTCAGACGGCCTTTAATATCAGCGGACAATCATTGATAAAGCAAGAGCACGACCATGAGCCATTATCCTTTGTTTGCTGATTTGAGAAACCGCCCTGTTTTACTGGTAGGTGCAGGTAAGGTTGCCGAGCGCAAGGCGGAAAGCCTGTTATCTGCCGGAGCGTGCGTGCGCGTTGTTGCGGAAACTTTGAATCCGCAGTTTCAGCAATGGGCGGCTGAAGGGAAAATAGTTTGGCTGGGCGGCTTATTTGAGGAAGCCATGCTGGACGAAGTGTATTTCGTTATTGCGGCGACGGATGATGGCATGTTTAACCGCCGTGTTTTTGAAGCGGCGGAACGACGGGCGAAATTGTGCAATACGGTGGATACGGCGGACTTGTGTTCGTTTATCGTACCTGCCGTGGTGGATCGGGGACCGTTGAAGATCGCCATATCCAGCGGCGGTACTGCGCCTGTATTGGCGCGTAAATGGCGGCAGATTATCGAGACATTGATTCCGCTGCATACGGGCACGATGGCGCGTATTGCCGGAAAATGGCGCGAAAAGGTTAAGCAAGCGCTGAATAATGTCGAACGACGCCGTTATTTTTGGGAAAAGTTGTTCGACAGCCGTTTCAGTATTTTTGCGGCTCAAAACAATATCGAGGCGGCAGAACGTGAATTGATCACGCAGTTAAACCGGGAAACGCCGTTTGGCGGCGAAGTGGTTTTGGTGGGCGCAGGGCCGGGCGATCCAGGCTTGCTGACCATACATGCTTTGCAGGCGATTCAGGCTGCGGATACCGTGTTTTACGATGCTTTGGTGTCGGATGAGATTTTGGCGATGGTGCGTAAAGATGCGGTGAAAATCAGCGTGGGCAAACGTGCCGGTGCGCACCATGTTCAGCAGGAAGAAACCAATCGTCTCTTGGTTGAACACGCTCAAAAAGGCGAGCGTGTGGTAAGGTTGAAAGGCGGCGATCCTTTTGTGTTCGGGCGCGGTGGAGAGGAAGTGCAAACCCTGCATCAGGCCGGAATCGCTTACCGCATTGTGCCGGGCATTACTGCTGCGCTTGGCGCTACTGCTTATGCCGGTATTCCGTTAACCCATCGCGATTGCGCCCAAAGTGCGTTATTTGTGACCGGCCATAGTAAACACGAGGGCAATCAGCCTGATTGGCAGACTTTGGCTTTAAGCCGCCAAACGTTGGTAATCTATATGGGTACGCTTAAAGCGGCTGAGATTGCGGAAAAACTGATGGCTTATGGCAGACAGCCTTCTACACCTGTTGCCGTGATTTCCAATGGGACTTTACACAATCAAACTGTGCGAACAGGCCGTCTGAAAGATTTGGGCTTGCTGGCTGCCGAAGCAGAGCGTCCGGCTTTAATGGTGATTGGCGAAGTGGTTGCCCTGCGCAATGAGATGAAATGGTTCGGAGAAGGTGTCGAATATTTCGAAGAGGCCGCATAAAGAAAATTGATTAAATCAGGCCGTCTAAACATTGGTTTCAGACGGCCTTGCCTTATTTAAAAGCTTGGCAATATTGCTGATAACGTTCTGCCAGTCCATATAGGATGATTGCTGTCAGCCCCCAGATGTCGTAGTGTCGGAAAGGCAGGGCGGGGAGGGCGAGGGTTTGATTGTTGTGATGAAGCTGACGGAATGTGTAGTTTTGCAGGTTTAAGGCGAAATCCAAAGGCAGATAAAAAATTTCAGCTACTTCGTCGGGATTGGCTTTTGGGTTGACGGGCTGGGTGCAAATTGCCGGAACAGGCGTAACACGATAGCCGGAAGGCGTGTCATAAAAGGGTAGCGGCGCAAAAGTCTGCCATGCGGCAATCGGAATGGCGGTTTCTTCATAAGCTTCTCTTAACGCCGTTGCCGTTAGGCTGTCGTCTTGGGCATCTTTGCGACCGCCGGCAAAGGCGATTTGTCCGGTGTGTTGCCTTAAGGTCTCGGCCCTTTTGGTCAGTAAAATTTGCCACGCTCCTTCATGCAAGGCGATGCCGACCAAAACGGCTGCTTCTTTGGCCGTTTGGGCGGTAACTAATTGATTGCGCTCTGCTTGCATACGGCTGCTGAAGCGTGAAGCTTGAGTTAGGAAATGGATAAGGTGGGCGGTATTCATTTTTGGCGCTGATCGTTTTATGCAGATGAGGATTACACAAGGTTTACGGTTACCGTGTCAACAAAATAGAGTGCGTGTGTTACAGTTATGCCTGAATGATAAATAAAGCTTTGCGTCTGTTTTGCAGATGCTTAGGCCGTCTGAAAATGCCGGCAGGTTCTCAAAAAGGATAGTTATGTTGTTTTCCCCATCCCGTATTCGAGTAGCAGCTGCGGCTGTCATGATGTTGTTTGCTACACAAACTTTTGCCGCGCCCGGCGATTCAAAGGCTGTTTTTGAATCGGCTAAGATTATCAAAAAGAAAAGCCGTGCCGACCGTTTTTCTCCCGAAGAGCGCGAGCAGGAACGGATACGTCTGTTGGGTATACAAAACCGCACTTCGCAGGTTTTCACTTTGTTAAATTCAGAACTGGCCTTGCAAAAGGGTGATGCGGCTTCTGCGCTGTTTACTTATATTTTGACTTTGCATCGCACCAAATCTCCCGAAGTGGCCGAACGCGCTTTGGAGATGGCGGTTTCTTTAAACGCATTTGAACAGGCTGAAGCCATTTACCAAAAATGGCGCGAAATCGAGCCGGAGCCTGGTGAAACACAAAAGCGTATGACTTGGTTGCGCAATTTGCTGCTGGGTAAAGCCGATAAGAATTTGAGCGGATTGGACAAGGTGATTGCCGGCGGTAGTGAAGATGAGCAAAAGCGCGTGTTCCTGCTTTTGGCACAAACCGCAGCCCAACAGCCGAATCTGACCAGCGATGCGGTTAAGCAAGTACATAAAACGGCATTGAATTATAAAGACTTCCCTGAAGCGGCGATTGCGGATGCAATTTTTAGTGCAAAAGACGGTCAAACGAAACACGCCATTGCGGCATTGCAGCGATTGGCCAAGTTGGACAATGAAATTTTGCCGCCGACTTTTGTTACATTGAGACTGATGGCGCAACGGCATCCTGATATTCTGGACGGCTTCTTCAAAGAGACAGACACCAAAACCTTATCTCCGATTTGGCAGGAATTGGATATCGCCAATTTAATCGCCCATGGCCAAAATGATAAGGCATTTAAGCGTTTGCAGACTTTGTTGGAAGAAAATCCCAACCCTGATTTGTATATTCAGGCCGCCTTATTGTCAGCGAGCAAGACGGAAAATATTTCTGCGGTAAACAGTTATCTGGAAAAGGCTTATAAAGCCGGTACGGAAGAGCAGCGCAGCCGTGCGGCGTTGATTGGCGCGGTTTCTTATAATGATGCTGAAGAATTGGCCAAAGCCAAACAATGGCTGGACAAGGTAACGGCTACGGCTTATACGTTTGATAAAACCATTTTGGCTGCTTCCATCGAAGCCAAACAGGGCAACCATAAAGAGGCTTGGGCTTTGGTGCAACGCGCACAAAAAATGCCCGAGCAAAGAGGACGTTATTTTGAAGCCAGTGATTTGCTAAATACGGCTTTGTTTGTATTGTCTAAAAACACCAATCTTCAAGAATCGTTGAACGCTTTAAACAGCTTGGTAAATTCCACAGAAAAATCCTTGAAAACCCAAGCTTCTCCAGAGCTGCTTGCCAATGTGCTGTATCAGCGTTCGATGGTGTATGAGAAGCTGAATCAGCCAGGCAAGGCGATTGCCGATTTGCGCCGTGTGGTAGAGCTGTATCCGGATAATCCGCACGGTTGGAATGCTTTGGGCTATACCCTGCTGATAAGTGGCAAGGATTTGGACGAGGCTTTCAAAATGGTTCAGACGGCCTATCAGATGGAGCCGGAAAGCGCAGCCATTAATGACAGTGTAGGCTGGGCTTATTATCTTAAAGGCGATGCCCAAATGGCTTTGCCGTATATCCAATATGCCTATGAAAAAGAACCTGAAGCCGAAGTCGCCGCACATTTGGGTGAAGTCCTATGGACGCTTGGCGACCAAGACAAGGCCAAAGAAATCTGGAATGACGGCTTGAAACGTGGAAGCAATCTCCGAGTATTAAAAGAGATAATGTCCAAATTCGGTATAATGCCCAGCAAACCGCATACTCAAAAACACAAATAAAACCAAAAGGCCGTCTGAAAAGCGTTTGATTTCAGACGGCCTATGAAGGAATATCCATGAATGTAAAACAATTATCATCGGTTGCAGCCTTATTGCTTTTAGCTGCCTGTGCGCAGCCAAACTTACCTCAGCAAAACAGTTGGCAAGCGGCCGAGCAGGTACAGGATTTTAGCGCTGACGGTCGCTTGGCTGTCAAAGTGGAAGGCAAAGGCTCTTATGCTAATTTCGATTGGACTTATCAAAACGCGGTTCAAACCATTGATGTGAATACCCCGTTGGGCAATACCGTAGGCCAGCTGTGTCAAGACAGCGAAGGCGTATTGGCAGTAGACAGTAAGGGTAAGGTTTATCAGGCGGAAACGGCTGAGGAATTGAGCAGACAGCTTTTGGGCTTTGCTTTGCCGGTTCAATATCTGCATATTTGGGCTGATGGTAAACGCGTTGCCAATGCGCCATACAAAATTCTGCCTGATGGCCGTCTAGAGCAGTTTGACTGGACAATATCGCGCACATTAAATAGTTCAGGACAGCCCAAAACGCTTCAACTTGAGAATGCCAAGTTTAATATCCGCTTGGTATTCGACACGGTAAATCACTCTTTGGATAAGAATGGACAAACCCGATGCGCAGCACGCAAATAGAGGATGCCATGTTTGCTTCAGCGGAAATCCAAGCCTTTCCTGCGCCGGCCAAATTAAATTTGGATTTGAGGATTACCGGCCGCAGGAGCGATGGTTATCATAATTTAGAAAGTATTTTCTGTTTGATCGGCTTATACGATACCGTTCATCTGAAAATGCGTACTGATGGGCAGATTATTCTGCATACGCCGGTCGAAGGGCTTGAACCCGAACAGGACTTGACTTATCGGGCGGCTAAATTATTACTGCCATATGCAAGCGTAGCGCACGGTGTCGAAATCTGGTTGGATAAAGTGATTCCAACCGGAGGCGGATTGGGCGGCGGAAGCTCTGATGCAGCCACGGTCTTAATGGTTTTAAACCAATGGTGGCAGTGTGGTTTGAGCAAGCAGCAACTGATTGATTTAGGTGTAAGTCTTGGTGCGGATGTTCCTTTTTTTATTTTTGGAAGAAGTGCTTTTGCCAAAGGCGTGGGCGAGAAGCTGGCTGAAATAGATGTCCCTAAACAGTGGTATGTTGTTGTTAAGCCCCCCGTCCATGTGGCAACCGCTAAAATTTTTGCACATGAATGCTTGACACGGGATTCCAAACCCAGCATAATGCCGACTTTCCAATCGTTACAGCCGTTTCAAAATGATATGCAGGCGGTTGTATTTCAGGAATATCCTAAAGTTTGGAAGGCTTATGTTGAGTTATCCCAATATGGTTATGCATTAATGACCGGTTCTGGAGCTTGTTTATTTATAGCAAGTGAATCTCATCAAGAAGTAAATACAATTTACCAACAGGTTTCTCAATCATATGAAGCTTATTGTGTGGAAGGATTAGATATTCATCCGCTGTTTCATATGATTTAGTAAGTTGGGGAGTCGTCAAGCGGTTAAGACACTGGATTTTGATTCCAGCATGCGAAGGTTCGAATCCTTCCTCCCCAGCCAAATAAAAGCGTGTAAGTTTTCTTACACGCTTTTTTACGCTAAGAGCAAAATAACGCTGAAAAACTTTTTTTTACCCGTCTTTACGCGTATAATCGCATAATTAGTGTCTTAGACATAGGGCAGAGGGAAGCGTAATGTTTTCTGAGCGTAAATCAAATCTAGAATCAGGTGAAGATATGGCTGCTTATGACAGTTTAATGGTGTTTACCGGTAATGCAAATCCGGAATTGGCGCAACGTGTTGTCAAACATTTGGATATTTCACTCGGTGAAGCCACCGTTTCCAAATTCTCTGATGGCGAAGTAGCCATTGAATTGTTGGAAAATGTGCGTGGTCGCGATGTGTTTATTTTGCAACCTACCTGCGCGCCAACCAATGACAACCTGATGGAAATTTTGACTATGGCCGATGCACTCAAACGTGCTTCTGCCGGTCGTATTACTGCCGCGATTCCTTACTTTGGCTATGCGCGTCAAGATCGCCGTCCTCGCTCTGTTCGTGTGCCGATTTCCGCTAAATTGGTAGCGAATATGTTGTACTCAGCCGGTATTGACCGTGTATTGACTGTTGACTTGCATGCCGACCAAATTCAAGGTTTCTTCGATATTCCGGTAGATAATATTTACGCCACCCCGATTTTATTGAACGATATTAAACAACAACGTATCGAAAATCTGACTGTTGTCAGCCCCGATATCGGTGGTGTTGTACGTGCACGTGCTGTTGCTAAATCTTTAAATGCTGATTTGGCCATTATCGACAAACGTCGTCCTAAAGCCAACGTGGCTGAAGTAATGAATATTATCGGTGACATTCAAGGCCGTACCTGCTTGATCGTAGATGATATGATCGATACGGCAAATACTTTGTGTAAAGCAGCCGTTGCCCTGAAAGAGCGCGGTGCAGATCGTGTACTGGCATACGCCAGCCATGCAGTATTCTCCGGTGAAGCAGTGAATCGAATTGCTTCTTCTGAAATTGACCAAGTAGTTGTAACAGATACGATTCCGTTGTCTGAAGCAGCTAAAAAATGTGAACGCATCCGTCAAGTTACCATTGCCGGTTTGCTGGCTGAAACGGTACGCCGTATCAGCAATGAAGAATCCGTCTCATATCTTTTCAATGAAGATGTGATGACTGGCGGCATGTTGCTGCCATAACCCGATGTCGTCTTAAGCTGGTCGCGGCCGATGACGACGATTTTATCTAAATTGGAGTATTAAACATGACTTACGAAATTCAAGCCTCTGTTCGCGAAGCCCAAGGCACTGGTGCGAGCCGCCGCCTGCGTCGCGAAGGCCAAATCCCTGGCATCCTGTACGGTGAAGGTCAAGAGCCTGTTGCTATCGCTGTAGACCACAAAACTGTATTCTACGCATTGGAAAAAGAATCTTTCCATACTGCTTTGATTAAACTGTCTTTGAATGGTGAAACTAAAGACGTTATCGTGCGTGACTTCCAAATGCACCCATTCCGTCGCGAAGTTCAACACATCGACTTCCAAGCTGTAAAAGCTGATCAACCTGTACGTATCCGCGTTCCTCTGCACATTGTTAACGCTGAAAACTCTCAAGCTGTTAAATTGCAAGGTGGTCGTGTATCTCTGTTGAACACTTCTGTTGAAGTAGTTGCTTTGCCTGCAAACATTCCTGCTTTCTTGGAGCTGGATTGTGCATCAGTAGTTGCCGGCGACATTCTGCATTTGTCAGACATCAAATTGCCAGAAGGTGTTGAAAGCGTTTCTCTGAAACGTAACGAAAACCTGGCTGTTGCTACTGTTACCGGTAAAAAACGCTAATAGGTAGTTAAGATAAGAAAACCGTATCAGCTTTATCTGATACGGTTTTTGTTTTGCATATAAAATCATTTGCTATAAAACTTAGGCAAATGCAGCAGCATATGTACTTTATAAGATTGAAGCAATTTCATTGCGAAGTTTATTAAGAAAGCGGCCATGCCGTACCCATTGTGCGGCCGATTCATAATCCTGTTGTTCAAATGCTTGTTGCAAATCTTGATATAGGTTGCTTTGTACTTCTTGGATTTCTTGATCCAGCGCTCGGATGGCATCATGGTTTTGTTCCATTTGTGCATCCATCAATGTTTCCCGCCATTCCATCTGCTGCATGAGGAATTCTGGTGAAAACGAAGTGTGTTCAGGTGCATCAGCATCAATATTTTGGCTTTTCAAGAGATAAGCGGCTCGATCAATAGGGCTTTTTAATGTGCGGTAGGCGTCATTAATTGTAGAAGACATCATAACGGCTTGTTTCTGCTCAAAAGCTGAAGCAGAAGCAAATTTATCGGGATGAAAACGGGCAGCTAAAGCTCGATAGGTCTGTTCGAGTGCTTCGGTATCAATATTGAAAGATGGCTCAAGCTGAAAGAGGTTGAAGTATTGAGACATGATATTAAAGGAAAAAATCTAAAGAAGAGGATTATTTTACGATATAATCCAGAAACTGTTTATACGAAAGGAAAACAATATGACCGGTAAGGTGCAACACAATAAAGGCAAAATACGAGACAATGCCTTAAAAGCCTTAGTCAAATCTGATTTGTTCCGACACAAGGTGGAACGGAAAAGAAAAGGCAAAGGCAGCTACAACAGGCAGGAAGCGAAAAAATGGCGGGACGGTTTTGATACAGTCCCGCCATTTTTATGTCTTAAACGTGGAAGCTCTCGCCGCAGCCGCAGGAGTCTTTAACGTTTGGGTTTTCAAATTTGAAACCTTCCTGTAATCCTTCTTTGGTGTAATCAACTTGTGTGCCGTCTAGATAAACCAAGCTTTTCGGGTCGATATAAACGCGCGCGCCATGCTCTTCAAAAATCAGGTCGTCGTCGTTCACTTCATCGACAAATTCAAGGTTGTATGCCATGCCCGAGCAGCCGCTGGTTTTCACACCTAAGCGCACTCCCAAACCTTTGCCACGCTTGGTCAGGTAGCCGTTGATGTGTTTGGCTGCGTTTTCTGTGATGGTAATCATGCTTTTTTCCTCATTTCGCAATCATTTTCTGTTTTGCCTGCTTTTTATTTCAGACGGCCTCTTGACTATCAGGCCGTCTGAAAACGCTGTTTTGCCCACTCTATTGCGGCGGCAATGGCAGCTTTAGTCTGCGGACTGTTTTTCCAACAGGTTGAGCCGGTTAATTGTGCGCCCTGTTCCAAAATATCGTCTAAATCCGCAACCGCCAGAGTGGCAATATCATCCAATCCCATTTGCTGCAAACGCTGCAATATGGTTTTACCTATGCCTTTGACAGCAAGTAGGGATTGGATTTCTTCATCGGTAAAAGGCATATCGTCTTCTTTGATTTTGCAGGTACTGGCGCACTTATATGGCAGTTGGTGCCTATCAAGCCGATTTAGACATTAATGTCTGCAAACTAAGTATCTGGCAAACAAGGTTATTTATTTTCCTGACGTTTGCGATAGTCGGCAACGGCTGCTTTTACTGCATCTTCAGCCAAGATGGAGCAGTGGATTTTTACAGGCGGCAATTCCAACTCTTCGGCAATTTCACTGTTTTTGATTGCCAGTGCATCGTCAAGGCTTTTGCCTTTAACCCACTCGGTAATCAGGCTGGAAGAAGCAATGGCAGAACCGCAACCGTAAGTTTTGAATTTGGCATCCTCGATAATACCCTCATCGTTTACTTTGATTTGCAGACGCATTACGTCACCGCAGGCCGGTGCACCGACCATGCCGGTACCGACAGATTCGTCGTTTTTATCGAAAGTACCGACGTTGCGGGGATTTTCGTAGTGATCGATTACTTTATCGCTGTATGCCATGATGTGGTTTCCTTTATGTTTTTAATGGTGAAAATGGTTTGTTTACGAATATTCAGACGGCCTGAAGTTTAGATTTTGCATGCGCCGCCTTCGCAGCCGTCATCGTTTTCCGAATCGACGCCACCTTCTACGGTAACGCCGTCAAAATCTTCGAGCAGGTTGTCGAGATTGTCGAGGTCGAGCTCTTGTTCGTCCATTGGTTTGTATCCTTAATTTGAAGGTTGTGGCTTTTAGGTCATCTGAAAAGGTTTTTTTTAAGGTTTCAGACGTCCTTTTTAATGTCTAAGTTGATTGCCTATTACAGTTGTTTTATCAACCATCTACAAAGGCACATTCTAAAATTGTTTGGGGTTTTCCGTTAACATTAATCGGTTTTAGTTTTGCTTGCAGGGTTTCGTATTCTTCTAAAATCAAACTGTATTTTCGAATAGGGCGGTATTTTCCTTTTAACACCTTGCGTGCCTGTTCCAAAGGTACATCCAATAATAAACGGGTGTAACTGTAACCTGCGGTTTCTACTTGGAACGTCTGGCTGATATGAACCACAGGCAAGCCATAGTAAGTACCGCTGAGTTTCAAACGGGTTTGATCAAGAATAAACGGTTTTCCATCTTCACTAAATTCCGCGCGGTGCAAAGTCATCGGAGGGTGCGCAAGATCACGGTAAGCCTTTGGCAGCTTGACTCTATTGGGATAATTCAAACGCAGGTTTTGATATTTAGAGTCTTTATCGTTCCAGTCATAGCTTACATCACTAAATGGATCCAACAGGTTTTCCAAATGTTTATCGAATTGGCAGCCATTTTCAAATGATTTGAATATAGTTGACCAATCAGATTGTGTCTGTGCTGAAACCAGCGGGGCCGAGCATAGAATCAGACAAGAAAGTAAGTGGCGTATTTTATTTTTATTATCGTCATTTTTAGTATTTTCTTGATGAGGTCGTCTGAAAAGGTAAAGGCCTTGTGGATTTTTCAGACGACCTTTTCTCTTGATTAATGCGCCGCCCATTCAATCGAGTTTAAATCGATACCTTCTTTAAACATTTCCCACAGCGGAGACAGTTCGCGCAGTTTGCCGATTTTGGATTTAATCAGTTCTGCTGCGAATTGGACTTCTTCTTCAGTGGTCATGCGGCCGAAGGTGATGCGCAGGGAAGAGTGCGCCAATTCGTCGTTACGGCCGAGTGCGCGCAGGACGTAGCTTGGTTCGAGACTGGCAGAAGTACAGGCGGAGCCGCTGGATACGGCGAGTTCTTTGACTGCCATAATCAGGCTTTCGCCTTCGACGAAGTTGAAGCTGACGTTCAGGTTGTTTGGAGCGCGGTGTTCGAGGTCACCGTTGATGTAGACTTCTTCGATGCCTTCGATACCTTTGAGGAAGATATCGCGCAGTTTCAGGTAGTGCGCAGTGTCTTGTGCCAATTCTTCTTTGGCGATGCGGAAGGCTTCGCCCATGCCGACGATTTGGTGGGTCGGCAATGTGCCGGAACGGAAACCGCGCTCGTGGCCGCCGCCGTGCATTTGGGCTTCGAGGCGGACGCGTGGTTTACGGCGTACATACAGGGCGCCGATGCCTTTAGGGCCGTATACTTTGTGGCCGGACATAGACAGCAAATCAACTTTGGCGGCTTCAACGTCGACAGGCACTTTGCCGCATGCTTGTGCTGCGTCAACGTGGAAAATGATTTTGCGTTCGCGGCAGATTTCGCCAATGGCAGGAATATCTTGAACTACGCCGATTTCGTTGTTTACCCACATTACGGAAACGAGGATGGTGTCTTCGCGGATAGCGGCTTTCAGCACGTCTAAGTCAACCAAACCGTTTTCTTGTACGTCTAGATAAGTTACTTCATAACCTTGGCGTTCGAGTTCACGCATGGTGTCAAGCACGGCTTTGTGCTCGGTTTTCACGGTAATGAGGTGGTTGCCTTTGGATTTGTAGAAGTGCGCCGCGCCTTTAATGGCGAGGTTGTTGGATTCGGTTGCGCCGCTGGTAAAAACGATTTCTTTAGAGTCGGCGTTAATCAGGGCTGCGATGTCTGCACGTGCTTTTTCTACGGCTTCTTCTGCTTCCCAGCCGAAGCTGTGGCTGTTGGAGGCTGGGTTGCCGAAAATATCGGACAGGTAGGGAATCATTTTTTCGGCAACGCGGCGGTCAACGGGAGTGGTGGCGGCGTAGTCGAGGTATACGGGGGTTTTGACGGTCATGGTTTGCTCTTTCGTTTGGTCATCTGCCTGCGGTCTTTGCCGCAAGTCGGTTTAATGAATGTGTGTAAAGGTAACGACATGACTGCTGTCGCTGCAGTTTTTTTGTTCAATGATGCTTTGCAGCGTAACGCTGCTGAGGTAATCATTGATAGTTTTGTTTAAGTTTTCCCAAAGGTCATGGGTCAGACAGGGGGCACCGTGGTGGCAGTTTGCTTTGCTGCCGCATTGTGTGGCATCCAGTCGGTCTTCGGCTGCGGAGATGATTTGTGCAATATTGATTTGCTCGGCGGGTGCGGCAAGGATATAGCCTCCGCCTGGGCCGCGTAGGCTTTCAACCAATCCGGCACGGCGCAGCTTGCTGAATAATTGTTCGAGGTAGGACAGCGATATGCTTTGTCGTTCGCTGATGGCACTGAGTTTGACAGCGCCGGTTTGCGCGTTCATCGCCAAATCTATCATGGCGGTTACTGCAAATCGCCCTTTGGTAGTCAGTCTCATGGTGTGGTTGCCTGTGTGGGGCGTTTTTATTAGTGGGGGAATTGTCTAATATCTGAGTGTTTCAGTCAAGTATGTGGCGGTTCGGTTTGATTGTTTGTTTAAATGGTGGCATGGGTTGATTTTTAAATCGGCAAATATTTTCTTTATTTTTCTGTAATTTGGATTTAAGGCCGTCTGAAAAAAGGCTATCAACCCTACAAATGGCAGGGTTAAAATGTTTTGATTTAATATTGATACTAATATAGATTATCAAAATTATTCTTAAAATTTAGTTGTTTTGATGGAGTAAAATAATGAGGTGTTTGAAATGTTCAGACGGCCTTGACCATCCATCTTACCTTAACAGAGGCAATCGACAATGAAATGTGATTTAAGCAAAATAACCTGTATCGAAGACTTGCGCCTTGTTGCCAAACGTAAAATGCCGCGTATGTTTTATGACTATATCGACTCAGGCTCTTGGACGGAAACTACTTATCGTGAAAATACTTCGGATTTCAAAGACATCCGTTTCCGCCAAAAGGTATTGGTTAATATGGAGGGACGCAGTCTCGAAACCAAAATGATTGGGCAGGATGTGAAAATGCCGGTAGCGATTGCGCCAACAGGTTTCACGGGCATGGCGCACGCTGACGGCGAAATCTTGGCGGCGCGGGCGGCGGAAAAATTTGGTATTCCGTTTACGCTGTCGACCATGTCTATTTGTTCGATTGAAGATGTGGCTGAAAACACCAGCTCGCCGTTTTGGTTTCAGCTTTATGTGATGCGCGACCGCGAGTTTATGGAAAACCTGATTAAGCGTGCAAAAGATGCCAATTGTTCGGCTTTGGTATTGACCGCTGATTTGCAGGTTTTGGGTCAGCGCCACAAAGACATCAAAAACGGCCTGTCCGCGCCACCGAAACCAACCATTGCCAATTTAATCAATTTGGCGACCAAACCGGAATGGTGTATGAAAATGCTGAACACGGAACGCCGCACTTTCCGCAATATTGTCGGTCATGCGAAAAACGTGGGCGATTTGTCTTCGCTGTCTTCATGGACTTCCGAACAATTCGACCCGCGTCTGAGCTGGGACGATGTGGCGCGTATTAAAGATTTGTGGGGTGGTAAGCTGATCATCAAAGGCATTATGGAACCCGAAGACGCGGAAAAGGCAGCGAAAAGCGGTGCGGATGCATTGGTCGTTTCCAATCATGGCGGCCGTCAGCTTGACGATACTGTGTCTGCCATTAAGGCTTTGCCTGATGTGGTCAGTGCGGTGGGCAGCGACATCGAGGTTTGGATGGACAGCGGTATCCGCAGCGGTCAGGATATTTTGAAGGCTTGGGCTTTGGGTGCGAAAGGTACGATGATTGGCCGGGCGTTCCTGTATGGTTTGGGTGCGTATGGTGAAGAAGGCGTAACCCGTGCGCTGGAAATCCTGTATAAAGAAATGGATATTTCCATGGCGTTTACCGGTCATCGCAATATTCAGGATGTGGATTCCAGCATTTTGCGTTCTACACATTGGGCTCAAGATGAATTTTAATTTTTAAATATAAGAAAAGGCCGTCTGAAAATCTGTTTTCAGACGGCCTTTTTATAGACGGCTATTTCTCGTTTTTGCGATACCATTCGATGAAGGCATCGGGTTTGACAAAGCCTAATAAGGCTTCGCTATGACTGCCGTCGGCGCGGACAACAAACACGCCCGGAGGGCCGAAGAGGCCGTATTCTTTCAGTAAGGCCTGATGGTCGGGAGTGTTGGCAGTTACGTCGATTTGGAAGAAGCGCTGCATATCGACCGCTTCGTGTACCTGCGGTTGGTTGAGCGTGTAGGCGGCCATTTCTTTGCAGGATACGCACCAGTCGGCGTAGAAATCAATCAGCACGGGCTTGCTTGGATCGGCTTTCAAAGCGGCATCCATAGTGGCTTTGAGTTCGCTGACATCGGTAAACATCTTGCCGTGGTCGGTTTCTTGTCCGGCTTCGGATGGCGGAACCAGCGTTAAGAAGTGGTGCAGGGCGGTGGTTTGTTTATTGAAGCTCTGCCAGCCAAACCATGAGCCGCCAATCAGTAGTAAAAAGCCCAATACGGCGGCAACCGTTTTCAGACGGCCTTTTTGTTTGCCGGATTTCGCCAAAAGCATCAGGGCGGGAACAATCATCAGCAAGGTGTAGAGGCCGACTACTGCGAAATAAGGCAGATGCGGTGTGGCAAGGTATACGGCAACGGCCAGTAAGATGAAGCCGAATGCGTATTTGATGCCGTTCATCCAGTCGCCTGCTTTAGGCAGGATATGGCCGCCGAATGTACCGATGATAATGAGCGGCACGCCGGTGCCGAGTGCCAAGACATAAAGCGCAAGACCGCCCAATACGGCATCGCCGGTCTGACCGATATAGCCCAAAGCAAATGCCAGCGGAGGCGCAACGCAAGGGCCGACAATCAGGGCGGACAAAATACCCATGATAAAGACGGAAATGATTTTGCCGCCGGAGAGTTTGTTGCTTTGGTTTTGGAAATAGGATTGGACGGAGTTGGGCAGCTGGATATTGAAGAGGCCGAACATAGACAGCGCCAGTATCACCATCAACGCGGCGGCGGCAAGTACGACCCAAGGCTGTTGCAGCCATACGGTCAACAGCGCGCCGGTCAAACCGGCAATCACGCCGACTAAGGTATAGGTCAGTGCCAAACCTTGTACATACACCATAGACAAGGTGAACGCGCGGCCTTTGCCGGCTTTTTTATCGCCCACGACAATGCTGGAAACAATCGGTAGGAGCGGATACATACAGGCGGTAAAGCTTAAGCCCAAACCTGCGACAAAAAACGCCAACAGGTTGGCGTTTAAAGTATCCCAAGAGAGCTTGAAGCGGCTGCTGTCGGGATTGTTTGTAGCGGGCTGCGTGGGCATTTGGCCGTCTGAAGAGGCAGATGGTTGCAAAAAGCGGTCTTTGGCAGAAACCGGCTCGTCGCTTTGCGGCTGGTAAACCCCGTTGCCTTTTACGTCAAACTCGGTGTCCACCGGCGGATAACACACACCCACTTCGGCACAGCCTTGATAAGTCAGCGTCAGTTTGTATTGCGGCGCGGCTTGTTTGTAAGGCAGGTCAACCTGTGCGGTATGGTGGTAAACCGTTTGTTTGCCGAAGAATTCGTCTTCTTTTTCTTCGCCTTTGCTGAATTTGGGTTCGGCCAAGACTTTGTCAGGATTGGTCGCTGCAACGATTTTGGACTGGTACATATAGTAGCCGTCAGCGATTTTGAACTGCACGCTGATGCCTTGGTCGGTTACATTGACCTGGGGTACAAAAGCTTGCTCTGGAGGCAGCAAATCATTGGCATCTACTGCGAATGCGAAGCTGCTCAAGCCTAAAAATGCAATGAGGAAATAAAGGAATTTTTTCATAGTATCCACGGATATGCCGTTGAGGAACCGTCATTATAAATGATGGGGAAAACAATCGGCTTAATTTATGTTAAATATTGCGAGAGAAATCTAATGCTTTTGAATTATATCGAAATAGGGTTGCCCATATATGACCGATAGTCTCATGTTATCGTTCAATCTATGCCAAAGGCCGTCTGAAACTTTCAGACGGCCTTTATTTCTATTCGGCTCGGCTTTTAAGGATAAGCGATATAAGCGTAAGCGGAATGGTTGTGTATCGATTCGAAGTTTTCGCTTTCGACGACAAACGATTCAATGCGTTTATCGGCAATCAGCGCAGTGGCCACATCGCGAACCATGTCTTCGACAAACTTCGGATTTTCGTATGCTTTCTCCGTTACATACTTCTCGTCAGGGCGTTTGAGCAAACCGTAGAGCTGGCAGCTTGCCTGTGCTTCGACGTAATCGATAATTTCTTCAATGCCTACATCTGCGTTTGCAATCAGGCTGACCGTCACATGCGAACGTTGGTTGTGCGCGCCGTATTGGGAAATTTCTTTGGAACACGGACACAAGGAAGTAACCGGAACCATCACTTTCAGGCTGTGGCTGTATGTACCGTTTTTGATTTCGCCGGTCAGGGTAACATCATAGTCGAGCAGCGATTGGATGCCGGAGACCGGCGCGCTTTTCTTGCGGAAAAACGGGAAGGAAACGCTGATTTTGCCGGAATGGGAATCCAGCAGGGCAACCATATCGGCAGTCAGCTTGTGCAGCGTATCGAAATCCAAAGCATCGGTTTGTTTTTCCATCAGGGCGACAAAGCGCGACATATGCGTGCCTTTTTGGTCGGCAGGCAGGAAAACCGTCATGGTCAGGCGGGCGACGGTGGATTGTTCGCCTTCTTTGCTTTTGAGGGAGATTGGAAAGCGCAGGTCTTTGATGCCGACCTGATTAATCGGCAGGTTGCGTAAATCGCGGCTGGATTGCACGTCTGCAATGGCGTTCATGCGTGGTATGTCCTTCATGATAGGATTGTTGAGATGCGTGTTGGGGAATCGGCTCGTATCGGCTGATTTGCAAATGCGAGATTATATCACTTGCTTTATCTGCCTGCATTGATTGTTTCTATTTTTCAGATAGTGATAAAATCTTTGATTATTCACATCTACATAGGCAGAGACCAAATGAAATTCGCTACGAAAGCCATTCATTCCAGCTACGATTGCGACGAACACAACCGCGCGCTGATGCCGCCGATTTATCAAAACAGTATGTTCGCGCTGCACGAAATCGGCGAGCAGGTTCCTTACCGCTATTCGCGTCTGAGCAACCCGACCCGCCAGGTCTTGGAAGATACCGTTGCCGATTTGGAGCACGGTGCGGCCGGTTTTGCGTTTTCCAGCGGCATGGCGGGGATTGATGCCGTGTGGCGTACTTTCCTGCGCCCGGGCGATACCATTGTCGCCGTCGCCGATATTTACGGCGGCGCTTATGATTTATTGGTCGATATTTATCAAAAATGGGGTGTGAACGTTGTTTTTGCCGATTTGGGCAATCCGGATAATTTGGACGAACTGCTCAACGCACACAATGTCAAACTGGTTTGGCTGGAAACGCCGTCCAATCCGCTTTTGCGCTTGGTAGACATCAAAGCGCTTGCCGCGAAAGCCAAGGCAGCTGGTGCGCTGGTCGGTATCGACAACACCTTTGCCACGCCGTATCTGCAACAGCCGTTGGATATGGGTTGCGATTTTGTGCTCCATTCCGCTACCAAATATTTATGCGGCCATTCCGACGTACTGATGGGCGTAGTCGTTGCTAAAACCAAAGAGCTGGCGCAGCCTTTGCACGACATGATGGTTCATACCGGCGCGATTGCAGGTCCGATGGACTGCTGGCTGGTGTTGCGCGGTATCAAAACATTGGCCTTGCGCATGAATGCCCATTGCCAAAACGCACTCGAAATCGCGCGCCGTTTGGAAGCCCATCCTGCCATTGAAAAAGTGTTCTACCCCGGCCTGCCGTCTCACGAACATTACGAACTCGCCCAAGCACAAATGCCCAAAGGCATCGGTGGCGTGGTGACGGTTTATCTCAAAAACGACACGCGTGAAGCGGCCAATAGTGTGATTAAAAACATGAAACTGGTCAAAATGGCTTCTAGCCTCGGCGGCGTGGAAAGTTTGGTCAACCATTGCTATTCCCAATCCCACAGCGGCGTGCCGCATGATGTGAAAATGGAAATGGGCATCAAGGTCGGCCTGCTGCGTTTCTCTGTCGGTATCGAAGATGTGGACGATATTTGGAACGATATTTCCAAAGCATTGGATACGACTTTGTAAATAAGGCTTAAAGGTCGTCTGAAGATGAATGGTTTTTCAGACGGCCTTTAAATTATGGTGATTAAGATGAATATCCCTGAAAAATTTATTCGTCCATTCCCCTCTCCGGAAGAAGTTTTTTCTGAAGAGATAGAGCGACACGCGAAACATTTTTTACCCATTTGTTCGCTTAATCTTCAATTTATACGTCCTGACAGTGAAGAGTTCTGGATACATTTCGTCCAACCTGCGGAAATTCATTCGGGTTGCGTAGGTGAGCATACATCGGCATTTCATGACCGCTATAATTTTGAGGACAGTATTTGTTTTGATGTCGATGAGAACGGTAAATATCGATTTAATGGCGATTGGCGTTTTTTTATTTTGGAAAATAAAGAAATGCCGTCTGAAATCAAAACTAGAATAATGGAACAAGCGCATAAGATTGCGGAAAAACAGGGTATAAGTTTTGATCAGGCGGCTTGGTATAAAACGCCGCATATTTATCGGCAAGATACGCAGGAAGAATTAGAAAACGTATATAGAATCAATCATCTTTGTTTTAATGCCATCAAAAATTTGTATCTGAAATATGGAGAATTCCTTCAGGAGTATGTGCCTATTGAGCTGGGCAGCAAATATACTTTGGAAGAATTGGTTGCATTGAAGGAAGCTGCAGATTCACAATGTCAGGGTGATGGGTTGGATAGAGATTTGATTGAGGATGCCGGCGGATTATCAGAGGGTATGTTGGAAGAAGGTTTTAACCATATTGATGAAATGTTCCAAGAAGAGTACGGTAATTTAGTGGATACACCCAAACGAGACGATGGAAAAGTTTTTTCTTATGTCGGCTATTTGAGCGGATATAAATTTCAGGAATATGGTTGCGATGAGTTATATCTATTTTTTGATGCAGACAGTAAAAAAGCCGTTGTCCGTTTGGTTTACAGTTAAATGATAAAACAGATTTTAAAAAAGGATGAATCATGAAAACCCTTATTTCAGCAATGATTAGTGCATTTGTATTGGTTGCTTGTTCTACGCCTGCCGATAAGCCTTTACCTAATCAACCACAAACTTCTTCTGCCAAATTATCTGAATCACATCAAATGAAAATGCCTACTCTAGCCGCCAAATGGCGTGTTGTCGCTTTCAATAAATTCACCGAAAAAGATTTGGCCGGTACTGATGCCTATCTGGATTTGAGCGAGATGCCTAAGGCGTATGGCAAGATGGGGTGTAACGGTATGATGTTCCAAGCCAATACGATTGGTTCGGACAAAATTGATTTTGGCCATATTGCGGTAAGCATGATGCTGTGTGAAGACATGAAGCTGGAAGATGCGTTTTTGAGCAAACAAAGCGTATGGAACTATCGTTTTGACGGTAACGATTTGATTTTGGAACAAAAAGGTATCAGTATCCGTTTGCGCCGTGAATAATCTTAAAGGCCGTCTGAAAATAAATATTTCAGACGGCCTTTTGAATCTTTATAATAAGCCCTATTTGAAACTGATACCGAATATCAAGGAAACCTATTATGGCAGCTTCTCCAGAAGCCAAGTTTACCGAAGAAAAAGTCTTGTGGATCAAACACCATACGCCTAAGTTGATGACTTTTGCCATCAGCCGCCCCGAGTCCTACCGTTTTTCGGCAGGGCAGTTTTCGCGCCTTGGTTTCCGTGACGGCGAGGGCTTTATTTGGCGCGCGTATTCTGTCGTGTCTGCCGAATACGCCGATACGCTTGAGTATTTCGCGGTGTTAATCGAAGGTGGCCCGATGTCGGCGCGTTTTGCTGCGATGAAAGAGGGCGACACTATTTTATTGGATAAAACGGCTACCGGTTTCCTCTTGCCCGAGCGTTTCCCTGACGGCAAAGATTTGGTCATGCTCTGCACGGGTTCCGGCATTGCGCCTTTCCTCTCCATTATCGAGCAGCCTGAAATTTGGCAGCGTTTCGACCGTTTGGTTTTGGCGCATTCCGTCTCTTACGCCGACGAGTTGATTTTCAACCAACGCCTTGCCGATTTGAAAGAGCATCCGCTGATTGAAGAATATTTCCATAAATTCACTTTTGTTCCGGTTACCACGCGTGAGGAAACAGAAGGCGCATTGAGCGGTAAACGGATTCCCGAATTGCTGAAGAATGGCGACTTGGAAGAAAAAGTCGGCTTCAAGTTCACCAAAGCCGATACGCGCTTTATGGTCTGCGGCAATCCGGCAATGGTCAAAGACACTTTCCAAGCCCTGATGGATTTGGGCTACGCCATGCACCGCAACCGCATCCCTGGCGAAATCATGATGGAAAATGGTTTTTAACAGATAAATAGTCAAAGGCCGTCTGAAAGTTTCAGACGGCCTTCAATATTAAATATAAACCGAAAATCAGAGAAAATATGAATATCAAACAAATTATCCAAGCCCTGCCCAAAGCCGAGTTGCACGTCCATATCGAAGGGACGTTCGAGCCGGAGTTGATGTTTGAAATCGCCAAGCGCAACCGTATAGCGATTCCTTATGAAAATGTCGATGCGGTACGGCAGGCTTATGATTTTCACAATTTGCAGTCGTTTTTGGATATTTATTATGCCGGTGCCGGCGTATTGTTGCACGAGGAGGATTTTTACGATTTGACCCGCGCGTATCTTGAGCGTTGCCGAGAAGACAATGTCGTGCATACGGAAATATTTTTCGATCCGCAAACCCATACTGCGCGTGGCGTTTGAAACCGTGATTAACGGCATTGTCCGCGCCTGCCATGAAGCCGGGCAGCAATGGGGCATAAGTACGCGTTTGATTATGTGTTTCCTGCGCCATTTATCGGAAGAAAGCGCATTTGAAACCTTAAATCAGGCTTTGCCTTATAAAGAACACATCATCGGCGTAGGCTTGGATTCGAGCGAACTGGGGCATCCGCCGTCCAAGTTTGAGCGCGTGTTTGCGCAGGCGCGGGCGGAGGGTTTGTTGACGGTGGCGCATGCCGGAGAAGAAGGCCCGCCGGAATATGTTTATGAGGCTTTGGACTTACTGCATATCCGCCGTATCGATCATGGTGTACGGGCGGAAGAAGATGAGGCCTTGATGGCGCGTTTGATTAAAGAGCAAATGCCGTTGACCGTTTGCCCGTTGAGCAATTTGAAATTGAAAGTATTTCCGGAGATGGCAAAACACAATTTGCGCCGTATGTTGCAACGCGGCGTGTTGGTAACCGTCAATTCCGATGATCCGGCGTATTTCGGCGGCTATATGAACCGCAATTTTGAAGCGCTTGCCGAGACTTTGGATTTGAGTGCGGAAGAAATCAAAACCTTGTGCGCCAATTCGTTCCGCGCTTCGTTTTTGAGCGAGGCGGAAAAGGAAGAATGGATACGGAAGATTGAAAGTTTTAATGTTGAATAACGATAAAAGGCCGTCTGAAAAAGTTTCAGACGGCCTTTTATCATGGCGGTTAATAGTCGACTTTGATTTTAGGCGTTTCCTGCGCGGCTTTGTATTCTTCTTCCAATTCAAAGCGCAGCGGATACAAATTCAATTTTTCCATCAGCAGGCGGTCGCCGTCTTCGTCCGGATTGCCCGTAGTCAGCAGCTTGTCGCCGTAGAAAATCGAGTTTGCGCCAGCCATGAAACACATGGCCTGCATGGATTCTGGCATATTGCTGCGGCCAGCGGACAGGCGGACGTAACTGTGTGGCATGGTAATGCGCGCGACGGCGATAGTGCGGACAAATTCCGTCCAGTCCAAATCTTCGGCATCGGCCAGCGGCGTGCCTTCTACTTTGACCAACTGGTTAATCGGTACGCTTTCGGGCTGAGGGTCTAGGTTGGCAAGGCTGGCAATCAGACCGGCGCGTTCGGCGCGGGTTTCATTCATGCCGACGATGCCGCCGCAGCAGACTTTCAAACCGGCATTGCGGACTTTGCCCAAAGTATCCATGCGGTCTTCGTGTTTGCGGGTGTGGATGATGTCGTTGTAGCGTTCGGGGTCGGTGTCGAGGTTGTGGTTGTAGTAGTCCAAACCGGCTTTTTTGAAGTCTTCAGCCATGCCGTCTTCAAGCATGCCGAAGGTGCCGCACACTTCCATGCCCAAGCCTTTCACCGCGCTGATGATTTCGGAAACGACAGCCACGTCTTTGGGCTTGGGACCGCGCCATGCCGCGCCCATGCAGAAACGGCTGGCGCCGCGCGATTGGGCAATTTTGGCTTTTTCGACGATTTCGTCCACGTCCATCATCTGCTCTTTGCCCAGATTGGTGTTGTGGTGTGCCGATTGCGGGCAGTAGGCGCAGTCTTCGGGGCAACCGCCGGTTTTGATGGAGAGCAGGGTGGAAAGTTGGATTTCGCGCGGGTTGAAGTTTTGGCGGTGGATTTCGGCGGCTTGGAAAACGAGGTCTAGGAAAGGCAGTCCAAACAAAGCCTCGACATCGCATTTTTTCCAATAACGCGCAGTCGGATGCGGCTTGCGCTCGGTTTGACGGCGCAAGGCTACGGGAGATACGGTCATAGTGTGTTCTTTCGTGTTTACAGCGACGCAGTGTCGCTGACGGCTTGACTTCCGGCGCAATGACGGCAGCAGCAGGTTTGAAATCAATATAAAAGGCCGTCTGAAACGGCGCAGCAAGTGTAACGCTTTTGATAATGTAGAGCAAATGTTTCAGACGGCCTGAAATATGGTTTGCCCGGGTTTGCTATAATCGCATTTTTAATTTTTCCGTTTTCTTATGAACGCGCCCAAAGCCTTCGCCGTACTCGGCCCGACAGCCGGCGGTAAAACCGCACTGGCCTTAAATATTGCCCAATCGTTGCCGGTAGAAATCATCAGTTTGGATTCCGCGCTGGTGTATCGCGGTATGGACATCGGTACGGCCAAGCCGACTGCCGAAGAGCTTGCCGCCGTACCGCATCATTTGATTGATATTATCTCGCCGCTGGAAAGTTACAGCGCGGCGGATTTTGTCGGCGACTGCGTGCGCTTGGTGAATGAAATACATACGCGCGGACGCTATCCGCTGATTGTCGGCGGCACGATGATGTATTTCCACGCGCTGACGGAAGGTTTGAACGATTTGCCCAGTGCGGATGCGGAGGTGCGCGCACAACTTCAGGCGGAAAAGAACGAACACGGTCTGGCAGGCCTGTATCGCCGTTTGCAGGAAGTTGACCCAATCACGGCAGGCCGTCTGAAAGCCAATGACAGCCAGCGTATTGAACGCGCTTTGGAAGTCTATTTTTTGACCGGCAAGCCTTTGAGCGAACATTTCACAGAGCAGAAGCAGGCCGCGCCTCTATTGGATTTATGCACGGTTGCCCTTATCCCCGAAGACCGCCATTTGTTACACCGGCAAATCGAAAAACGCTTTTTAAGTATGCTGGAACACGGTTTCCTCAATGAAATGCACGCTTTACGCCGCGATTATCCGCAGCTACATGCCGATATGCCGTCTATGCGCTGCGTGGGCTACCGTCAGGCTTGGGATTATCTCGAAGGCGAAACCGATTATGACACTTTTGTCGAAAAAGGCATTGTCGCCACGCGCCAGCTTGCCAAACGCCAGTTGACCTGGTTGCGGAAAATTCCTTTGGCGCACACGTTAGATCCTTACGCAGACAGCGATTATGTTCAGACGGCCTTAGCCTTGGCGCGTCAGCATTTTCAGGAATAATCCATGCTGACCACGCCACCACTCGCGCCTAAGACGTTGGCCGCATTAAAAGAATTGGGTATTTGTACACTGCAAGATTTACAGGAAATCGGCGCAGTCCGTGCATTTCTATTGCTGAAAGCGTCGGGTTTGACCATAACCAAAAGCACCTTGTGGCAACTGGCTGCACTGGTTTCGGGTGTGAATGTCCGGCATATTTCCGAGGAGAGAAAGACGGAGCTGGGCGAGGCCTTGAAAAACCATCCGCCTGTTGCCGTTTTCCCTTCGCAAAGCGATATGGAAGCCTTTATGCGGCTGGCGATACAACAGGCCAGACAATCGGCGGCATTGGGCGAAGTGCCGGTTGGTGCGGTCATCGTATATCAAGGCAAGGTAATCGCAGCGACACACAATACCTGCATTGGCGACCACAATGTCAGCCATCATGCCGAAATCAACGCGCTTGCCGCTGCCGGCAAAGCCTTACAAAATTACCGTTTGGAAGATTGCGACGTGTACATCACATTAGAGCCTTGCTCCATGTGCGCATCTGCCTTGATACAGGCACGGGTCGGGCGCGTGATTTATGGTGCGGCCGAAGCTAAAACCGGTGCGGCAGGCAGCGTGGTCGATTTGTTTGCCGACAAACGTCTGAATAAGCATACCGCAATTTTAGGCGGCATATTGGCAGAAGAATGCCAAAGCGTATTGCAGGATTTCTTTGCGGCCAAACGTAAGGCCGTCTGAATCTCAGACGGCCTGTCAGCAAAAATACTTTATTTTAAATTTTCGGATTTCCCATGTCAGTCAATCATTACGAAAACTTCCCTGTCGGCTCCATTGTGCTGCCGCGCCGTTTGCGCAAGCCGGTTCACGCCGTTTACACTTTTGCACGGACGGCGGACGATATTGCCGACGAAGGCAATGCCGAAGCAGCCGAACGCCTGCGCCAACTGGATGAGCTGAAGGCAGAGTTAGACCGCATTGCACAAGGCGGGAAACCTCAAACGGCTTTGATGCAGCGTTTGTACAACGAAGCGATTGGGCCGTTTCAATTACCGTTGCAGCCGTTTTATGATTTGCTGGCGGCGTTCAGTCAGGATGTGGTCAAAACCCGTTATGAAAACTTTGGCGAATTGATTGCCTATTGCCGTTTGTCCGCCAATCCTGTGGGACGCATTATGCTGCATTTGTACGGGCAAACCGATGAAGTGAGCATGGCGCAAAGCGACGGCATTTGCACTGCTTTGCAGCTGATTAATTTCTGGCAGGACGTGGCGGTAGATTGGCAGAAAGGGCGCGTGTACATCCCTCAGGAAGATTTGCAGAAGTTCAAAGTCAGCGAAGAACAGATTGCGGCCGGCAAAGCCGACTTTGCTTTTCAACGACTGATGGCGCATGAGTGCCAACGTGCTTTTCAAATGCTGAAGGCCGGATCGCCGTTGGGCAAAACCCTCAAAGGACGAATCGGTTTTGAGTTGCGCATGATTATTGTTGGCGGCCAGTTGATTTTGCAGAAACTGGACGGTTGCAAATATGACGTGTTTAACCAGCGGCCGCTGTTGGATAAGAAAGACTGGATGATTATCATCAAACGGGCTTTGATGAAGAAATAAAAAAAGGCCGTCTGAAATTGATGTTTCAGACGGCCTTGATGTTTTTCGATTAGCGGTTTTTCAAACGGTTGATGCGGTTGTCCAAAGAAGGATGGGTGCTGAACCAAGAATCTTTGGCTTCGCTGGCAATGCCCATTGCCGTCATGGTTTGCGGCAGGTCGCTGGGGTTGCCTTTCAAGCGTTGCAGGGCGGCAATCATTTTTGGCGCGCCCACCAGTTTTGCAGCGCCCGCATCGGCGCGGTATTCGCGTTGGCGGCTGAACCACATCACGATGATGCTGGCGAGGAAGCCGAATACGATCTGCAATACCATGCTGACCATGAAATATGTACCTTGCGACGTACTGCCGTCATTGTTACGTGCCACCATGCTGGAAACGATACGCGCCAAGAAGACGACAAAAGTATTCACAATACCTTGAATCAGCGTCAGCGTTACCATATCGCCGTTGCCGACGTGCGCCATTTCATGCGCTAAAACTGCTTCGACTTCATCGCGGGTCATGTGGTCGAGCAGGCCGGTGCTGACGGCGACGAGCGAACTGTTTTTGGTTGCGCCGGTTGCAAAGGCATTAGGCTCTGGGGAGTCGTAAATGGCTACTTTCGGCGTTTTCAGATTCCATTGGCGGGCTTGCGCTTCAACAGTTGCCAACAGCCAAGCTTCTTCTTCGCTTTGGGGTTGGTCGATGACGACGGCGCCAACTGAATGTTTGGCGATAGTTTTCGACATCAGCAGGGAGACAATCGAGCCGCTGAAGCCGACGACTGCGGAATAAGCCAACAGGCTGCCGACTTGGTCGGTACTGTTGATGCCCAAGATGGCCAAAATAACACGGATGACAACCAGAACTGCGATATTGGTTGCGATAAATAAGAAAATGCGTTTCACCGATTATTCCTTTTTAGTGTGGTTTGTGAGGTGATTTTTATATGGGCGCATTGTCTCAAAAACTCTATAGAGATGAAACAGCATGATAGGCAAAGGTATGCAAATTCAAAGCAATTGAAGCAAAGGCCGTCTGAAAAAGCAGTATTTATGGTTAAAAACAGCCTTTCAGACGGCCTGTATTGCAAACAGATATTATTTTCCGAATTCTTTCAGCCAGTCTCGAGCTACCAAAAATTGATTTAATGCGGCTTCTGGAGAACCTTCTTCCGGCGCATATTGATACTCGAAGCGTACCAAAGGCGGCATGGACATCAAAATGCTTTCCGTACGGCCGCCGCTTTGCAGGCCGAACAGCGTGCCTCTGTCCCAAACCAAGTTAAATTCCACATAGCGTCCGCGACGGTAGAGTTGGAAATCGCGTTCACGTTCTCCATAAGGCGTATTTTTGCGTTTGGCCACAATCGGCAGATACGCTGCGATATAGCCTTCCCCGACTGCCTTGATAAAATTCAAGCAGGTATCGAAATCCCAGCGGTTTAAATCGTCAAAAAACAGGCCGCCCACGCCGCGTGTTTCATTACGGTGTTTCAAATAGAAATATTCGTCACACCATTGTTTGAATTCAGGATAAACCGATTCGCCAAATGGCGTGCATAAGTCCCGCGCCACTGTGTGCCAATGCACGATATCTTCTTCAAAAGGATAAAACGGCGTTAAATCAAAGCCGCCGCCAAACCACCAAACCGGCTCGGCATTTTCAGGATAGGCAATAAAAAAGCGCACATTGGCATGGCTGGTCGGCACATACGGATTTCTCGGATGAATGACCAGCGACACGCCCATGGCTTCAAACGCCGCGCCTGCCAATTCCGGACGATGGGCAGTGGCAGAAGCCGGCATTTGGGTTCCCTTTACATGCGAGAAATTCACACCTGCCTGCTCGAATACTGCGCCGTTTTTCAATACGCGGGTTTCGCCGATGCCCAGTTTCCCCGTCCATGCTTCATGCACAAATTTGGCTTTGCCATCTTCTTGCTCCAGCGCGGCGCAGATTTGGTTTTGCAGGGTTTTGAGGAGGGTTAGAACGGATTCTGTGTGCATGATATATCCTTGATGGTGTTTTGTTATGGACAAATTTTTGCACAGGCCTATCTTGTAACCAAGCTTCATTCATCAGCAATAGGTTGAAAGGTATCGATGATGTTGCGATACCTTTCAGACGGCCTTGATTTATTCAGTAAAAAAAGTATGTGCGCCCAAATAGTTTTTGGCGTAGAACGGAGTGGAAAGTTTTTCGGTTTTGATGGTTTTACCACTGCTGGGGGCGTGGATGAATTCGCCGTTGCCGATGTAGAGGCCGACATGGGAATATTTGTGTGCGCCGCCGGTATTGAAAAAGACCAGATCGCCGGCTTTTAATTTGTCATCGGAAATTTTACGGCTGGCTGCGGCCATATCGCGCGCGGTGCGTGGCAGATTGACATTGAGGGCGTTTTTATAGACGAATTGGATCATGCCGCTGCAGTCAAAGCCTGTGGCTGTGGTGCTGCCGCCCCATTTGTAGGGCGTGCCGATTAGGCCTAGGCTGTGAAGCATCAATTCCTGCGAACCTTGGGTGCGGTCGATATGGGAAATGCGGACAGGTTGGACTTTTCTGGCGGTTGTTTGTGGCTTGTGGGATTTGTGTTTGCCGATGGTGCCGCAAGAGGCCAACAATAGGCCGGTGGTACAAACAAATAGGGTTTTGCAGATGAGTTGATACATGGTGAATTCCTTCGGCCGCATGATTTCTGTTTTCAGACGGCCTCTATAATAATCCTTCTATGGGCAGGATGGACAGGATTTTTGAAGTAATCCGTTTCCAGAACTTGGCTTCGGGTTCGTGTGCGTAAGTTCGTTTTTCGCTTGGGTCATACCAGTATAGTTTATTGTAATTGCCAAGCGTTACCTGATAGGCGTAGTTTGGGGTGGTCGTAACGAGGGTTCGCTGCATTTGGCCTGCGATTTCGGGGCTTTCGATGACGACACCCATTTCGGTATTGAGCCGTGCGGAGCGTGGGTCGAGGTTGAATGAGCCGATGAAAATGCGTTTCTCGTCCACGATGAATGTTTTGGCATGCAAGCTGGTGGCGGAGCTACCGGTCAAGCCGCGGTCTTTGGAAGTCGGAACGGCGTGGTTTGGCTGGAGTTCGTAAAGTTTGACTCCGGCTTTAAGCAAAGGTTTGCGGTATTTGACGTAGCCGGAATGGACGGCGGCAACATCGGTTGCTTGGAGCGAATTGGTCAGGACGGTAACGTCCACGCCGTTGTGAATCAGCTTTTCTATGGCCTTAACGCCCGATTTTGTGGGTACAAAATAAGGGGAGACAAGGTAAACGCTTTTTTCTGGTTGCTTGAGGGCATCTTGCAGGCGTTCGGAAATAGGCGGTTTGTGCCGGTCGCGGTCTAAGCCTTTGGCCGGGTCATCGCTGATCAGGCGTGTGCTGACGCTTTGCCACTCCATAAGGTTGCTCTGCATTTTTTGATAGAGGTTGGAGTGTTCGATACTTTGACGGTAGCGGATGAGCGTTTGGTTTTTATCTTGGTCGGTGTAATCGAGCTCTACCAATCCTTTTTGCAGGTTTCCCCGTTTGATGATGCTGGTTGCGTTGTAGGCGGAATGACTTGCCCAATAGCGGTCGAAGTCTTGGGAAACTTCGGTTACGACGCGGCCTGTGGCGAGGATATCGAGGTCGGCAAAGATGGTATCGTCGTTAACCTTAAAATATTCGTCGCCGATATTGCGTCCGCCCAAAATGGTAGCACGGTTGTCGGCGGTAAACGATTTGTTGTGCATCCGGCGGTTAAGTCGCGGAAAGTCAGTAACATAGCCGAGTGCACGCCATTTTCTGAAAATAAAGGGATTAAACAGACGGACTTCGATATTGGGATGATTGTCGAGTGCAAGCAGGAGATCATCCATGCCGTTGGTGTTGTTGTCGTCCAGAAGCAAACGCACACGGACGCCGCGTTCGGCCGCGCGATGAATCAGGTTGAACAAAAGCTTGCCGGAGATGTCGTTGTGCCAGATATAGTACTGCAAATCGAGGGTATGGTCGGCGGATTCAATCAGGGCGGCACGGGCGACAAAGGCTTCATGGGCATCGTTCAGCAGATAGATATGGGAAATATCGGCCTTGGAGGGAGTAGAAGGAATACCTAAGGCGCTGTCCAGTCGCGGCGTTGAAGGGATGTCAAGATAACTGCTTTGGGTGCGTTCGTCCAATGATGGCAAAAACGCGGCGCAACCGCCCAATAGCAGGGTATAAAGAAGAGGAAGATGAAATTTCATGGGAAACCGGTACAAACAATCCCTACCTAAATGACATTTAGGCAGGGATTGAATTGAAATTAAGTTGCTTGAATCAGCTTAGAAGGCAACATAATTTGCCGGATTGACCGGTTTGCCGTTTTGACGGATTTCAAAGTGCAACTGAGTGCGGGATGCATCGGTATTACCCATGTGCGCAATGGTTTGACCGCGTTTCACGGTTTGGTTTTCATTAACCAGCAGGCGTTGGTTGTGGCCGTATGCGCTCAAGAATGAGGAGTTGTGTTGGATGATGACCAAGTTGCCGTAACCGCGCAAGCCTGAGCCTGCGTAAACGACTTTACCGTCTGCCGCTGCAACGACAGGCTGACCTTGTGTACCGGCGATATCTACACCTTTGTTGCTGCCGCCGAAGTTGGCAATAACGTTACCGGTAGTCGGACGCTGCCATGTGATGCCGCTAACGTTGCGGCTGCTGCCGGTAGACACGGTTGGTGTATTGGCAGGAGTGCTTGGAGTCGGAGCAGTGGTTGTAGTTGTTGGAGTAGAAGGTTTGCTTGCAGAAGCTGCCGGTGCAACGTAGCCTTCAGGTTTCACACGGAGGGTTTGACCAATGCTGATGGTGTTGTCGGCCAAGTTATTCCATGCACGCAGATTGTCTTGGGTAATGTTGTAGCGTTTGGAGATGTTGTAAACGGTATCACCACGAACAACAGTATGTGTCGCTGCATTAATATCAACAGGCGCGTAAGAAGGCGTGTAAGTGCCGGTGCTGCCGCTGTTATATGTTGGAGCAGGTGTACTTGCCGGCGGAGTGTATGGAGCGTCTGCCGCTGGGCTGGTGTTGGTATTGTAAGGCGCTGCACCGTAAGGATTGTCAGCGGTAGAGTTTGTTGTTGAACTACCGCTTTGTGTGCCGACGACTACAGGAGCCGGTTGTTGGCTGGCACAGGCTGCAAGTAATAAAACCAAAGCTGCCGATCCGGCATAAGATACACTTTTTTTCAACATGTTAATGACTTTCGTATTCGGGTAATTGTTCTCGTCGGAGCATATCATAATAAAAATATGCTTGTTTCTCAAGTGTTCGGCTGTTAGGGACTGTTAAGGCGCAGGGATTTCTGACCAAAAGGAAGCGGTTTGCTCCATTTGTCCGTAGGCAGTCAAATCGACTTGCAGGGGGGTAATCGTGATGAAGCCGGACGCGCATTCGCCAAAGTCGGTACCTTCTTCGCTGTCGGAAACATCGCCGACCGGCCCAATCCAATAAATTTGTTCGCCACGTGGATTATACATGGGAACAATGCTTTGTTCATGATGGCGACGACCGAGCCGTGTCATTTTTATGCCTTGGATATCCTCAGGTGCGACGGCAGGGATATTGATGTTCCATAAGATGGGTTCGGAAATAGGGCGTTTGAGAAAGTAGGAAAGCAGTATCCAAGCGGCCTTCTCCGCGGTTTCCCAATAACGGCCGCTGGAATCGGCAAGCGAGAAGGCGATGGCGGGAATGCCCATTAAATAGGCTTCAGTCGCGGCGGCAACCGTACCGGAATAAAGCGTATCGTCGCCCATGTTCGCGCCGTTGTTAATGCCGGACAAGACTAAGTCGGGTTTGAAATCGGCGAGGGCGTGCTGGCCGACATGAATGCAGTCGGTGGGCGTGCCATTCACATAGTAAAACCCGTTTTCCGCCTGTTTCAGTTGTAAAGGACGGTCTAAAGTCAGGGAATTGCTGACGCCGCTGCGATCGCGTTCGGGCGCAACCACCCTGACATTGGCAAATTCTGCACATACTCTTGCCAAAACTGCCAAACCGGGCGCAAGATAACCATCGTCGTTTGAGATTAATATGTTCATGTGACAATATTGTGTCTATCGGTAAGATGGGCGGTATTGTACTGGTTTGCTTGAGCGATTGTCCACGAATCGGCAACGTTTGGGCGGAAAGGATAATAATGAAACATTATGAGTTAGACCCCAAAGCTTTATTGGGCGGCGTGATTGCTTCAGACGGCAATCAGGAGATTGTTCAGCTTTCACTGCAGAAGAATAATGAAATTCCGGCATATGAGGCGGATGCGATTATTTTGCTTTTGGTTTTAAACGGCAAAGCCGAAATCAAAACGGTGGACGAAGTTTTGCAAACCGAAGGCTTGCAAGTTATCCGTCTTGAGCCGATGGAGGCGCACAGCATTCGCGCGTTGGCCGATAACACCGATATTTTGGTTATCAAACAATTGATTCACGAAACCGGTCTCAGCAAACGTTTGAGATTTGGAAGTTGCTGTCTGTAATGGTAATAAAGGCCGTCTGAAAAGTTTCAGACGGCCTTTTTAAAATCAACTAGATTTATTTCAAACCTTTTTTCACCAAATCTTCATAACCGCCATGGTTGGTTACGTTGGTGTAGCCGGCTTTTTTCAGCTCAGTCAGCGCAGCTTCTGCTCGGCGGCCGCTGCGGCAGTAGAGGTTGACCGGTGCGTTTTTATCCGGGCTGACGGATTTGATGCGTTCAACGATTTGGTCGTGCGGAATATTGAGCGCACCTTGCAAATGACCTTCTTTGAATTCTTCGGCAGAGCGGACATCAATCCAAACGCCTTTTGCTTTTGCAGGCTGTGCCGCGCTTTTTTCAACCTTAGGCATAGAGGCTGCGGAAGCGGCCAAAGGAGTGGCAACAGCGGCGGCAAAAAGTACGGCGGTCAGCAGTTTCTTCATGGTTCAATCTCCTATTAGACAGAAAACAATATGATAACTTTATCAGTTTAGCATTTCATCAGGCCGTCTGAAAGGGGAGTCGGCTTTCAGACGGCCTGATTTTACAAACCGATTAGCGTTGGGTTTCTACTGCTTCCAAAGCGCGCAAAGCGTAGGTATAAGCGGCACCTGCGTTCAGGGCGATAGCGGTGGCCAATGCGCCGGCGATTTCGCTTTCGGTTGCACCTGCTTTGGCTGCAGCGGCTGCATGCACGCTGATGCAGCTTTCGCAACGTGTGGTAATGGCAACGGCAATGGCAATCAGTTCGCGTGTTTTGGCATCCAGTGCTTCGGCAGCGGCTGCTTGATCCAGTGCGCCGTAGGCTTGCAGCATTTTAGGATGGTTTTTACCCAGTTCGCCGAATGCTTTTTTTACCAAGGCGGTATGTTCAGGCCAGTCTTTAAACATGATATGTCCTTTCTTAATGTGAGTGGATAAGATAAAAAATCCTATCCGTTTGTGTTTGGTGTGTGTATTATTGCAATAATTGGAAGAATAAAATCGTCAAAACATCTCATTTATTGGTAAAAAACACTATGGATATTTTGGATAGGCTGGTCGAATTGGCGCAGGTAAAAGGCAGCGTGGATGTTCAATGTCTGTTTCAGGGGGAGTGGTATGTGCGGCATGAGCCAAAGCGTGCGCATGGTTTGGTGCATATCGTAACTGCCGGTTCGGGTTATATCCGAATTGATGGGGAGCAAGAGGCTAGGCTGCTGAGTGCGGGGGATATCATTTTTTTCCCGCGCAGCGTAGGGCATACTTTGAGTAGCGACAGCAGTTGTGAAAATCTCGGCGTCAATGTGCTGACGAGTGAAAAAGGCGCATTTAAAGTCAAGCAAAGTCATGCAGGAGGCGATGCGGCTTTGTATCTTTTCTGTGCGCGGTTTGAATATGAAGCGCAGGCGGATATTATGGCAGGTCTGCCTGACACTGTTTTGCTGAATATCAACCATCCTTCTTTACAGTATTTGGTGGCATTGTTGCAATATGAGAGCGGTCAGGCTTTGTCCGGCTCGGTAGCGGTTGTGAACGCATTGGCTTCGGTGTTGCTGGTATTTCTACTTCGAGCTAGCTTGGAAAAAAATGGGGAAGCGCAATTAAGCGGTTTGCTGAATGGTTGGCAGGACAAACGTTTGCGGAATCTGCTTCAGGCAGTAGTAGACAAGCCGGAAGAAGAGTGGAATATCGAGAAAATGACCGCGATTGCCAACTTGTCTCGCGCCCAGTTGATGCGAGTATTTAAGCAGCAGACGGGAACAAGCCCGCACGCCTTTGTTAACAGTATTCGCTTGCAACAGGGGGCATTATTATTGAAACAGACGGCGGATTCGGTTTTATCGGTTGCGCTCTCGGTCGGTTTTCAATCGGAAACGCATTTTGGCAAGGCATTTAAAAAGCAATATGGGATATCACCGGGGCAATATCGTAAGAATGATCGTACTGATGAGGCGGCAGTACAAGCGGAAGAAATGCCGATTTACTTTATTTGAACAGATGATAAAAGGCCGTCTGAAAGTGTAAAAATGAAATCTAGGATTTCCAAAACACTTTTCAGACGGCCTCAATTTTAAAACGTATCAATCAAACAGAATTAGTCTAGTTTTTTGAAATGACGGCGACGTTCCAATTCGCTCAGGTAGCGTTTACGCAGGCGGATGGATTGTGGCGTGATTTCAACCAGTTCGTCATCGTCGATGAACTCAACTGCACCTTCCAAAGTTAATTTAATCGGCGTAGTCAGGCGCACGGCTTCATCTGTACCGCTGGCACGGACGTTGGTCAGTTTTTTACCTTTCAGAGGGTTTACCACCAAGTCGTTGTCGCGGCTGTGAATACCGATAATCATCCCTTCGTAGACTTTGTCGTTTGGAGAAACGAACATACGGCCGCGGTCTTCCAAGTTCCACAGGGCGTAAGCAACAGCTTCACCTTGCTCTTGAGAAACCAGTACGCCGTTGTGACGGCCGGGCATATCAGGTTTAACCGGAGCATAGTCGTCAAAAACGTGGCTCATCAAGCCGGTACCGCGGGTCAAGGTCATAAATTCACCTTGGAAACCGATCAGGCCGCGTGCAGGAATGTGGTACTCCAGACGTGTACGACCGTTACCGTCGCTTTCCATATTGGTCAATTCGCCACGGCGACGGCCGAGTTCTTCCATGACCGCGCCTTGGTTTTCATCCGGCACATCCACAGTCAGATTTTCGTAAGGCTCGCATTTTTGACCGTCAATTTCACGGAATACCACGCGCGGTTTGCCGACTGCCAATTCAAAGCCTTCGCGGCGCATGTTTTCCAACAAAATGGTCAGGTGCAATTCGCCACGGCCGGAAACGCGGAATACGTCGGCATCGGCAGTATCTTCAACACGCAGGGCAACGTTGGTCAGCAATTCTTTTTGCAGGCGGTCGCGGATTTGGCGGGAAGTCACGAATTTGCCTTCAGTACCGGCCAAAGGAGAAGTGTTGACCATAAAGTCCATGGTCAGGGTCGGCTCGTCTACGCTCAACATAGGCAAGCCTTTAGGATTGTCTTTGTCGGTAATGGTTACGCCGATACCGATGTCTTCGATACCGGAAATAATCACGATATCGCCGGCTTCAGCTTCTTCCAAAGGTACGCGTTCCAAGCCTTGGAAACCCAATAGTTGGTTGATACGGCCTTGGGCAACTTGTTCTTCATGATTCATAACGGCAACGACTTGGCCGGGTTTGATGCGGCCGTTCAGGATGCGACCGATACCGAGGCGGCCGGTGTAGTTGTCGTAGTCCAGTTGGGAAATTTGCAGTTGCAGCGTTTCGTCCGCGCTGCCGCTTGGTGCAGGCGTGTGTTTCAAAATGGTCTCGAACAGAGGACGCATATCGCTGCTCTCGTCGTTTTCATCCAGTTTGGCAAAGCCGGACAGACCGGAAGCATAGACGATAGGGAAGTCCAATTGTTCGTCAGTTGCACCCAAGTTGTCGAATAATTCGAATGTTTGGTCGATAACCCAGCTTGGACGGGCAGACGGTTTGTCGATTTTGTTGATAACAACGATAGGTTTCAGACCCAAAGCCAAGGCTTTTTTGGTCACGAAACGGGTTTGCGGCATAGGGCCTTCTTGTGCGTCAACCAACAGTACGACGCAGTCAACCATGCCCAATACACGTTCCACTTCGCCACCAAAATCGGCGTGTCCCGGGGTATCTACGATGTTGATGTGGTAGCCTTCGTATTCGATGGCGGTATTTTTAGCGAGAATGGTAATGCCGCGTTCTTTTTCAAGATCGTTGCTGTCCATGACGCGTTCTTCGACTTGCTGGTTGGAACGGAATGTACCGGACTGGCGCAGCAATTGGTCAACTAATGTGGTTTTGCCATGGTCGACGTGGGCGATGATGGCAATATTGCGGATTTGTTTCATGATAATTTATAAGGTTTAGCTGGTTGCTTAAAAAAAAGATAACTGGTAATTATAGCACGATTCCTAAGTGTTGACCGAGTAGAAGATTCAAAAAAATGAGACAAAAGCAGTTGAGAATAATTCATAATTAAATTTGATTGATTTTGTTGGATTATTTGCTTTTATTTATGGTTAACGAATGTAAATGTTTTTGAATAATGCAATGGATTCTTAATACTAATGTCAAAAAAATATTATTAAAAACAGGGGATTAATTTTTCAGACGGCCTTTTTGGCTGGTTAACTTTTTTGATAATTGTTTGTATTTTAAATAGAAAATTTGTCAAAAGTGCTACTTGTGCATACAATTACCTCATTCCATAACAACACACGAATCTTCATTTCGTGATTATCAACTTTTAAAAGAAAGAGAAAGAATTATGCAAGGCAACCAAGCAGTTATTGATTACATGAACGAATTATTGTCTGGTGAGTTGGCTGCTCGCGACCAATATTTTATCCACTCTCGCCTGTACTCTGAATGGGGTTACACCAAACTGTTCGAACGTTTGAACCACGAGATGGAAGAAGAAACCACTCACGCCGAAGATTTCATCCGTCGTATCCTGATGTTGGGCGGCACTCCTAAAATGACCCGTGCCGAACTGAACATCGGTACTGACGTAATCTCTTGCCTGAAAGCAGACTTGAACACTGAATACGAAGTACGCGATGCGCTGAAAAAAGGCATCAAATTGTGCGAAGAAGCTCAAGACTACGTTACCCGCGATTTGATGATTGCCCAACTGAAAGACACTGAAGAAGATCACGCTCACTGGTTGGAACAACAACTGCGTCTGATCGAATTGGTCGGCGAAGGCAACTACTACCAAAGCCAACTGTAATCTAGCGTATAACGTATAAGGAGCTGAATATGAAAGGTAATATCTCAGTTATTCGCGAGCTGAACAAAAACTTAGGTTTGTTGCTGATTACCATTAACCAATACTTCCTGCATGCCCGCATTTTGAAAAACTGGGGCTTTGAAGAATTGGGCGAACACTTCTTCAAACAATCCATCCGCGAAATGAAATCCGCAGACGATTTAATCGAGCGTATTTTGTTCTTGGAAGGTCTGCCTAATCTGCAAGAATTGGGTAAACTGTTGATCGGTGAATCTACCGAAGAAATCATTGCCTGCGATCTGAAAAAAGAGTATGAAAAACATGATGCTCTGGTTGCAGCCATCGCTCTTGCAGAAGAGCAACAAGACTACGTCAGCCGTGATTTGTTGGAAAAACAAAAAGACATCAACGAAGAACACATCGACTGGCTCGAAACTCAGCAGGAATTGATTGGCAAAGTCGGTTTGCCAAACTACCTGCAAACAGCGGCGCAAGAGGACTAAAACACAAACCACTGCCAAATATAGCAGTCCCTGCTCCCATCAACGGCATATCTTTACAGATATGCCGTTTTCTTTTATAGAAATGCTTAAAGGCTGTCTGTATGTTCAGACGGCCTTGATTTTATATCGCTTTTAAACGGTATAGATAAGTAGTTTCCTTGTTTCTGGCAAATGCCAGAGGATCGGCTTCATCTATTGCTTTTTTGTGTTGCGGTTTGGTTTTCAGAATATCAACTACATTGAGCGAGGCCGTCTGAAAGCATTGGTTTAGAAAGTCTTTATCACGCAAATGCAAGTGTTCTGCCAAGTCGGAAATAATCAACCAAGCTTCGCCGTTCGGGTTTAAGTGATGACGTACGCCGTTGAGGAACGCAGTCAGCATGGCATGATTGGGATCGTAAAGGGCAGTCTCAATAGTGGAGGTTGGTTTTGCCGGCAACCAAGGCGGATTGCAGACGATAAGGTCGGCGCAACTTTCAGGAAATAAATCAATCGATTGAATACTGACAGCTTTATCCAAGCCTAGGCGTTCGAGGTTTGCTGTGGCACAGGCTATTGCTTTTTGGTTGGTGTCTGTGGCAATGATGTCGGGTATGCCTCGCTTGGCCAAAATTGCGGCAATAACACCTGAGCCGGTGCCGATGTCAAAGGCCGTCTGAATATTGGGAGCGAGTGGCGCTTGGGTGATTAAATCCAAATATTCGCCACGCAGTGGAGAGAATACGCCGAAAGGAACATGGATTTTTCCATCAAGCTGAGGAATGTCTATGCCTTTTTTGTGCCACTCGTGCGCACCGATAAAGCCCAGTAATTGATTCAGCGGCAAAAGAAACGGCTTGTTGTTTGGGGTATCGTAAACATCGCGCAGGGCGGCGTAGATGTCGGGTGCGCGTGCATTATCCAGTTGAAAATTCGGTTGGATTTCAACGGCAAGCATATTGAGCAAACGGCTTTGCTGAGCCTGTTTCATACGGTGGGCGTGAAAGGCCGTCTGAATATCGGCAGGTACGTCTTTCTTTTTTTCAGACGGCCTGTGGATACGCTTTTTCATTGCGGCCAAGACTTGCTTGGCATTGTGAAAATCGCCAGTCCAAACAGTTGCAGTTTGCGCGTGGGCATTTTTTAAGATTTCTGCTGCGCCTACTTCTTGTATGTAAACCGCCTGCTTGGGTGGCTTTTGTGTGCTTTCGTTGCGCCATTCGATGTCGGAGCAGTTGGTAGGGATGGTATGGGGCATAATGCGTTTCAAATCGTAAAAATAGAGGATTAGTTTACTATATTTAGGATGTGTTCGGTTTGAGAGGAGCTTTTAATAGTCTCAATTAGACAAAATGTATAAAAATTTCTCAAATTTTAAAATTTAAACCAATATTTTGATAAAAATAGATTGTCGTTTTGTCTAAAATGAGTATAATGCAAAACTAGAACACAATAATCTTAATCGGATTTGGACAAGGAACATCATGCAATTAGACATTGACCGTTTGGTTGCCTATTTTGGCGGTGTAAACGCGCTGGCCGAAGCCCTGAAACAGCACGACCCGGAAAATGCTGCGACCACTGCGGCTATCTACAAATGGCGTACACGCGGTTCCCTGCCTTTGGCTCAGTTGCAAAAACTGACCGCTTTGGCGGAAGCGCAAGGCAGACCGCTTGATTTGAATGCTTTTTTACAAAAAAACGAATCTCTGGAGAGAACAGAAATGACACAGACCAATCGTGTAATTATTTTTGACACTACCATGCGCGATGGCGAGCAGTCGCCCGGTGCGTCCATGACCAAAGAGGAGAAAATCCGTATTGCCCGCCAGTTGGAAAAGATGGGTGTCGATGTGATTGAGGCAGGTTTTGCAGCAGCCAGTCCGGGCGATTTTGAATCGGTTAATGCGATTGCCAAAATCATTACCAAATCTACAGTTTGCTCATTGGCGCGTGCCGTTGAAAACGATGTGCGCAAAGCAGGCGAAGCTGTTTCCCCTGCTCCGAAAAAACGTATTCACACTTTTATCGCCACCAGCCCCATCCACATGGAGCACAAACTGAAAATGAAGCCGCAGCAGGTCATTGATGCGGCGGTCAAAGCGGTAAAAATTGCCAAAGAATATACTGACGATGTGGAATTTTCCGCCGAAGACGCCGTGCGTTCGGATTTGGACTTCCTCGCCAAAATCTTTACGGCGGTTATCGAGGCTGGCGCAACCACCATCAATATACCCGATACTGTCGGCTACTCCATCCCTTCCGTATGGTACGAGCGTATCAGCAACATCATCAAAAGCGTGCCCAACGGCGACAAAGTAGTCTGGTCGACCCACTGCCATAATGACTTGGGTATGGCGGTTGCCAACTCGCTGGCCGCTGTTCAGGCAGGCGTGCGTCAGGTGGAATGTACCATCAACGGCTTGGGCGAACGCGCGGGCAATGCCAGCCTTGAAGAAATCGTGATGGCGTTGAAAGTGCGTCATGATTTGTTTGGCTTGGAAACTGGCATCGATACCACGCAAATCGTGCCGGTATCCAAACTGGTGTCCACCATTACCGGCTATCCGATTCAGCCAAATAAAGCAGTAGTTGGTGCAAATGCCTTTGCACACGAATCAGGCATTCATCAGGACGGCGTGTTGAAACACCCTGAAACCTATGAAATCATGACTGCCGAATCAGTTGGCTGGTCAACCAACCGCCTGACTTTGGGTAAACTCTCCGGCCGCAGCGCATTCCGCAGCAAGCTGGCAGATTTGGGCATCGAGTTGGAAAGCGAAGAGGCATTGAATGCGGCATTTGCACGATTCAAAGAGCTGGCGGATAAGAAACGCGAAATCTTTGATGAAGACTTGCACGCTTTGGTGTCTGATGAAATGGGCAGCCTGAATGCTGAGAGCTACAAATTCATCTCTCAAAAAATCAGTACCGAAACCGGTGAAGAGCCTCGTGCCAATATTGTGTTCAGTATTCGCGGCGAAGAAAAACACGCCACCGCTACTGGCTCTGGCCCTGTTGACGCGATCTTTAAAGCCATTGAAAGCGTGGCTCAAAGTGGCGCGACCTTGCAGATTTACTCTGTCAACGCGGTGACGCAAGGTACAGAAAGCCAAGGCGAAACTTCTGTCCGCCTGCAACGTGGCGACCGTGTGGTCAACGGCCAAGGTGCGGATACCGACGTATTGGTGGCAACTGCCAAAGCCTATTTGTCTGCGTTGAGTAAATTGGAATTCGGCCAAGCCAAGCCAAAAGCGCAAGGCAGAGGCATGATTTAATGCTTTGAACAAGTAAAGGCCGTCTGAAATCGTAGTGATATGTTTCAGACGGCCTTTTTTATTTGGTCAAAAAATAGTTTGTTTATTGAAGTTTAAGCAGTCGGTCTTGTTCGACAGACAATACGCCGTTTACTTTTTTGAAATAGGCAATGGCATCTTCAATCTTGGTCTTGGAAGACGGACGAATAGCAATGCCGTTCAGGTTTTTGTATTCATAAATCAAACTTGCACCCGAGGTTTTCACTGCTTTTAGCAATGGCGCGGAACCGGTTTGGGCATCATAGAAGATAATCAGGTTTCCGGTTGTATCTTGGGCTTGCTGTTGAGATGGAATGACAGTTGATTGAACGGCAGTGCTTGGGCTTTGGCAGGAACAAAGCAGGGTGGAGAGTAGGATAAATGCTAGGGTTTTCATGGCATTAATTCAATTTGATAAAAGACTAAGGCCGTCTGAACAATCGTAAAACGAAATCAAAGTTTCCATTTACAACGTTCAGACGGCCTTTGTCAGTTATGCTTCAGGCAATTCCATGGCTAGAACGGTTTGTTCTTGTTTGGCACGGAAAGCGGCCAATTTTTCAGCCAATTCAGGATTTTCGTTGGCCAAAAGTGAAATGGCAAATAGCGCTGCATTGGCTGCACCGGCTTCGCCAATGGCAAATGTAGCAACAGGAACGCCTTTGGGCATTTGCACAATCGAAAGCAGGGAGTCTTCGCCGCGCAGATATTTGCTGGGAACGGGAACGCCCAAGACGGGAACCGTAGTTTTGGCAGCGACCATGCCTGGCAAATGCGCTGCGCCGCCCGCGCCGGCAATGATGGCTTTGATGCCGCGTTCGCGTGCGGTTTTTGCGTATTCAAACATCAAATCAGGCGTACGGTGTGCAGAGACGACACGTGCTTCGTATTCAACGCCGAATTCTTTGAGAAATTGTGCTGCCTGCTGCATCACCGGCCAATCGCTGTTGCTGCCCATAATAATGCCGACTTGGATCATGAGGAGTTCCTTTTGCTTGAATGGATTAAGGGTAAAAAAATATTCAGACGGCCTTGGGGATGACAAGGCCGTCTGAACGTTTATCTTTGTTTAAGACTGATGGAAGCGCGTTTTGCCGCCTCGCTGTTTGGGAAGCTTTGTATCAGTTTGCGCCATGTGCTGCGCGCGATGTCTTTTTGTTGCAGTTTGTATTGGCACTGGCCGATGCTGTACATGGCTTCGGGAGCTTGGGGGCTGCTGCGGAATCGGTTGGCGTAGCGGTTGCCGATTTCGATAACGGATTCGCAGTTGCCCAAACGTTGTTGGCTTTGCAGGAGCAGGTACATATTGCGGCGGGCAATTTCGCTGCCGTTGCCACCGTCGGCTTCTTTCAAAATGGCCACGGCAGTGGAGAAGTTGTTGCGCTGGTAGTATTTTTGCGCTTGGTTATAAAGGCGCAGTTCATTTTGTGCGGCTGAGTCTGTTTCAGACGGCACGCCGCCACCATTGGCCAAATAGTTCATTTTCAGCTTGCGGTCGTCTAAGCGCTGGGCTTTGGGTTTGGAAGCCAAAGGGGTTGGACGTTTGATGTTTCGTTGTTGTTCCAGTGTGTGCAAGCGTTGATTTAATTCTTCAACCGTGCGTTCCAGTCGGGCAATTTGTATGCCCAAGTGGTCAATCTGGGTTTGTGCGTCCAAACGCGGATAGGGAATACTTTTTTCATGTAAAGGCTCACGCGGAATATCCGGTAGGACAAAGTTGGGATTGTCGGTAGGTTGGGGAGGATGGGAAACGGCGCACGATGCGGCCAATAGAGTAAGCGGCAAAAGAAATAGGGAATGTGATAATGTTTTCATCGGATTGTGTCGTTTTATTTTTTTAGTAGCAGTGTCAAACCGTCGCCGACAGGCAGGGTAATGGGAATAATGCGTGTATCGTGCGGTAGATTTTGGTTGAAATGGCGCAGGATATCCAAGCTTGGCGGATCATTTTCGGCAGCTTCATTCATGACGCGCCCACCCAACAAGATATTGTCGATGGCAATCACGCCGCCACTCCGTACCAGTTGCAAACAGCGTTCAAAATATTTCGGCGTAGGCGGTTTGTCGGCATCGATAAGTGCCAAGTCGTAGCTTTCCGATTCGCCTTGCGCAATCAAATCGTCCAAAGTCAGCAAAGCCGGTTGCAGATGAAGCGAGATTTTATGCGCTATGCCTGCAGCCTGCCATGTTTCGCGGGCAATATCGGTAAAGGTTACATTGATGTCGCAAGCCGTGATTTTGCCGTCTTCGGGGAGGGCAAGCGCCATGGCGGTGCTGCTGTAACCGGTAAAGACGCCAACTTCCAAATATTTTTTGGCATTCAATAATTTGGCCAACCACACCAACATGGCCGCCTGCTCTTGGGCGATGGCCATCTTTCCCAGACGATGTGATTGGGTACGCTCGCGCAATGCGGTCAAAACGGGATGTTCGGATTGACCAATGCTGTTGAGGTAATGTTGTAATGCCGGATCGGTATTGTGTGTGTTGGTCGTCATGCCGATACGGGATTAGTCTTGATAGTAGGTGTAGGGTTTTTTGTTGACTTTGGCCGCTTCAAATTCAGCCTGTTCAGTCGGATTGAGGGTAACATCCCACAGCAAATGGCGGTTTTCGAGGCGTTGTGCTTCCATTTCGGGATTGTCTTCCATGAGTTTGTCGAGGAATTGGGTAGCTTCGGATTTGTAGTGGTACATGATGTTCTGCCTGAATCGTTGTCAGACTGTCATTATAGCCGATATTTTTTGCCAATACGCTAATTAATCGAACTTCCATAAGGTATAATGGCACGTCTTTTTAGGCCGTCTGAAGTCTTTGCTCAATGTTTTGCCCCTTCTGCAGCAGAATATTGTGCAAAGGCTTAAGCCAGACAAGTTTCAGACGGCCTTTTTTATTGTGAAAAGAGCTGCTTATGTTAAAGAAATGGCTGCATAAAGTGTTGCCTAAAAAACACGTCAAATCGTTGCCCGAAAAGGAAATTATCCCGCTTGAGCAACACGGTATCCGTGCGGATATGTTGAGCTTTGCCGCAGAGAAAATTGCCAAACGCCTGCATGAAGCCGGTTTTCAGGCTTATGTTGTGGGCGGTGCCGTTCGGGATTTGTTGCTTGGGGTCGAGCCCAAAGACTTTGATATCGCAACCGATGCCACGCCGGAGCAAATCCGCAAAGTATTTCGCCGCAGCCGCATTATCGGCCGCCGCTTCCAAATCGTTCATGTGATGATTGGTCCTGAAACCATTGAAGTCACGACGTTCCGCGGTGGCGATAAGGTTCAGCAAAATGCGCAAGGCCGCATTATGAAGGATAATACTTACGGCAGCATTGAAGAAGATGCCATGCGCCGCGACTTTACTTGCAATGCGCTGTATTACGACCCGATTAAAGAGGAAATTTGGGACTTCCATCAGGGCGTGACTGATGTTGCCGATAAAAAATTGGTGATGATAGGCGATCCTGCCGAACGCTATCAGGAAGATCCTGTCCGTATTCTTCGTGCCGTCCGTTTGTCTGGCAAGTTGGGCTTTGAAGTGGAAGAGCAAACGGCTTTGCCGATTGCAGAATATGCAGGCCGTCTGAAAAATGAGCCTGTTGCTCGTCTTTTTGACGAAATTCTGAAAATTCTGTTTTCCGGTTATTCTCGTGCCTGTTTGAAACGGCTAAACGAGTTGGGTATTCCCGAAGGCATCCATCCGCTTTTAGATGCCTTGAAAACTGCTGAAGCGGCTGAAAACCGTATGATTATGTTGGCCTTGAAAAATACCGACGAGCGTATCCGTGCGGATAAGTCCGTTTCCGTCGGTTTCGTATTGGCGGCGGTATTGTGGCCGACACTGAACGCTATTTGGCAACGCAATCAAAGCCATGGACAAAAACCTGTCCCTGCATTGATGGATGCGATGAACACCATGCGTGACACAGTGGAGAAAGGTTGGGGCGTACCGCAACGATTTTCTGCAACCATGCGTGAAATTTGGCAATTTCAGCCGCAATTTGACAATATGCGTGGCGCACGCCCGTATCGCCTGCTATCGCAAGCCCGTTTCCGTGCTGCTTATGATTTTCTGATTTTGCGTAGCGAGGTTGGCGAGGTTGATAAAGAGATGGCTTCTTGGTGGACAACTTTCCAACATGCCGATGAGGAAACCCGTCAGCAAATGACTGCGGCTAATGAGCACAAACGTCAGAAACAAAGTGGATCAACTGACGGCAAACCCAAACGTCGCCGCCGTCGTCCGAAAAAGAAAACCACTGAGGCTGAATAAATTATCAAAATAAATTTAAGGCCGTCTGAAGCGATTAAATCTTTTGAGATTTGGTTTTCAGACGACCTTCGTATTCCAATAAAAACCGCAGGTCTTTCAACCTGCGGTTTGCTTTTATGATTTGTTTTCTTCGCTGTCGAGGAAGCTGCGGAGGCGGTCGCTACGGGTCGGGTGGCGCAGCTTGCGCAGAGCTTTGGCTTCGATTTGACGGATACGTTCACGGGTTACGTCAAATTGTTTGCCGACTTCTTCCAAAGTGTGGTCGGTATTCATATCAATACCGAAACGCATACGCAAAACTTTGGCTTCGCGTGGTGTCAGGCTTTCGAGGATTTCTTTGGTTACTTCGTGCAGGCTGGTGTACATCGCAGCTTCTGCCGGCGCAACGTTGTTGGCATCCTCGATGAAGTCGCCCAAGTGCGAATCATCGTCATCGCCAATCGGTGTTTCCATGGAAATCGGCTCTTTGGCGATTTTCATGATTTTGCGGATTTTGTCTTCCGGCATTTCCATCAGCTCGGCCAGTTTGGCGGAATCAGGTTCTTCACCGGTTTCTTGCAGGTATTGGCGCGAGATACGGTTCATTTTGTTGATGGTTTCAATCATGTGAACCGGAATACGGATGGTACGCGCTTGGTCGGCGATGGAGCGGGTAATCGCTTGACGGATCCACCATGTGGCGTAAGTTGAGAACTTGTAGCCACGGCGGTATTCGAATTTGTCCACCGCTTTCATCAGACCGATATTGCCTTCTTGAATCAAATCAAGGAACTGCAAGCCGCGGTTGGTGTATTTTTTGGCAATGGAAATAACCAAACGCAAGTTGGCCTGAATCATTTCCTGTTTGGCAGCTGAGGTTTCTTTCTCGCTCAGCACCATGTTTTTGTTGATTTCTTTCAACTCTTCGATGGAAATTCGGGTTTCGGCTTCCATATTGGCCAGCTCGGCTTGTTTTTCGAGGATGGCGTGGCGGAAACGATCCAAAGCGTTTGCCCATACACGGCCTTTGGCTACTTCTTTTTCAACCCATTCCAAATTGGTAATGGCAGGCAGGAAGTTTTCGATGAAGTAGTCGCGATCCATGCGGACGCGGTCGATACAGATATCGCGGATTTCACGCTCAAGTTTGCGGATGTTTTCAACGCGGCTGCGCAGGCTGCTGCTCAGGTTTTCGATTTGACGTGTGGCAAAACGGACTTCCAACAGTTTGTTGGCAATGGCATCGCGGTGTTTCAGGTAGTTGGCGTGCTGACTGCCGTGTTTTTCCAACTGCTTGATCATTTTGCCGTATTCGCTCTCGATAAAGGCGAAGTGTTCCAAAACTTTTTGCTTCAGTTCGGCCAAATGGGCAGCGGATATGGCTTCAGAGTCGCCGCCGGAGTCGTCTTCATCTTCCTCGTCGCCATCTTCATCATCGCTATCGGTTTCGCCTTCTTCGTCATCAGGTTTAGCATTTTCCAAATGACCCAAGCCTAATTCGTTCAACAAGACTTCATTAGGGTCGATGATCGCTTCAACCACTTCATCCACACGGATTTCATCATTGCGGACTTGTTCGATCAAAGCCAGAATTTCGGCAATCGATCCTGGGCAGGCGGAGATTGCCTGCACCATGTTTTTCAGTGCATTTTCGATTTTTTTGGCGATGATGATTTCGTCTTCACGCGTCAACAGATCGACTTGCCCCATTTCACGCATATACATACGCACAGGGTCGGTTGTGCGGCCGAATTCTGAATCTGCGCTGGAGAGTGCTGCTTCGGCTTCTTCAACGGCATCGTCGTCGGTCATGGCGGCGGCGTTGTCGCTCAAGAGGATGTCTTCAGCATCGGGGGCTTGCTCGGTTACTTGGATACCCAAGCCGGAAATCATGCTGACGATGTTGTCGATTTGTTCGGCATCAGACATATCGTCGGGCAGGGCGTCGTTAATTTCAGAATAAGTGATGTAGCCGCGTTCTTTACCCATGATAATGAGTTGGCGCAGACGGGCGCGCTGCTCTTCGATACTCAAGGGACGGTTGTCATCTTGGTCTTGGTATTCTTCGTAGTTTTGGTTTTTAGACATGGATTGCTCTCTAGGTTGATAGGATGCCGACGGTTTACGGTGATGTGGCCATACCTGAAGGCGGAGCAGAGCTTTTTGTTGTGAAATCAGATTTCACTTTAATACTCTGAGGCCGTCTGAAAATATTACAGATGGAGTGTTCTGCGTGTCATGTTTCGCAGCGTGTGTTTAGATTGTTCAGACGGCCTGAGGGGTTAGTTTTGCTTTGCCGTCAAAAGCGACAGCAATAGTCTTTTTTCATTTTCGGTCAAACCAGTTTGAATACTTTTTTGCTTTAAAGTTTCGATTTGACTGTATTTTAATTCATTTAACAACTTTTTCATGCCGATTTGGAAACTTTCGCAATCTTCTTCGTTATCCCCTTCCATTTCTTCAGAGTGAAGGGTCGATAAAAAGATTTGATTGACGGTTTCCTCATAGGGCGAACCGCGCATATATTCAAGCACTTGTGCTGTTGCTGGAATCGTGGCGTGATTCTTGATGGTTTCGGCCAGATTGGCAAGGCAGGCAAAGTCGCCGCTTAAAGCCAGATAATCGGGCAGGTCTATATATGAAGCCCAAGCCGGATTTATCAAGAGGCTGCGTATCTGTCTTTGAACCAGTGTCAGCATGGTTGGCTGTTTGACAGAAATAGGCGGCAGTTTGTAACTTTTTTGTTTGACGTGCCGCTTTGGCGCTTCTTGTCCAAGTAACTGGGCGAGGTTGTCAGGATCAATACCTACCAACTCGCTAAGTTTTTGTTTCAGGAGATAGCCCAATGCCGGCGCGGTAATCTGAGCCAAGAGCGGAGAACTGGTTTTGACCAATTCTGCTTTGCCTTCTTGCGTATTGAGGTTGAGGCCGTCTGAAAGATGTTCCCAAAAGTATTCCGATAGGGGCTTGCTTTGGTTTAACAAGGCATCTTCAAATTGAGTCTTGCCGTAGGCGCGGATGTAGCTGTCTGGGTCGTGTTCTTCGGGTAGGAATAGAAAATGCAGCGATTTATCGTCTTTTAATTGTGGCAACGCATTTTCCAGCGCGCGCCAAGCCGCTTTACGCCCCGCACTGTCGCCATCGAAACAAAATAAATACTGTCTGCCTGACGCATCAGGATTTTGACGTGTTCCGCCGTAGTTGCCGTACCTAAAGCCGCTACGCCGTAGCCGACGCCGAACTGAGCCAATGCGACCACGTCCATGTAGCCTTCGACCACCAAAATCCGTCCGGCCTCTTTTACGGCAGCACGCCCTTCATATAGCCCGTAAAGGTTTTTCCCTTTGTCAAACAAAGGCGTATCCGGTGAGTTCAGGTATTTAGGTTTGGAGTCGTCCAATACGCGGCCGCCAAAGCCAATTACCTGACCGCGCGGATTACGGATAGGGAACATAATCCGATGGCGAAAGCGGTCGTAATGTTTGCCTTCGTTATCAATGACCATGCCTGTATCTACCAACGCAGTATTCGGATAGGGTTGGAATACTTGCGCCAAAGGTTGCCAACCGTCAGGTGCATAGCCTAAGCCATAATACGCGATGACTTCCGCACTCAAGCCGCGTTTGTCCAAATAAGCCTTCGCCGCTGGATTGAATTTCAACTGTTGTGCGTAAAAATCCGCTGCAGCCGCCGTTGTTTCTTCCAAAGTTTGTTGCTTTTTTTTACGTTCGGCACGGATTTCGGGGTTGTCTTCCTGCCCACGAACTTTAGGTACCGCCATGCCGACGCGATCAGCCAAAAACTGCACCGCCTCCGGAAACGGCAGCCCCTGATGTTCCATCACAAAACCAATCGCCGAACCATGAGCCCCGCAACTGAAGCAATGGTAAAACTGCTTGGTTGGGCTGACCGAAAACGAAGGCGTCTTTTCCTTATGAAACGGACAGCAGGCCATATAGTTCGCCCCGCCTTTCTTCAGCGGAACCTGCTCGTCGATAATATCGACAATATCGACTTTGGATAAAAGCTCGTCAATGAAATCAGATGGAATCATGGCTCGGCAGAAGAGGATGGACGGAAAACATTTCAGACGGCCTTATAAACAGACAAAGGCCGTCTGAAAATGGAATTTTGGATGAGGGTTGAAATGAGTTTCGTATTATAGCAAATTGTTGTAATACATGTGTCTTATCCTTTTGAGGTAGGGTATTTGGAAAGAGTATTTCATGTTCAAAATAATCACAAATATTACAAATTTTTGTTATACCAAGGAGCCTAGGTTAAGGGAGATGTTGTTCCAAAATTGTAGATTTCACTGGATATTTTGACTAAATTTCTTTATACCTATGGGCAAAGAAATAATTACTTGTAGGAGTAGAAATCCTCTTTCCTTTTTGGAAAGAGGATTTTTCAAGTTTGCCTAATTGCTTATTTCTTTTCTTTAGGCATTTGAGATACCAATGACAAGTTGACATCCAAGCCTTCGATTTGGAAGTGTGGGCGGG
>NZ_LAEI01000003.1:0-31741 GCF_001618065.1 Neisseria flavescens
ACGGTCGATGTGTTTGGCGATCATGGCTTGTGCGGTTTGCTGGAAGAAGGTGCTCATGAGAAATCCCCTAAATGTCTTGGTGGGAATTTAGGGGATTTTGGGGAATTTTGCAAAGGTCTCGGCCTTTTGTTTGCTCAGGCAAATTAAATATCGTATGTGGTTGAAGCGGTATCGCCGCCCTTGCCTGTCCAGTTGGTATGGAAGAACTCGCCGCGCGGTTTGTCGGTACGCTCGTAAGTGTGCGCGCCGAAGTAGTCGCGTTGCGCTTGCAGTAGGTTGGCCGGCAGACGCTCGGAAGTGTAGCCGTCAAGGAAGGTAATGGCAGAAGCCATGCAAGGCATCGGAATACCGCACTCGATCGCTTTGGCCACCACTTTACGCCATGCAGGCAGACAGATTTCCAATACGCCTTTGAAATAAGGATCGGAACCCAAGAAGACCAAATCAGGATTGGCCTCGTATGCGTCGCGGATGTTGCCCAAGAACGCGCTGCGGATGATGCAGCCTTCGCGCCACAGAAGGGCGGTGTTGCCGTAATTCAATGCCCAATCATTGTTTTCGCTGGCTTCGCGGATGAGCATAAAGCCTTGTGCATAAGAAATAATTTTGGACGCCAACAGGGCTTGACGCAAAGCATCCACCCATACGGCTTTGTCGCCTTCAATCGGGGTAATGGTTTTGCCAAACAGGCTGTTTGCTTGGATGCGTTGGTCTTTAAACGCGGACACGCAACGTGCAAACACGGCTTCGGAAATCAGGGTCAACGGGATACCCAAATCGAGGGCATTGATGCCGGTCCATTTGCCTGTACCTTTTTGACCTGCGGTATCGAGGATTTTTTCGACCAAAGGTTCGCCGTTTTCATCTCTGTAACCCAAAATCGCGGCGGTAATTTCGACCAGATAAGAATCCAGTTCGGTTTTGTTCCACTCGTTGAAGATTTGGTGCATTTCGTCATAAGACAGACCCAAACCGTCTTTCATGAACTGGTACGCTTCGCAAATCAACTGCATATCGCCGTATTCGATGCCGTTGTGCACCATTTTGACGAAGTGACCCGCGCCGTCGCGGCCGACCCAGTCGCAGCAAGGCTCGCCTTGAGGCGTTTTGGCGGAGATGGCTTGGAAAATCGGCTTAACAGCAGGCCATGCGGCTTCGTCGCCGCCGGGCATGATAGAAGGGCCGTGACGCGCACCTTCTTCACCGCCGGATACACCAGCACCGATGAAGCGGATGCCTTTTGCAGCCAGCTCATGTGTACGGCGAGTAGAATCAGGATAGTTGGCATTGCCGCCATCAATAATGATGTCACCTTCGTCCAAAAGCGGAACGAGTTGCTCGATAAAATCGTCCACGACAGAACCAGCACGAACCATCATCATGATTTTGCGTGGTTTTTCTAATTTATCAACCAGATCTTGCAGTGAATATGCGCCGATAATATTGGTATTTTTGGCTGCGCCGTTTAAAAAATCATCTACTTTGCTGGTCGTACGGTTGAATGCGACAACTTTAAAACCATTGTCGTTCATGTTGAGAATCAGGTTTTGCCCCATCACGGCAAGGCCGATAACGCCAATGTCGCCTTTCATTTGGTGAAACTCCATTATTGATTAAATTTATCAAGCGTAACTCTAGCTGATTTACAACTTTTTAACAATCCTTAACTTTTTAATTTTTTGAAAAGATGCCTTTACGTTTCAGACGGCCTTTGGGAAAACAAATTATAAATAAGATTTTAAATAATAAATAGAAGATGATATTGAGTGCTGATACCGCTTGTTGATAACTTGTATTACAAAATATTTTCAAATACTTAGCTGATATTTTTTGATGAGGATAAAGTATGGTCAGTCTTGTTTGCAGATGTGGATAAAATTTTCCTGCTGCTTCATTCTGTGGGTAACTTTTTGCCTGTGCACAATCTTAGCTTGTTTTATACTTCTCCAATCGGAACTGATTGACTAGAGAAATAGTCAAATGGTTTTTTATTTCAAACTATTTTCATATTTCCTTTTGTTTAAGCTGGGAAAAGGCCGTCTGAAAATATGTCAATAAGGGTGTAAATATGAAGTTTTCCTTTAGTATTAACCTGTTATCCATTTTAATTTTGGCCGCTTGTGCGCAACAGCCGGTTCAAAAACCTCAAGTTGCCCTGCCCTCCGTATCTGTGGATAACCATGCGCCGGAGCAAGGAACAGGGCTGACGGAGCAGAAGTTAATCCGCGCCAAACATTATATGGCGGCGTCTGCCAATCCGTTGGCAACTGAAGCCGGTTATGAAATTTTGAAGCGCGGCGGCAGTGCGATAGATGCGATGATTGCCATGCAGACAACTTTGGGACTGGTTGAGCCGCAATCTTCCGGATTGGGCGGCGGTGCGTTTTTGGTGTATTGGGACAATAAGGCGAAAAAGCTGACGACGTTTGATGCCCGTGAAACAGCGCCAAAAGCGGCAACGCCGGAACTTTTCTTGGACGAAAACGGCAAACCGATGGGCTTTATGAAAGCTGTCGTTGGCGGCCGTTCGGTCGGTGTGCCGGGGATTCCGAAGCTGCTGGAAGATGTCTATAAGCGTTACGGAAAATTACCGTGGGCAAGTTTGTTTGAGAAACCGATTACTTTGGCAGAACAAGGTTTTGCCGTTTCTCCGCGTATGGCGAAATCCATCGAGCAAAATTTGGACCCCTTGCAACGTTATCCGCAAACCGCCGCTTACTTCCTGCCTGACGGCAAACCTTTGGCTGCAGGAACGGTTTTGAAAAATCCTGAATTTGCGCGTTCTGTGCGCCTGTTGGCGGAAAAAGGCAGTGCGCCGTTTTATCAGGGAATGCAGGCGCAAAATATTGTCCGTGCCGTTACCGGTGCTGTGGATAATCCCGGCAAAATCAGCATGGCGGATTTGAAAAACTATCAAGTTATCGAGCGTCAACCGGTTTGTGCGCCGTATCGTGAATATGAAGTTTGCGGTATGGGCGCGCCAAGTTCCGGCGCAATTGCTTTGGGGCAGATTTTGGGCGTATTGCAGAATCAGGATATGAGGGCGTTGGGATCGGAAAATATCCACAGTTGGCGCTGGATAGGCGACGCGTCGCGGATTGCTTTTGCCGACCGTGATTATTATGTCGGCGATCCTGCGTTTGTGAATGTTCCGACCCGCGCTATGATTTCTCAGGCTTATTTGAAACCGCGTGCTGAAGAAATCCGCCAATCCGACAAGGCATTGGAAACTATTCAAGCAGGCAAGTTCGGCAAGGAATACGCGCAAGGCATGGCGGTCGAGCTGCCGTCCACCAGCCATTTGGTGGTTGTGGATAAAGACGGCAACGTTGTATCGATGACGACTTCGATTGAAAACGCGTTTGGCTCGGGGCTGATGGCAAACGGCTATCTGCTCAACAATGAATTGACCGATTTCGCTTTCAACCCTGTCGGCACGGACGGTAAAACCGTTGCCAACAGCGTGGCGGGCGGCAAACGGCCGCGTTCTTCGATGGCGCCGACTATTGTGATGAAAGACGGTAAGCCTTATATGGCGGTCGGTTCGCCGGGTGGCAGCCGTATTATCGGTTTCGTTGCTAAAACGTTGGTGGCGCATATCGACTGGGGTATGGACATTCAGACGGCAATTTCACTGCCGAATATGCTAAATCGTGGCAGTCAGTATGAAATCGAGGAAAAAACTGCTGCAGCAGATAAAGAGGCAGTCTTGGAAAAACTGGGCTACAAAGTCCAAATCCGCGATTTGAATTCCGGCGTACAAGGCATTGTGATCGGCAAAGACGGTTTGCTCGGAGGCGCCGACCCGCGCCGTGAAGGCAAGGTCATGGGCGATTGATATTGTCGGTTTGACTGAAAAAGGCCGTCTGAAACCTAGTTGTTCAGACGGCCTTTTAGTTTGGGAAAAAATATGGATAAGATGTGTATAAGAATAACGTTAAATTTTAATATTTTTATTTTTCAATAAGATAAAAAGGATGGATATGTGGATAATTACTTGTGGAAAACGACATAATTTAGGCCGTCTGAACCTTTCAGACGGCCTTTTCATTGGATTGCTTTATCTATTTCTATTAGGCTGCCGGCAGCTCGTGAAAAGCGCTGGGCAAGTCTTCGTTATCGGCAAACTCAACCCATTCGTAAGCACTTTCATCTGCCAAAACGGCACGCAACAGCGCATTATTGATGGCATGGCCTGATTTGTAACCTTCAAATGCGCCGATAATCGGGTGTCCGACGATATACAAATCGCCAATCGCATCAAGGATTTTGTGGCGGACAAATTCATCGGGATAGCGCAAACCTTCCGGATTCAAAACATCCATGTCGTCAATCACGATGGCGTTGTTCAAATTGCCGCCCAGTCCGAGATTGTGGGCGCGCATCATTTCCACTTCGTGCATAAAGCCGAAGGTACGGGCGCGGGCAATCTCATCGATATAGGATTTTCCTGCAAAATCAATCTCGAAAGTAGGTGCGCTGCGGTTGAATACGGGATGGTCAAATTCGATGGTTAAAGTAACTTTAAAGCCGTCATAAGGCGTAAAGCGTACCCATTTTCCGGTTTCTTTGATTTCAACGGGTTTGAGGATTCTCAAAAAACGTTTTTGGGCTTTTTGATCTACCACGCCTGCATCTTGTAAAAGGTAAATAAACGGCAGACCGGAGCCGTCCATAATCGGAATTTCAGGCGCGTTCAATTCAATCAAGGCATTATCGATGCCGTAGGCAGACAGAGCCGACATAATGTGTTCAATCGTGCCGATGCGTACGCCTTTATCGGTAACGATGGTTGAAGAGAGGCGGGTATCATTGATCAAATAAGGATTCAATTTGATTACTTCGCCCATTTCCCCACTTAAATCAGTACGGCGGAACGAAATACCGCTGTTTTCTTCGGCAGGATGCAAAGTCAGAGCGACCCTTTCGCCCGAATGCAGGCCGACGCCGGTAACGCTTACTGATTTGGCTAAAGTCCGTTGCAGCATAATTGCTTCCTTTTAAAAAGTCTGATGGGCAAATGATACGTTAAAAAGGAAAAAACAGGCCATCATTTTTAATAGTATTTGCCAATATGGATGTTTTGCGGGTGAGAATTTCAAAATTTTAATTATCCACAATAGCATGTGAAATTAAAGTGGGTAATTTGTATTTTATCCACAGATAAATAAGGAAACTAAGATTCTATCCTTTTTTATTCCGGTATTCAGTTGAGGTTGGCCTCAAAGATAAAAAGGAATTATCAAATTGGTTTTAAAGAAAGTTATTCCGTTATCCACAGATAGTTTGGTTCTTCATCAAAATCGTCATTTTAAAAATTAAAATATTATGATTTGAAGAAAACACTGAATTATCAACACAAAAATGGCAAAATATGGAGAAATAGAACTAAGTTTATGATTTTCATAAACTTATGAAAATTTTAAGATTGGAAAATGGTTTTTATGAAATAAAATATCAAAAGCTAAGTCTGATTCGATTTACCTGATATTTTCCTACAAACAAGAATTTCATGTTTTCTTTATTTAAATCAAACAACTTAAAAGTAATCATCTGAAATCCTAGAAAGTAATTTTATTTCAGGATACAATGGCCTCACTGAGAAATTTTTCCCATTCCATCTAATAGGAGTAGCAAAATGAGTATTAAAGTAGCGATTAATGGTTTTGGCCGTATCGGTCGTCTGGCATTGCGTCAAATTGAAAAAGCCCAAGGTATCGAAGTCGTTGCTGTTAACGACTTGACTCCTGCCGACATGCTGTTGCACCTCTTCAAATACGACAGTACTCAAGGCCGCTTTGAAGGCTCTGCCGAATTGAAAGACGACGCTATTGTTGTTAACGGCAAAGAAATCAAAGTATTTGCCAATCCTAATCCTGAAGAATTGCCTTGGGGCGAGCTGGGTGTGGACGTTGTCCTCGAATGTACTGGTTTCTTTACCAATAAAACCAAAGCGGAAGCCCATATCCGTGCCGGTGCGCGCAAAGTTGTGATTTCTGCACCTGGCGGCAATGATGTGAAAACCGTTGTATACGGCGTAAACCAAGATATTTTGGACGGCAGTGAAACCGTTATCTCCGCCGCTTCTTGTACGACTAACTGTCTGGCCCCTATGGCTGCGGTATTGCAAAAAGAATTCGGTATTGTTGAAGGCCTGATGACCACCATCCACGCTTATACCGGCGACCAAAACACCCTTGATGCACCACACCGCAAAGGCGACTTCCGACGCGCCCGTGCCGCTGCATTGAATATCGTACCGAACAGTACCGGTGCCGCTAAAGCCATCGGCTTGGTTATCCCTGAATTGAACGGCAAACTTGATGGTTCTGCCCAACGCGTTCCTGTTGCTACCGGCTCTTTGACCGAACTGGTTTCTGTTCTCGAACGCCCTGTTACCAAAGAAGAAATCAATGCAGCCATGAAAGCTGCCGCCAACGATGCTTTAGGCTACACTGAAGATCAAATCGTTTCTTCCGACGTTATCGGTATTGAATACGGCTCACTCTTCGATGCGACTCAAACCCGCGTGATGACAGTTGGTGACAAACAATTGGTGAAAACTGTTGCTTGGTACGACAATGAAATGTCTTACACTTGCCAATTGGTTCGTACCTTGGAATTTTTTGCCAGCAAAATCTAAAGGATAACAGGCTGAATCAATCAGTCTGTGGATAATTAAAAGGCCGTCTGAACATTTCAGACGGCCTTTTGTTTGTAGATAGATTCAATTGGTAATTCAGATTGTGGATAGTTTAATCACTGTGGCACATTTGTTTTCTATCCTAAACTGTACTTCATAATCCGCAATATTCATCACATAAATACGTTCGGGAATATCTTGATAGGCAGGGCGAGGATCTTGGGCGATGCTTTGTTCAATGAGATGTTTTTCTTCTGTGGATAAATGTTCCGCAAGCGTACTTTCTGCCCAAACAACGTTCAATTCTTCAGGTTTGCCGCTGACAAAGCCTGATGATGCGTCAGGTTTGGATTCGACAAACGGGATGTAGGGTTTGATATCCACTACCGGAGTACCGTCCAATAGGTCTGCACCGCTGCAATAGATGCGGACAGGTTTGCCTGTTTCGATGCGTTCGAGTTTCAGTAGGGATAAACCGAGATGATTGGGGCGGTGCGGGCTGCGCGTGGCAAATACGCCCATTTTTTGTTTGCCTCCGAGTCGTGGCGGACGCACCATTTGCGCCCAACCTTCATCCAATACGCCGTGGAAAATAAAACTTATCCACACATAGTCGAAATCTTCCAAGCCCCGAACGCTGTCTGCGGTAAATTCAGAAGTAAGTTCAATGCAAATTTCTGCCGCAGGAACCAAACCGGGTTGGCGGGCAATGCCGAATTTTTGTTTGTAGGGAGAATGAACGGTTGCAATAGGCGTAATCGAATAGGACATAATCTGAGGATAAATATTCTGTGTAAACTGTCATCATATCACAGATGTTTTCCCACATTTTGCGGTAGTAATTTGTTATAATACAAAGCATTTATTCCAAATGTCCGTACATTGGCAATAAATGAATAATTTAAATTATTTAAAATAAAATCAATAGGTTATATTAATCCATGATTGTTTCTATCGATGTAGATGCACAAAAAACGTTTACGCCTTTGTGTCCGAAAGAATTGCCTGTTGCCGAAGGTCATCTGATTGCGGATGAACTCAATGCCCAAGCTGCATTGGCGGATTTACGCGTGATGACGAAAGATGCGCATCATGTTGCGGCAAAATGGCTTGTGGATAATCCTGTTGATATGTTAAAACCGACGGGTTTACCCGATGCGGATTTGACTTGGGTGTCACATGCGATGGTTGGAACATATGGCTATGAATTGTTGGATGGCCTGCCTTCAGCCAAGGAATACGATTATTGTGTTTGGAAAGGCATTGATCCTGAGTTACATCCTTACGGCGCATGTTTTCACGATATTGAAGAAAAGCTCAGTACAGGTTTGATCGAATGGTTGCGCTGTCAAAATGCAGATACAGTTATTGTCGGCGGTTTGGCAACGGATTATTGTGTGAAAACAACGGTTTTACAGTTGCTTAAAGGCGGAGCTTGGAAAGTCATTGTCAATCAGGCGGCTTGCCGCGGTATTGCTCCGGAAACGGTTGAATCTGCATGGCAGGAAATGCATTCTGCCGGGGCTATTATTTTAGAAAACGCCGAAGAAATAAGAAAATACATTAATAATCAATAAATTATATTTTTAAATTCTGTTGTTTCACGTGAAACATTTTCCAAAATATGAAGATTTTACTTGTCCGCTTGTCCAGTATGGGCGATTTAATTCATACGTTGCCCGCAGTTGAAGATTTGGCGCGACAATGTCCTGAGGTAGAGCTCCATTGGCTGTGTGAGGCAGGGTTTGCAGATATTGCCCGCTTACATCCTTTTGTCAAAAAGGTTCATGTAATGAAATGGCGGCAGTGGCGCAAACACCTTTTTCAGGCTGAAACGTGGCGTGAAATAGGCCGTCTGAAAACGGATTTACAGGCTGAATCTTTTGATTTTGTTTTAGATAGTCAAGGACTGATTAAAAGCGCATGCTTTGCCAAAATGGCGAAATCCCCTATTTACGGTTTAGATAAACACAGCACGCGTGAAAGTTTGGCTGCCTTTGCATACAGTAAAACATTTGCCGTGCCGAAAGGCAAAAATGCGGTCTGGCGAAACCGTGAATTATTCGCCCAAGTATTTGGTTATACAATGCCTGAGACGCAGGTATTTGGTTTGTCGGTTCCTGAATTAGGCCGTCTGAAAAATTTGCAATCTCCCTATTACGTTGCTTTGCATGCAACCAGTCGAGACAGTAAATTATGGCCGGTAGAACACTGGCGTGCATTATTGAAAAAGTTGAATGAAGAACAACAATGCAATGTATATCTGCCGTGGGGAAATGAAACCGAAAAAATGCGTGCCGAACAGATTGCAAGCGATTTACCGTTTGCTTTGGTTTGCGACAAAATGAATTTATTACAGGCTGCATTTTTATTGAAAAACGCAGAGGGTATTATTGGCGTAGATACCGGACTGCTGCATCTTGCCAATGCATTGGAAAAGCCTGTTGTAGGAATTTATACAGATACAGATCCGGCCAAGACCGGCGTTCAAGTTTCGGCTTATGCAAAAAATTTAGGCGGTATTGCTCAAATTCCCAATGTTGACGAGGTTTATCAAACCTTGATGGATTGTGTTGCAGCATACGGTAAATAATTGCTGGGGAGTTGGATTTATTTTCTGAGTAAATGCTTTAGAAATGATATAATTCCGCTCTATTTGCCAAGATTTATACAAATTTGGTTTTGTCATGTTGGGAAAACCGAATTGGATTTTATATAAAGAATGTATCAAAAGCAGTATGCTTGATTTGATGGGCATTCTTTTTAGGAGAATTGAATGAAAGCACTGGTCGCAGTAAAGCGCGTAGTGGACTACAACGTCAAAGTTCGTGTGAAAGCCGATGGTTCCGATGTGGATATCGGTAATGTCAAAATGTCGATGAACCCGTTTGATGAAATCGCGGTAGAAGAAGCTGTCCGTTTGAAAGAAGCCGGAAAAGTAAGCGAGATTGTTGCTGTTTCTCTTGGCGAGAAAAAATGCGAAGAGACGTTGCGTACAGCTTTGGCGATGGGTGCCGACCGTGCGGTTCATGTTGAAACTGATGCGAAGTTGGAGCCTTTGGCCGTTGCGAAATTGCTGAAAGCTGTAGCGGATAAAGAAAATCCGCAAATTTTACTGCTGGGTAAACAGGCAATTGACGATGACGCCAACCAAGTTGCCCAAATGCTGGCTGCGTTGTTGAATGCGGCTCAAGGTACTTTTGCATCAAAAGTGCAAATTGAAGGCGAAGAGGCATTGGTAACCCGTGAAATTGATGGCGGTGAAGAGACTGTTGCATTGGAGCTGCCTGCGGTCATCAGTGCAGATTTGCGTTTGAACGAACCACGTTTTGTCAAACTTCCTAATATCATGGCGGCAAAGAAAAAGCCTTTGGAAAAATTAAGTCCTGCCGATTTGGCTGTGGATATTTCTCCGCGTTTGAATACCGTGAAATTTGCCGAACCTAAAGCACGTCAAGCCGGTGTAAAAGTGGCTGATGTTGTCGAGTTGGTTGAAAAGCTGAAAAACGAAGCCAAAGTGATCTAAGGAGTATGAAATGAGCGTATTGATTATTGCGGAACATAATAACCAACATTTGAATCCTGCCACTTTGCATGCGGTAACGGCTGCCGCCAAATTGGGTAATATAGATTTATTGGTTGCCGGTAGTAATGTTGCTGTGGTGGTTGAAGAGGCGAAACAGGTTGCAGGCGTGGCGAAAGTTTTGGTAGCCGATGCACCCTATTTCGCCGAAGGTTTGGCAGAAGAATTAGCGCCTTTGGTTGTTAAACTGGCTGCGGATTACCGCTATGTGGCTGCAACTGCAACTGCGTTTGGTAAAAATCTGTTGCCCCGAGTAGCTGCCCTGTTGGATGTGCCACAAGTTTCGGATTTAACCGAAGTTGTGGATAACTCGACATTTGTCCGTCCGATTTATGCCGGTAATGCATTTGAAACCGTTCAATCCAATTCTGAAAAACTGGTGCTGACTTTCCGTGCAACCGCATTTGATGCTGCCGGACAAGGCGGTAATGCAGAAGTGGTCAATGTTGAGGCAACGCCTGCTCAAAACCTGAGCCGTTTCGTAAACCGTCAACTTTCCCAGTCTGACCGCCCTGAATTGACTCAGGCAAAAGTGATTGTTTCCGGTGGGCGTGCATTGGGCAGTGCTGAGAAATTCAATGAAGTGTTGACTCCATTGGCGGATGTTTTGGGTGCCGCGATTGGTGCTTCCCGTGCGGCAGTGGATGCCGAGTATGCGCCAAACGATGCCCAAGTCGGACAAACCGGTAAAGTGGTTGCGCCGCAACTGTACTTCGCTATCGGTATTTCCGGAGCTATCCAGCACGTTGCCGGTATGCAAGACAGTAAAGTAATTGTTGCCATCAACAAAGATGCTGATGCGCCTATTTTCAATGTGGCAGATTACGGCTTGGTTGGTGATTTGTTTGAAGTTGTGCCTCAACTGACTGAAGCACTGAAAAACTAATGTTTCACGTGAAACGTTCAGACGGCCTTTTATAACAAAGGCCGTCTGAAAATATTTTGGCATGATTACGACCTATAAAACCATTATCACACCGACACAGGCTGAATTTAAAGATAAAGGCAGCCGCTTCATTGCATACGCCTATCCGATCCGCACTTTGGCCGATGTGAAGAAATATCTCGACCCATTAAAGGAAGAGCATCACAAGGCACGACATTGGTGCTACGCCTATCGATTGGGTGTGGATGGAATGCAGTTTCGCGCAAACGATGATGGAGAACCGTCCGGAAGCGCAGGCCGCCCTATTTTGGGACAGATTGATTCTGTCGGCGTAACTGATGTGTTAGTTGTGGTTGTACGCTATTTTGGCGGTACGTTATTGGGTGTTCCTGGTTTGATTCATGCTTATAAGGAATCAACAGCTCAGGCATTGGCGATAGCTGAAGTTGTTGAAAAGAATGTCGAAAAGACAGTTTGGTTGAAGTGTGAATATCCTGTTTTGAATGAGGCTATACGGATTGCCAAACAATATCAGGCCGATATTGTGGAACAGGATTTGCAGCTGGATTGTAAGTTGACAGTGAAAATAGCATTGGCCGATTATGAAGCTTGTATTGCTGCTTGGAAAAATACGCGCCAAATTGAAGTAGATACTGAGAAGCCGTTTGAATAAAAGGTCGTCTGAACATATTTGAGAAATCAAAAGATTCAGACGGCCTTTGATGTTTTAGCCTTGGTATCTGTCTAGAGCATTTACGCTTGAGCGCAGGTGTTCCCAAGCCAGTTGATGAAATTCCCCTAGTGCGTTCCATAGGGCATCTTCGCTCATAATGCTGTATTCGCCCTGTGTACGCAAATCAACATCTGCCCCTTCTTCAATGGCTTGATGGCATGCTTGGTATTCGTTGGTATAGAAGTCATCCATGTCTTGCATGAGGCTTGCAGCATGTTTCCAGCGGGCGATATCTGCTTCCAGTTGCGGCAGTAATTCGCACCATTCGCGGTATTTGCTTTGAATTTCATCAATACGTTTTTGCATGATTTGTCCTTTCGTTGTTTGAAATTAGAGTATGGTTGTCTTGGTGCAATATTATTCTTAATTTGAAACAGCTATGCAAGATGGAACAATATTCCATTGATTAAATTTTATTTACAACATCTATTCTTCAAGGAGATGGTATGAAATTGCTCGTTATTGGTAATGGTGGACGTGAACACGCACTGGCTTGGAAATTGGCGCAGTCGTCTAAAGTAGAAACTGTCTTTGTTGCACCTGGTAATGCTGGAACGGCAATTGAGCCTAAACTGCAGAATGTGGCATTGACGGCGCATCAAGATTTGATTTATTTTTGCCGTAATGAAAATATTGCCTTTACCGTGGTCGGCCCTGAAGCTCCTTTGGCTGCGGGTGTGGTGAATGACTTCCGTGCTGCCGGATTGAAGATTTTTGGCCCGACTCAATACGCGGCCCAACTGGAGAGTTCAAAAGATTTTGCTAAAGCATTTATGGCAAAATATAAGATTCCAACCGCGCAATACCAAACCTTTGAAAATGCCGATGCGGCACATGATTACGTCAACCAAAAAGGTGCGCCGATTGTTATTAAAGCGGATGGTTTGGCTGCCGGTAAAGGCGTGATTGTGGCCATGACTTTGGATGAAGCCCATGCTGCCATTGACGATATGTTGTTGGGCAATAAAATGGGTAATGCAGGCGCGCGTGTTGTAATTGAAGATTTCCTGCAAGGCGAGGAAGCGAGCTTTATCGTTATGGTGGACGGCAATCATGTTTTACCGATGGCAACCAGTCAAGACCATAAACGCCTTCTGGATGACGACAAAGGCCCTAATACCGGCGGTATGGGCGCATACAGCCCTGCTCCGGTGGTAACGCCTGATGTGTACGAGCGCGCGATGAATGAAATTATTTTGCCGACCGTGGCCGGTATGAAAGCAGAAGGTCATGAATTTACCGGCTTTTTATATGCGGGCTTGATGATTGATAAAACCGGTGCGCCTTATACCATCGAATTCAACTGCCGCTTCGGCGACCCTGAAACCCAGCCGATTATGAGCCGTTTGGATAGCGATTTGGTGGACTTGGTTGAAGCGGCAATCGACGGCAAACTGGATAGTGTTGCTGCCGAATGGAATCCGCAGACTGCAGTAGGCGTGGTGTTGGCTGCACAAAATTATCCTGACTCTCCGAAAAAAGGCGATGTGATCTTCGGCTTGGATAAAGCCAATCAAATCGGTAAAGTTTTCCATGCCGGTACTGCAACGAATGAAAAAGGCGAAGTTGTAACCAACGGCGGCCGTGTGTTGTGTGTAGTCGGTTTGGGCGATGATGTTGCGCAAGCTAAGAGCAAGGCTTATGAGGCATTGGAAACTATCCGTTTTGACGGTATGCAATACCGTAAGGACATTGCCGATAAAGCCATCAACCGTTAATAATGAATAGAAACAGGCCGTCTGAACACAGATTGTCCGACAATCGCAGTTTTAGACGGCCTTGGTATGATGATGTTCCCCAGAATTTTATCGGCCGCAGCCCAACGCAGGCTGCAGGCGCATCTTAAAAAAGGCGGTTTGGTCGCCTATCCTACCGAGTCTTGCTATGGCTTGGGCTGTATCCCTACTTTGCCCAAAGCGCTCAATCAACTGATTCATCTGAAAAAACGACCGCAACACAAAGGCATGATTGTCATTGGCCATAGCTTGGAACAGTTGCAACCTTTGCTGCAAAGGCCGTCTGAAAATATCCAAACCATGCTGCATGAAGCATGGCCTGCTCCGAAAACTTTTTTATTGCCGGTCGGCAAAAAAGTATTGCCTTCGTTACGGGGAAAAGGACGCAGTAAATTGGCTGTCAGGGTTCCTGCGCACGCAGGTGCAAGGCGTTTGTGTCAGGTTTTGGAAATGCCTTTAGTCTCTACTTCATGCAATCGTGCAGGCAAACGGGCGTGCAAAACGGAAAGGGAAGTTAGAAGACAATTTGGCAGGAAAGTCTGGGTTGTAGGTGGATTGATAGGTAAGCAGAAAACGCCTAGCCAGATTATTGACGGAGAAACAGGGGCAAGGCTGCGTTAAAGAAGGGTTGTATCATCAAAGGAAAGGTATTTATTTGGAGAAGCAAATTTTTTCTAAAAGATTGTGGAATACCTTTGTGAAAAGCATTTAGCGCAGATTCAGTTTGGTTTGATGCATAGCAGTCTGAAAATACAGATAGATTAAGCAGATAGTAAGTCAGTAAATAGAGCAGAAAGCAGTATTTTGTGAAATGCTCTTGCAAAGAATGAAGCAAATTTTGAGCGTGAATGAATCGCTGTAATAAATTATTTTTGAATAAACAAATTTTGTGGATAAATTTGAAGATAAATTTCCATCAAAACATAAAAAGGCCGTCTGAAACTTGATATTCAAAGCATTCAGACGGCCTTTTAAATATTTAAACTGTGGATAACTTTGTGAATAAGTGTGGATTAAAGTTTATGTCCACACACAGTTTCGTATTGTTTTTCAGTAATCGTGCCGCTCATGACACTCATTGGGCGGATGCTGGTCGGCGTATAGCTTTGGTTGGAAATCACCCGGCCGTGTTCGTCCATCAGTTGCAGCGCTGCCAGACGATAGGTTTTGTTTGAGCAATGAATTTCCCAGCTGCCGATAGCCGTTTTATAGGCCGGCGTATTGACGAAACGTTCCTCTTTCAGTTTGGAAACGGTTTTTTTATCGCGGAAAGTAACCAGTGCGCCATTTCTTTTAATGCTGCTTCTATCAATGGCCACTTTGATATTGCCTTCTGAGATGGTACCGATGTTGGTCCAGCTGCCGCTGCTGCTCGATGTGGTTGTTGTTTCACAGGCACTCAACATCAAAGCCGCAAATACGGTTGCAGCTAGGGAAAAACGTTTGATATTCATAAAACCTCATTATTTACAAAAAGTCAGTCGATATTATCCGTGAAGATGGCATATATCGTAAATCGATTTTGCAAAGTTGAACCTCTGAAAAGAAATTTATGAAAAATACGCTGAAAAGGCCGTCTGAAACCTGTCTTTCAGACGGCCTTGAAGTGTAAAATCATGTATAATTGCAAACAATTTGGTTTTCATCCCATAGGAAGATCCGACATGATTAACCCTATCGCTGCACTTTCCCCATTAGATGGCCGCTACGCCAAATCCGTTGAAGCATTGCGTCCGATTTTCTCCGAATACGGCCTGATGCGTGCGCGTGTCAAAGTTGAATTAAACTGGCTCAAAGCCCTTGCCGCCGAGCCTAAGATTGTAGAAGTTCCTGCTTTCAGCGATTTTACGCTTGCTGAAATCGACAAAGTGATCGAAAACTTCTCGCTTGAAGATGCCGCAGCCGTCAAAGCTATTGAGGCGACCACCAATCACGACGTCAAAGCCATCGAATATTGGCTTAAAGAATACTTCTCCGGCGTACCTGAAGTGGCTGCTGCTAGCGAGTTCATCCACTTTGCCTGCACCAGCGAAGACATCAACAACCTGTCCCACGCTTTAATGCTGCAAGAAGCGCGTGAGGCTGTTTTGCTGCCGAAACTGGCCGAAATCATCGAGAAGTTGACCGGCATGGCGCATGAGTTGGCTGCCGTCCCTATGATGAGCCGCACGCATGGCCAGCCTGCTACACCAAGCACACTGGGTAAAGAAATCGCCAATGTTGTGTACCGCCTGCAACGTCAGTTTAAAAACCTGCAAGCTCAAGAGTTCCTCGGCAAAATCAATGGCGCAGTCGGCAACTACAATGCCCATATGGTCGCCTATCCCGATGTGGATTGGGAAAACCATTGCCGCAACTTTGTTGAAATCAGCCTCGGCCTGACCTTCAACCCCTACACCATTCAAATCGAGCCGCACGACTATATGGCGGAATTCTTCCAAGCCATCAGCCGTGTCAACACGATTCTGATCGACTTCAACCGCGACGTTTGGGGCTACATTTCTTTGGGTTACTTCAAACAAAAAGTCAAAGCAGGCGAAGTCGGTTCTTCTACCATGCCGCACAAAGTTAATCCGATCGACTTTGAAAATTCCGAAGGCAACCTTGGTATGGCCAATGCCGTATTGGGCTTTTTGTCTGAAAAACTGCCGATTTCTCGTTGGCAGCGCGACCTGACCGACAGCACCGTATTGCGCAATATGGGCGTAGGCGTGGGCTATACCGTATTGGGCTTTGCCGCCCATCTGCGCGGTCTGAACAAGCTTGAACCGAATCCTGCCGCCCTTGCTGCCGATTTGGACGCCACTTGGGAGCTGCTGGCCGAGCCGATTCAAACCGTAATGCGTCGTTACGGCGTGGCCAATCCTTACGAGAAGCTGAAAGATCTGACACGCGGTAAAGACGGCATTACGCCTGAAGTGTTGAAACTCTTTATCGAGTCGTTGGAAATTCCGGCAGAAGCCAAAGCCAAATTGCTTAAGCTGACCCCTGCGTTGTATGTGGGCAAAGCCGAAGAGTTGGCAAAACGAATTTAAAAGGATTTTGTAGGGCGCACCTTCTTAGTTATTGAGATTTTTTGATAGATAAGAAACCAACCCTCTACATCCGACAAATTAAAAAGGCCGTCTGAAATCTCTTTCAGACGGCCTTTTTCGATTCAATCCGTTATTTCACTTTGTCTTTCAATGCACCGTAGCCGGCGGCGTCCATTTCTTCCAAAGGAATGAATTTCAAACTTGCGCCGTTGATGCAATAGCGCAGGCCGCCTTTGTCTTTCGGGCCGTCGGCGAAGACGTGTCCTAAGTGCGAATCGGCGGCGTGGCTGCGCACTTCGGTGCGGCGCATGTTGTAGCTGAAATCGTCGTGTTCGGTAACGGCGGAGGTATTAATTGGATGGGTAAAGCTCGGCCAGCCGCAGCCGGAATCAAATTTGTCGGCAGAGCTGAACAGGGGTTCGCCGCTGACGATGTCCACATAAATGCCGGGTTTGAACAAGTGGTCGTATTCGTGGCTGAAGGCGTATTCGGTCGCGCTGTTTTGGGTAACTTGGTATTGCTCTTCGGTCAGGAGGCGTTTGAGTTCGGCAGCGCTGGGTTTTTTATACGTTGCCGCGTCGAAGCCTTTGCCTTGCGGAGCGGCTTTGGTTTTGCCCGGCAGCGGTTCGTCGGCTTTGCGGATATCGATGTGGCAGTAGCCGTTGGGGTTTTTAATCAGATAGTCCTGATGGTATTCCTCGGCGTCGTAGAAGTTTTTCAGCGGCTCGTTTTCGACGACGAGGGGCTGTTGGTATTTTTGCTGCTCGCGTTTGAGGGCGGCGGCAATGACGGCTTTTTCGGCGGGGTCGGTGTAGTACACGCCGCTGCGGTATTGCGTGCCGATGTCGTTACCCTGTTTATTGAGGCTGGTCGGGTCAACGACGCGGAAGAAATATTGCAGGATGTCGTCTAGGCTGAGTTTGTCGGCATCGTAGGTGACTTTGACGGTTTCGGCATGGCCTGTATTGCGGTAGGACACGTCTTCGTAGCTTGGGTTTTCCGTTTTGCCGTTGGCGTAGCCGGATACTGCGTCAACCACGCCGTCTATGCGTTGGAAATAGGCTTCCAAGCCCCAGAAGCAGCCGCCGGCGAGGTAGATGGTGCGCGTATTCATGATTGCTGAATCCTTTTTCTGTGTGTCGGGTTTGTAAAATGTGTTTTTCAGACGGCCTAAATCGGCATCGGGATCGCGGATTAACGCCAATGCCTGCGCTTCGTTGATGCTGCCTTTAACGATGCGCTGCACGTTGCCGTCTTTGCCGATTAATGCCCACGAAGGGTAAACACTGATATTCAGGCTTTGAGCGATGGTACCGCCGTTGTCGGTAACGACGGGCAGCTTAGGATAGTTCAAACCGGCATACCATTTTTGAAAGTCGCCGTCTTTTTTCTCGTGCAGAAAACCGGGCGAGGCAACGGTAATCAGGTTGGCAGAACCGAATTTTGTATCTTGCGCCCATTTTTCGGTTTGTCCCAACTCGGACAAACACAAAGGACACCAACTTGCCCAAAATTTAATCAGGGTGGGTTTGTCTTTTTTCAGGAAAACACTGGCAGGGTGGTTGTCAGGGGTTTTCAACGAGGACAATACCTGCGGTACGGTTGCGGCTTCGGTATCCATTATTTTGGATGAGCAGGCGCCAAGCGCAAGCAGGCAGCCGAACTTGGTGCAAAGTGAAAATAATGTGCGGGGATTCATCTCTATGTTTCCTGTATGGATGGTTTGTCTCGTTAGACGTTGGAAATGCCAAAACCTGACAACCTTGATTTTCAGACGACCTTGCCACGTAAAATACGCTACAATACTCCCTATTTCAAGTTTCTAAAATTAAAAGGAAAATTTAATGTTCAGCTTCTTCCGTCGCAAGAAAAAACAGGAAACTCCGGCTCCTGAGGAGGCTCAAGTTCAGGAAACCGCAGCAAAAGTAGAACCTGAAGTTGCTCAAGTAGTTGAAAATATTAAAGAAGATGCCGAATCTTTAGCAGAAAGCGTCAAAGGGCAGGTCGAATCAGTTATCGAATCGGCTGTTGAAACCGTCAGCGAAACCGTCGAGCAGGTTCGGGAAGCTTTGACCGAAACGCCGTCTGAAACAGTCGAAAAAGTAGAAGAACACGTTGAAGTGGCAAAAGAAGCGGCTGTTGAAACAGTCAGTGAGGCTGTTGATCAGGTAAAGGAAACTGTTGCCGAGATGCCGTCTGAAGCGGCTGAGGTTGCTGAAGAAGTGGCAGAACAGGCTGAGGTGGTAAAAGAAGCAGCTGTTGAAACCGTCAGCGAGGCTGTTGAACAAGTTCAAGAAACCGTTGCGGAAACACCGGCTGAAGCCCCTGCTCCGGCAGAAGAACACAAGCTTAGTTGGGCTGCGCGTTTGAAACAAGGCTTGACCAAATCACGCGACAAAATGGCAAAATCGTTGGCCGGTGTGTTCGGCGGCGGACAAATCGACGAGGATTTGTACGAAGAGCTGGAGACCGTGCTGATTACCAGCGATATGGGTATGGAAGCCACCGAATACTTGATGAAAGACGTGCGCGACCGTGTCAGCCTCAAAGGCCTCAAAGACGGCAACGAATTGCGCGGCGCGCTGAAGGATGCGCTGTACGACTTGATTAAGCCTCTGGAGAAGCCTTTGGTCTTGCCGGAAACCAAGGAGCCTTTCGTGATTATGCTTGCCGGTATCAACGGCGCAGGCAAAACCACATCTATCGGCAAATTGGCCAAATACTTCCAAGCGCAGGGCAAATCTGTATTGCTGGCGGCAGGCGATACTTTCCGTGCCGCCGCGCGTGAGCAGCTTCAGGCTTGGGGCGAGCGCAATAATGTGACCGTGATTTCGCAAACTACGGGCGATTCCGCTGCCGTTTGCTTCGATGCCGTCCAAGCTGCGAAAGCGCGCGGGATCGACATCGTGCTGGCCGATACTGCCGGCCGTCTGCCGACGCAGCTTCATTTGATGGAAGAAATCAAAAAAGTGAAGCGCGTGTTGCAAAAAGCCATGCCGGATGCGCCACATGAAATCATCGTCGTGCTTGATGCCAACATCGGTCAAAATGCCGTCAACCAAGTGAAAGCCTTTGACGAAGCATTGGGTCTGACCGGCCTTATCGTCACCAAGCTCGACGGTACGGCCAAAGGCGGTATCCTTGCCGCCCTTGCCTCCGACCGCCCAGTTCCTGTCCGCTACATCGGCGTAGGCGAAGGCATCGACGATTTGCGTCCGTTTAATGCCAAAGCGTTTGTAGATGCCCTATTGGATTAAACAGACAGGCTGAGGCTTGTAAACGAAGTTTGCAGGGTGTTTCATGCACTTTGAAGGCTCTGTATTCGGTATGGGATACCTAAGCCAAACAGGCTGTTAAAAAGGCCGTCTGAAACCTAAAATCAGGTTTCAGACGGCCTTTATTTATTTGCAGGTTTAGTTTTTCCGTGCGGTAACAAACTCGGCCAGTTGGCGCAGGCGCAGGGCTTTGTCGCTGAATGGCTCGATCAGGGCAACGGCTTCTGCAATCAGCGTCTCTGCGTAAGTGCGCGCGGCGTGCAGGCCCATCAGTTTGACGTAGGTCGGTTTGTCGTTGTCCGAGTCTTTGCCGGCGGTTTTGCCCAATGTGACGGTATCGGCTTCGCAGTCCAATACATCGTCGATCACTTGGAAAGCCAGGCCCAATTTTGCAGCGTAGCGGTCTAAGGTTTGGATTTGCGCCGGTGTTAAGTCTGGGCAGGAAAGTGAGCCTAAGGCTACGGCCGCGCGGATGAGCGCGCCGGTTTTGAGGCTGTGCATCTGTTCCAGTTCGGCCTGATTCATGGCTTTGCCGACATTGGCCAGGTCGATGGCTTGTCCGCCCGCCATGCCGAGGCTGCCGGATGCTTGAGCCAGCGTGGACAACATGGCAAGCTGGCGTTCGGCAGGCAGGCCTGTCGGACGGCTCAGTACATCAAAGGCTTGGGTTTGCAGCGCATCGCCGACCAAAAGGGCGGTTGCTTCATCGTATTGCACATGGCAGGTCGGTTTGCCACGGCGCAGGCTGTCGTTGTCCATCGCCGGCATATCGTCGTGAACCAGCGAATAGACGTGCACCATTTCGATGGCCGCCATCGCCTGCTCAACGGCATTTTGGTTTGCTTCGCCCAATTCGGACGCGGCAAGCACCAAGAGCGGGCGCAGCCGTTTGCCGCCGCCGAGGGTAACGTAACGCATGGCTTCGTGCAGCGTATGCGGCACTTGGCGTTCAGACGGCAAGAAATGCGTCAGCAACAATTCGGTTTGCGCTTGGGCTTTTTGCTGCCATGTTTTGAGTTCATTCGCCGGGTTCAAGGTTCAACTCCTTCAGTTCGCCGGCATCCAAGACTTGCAGTTTCTGCTCGACTTCCGCCAATTTGGTTTGGCAGTATCTGACCAATTCGTTGCCTTCCTGATAGGCGGCCAGGGCGTCTTCCAGCGGCATTTCGCTGCTTTGCATGGCCTGGGTCAGGGTTTCGAGGCGGGATAAGGCTTCTTCAAAGGATTGGGGGGCGTTTTTTTTCATGGTTTGAAATGATGGGCAGAAAAGGGGAATTGTAGCATTTTTAGATGATGAAGGCCGTCTGAACAGGGATGAAAACGAAATCAAAGATTTCTGTTTCTGCGTTCAGACGGCCTTTTTTTCAAACGAAATAACGTTATCAGCCCGGTAAAACGGCTTTTTGATAGTTGAGCGCGATAAACTGCTTCTCGGCATCCAATTCAGTGATTTTGAACAATGCCTGCGATTTGGGCAGCGCGTCAAACGGAATACCGGTCGCGCGCGTGACCAGCGGCAGGCCTTCAATGCGGACGAGGTCTTCTTTGAGGATGGTGGCCGTCAGCTCGCTCGTGCCTTGCTGTTGCAGATAGACGAGGCTCCAGTAGGCTTCCATTTGGCGTTGGAAGTCGGCGTAGGCTGTATAGGCAGCATCAAAGTCGCGCAGTGCGGCGAAAAGCTCGGCATCGCTGTTTTGATACAGCGGCTCGGCAGAGTCGTCGATCAGGCTGATCAGCTGCTTTTGGTTGATGTAGTCGGCGGCGCGGCGCAGCGGCGAGGTAAACCAGCCGTAATGCTGCACACCCATGCCGATGTGCGGCTCGGATTTGGTGCTCATGCGTACTTTGCCTGCCGGTTGGACGCGGAAAAGGCCGGGCAGCTCGTTTTCGTCCAGCATTTGCGCCCAAGTGCTGTTGGCAAGAATCATCATCTCGCTGACCAGCGTATCGATAGGCGAACCGCGTTCGCGGCGGATGACAGATACGTTGCCTTCCTCATCCAATTCGATGCTGTAATCGTATTGTGGAGCGCGGTCGGGCTCGTATTTGCCGCGCGCTTTTTGCAGGGCGATGGCAAATTGATAAAACCAAATCAGGTCTTGATGGTGGGCGAACATCATTTCGCCGGCTTCGTCCAAGCCGGTTTCGGCGTTGAAATGCGGCTCGATGGTCTGAATGCGCAGGTTTTCAGCGATGTTGACTGCTTCGATTTTGCAGGTTGGCGCGCCGACGTTGAACTCGTTGTCCACATCGAAATAAATGCTGATGGAAGGGCGGTATGCGCCTGCATCAAGGCTGAACGCGGCAATCCAGTTTTCGGGCAACATAGTGATTTTGCCGCCGGGGAAATAAACCGTGCTTAAGCGTTCCATGATGTTTTTTTCCATTTTGTCGCCTTGCTTAATGGCAAGCGACGGCGCGGCGATGTGGATGCCAACGCGTTTCATGCCATTGCCCAAGTCGGTCAGGCTCAAGGCATCGTCCACTTCGGTGGTCGATTCGTCGTCAATGGAAAAGGCGGTAACGTCGGCTTTGGGCAAGTCGGGCATTTCAGGAAGCGGAAGGTCGGGGAAGCCTGTTCCTTTTGGGAAATATTTGATTTCAAACCCGTCTTGCAGGTATTGGGGTATGGACGTAATGCCGCCCGTTTTTTTCGCCAGTTCGTAGGTCGAGGTTTTCAGCTCGTCGGCAGCTTTGGTAAAGGCTTTGTAGGTCAGCGACTGCTTGTCGGGCGCGTGTAAGATGGTTTTCAAATCCGCCGCGATTTCAGACGGCATCTCGCCGCGTTTCAAGGCTTCCGCCCAAGCGTCGATTTGCGCGTCTTGTTGTTTTTTGCGTTCGATGGCGGCAAGCGCCTGTTTCAAAGTTTCTTCGGGCGCGGCTTTGAACACGCCTTTGGCTTTTTTGTAGAAATACATCGGCGCGGCGTACAGCGCAATCAAAGTCGCCGCCAGCTCGGTTTTGGTCGGCGCATGACCGTAATATTCTTCGGCGATGGCTTCGGCGGTAAATTCCTCTTCGCCGCATACTTCCCACAATAAATCGGTGTCGATATCCGCCGCCTGTGTCTGCGCGTTTTCCAAAAATGCCGCCATATCGCCGTCAAACTCGGCAAAGACATTGTTTGCCTTCACTTTGGTGCGTTTGCCGTGTTGGGTATCGACTTGGTAGGTGGCGTCGTTTTTTTGGACGATGGAGGCAACTTTGAATTGGCCGGACTCTTCGTAAAAGATATTCATTTTTTTAGGATTTTATGATTTGTAGGAAACGCGTGATTTTAGCAGATTTGCACAAGAAAGGCCGTCTGAAAAACATACTTTCAGACGGCCTGTTCAAACGGCGGATGATTAATACTGATATGCCGCCAGTTTACGTTTGATTTCAGGCAGCGCGGCGCGTGCGGCCTGTTCGCCCAGTTGGATGGCGCGTTGTTTTTGGTCGAAACCGCCAACCGAACCTAGCTCCAAAACCTGCGGTTTGATGACCACATTGGCTTGGCCCAATTCTTGGTGCAAGGCGGTTTGGCTCATCACGTTGAAGGTTTGGTCAAGATAGGAGAACATGCCTTGGCTGACATTTTTGGCCGGACGGGCGGAAATATCGACGGCAATGATGAAGTTTGCGCCCAGTTTTTTCGCCGCGCTGACCGGTACGGGTTGCGACAGGCCGCCGTCTACATATTTACGGTTGCCGATGACGACAGGTTGGAATACGTTTGGAATCGACGCAGAAGCGCGGACGGCCTGTCCGGCATTGCCTACGTTAAATACCACCGGTTTGCCGCTTTCAAAATCGGTCGCAACGGCGGCAAATTTGATGGGGAACTGTTGCATCGGGCGGTTGCCGACTTTGCGGTTGATGTAGTTTTGCAGTTTTTCGCCTTTGATGAAGCCGCTGGTGGACAAGGTCAAATCCACCAAATCGGTTTTACCCAAAATTTCCGCTTCCAATTCGAGGCGGTCGGGCGACATTCCCGAAGCGTACATACTGCCGACAATCGAGCCTGCGGATGTACCGGTAACGATTCTGACCGGAATATTGTTTTCTTTCAAAACCTTAATAATCCCGATATGGGCAAAGCCTTTGGACGCGCCGCCGCCCAAAGCCAGCGCAACCGTGGCTTTCGGTTTGGGTGCAGGACGTGAAACCGTATTTTGACCCTGCGTAGAAGGTTTGGATTGCGGCGCGTTGCCGCTCGGACAGGCAGCCAATACCAAGACGGACGAAGCGGCTAAAAACGTTTTGAATGTGGAAAAAAGTTTATTCATGTTCAGACAGCCTTTAATATGTCGAAAGGGTTATTTTACTCTGAAATTAAGTCTAAAGGCCGTCTGAAATCAGGTTTCAGACGGCCTTTTAAATCAAGCTCAAGCCAATTCGAGCTGTTTTTCCAAACTTTCGACCAGTTGGTCGTCCAAATTCAAAGCTTGGGACAAACGGCTCAGGAACACGATTTCCTTGCGTGACAAGTCTGCGCAGACCAATCGGGCCGCCAGATAAGTTTCAGCTGCCAAAGCCTCGTCGCTGCCGACAGAAGCGGCAATTTGCTCGATAGAGGCCGGTTGCGCATATTCAGCCTGCAACCATGCCGCCGTTTCCGCATCGCTGCCGCTTTCACGCTCAATCGCCGCGCGTTCCGCATCATCAATCAGGCCGTCTGAAGCCGCCGCCGCAATCATCGTTTGCAAAATCACACGGCTGTGGTTTTCGCCAATCAGACCGGCAGGTTGGAACGCACTTTGCGGCAATTCGTCCTGCTGGCGGTTTGTTTCCAGTTTTGATAGCCTTTATAAGCCAGAAACCCAAAGCAGCGACCGAGCCAGCCTTGACCAGCTTCTTCGCGTTTTCTTTTTCAACAGCATCGATGCCAAAGCACCCGTCAACGCGCCGCCACCGAAAGAATTGAGCGGACTATCCGCCACCGCTTTGCCTCCTTTTTGAGCCGCACCCAAAACCTGATTGAGCAACTGACTGAAATCCATAAAAAATCTCCTGAAAACAAATACATTGCAAATATAGGGCAGAAACACCAAAAAACCAAGCCAAAGAAAGTTAAAAGGTGCAAACAAGTTTTCAGACGGCCATAGCCGACTTTCGGTACAATCACACCATTCCAAACAATAAACCCCATCATGACCGATACCGCCCAAATCATTACCAGCTATGGCCGCCGCTATATTGTCCGCACCCCCGACGGCCAAACATATGACGCCACCACCCGCAAAAAACGCGTCGATTTCGCCTGCGGCGACCAAGTCCGCATCAGCCCCATCAACGGCGAACAAGTCGTGATTGAAGACTACCTTCCGCGTGAAAGCCTGCTCTACCGCCAAGACGCGTGGAAAACCAAACTGATTGCCGCCAACGTTACCCAACTCCTCATCGTAACCGCCGCCAGCCCCTCACCCAGCGAAGCCCTATTGCAACGCGCCCTCCTCGCAGCCGAAGCGGCCGGTATCGACGCCATTATCGTCCTCAACAAAGCCGACCTCCCCGAAACCGCCCAATGGCGCGAGAAACTCAAATTCTACGAAACCCTCGGCTACTCCGTGGTTGAAACCAACGCATTAGAAAACGCCGATATCCTACGTCCCATTTTAGAAGGGCAAACCAACATCCTGCTCGGACAAAGCGGCATGGGCAAGTCCACCCTGACCAACACCCTACTCGGCAACCAAGCCGCCCGAACCGGCGACATTTCCACCGCGCTCGACTCCGGCAAACACACCACCACCCACGCCCAACTGTACGATTTAAACGCAGAAACCCGACTCATCGATTCCCCCGGCCTGCAAGAATTCGGCCTGCACCATCTCCAAGCCGCTGATTTATTGCAATACTTCCCCGACCTGCGCCACCTTATCGGCCAGTGCCGTTTCCACAACTGCACCCACCGCGCCGAACCCGGCTGCGCCGTCAAAGCCGCTGCCGAATCAGGCGAAGCCAAACCTGAGCGTATTGAGTTTCTGCAACGCGTTACCGATGAATTGTTGAGATAAAGTTTTAACGGAAATAAGTGTTTGGATAAATAAAAAGGCCGTCTGAATTTTTCAGACGGCCTTTTGTTGAAGCATAACCAAATTTACCTTTCAACCGGTATCGCTACCTTAGCGGGAAAGAGAAGGTACTTTTCGCGGCGGATTGATCATGAGAAGAATGGCTTCTTCAATTTTTTTGTCCTCCCGATCATGGAGCTCTACCGGAAACTTCAGACGCAACACTGCAACAATAGCGCCAACCGATAAGCCTGCATCATTAAGCAACTCAATTTCTTTAAGTACAGGTGCAGAAAGGTTTAACATGGTTTCTCCTTAAGATTTGATACTAGCCCACTTTATCCCCGGGCTGTGCGCCTGCGTCAACGTCGAGGAGCTTCAGTTTGCCCTCTGCGGTGGCGGCGGAGAGGATCATGCCTTCGGATACGCCGAATTTTGCCATTTTGCGCGGGGCGAAGTTGGCGACGGCGATGACCATGCGGCCGTTCAATTCAGCAGGATTTGGGTAAGACGCGGCGATGCCGGAGAAGATGATGCGTTTTTCAAAACCGAAATCGAGGTCGAATTTCAAAAGTTTGGTGCTGCCTTCGACGGCTTCGCAGTTCAATACTTTGGCGACGCGCATGTCGATTTTCATAAAGTCGTCGAAGCTGGCCTGTTCGGCGACTTTTTCGTATTTGCTCTCTTCGGCGGCAGGCGCGGCTGCGGCGGCGATGCTTTGTTTGTTGGCTTCGATTAAATCGTCCACTTGTTTTTGCTCCACTCGTTGCATTAAATGTTCGTATTTGTTGATGGCGTGTTCGCCCAAGGTTTCGCGTGTGTTTGCCCAAGTGATGGCTTCCAAATTCAGGAATTTGGCGGCATTTTCGGCCACTTTCGGCAATACAGGGGCGAGGTAGGCGGTCAACATGGTAAAGGCGTTGATGAGTTCGCTGCATACTTCGTGCAGGCGTTCGTCTTGGCCTTCTTGTTTTGCCAGTTCCCAAGGTTTGTTGGCATCAACGTATTCGTTGACAATGTCCGCCAAGGCCATGATGTCGCGCAGGGCTTTGGCGTATTCGCGGCTTTCGTAGCATTCGGCAATGGCTTCGCTTTGCGCAGTCAGTTTTGCCAGCAATGCGCTGTCGGCAACGTCTTTCAGACGGCCTTCAAAGCGTTTGGCGATGAAACCTGAAGCGCGGGCGGCGATGTTGACGTATTTGCCGACGAGGTCGCTGTTGACGCGGCTGATAAAGTCTTGCAGGTTCAAATCGATGTCTTCGATTTTGCTGTTGAGTTTGGCGGCGATGTAGTAGCGCATCCACTCAGGGTTCAGGCCTTGTTCCAGATAGGATTTGGCGGTGATAAACGTGCCGCGCGATTTGGACATTTTTTGTCCGTCGACGGTTAAAAAGCCGTGTGCGTACACGCCGGTCGGGGCGCGGTGGCCGGAGAAATGCAGCATGGCAGGCCAGAACAGGGCGTGGAAATAGAGGATGTCTTTGCCGATGAAATGGTACATCTCGGTTTGGCTGTCGGCTTTGAAGTATTCGTCGAAATCGATGCCGATGCGGTCGCACAGGTTTTTAAACGACGCCATGTAGCCAACCGGCGCGTCCAGCCAGACGTAGAAGTATTTGCCCGGCGCGTCGGGGATTTCAAAACCGAAATACGGCGCGTCGCGGGAAATGTCCCAGTCGGACAGGGTGGTTTCTTCGCCTTCGCCCAGCCATTCTTTCATTTTGTTGAGGGCTTCAGGTTGCAGATGGGGCTTGCCGTCGTGCGGGTTGTTGCCGGAAGTCCATGCTTTGAGGAAGTCGGCGCATTCGCCCAGTTTGAAGAAAAAGTGTTCGGATTCGCGCAATTCGGGTTTGGCACCGGATACGGCGGAATACGGGTTAATCAGCTCGGTCGGGGAATAGGTCGTGCCGCAGACTTCGCAGTTGTCGCCGTATTGGTCTTGGGCGTGGCATTTCGGGCATTCGCCTTTGACGAAGCGGTCGGGCAGGAACATTTGTTTTTCGGGGTCGAAAAGCTGCTCGATGACGCGGCTTTCGATTTTGCCGTTGGCTTTCAGCGCGCGGTAAATGTCTTGGGAAAACTGTTTGTTTTCAGGGGAATGGGTGCTGTAATAATTGTCGTAGCCGATGCCGAAACCGGTAAAGTCGGCGAGGTGCTCTTCACGCACTTTGGCAATCATGTCTTCAGGCGCGATGCCTTGTTTTTGCGCGGCAAGCATCACGGGCGTGCCGTGGGTGTCGTCGGCGCAGCAGTAGTAGCATTCGTGGCCGCGCAGTTTTTGGAAACGTACCCAAACGTCGGTTTGGATGTGTTCGACCATGTGGCCGAGGTGGATGCTGCCGTTGGCATACGGCAGCGCGGAAGTGACAAGGATTTTGCGTGTCATGGTTTGTGCTTTTAAAAACAATGGATAAAGATGTCGGGAATTATACCGCAAAACAATACGTAAAGGCCGTCTGAAACCCGATTGCCGGTGTTTCAGACGGCCTTTTATTTATCGGCAGCGTATGGGATTAACCGCGTACGCGTTCGATTTTTGCACCTACGCCGCCGAGTTTTTTCTCGATGTATTCATAGCCGCGGTCGAGGTGGTAGATGCGTTCGACGATGGTTTCGCCATCTGCGACCAAACCGGCCATGACGAGGCTGGCGGAGGCGCGCAGGTCAGTTGCCATCACGACGGCGCCGGAGAGTTTCTCTACGCCTTTGATGTAGGCGGTGTTGCCTTCGGTGGTGATGTCTGCGCCCATGCGGTTGAGTTCGGGAACGTGCATGAAGCGGTTTTCAAAAATGGTTTCCACCACGCGGCTGCTGCCTTCGGCAATGGCGTTCATGGCCATAAACTGCGCCTGCATGTCGGTTGGGAAGCCAGGGTGGACGACGGTGCGGATGTCCACGGCTTTGGGGCGTTGTTGCATGTCGATGGAAATCCAGTTGTCGCCTGCTTCGATGATGGCGCCGGCTTCGGTCAGTTTGTTTAACACAACTTCCATGGTTTTGGGGGCGGCATTGCGCAGGACGACTTTGCCGCCGGTCATGGCGACGGCGCAGAGGAAGGTACCGGCTTCGATACGGTCGGGAACGACGCTGTGTTCGCAGCCATGCAGCTCTTTTACGCCTTCGATGGTCATGGTTGCTGTGCCGATGCCGCTGATTTTTGCGCCCATTTTGACGAGGCATTCGGCCAAATCAACAACTTCGGGCTCGATGGCGCAGTTTTCGAGGATGGTGGTGCCTTCGGCGAGCGTGGCCGCCATCAGCAGGTTTTCAGTGCCGCCTACGGTTACGACATCCATGGTGACGCGCGTGCCTTTCAGACGGCCTTTGGCTTTGACGTAACCGTGTTCGATGGTGATTTCCGCACCCATGGTTTCGAGGCCTTTGAGGTGTTGGTCAACTGGGCGCGAACCGATGGCGCAACCGCCGGGCAGGCTGACTTGGGCTTCACCGAAGCGGGCGAGGGTCGGGCCCAAAACCAAGATGGATGCGCGCATGGTTTTTACCAGCTCGTAAGGTGCGCAGGTGTTGTTGACGGTGCCGCCGTTGATTTCAAATTCGGAGATGTTGTCGGTCAAAACGCGTGCGCCCATGCCTTGCAGCAGTTTTTGGGTGGTTTTGACGTCGGCGAGCATGGGTACGTTTTTCAAGCGTAAAGTGCCGGAAGTCAGCAGACCGGCACACATCAGCGGCAGGGCGGCGTTTTTTGCGCCGGATACGATGATTTCGCCGTTGAGGGGGCCGTTGGCAGAGATTTTGAGTTTGTCCACAGGATGTCTTTCGTTATTTGTCTGCACGGCTTATGCCGCACAAATGAAATGAGATGGATAATAAGTCATCAATTATAAGGGATTATGCCTTTGCTGTTAGATTTGGCAGTATTAAATTTTCACAAGGTTTGTTTAAGTTGCGAAAGGATAAGATTTCAGGCCGTCTGAACGGTTCAGACGGCCTGTTTGCCAAGGCTTATTTTTTAGCTTTGAAGCCTAAGAGGTGTTGCGTGGTGGCCAGCCATGCGCCGAATACGCCCAGCGCGATGACGAAGCCAAATACCAGCGACACTTCGCTAAATGTGAAGAAACGCCAGCCGATGTTCAGACCGTAGGGTTTGAAAATCGCGTCCACCAGCGGCCGTACTTCGGCCAGCAGCCAAGCCGACAAGCCCAAACTGACGGCGGCGGAGAAAATACTCTGCCACATTGCCTGATAAAGGAAAGGACGACGGATGAAGGAAGCGGGCGCACCCAACAGCTTGGTGATTTCCAGCTCTTCCTTGCGGCTGAGGATTTGCAGGCGGATGGTGTTGTGTGCCACCAAGACAAAGGCCATGCCCAAAGTCAGCGAGAGGAACCACAAAATCTTGCGGATAAATTCGTTAATACGATAAAGGGTTTGTACCCATTCGGTATCCATGGTTGCCGACTCGACGCGCGGCAGTTTGGTAATGTCTTTATAGATAGCCTGCATCTGATCCGGAGAAGTGGCAGGGTCGGGCGTAACGATAAAGACGTCGGGCAACGGGTTGCCATCGAGCATGGAAACGAGGTTTTGGTCGAGATTGGTCTGCAATTCTTCCAAACCTTCCTGCTTGCTGATAAAGCGGACTTTATCGATACGGCTGTCGCGTTGGAGCAGGTTTTTCACCGTATCGGCATCAGAACTTGCCGCATCGGTGTCCATATAAACCGTAATCTGCGGCGACTCGTTGAGTTTGCCCAATACGCTTTGCCCGCTTTGGATGCCCAAATACATAAACAGCGGCAAGGTCATGGCAACGGCAAGCATGAGCAGGGTCAGCAGCGTGCCGATGGGTTGGCGCAGAAGCTCTTTGAGCGCGGCGCGCGCCGATTCGACGTGTAACGAGATGTAATGAATCATGCTCATGCGAGGCGTCCTTTCTGCAGGCGCAAGACGCGGTGGCCGTAATCCGCCATCAGCGTTTCATCGTGCGCCGCAACAATCACGGTCGTGCCTGCTTCATGGAAGGTTTTGAACAATTCCATAATATCCAGCGCATAGGCGCGGTCGAGGCTGGCGGACGGCTCGTCGGCAATCAGCAGGCTGGGTTGGTGAACCACTGCGCGCGCGATGCACAAGCGCTGTTGTTCGCCGCCGGACAAAGTGATGGGCATATCGTTTTCGCGGCCTTTTAAGCCGACTTTCTCAATCGCAATACGCGCGCGCTCTTCCGCTTTGCGCGGCTGGTAGCCGCTGATCCGCAAAGGCAGGATAACGTTTTGCAAGACATTGCGGTCGTAGAGGATTTTGTGGTCTTGGAAGACAATGCCGATATGTTGGCGCATAAAGCCGATCTGATTGTCGCTCAAGGTGCCGAGGTCTTGATTGTTGAACCAAACCTTGCCTTTGGTGGGCTTGGTAATGCCTGAAATCAGCTTCAAAATGGTGGATTTGCCCGAGCCCGAATGGCCGGCAATAAAAATCATCTCACCTTTGTTAATCTGGAAACTGACATTTTTCAGGGCTTCGAAACCGCCGGGATAGGTTTTGGAAACTTGTTCGAAACGGATCATGGGTTTTCCTGAAAATAGGGATTCAGACGGCCGGCGTCATCGATAGGGCAACATGCCGTCTGAAAAAATGGGGATATTCACAGATTATAAATATTTCGGCTGCTTTTTGATAGTGAAACCCCGGTTCTGCCGGCGGAGACACTGCCGGTTTGCAACACAAAGCAATATGGTTTGAAAAAAGGCCGTCTGAACGATTGGGTTTCAGACGGCCTGAGACCTTTGCAAAATAGCCCTTTCCTCAACAGCCGAAGCCCAAAACAGGATTTCGGCTGTTTTCGTTTCAAATATCCACCGATTCTACTCAAATATCCCCTTAATCTCCCTTG
>NZ_LAEI01000014.1:0-56143 GCF_001618065.1 Neisseria flavescens
TTAGCAAATGTCAACTAAAATTATCGAAAATTTTAACCAACTGTGTTATACTGTCTGCTTCGTTTTCTTCACCGCGTCAGCAGCGAAGAACCGAACTATACGCCCCCAAACAAAACCAGTCAACACCCAATTTCAAAAAAATTAAATTTTTCACAACTATCTGTATTTAAATAATTTAAAATTTATTGAATTTTATCGTTCGATAGAACAGATACCCTAAAGATAAATAGTCCTGCAGCTTTGCTCTTATTTGCCACATTCAAACACTCTATATCTCTATATTACTGGCGCTTTAGTCCCATCTACTCTTACAATCTCTACTTTCTCCAATAAAACAATTATAAATTTAGAATGTCCCTATTATGAGTAACGAAAAGATTCAACAAAAATTTGAACAAGCATATCACTCTTTTATTGAAGAGGAAAATTACGAGGAAGCTCTAAAACGTGCCGAGATTCTTTGCCTTCTCAATCCACAATCTGTCGAATTTCATCATAAAGTTGCTTATGCCTATCTGAAGCAATTGAAATGGGAAAAAGCCATTGAGGCTGAAATGAAAACGCTAGAGCTGGATAGTACCTATATTCCTGCTTTGGATTTACTTGCGCATGCTTATGGCGCTCTAGATAATTGGGAAAAAACCGGGTTTTACGGTCATCAGGCTTTGGTTCTAAAAGACAAAGCCATCCTAGATCTAGAACATGAAATCATTCCGACACCAGCTCCAAAAAACGGCAAACGGATTATCTCCTTTTCTTTATTTGGCAATAATTCCAAATATATTGAGCCTGCCGTCTTGAATACCCAGCTTGCGCCTGTGCTTTTCCCCGGTTGGACATGTCGTTTTTATGTTGACGATTCTGTATCGGCTGAAGCTATTCAACGATTTAGAAATAACGGTGCAGAAGTGATTAAAGTTGGCGCTCCATTGGACAACTGGCCGGGTACAATGTGGCGTTTTCTTGCCATTAATGATCCCGAGGTTGAATACGTTATTTTCCGTGATGCAGATTCTATTATTTGTTATCGTGATGCAGCGGCCGTATCCGAATGGATAAAAAGTGGCACCCTATTCCACACTATTCGCGACTCAGGCTCGCATACTGCCCTGATTCTTGCGGGTATGTGGGGGGCTAAAGCGGGTGCAGTCCCAGATATGCAGGAAAGGATTCAAAACTTTGTCGACGAGGGCTATCCTTCCAGACATTTTGCCGACCAAGATTTTCTAGAAAAAGAATTGTGGGCCTATATCCGTCAGAATCTGTTTGCACATGACAGATTATTTGATTTCTGTAATGCACACGAAATTCCCGGCGAGTTCTACTCTAATTATCAAATCGCTTTCAGCGAAGGGGTTACCAGCTTTAATGCAACGACTGATTATGAAGACGGCAGTCTGGCAAGATGGACGCTGTACTCCAGTGCTTCGCCTTTGGTCAATCCGGACTACTCGCTCAATGTTGTTCCTGAATTTAAAGTCTGCAGTTATGTGACTGAAGTGAAAAACGGGGTGGTTTCAGCGTTCTTGCCGAAGAGATATGGCAATGCAATTAAAGCAAAACTGGCCAGAATCAACATCGAACAAATCTAATTTGATTTGATTCCTATATCTCTCATTTCATGAACCCATTATTTATGAGCAAACACATTCTCCTCGGCATTACCGGCGGTATTGCGGCATATAAATCTTGCGAACTGGTCAGACTACTGAAAAAGCAAGGACATTCTGTATCAGTGGTAATGACAGATTCTGCGACAGAATTTATCTCCCCGCTGACTTTCCAAGCTTTAACCGGCAATCCTGTTTTATCGGATACCTATTCAGGTGCTTCCAATAATGGCATGGCACACATCAACCTGACGCGTGAAGCTGACGCATTTCTTATTGCACCTGCAACTGCCAATACAATTGCCAAAATTGCCAACGGATTGGCTGATAATCTACTGACCAACTTGGTAGCAGCCAGGAAATGCCCTTTGGCTGTTGCTCCTGCAATGAATGTCGAAATGTGGAACAACCCTGCCAATCTGCGCAATATTGAGCAGTTGGTTTCAGACGGCATTACCGTGTTTTACCCAAACAGTGGTGAACAGGCTTGCGGAGAAACAGGCACTGGCAGAATGGTCGAAGCGGTCGATCTGGCAGATTTGCTAGAGGATTTATGGACACCCAAGCTACTGAGCGGCAAAAAAGTTCTGATTACAGCCGGTGCAACGTTTGAAGCCATCGATCCTGTCCGCGGCATTACCAATATTTCCAGCGGACAAATGGGCATGGCTTTAGCACGTGCGTGCCGTGCTGCCGGAGCGAAAGTCACGCTGATTTACGGTCAAATTCAGACGGCCTTGCCAGCAGGCTTGGCTCATTCCGAACAAGCTGTCAGCGCAGAAGCCATGTATCAGACGGTTCATCGCCATATTCCGGAACAAGATGTCTTTATTTCCGTTGCAGCTGTTGCAGACTATAAAGTCAAAAACAGCAGCAACGAGAAACTGAAGAAAAACGGCAATCAGCCCCCGGTTATCGAACTGGCGGAAAATCCGGATATTCTTGCATCCGTTGCCGCCCTACCTTCTCCACCGTTCTGCGTCGGCTTTGCAGCGGAAAGCCATCAGGTTTTGGAATTTGCTCGGGCAAAACGTTTGCGCAAAAACGTTCCAATGCTGGTAGCCAACCAAGTTTCCGTTTCCAGTAGGGTAACGCCAACCAATACAAATCACCATTATTGATCGACCTTGCTAGAAACCTCTACTTTCCGGAAACATACCAAACGCCAAGCAGCGGATAGAAATCGTACAAACGTCTGGCTAGAATTGTTGGCTTAGAATAAAAACAAAAAACAAAGGCCGTCTAGTAAATTTTCAGACGGCCTTTTGTTTGAATACATTAAATTACAGCCCCAATTCGCGCAGAAAACGAATATCGTCTGCCCAACCGGATTTCACTTTCACCCAAATCTTCAAAAAGATTTTGGTATCAAACAATTTTTCCATATCAAGGCGGGCTTCAGTAGAAATTTTCTTCAATTTCTCCCCACCCTTGCCAATCAAAATCGCCTTTTGGCTGTCTTTATCGACCAACACCGCGATATAAATGCGGAACAGTCCGCTTTCCTCTTCCTCAAACTGCTCCACTTCAACATTCATCGCATACGGCAACTCTTCGCCCAAATAGCGGAACAATTTTTCGCGCACAATCTCCATCGCTAGGAATCGGCTGGATTTATCCGTCACCATATCTTCCGGATACATCGGGATACTTTCCGGCAGATACGGCTTGAGCAGTTCCAACAGATTGGCAATACGCAGGCCATGTTTCGCGCTGACTGCCTCACTGGCAGCAAATTCAAACTCTTGGCGCACTTCATTGATAAAAGCCTCAAGCGCAAATTTGTCTTTAGCTTTATCTTTATCGATTTTATTGACCACCAATACCACAGGCGTATGTTTAGGTAATTGCTTCAACACCACGCGGTCGGCATCGGTAAAGCGCATGGCTTCCACCACAAAAACCACCACGTCCACGCCGCTCAGCGCTTCGGTTACGTTTTGATTAAGACGGTCATTCAAGGCATTGCGGTGATTGGTTTGAAAACCCGGCGTATCGACAAACACAAATTGCGCCGTGTCGTCGGTGTAAATACCTGTTACACGGTTGCGCGTGGTTTGTGCTTTTTTACTGGTAATACTGATTTTCTGACCGATTAAATGGTTCATCAGCGTGGATTTGCCGACATTAGGACGACCTACGATGGCCACAAAGCCGCAACGATAATCCGTCGGGTGTTGCGACTCGTTTTGCAAAAAGGTTTCGATATCCATTTATATATGACTTTCATGATTGTTTCAGACGGCCTTTGCATTTTCTCAAAGGCCGTCTGAAATATTATTTTTTAGCTTTTTTCAAAGGAAACTTCTGTTCCAACCACTCCAAGGCTTCACATGCCGCTTTTTGCTCGGCCACTTTCCGACTGCTGCCGCGTGCATTGCAGATAAAACCGAGTTCGCCCAAATCACAGGAAATCACAAACATCGCATCAGCCGTCTGCTCCGCCTGCTCTTCGATTCGGTATTTCGGCAGGGCAAAGCGGCGTGCCTGCAAGGCTTCCTGCAAAGCGGTTTTACTGTCTTTCTTGCCGATATTCAAATCCGCACGCTTCACGCGTTCCGCAAACAAATGGCGAACCACTTTTTCCGCCGCAGAAAAATCCGCATCAAAGCTGACCGCCGCAAACATCGCCTCCATCGCATCCGCCAAAATCGAAGGCCGTCTGAAACCGCCGCTTTTCAACTCTCCGGCACCCAAATACAAACCGTCGCCGACATTCATTTCCAACGCGATTTCAGCCAACACGCCTTCATTTACCAAAGCCGCGCGCATCCGCGACAGCTCGCCTTCCGACAATTTCGGAAACGCGTCAAACAACATCCGCGCCACGGAATAGTTCAAAATCGAATCACCGACAAATTCAAAACGCTCATTGTGTTTGGCATTGTAGCTGCGGTGGGTCAAAGCCTGCTGAAGCAGCTCCATATTGCGGAACTCATAGCCCAGACGCTTTTGAATCGCTCGATGCGCCTGCTGTTTGAGCAAATCAGGTTTCATTCCATACTTTCAAAAAAACAGCCGGAAAGCACGCTTCATCCGCAGTGAAACAAAATAAAAAGGCTACACCGGCAACTTTTTTATTTTGGCTCATTGTTTCTTGCGTCCCTCAAGCCGATAAACAATCAAAAGCCGTCATGTTCAAACCTGACGGCACTTACCGACATTGTACCATCAAACCGCCCCTGCACACATCCGTGCGGAAAAGCAGCGAATCGTGTAAAATCATGCCAAATCATCTCTTTGTCAACTCCATGAACAAATTTGCCCAAGCATTGGCCGCAGCGCTCGACCGCTGCATCGTTACCAACACCGTTGCCGAACAAGGCGAGCCCGTCGGCTTCCTCTACCGCGAAGCCCCCGTATTTGAAAACGACAGTGGCTGGCGTATTTTCAGCGGCGACGAAACCGACGAATACACCGACAATCCCGACAATTTCAGCATTGTCAGTCTCTCCGCCATTACCGCAGACAATCCCGACATCGCGCCCCTGCTAACTCAAGCAGAAGGCAGCGCGTGGGAATTGAACGAAGACGGCGAGTTCCAAGCCGTTGCCGATTGGCAGCCGCAAGAATAACCCATCCCAATTTCATTTCAGACGGCCTTCTTTATAACAAGGCCGTCTGAAACCGAGCCGAATCCCTATTTCACAAATATTGAAGGAATCATCATGAACATTATCGAACCACGCCTCGATGGCACCAACCTGCGCATCGGCATCGTTCAAGCCCGTTTTACCAACGAAATCGGCAGCGAAATGGTCAAAGTTTGCTGCCGCACCTTAAAAGAATTGGGTGTATCCGAAGACAACATCACGCTTGCCTCCGTTCCCGGCGCGCTTGAAGTGCCTATCGCGCTGATGAACCTTGCTTCATCCGAACAATTCGATGCCCTGATTGCTATCGGCATTGTCATTCGTGGTGAAACTTACCACTTTGAATTGGTATCCAATGAGTCCGGCGCAGGTGTCAGCCGCGTTGCCCTTGACTACAACATCCCTATCGCCAACGCCATCCTGACGACTGAAAACGACGAACAAGCCGTTGCACGCATCGAAGAAAAAGCCTCCGATGCTGCCAAAGTTGCCGTAGAATGTGCCAACTTGGTCAACCATCTTTTGTCAGAACAATACGAAGACGACGAAGAATAAGCTTCTCCCCGTATTGAATACCGCATATTTTCAGACGGCCTCTCAATCATGATATTGAGGCCGTCTGAATCATTCAATATTCAGCCGATAACCATCGGCTCTCTCTTCACAAGGAATACCCATGAAAAGCCCACGCCGCCGCGCACGCGAGCTTGCCGTACAAGCCATTTATCAAGCAGGCATCAACAAAACTGCCGCTCCCGAAATCGCCAAAAACATCCACGAACTGTCCCAAACATCCAATATGGATGAAGAGCTGTTCAACAAACTGTTTTTCGGCGCACAAACCCATGCCGAAGAATACATGGAAAAAATCAGCCCCCTGCTCGACCGCGACGAAAAAGACCTCAGCCCTATCGAACGCGCCGTTTTGCTGGTTGCCTGCCACGAATTGAGCACCATGCCTGAAACCCCTTACCCTGTCATCATCAACGAAGCCATCGAAGTCACCAAAACTTTCGGCGGCACCGATGGCCATAAATTCGTCAACGGCATCCTCGACCAACTGGCTTCCCGCATCCGCCCTGACGAACCACGCCGCAAAGGCTAAGCTGGGCTTCACATCGGGTTGAGATTACCAATCTTTGCCCTGTATAAGCTAATGTACTTATGCAGCCAAACCATCAAAAAGGCCGTCTGAAATTCAGACGGCCTTTGTTTATTTCTCATCTGGGAGCGTTTCATAACCGGGGCAGTTTTGTTTATCGCTGTTTGCCCAAATGATACCGCTGTCGTTGTAATAAACAGTACAAGTTTCATCGGCATTGGTTTCTTTATTGGGTACAGCCTTCAAAATATAACCTGAATCAGAAGGATCTGCACCTTTGGAAAAACTAATATCGAAATATTGATTTTGCTGCAAATTTTCGGCAGGAAAATCCTTAAAAGTACTTTTTTGAGTATAGTAGCGTTCAAGTTGTTGGGCATTATGCAGCATCTGTGTGCGGACGGATGCGAGACGCGTTTGGCGGATGTAGTTTTGATAAGACGGATATGCGATGGTAGCAAGAATGGCTGCAATCAAAACGACTATCAGCAGCTCGATAAGCGTGAAGCCTTGTTGGTGTTTCATTTTATTTGTGTCGTTAATAATTGGAATAAGACATGAATATTATAGTCGTTTTCTTGCGGCTTAAATGTTCAGATTCGGAGGGAGTTTGGGAATTTATGTAAACGAGGTACAAGTTCTGAAAAATATTTTTATTCTTTTATTTTTATTTCAATAAGTTAAACTTCAATTTGAGCCGACCGTCTCTTGGTTGGCCTTGGTCTTTACAGTAAAATCCAGTTGTTTTTTGTTTCTATCAATACATTTGTTGCTTGTCTGCGACGTTATTTTATTGAATTGGTTCCTTTTATATGTCTAAAGTTTTCAAGTGGGCGGCCGGTACGGCTGTTGTGGTAGCAGCGGCTTTCGGCGGCTGGTCTTTGATGAAGCCTGAGCCTCAGTCTTCTTTTATTACAGAAGTGGTCAAACGCGGCGATATCCGTCAAACCGTGTCGGCAACCGGCGAAATCTCTCCTTCCAATTTGGTATCCGTGGGCGCAGAAGCTTCAGGTCAGATTAAAAAACTGTATGTGAAACTGGGCCAACAAGTGAAAAAAGGCGATCTGATTGCAGAAATCGACTCAACCAATCAGATCAATACCTTAAATACCGAGAAATCCAAACTGGAAACCTATCAGGCAAAATTGGTTTCTGCAGAAATCACGCTTTCCAGTGCGGAGAAAAAATATAAACGCGAACTTGCCTTATGGAAAGAACAGGCAACTTCCAAGGAAGACTTGGAATCTGCACAAGACTCTTTAGCCGCAGCCAAAGCGAATGTCGCCGAACTGAAGGCCGCCATCAAACAATCAAAAATCTCCATCAATACGGCCGAATCCGAACTGGGCCACACGCGGATTACCGCCACCATGGATGGCACCGTGGTCGCCATTCCTGTTGAAGAAGGCCAATCCGTCAATGCGGCGCAATCTACGCCGACCATTATCCAGCTGGCAAATCTGGAAACCATGTTAAACAAAATGCAGATTGCAGAGGGCGACATCACGAAAGTTAAAGCCGGTCAGGATATTTCGTTCACCATTTTGTCCGAGCCGGACACCCCGATTAAAGCGAAATTAGACAGTGTCGACCCCGGCCTGACCACCATGTCTTTGGGCAACTACACCAGCAGCACGGACACGACTTCCAATGCGATTTACTACTATGCCCGCGCACTTGTACCGAATCCCGAAGGCAAACTTTCTATCGGTATGACCACTCAAAACACGATCGAAATCAACGGCGTGAAGAATGTTTTACTGGTACCGACGCTGACCGTGAAAAAACATAACGGCAAATCCTATGTCAGCATTTTGGGCGCAGACAATAAAGCGGTAGAACGCGAAGTAACCGTCGGCTTGAAAGACAGCATGAATACCGAAATCAAAAGCGGCTTGAAAGAAGGCGAAAAAGTGATCGTTTCTGAAATGAGCGCAGATGAAAAGAATAAGAGCAGCGAACGCGCGATGATGGGTGGCGGCCCTCCTCGCTGATTGATTAAGGCCGTCTGAAAGGTTTGGCTGTGTTTCAGACGGCCTTAGTTCCTGTATTTCTATTTTTCGCCCGGAAAGATTATGAGTTTAATCGAATGTAAGAATGTTAACCGTTTTTTCGGTAGCGGTGAAAACCGTGTACACGTATTGAAAGATGTCAGCCTTTCTATTGAGAAAGGCGACTTTGTAGCGATTATCGGACAGTCCGGCTCAGGCAAATCGACGCTGATGAATATCTTGGGCTGTCTGGATACCGCCACCTCCGGCTCTTATCAAATCGACGGCATCGAAACATCGCAAATGCAGCCGGATGAGCTGGCGGCTTTGCGCCGTGAGCGTTTCGGCTTTATTTTCCAGCGTTACAACCTGTTAAGCTCGTTGACCGCCCGAGACAACGTTGCCCTGCCTGCCGTCTATATGGGCATGGACAGCAAAGAACGCGCAGAACGTGCGGAAAAACTGTTGGGCGATTTGGGCTTGCAAAATAAAGAAGGCAACAAACCCAGCGAACTTTCCGGCGGTCAGCAACAACGCGTTTCGATTGCCCGCGCGTTGATGAACGGCGGCGAAATTATCTTTGCCGACGAGCCGACCGGCGCATTGGATACCGCCAGCGGTAAAAATGTGATGGAAATCATCCACAAGCTGCACGAAGACGGGCATACCGTGATTATGGTTACCCACGATCCGGGCATTGCGGCAAACGCAAACCGCGTCATCGAAATCCGCGACGGTCAGATTATTTCGGATACGTCTAAAAATCCCGATATTCCGCCAAGCAAAGTAGAGAGGATTAAAGAAAAAGCTTCCTGGTCGTTTTATTACGATCAATTTATGGAAGCATTCAAAATGTCTGTGCAGGCGATTATGGCGCACAAAATGCGTTCGCTGCTGACCATGCTGGGGATTATCATCGGTATCGCCTCGGTGGTATCGGTAGTGGCCTTGGGTAATGGCTCGCAACAAAAAATCTTGGAAGACATCAACTCGATGGGCACAAACACCATCAGTATCTTCCCCGGCCGTGGTTTTGGCGACCGCCGCAGCGGACGAATCAAGACACTGACGATTAATGACGCAAAAGCCATCAGCCAACAAAGCTACGTCGCCTCTGCCACCCCTCAAACCAACTCCAGCGGCACCTTAACCTACCGCAACACCGACCTGACCGCCTCACTTTACGGCGTAGGCGAACAATATTTCGACGTGCGCGGTTTGAAATTGGAAGAAGGCCGTCTGTTTGATGATGACGATGTAAAAACCGATGCCCAAGTCGTCGTCATCGACCAAAACACCAAAACCAAACTCTTCGGCGAAGGTGTCAATCCTTTAGGCAAAACCATCCTTTTCAAAAAACGCCCGTTAACCGTCATCGGCATTATGAAAAAGGATGACAACTCATTCGGCAATTCCGACTCGCTGATGCTTTGGTCGCCGTATACAACGGTCATGCACCAAATTACCGGCGAGAGCTATACCAACTCCATCGTTGTCAAAATCAAAGACGATGCCAACACGCAAGTTGCCGAAAAAAGCCTGACCGAGCTGCTGAAAGCACGCCACGGTACAGAAGACTTCTTTATGAACAACAGCGACAGCATCAAAGAAATGGTTGAAAGCACGACCGGCACCATGACACTGCTGATTTCTTCCATTGCGGTCATCTCTTTGGTGGTCGGCGGTATCGGCGTGATGAACATCATGCTGGTTTCCGTTACCGAGCGCACCAAAGAAATCGGCGTCCGCATGGCAATCGGCGCACGCCGCAACAATATTTTGCAACAGTTCCTAATTGAGGCAGTCTTAATCTGTATCATCGGCGGCCTGTCAGGCGTATTGTTGTCCGCAAGCATCAGCCTGGTATTCAACTACTTTGTTACTAACTTCCCGATGAGCATTTCCATGACTTCCGTCATCGGTGCAGTTGTCTGCTCTACTGCCATCGGCGTCGCGTTCGGCTTTATGCCCGCCAACAAAGCTTCCAAGCTTAACCCGATTGATGCGCTGGCTCAGGATTGATTATGTTTCAGACGGCCTATTATTTTAGGGCCGTCTGAAATGCTGTTACCCGAAAGATTTTTTATGAAGACGAAACCTTTTTCCCAAGCTGCCTTATCCTTGGCTGTTGCCCTTGCCTTAAGTGCGTGCGCCGCACCTAAAGCCAATCCGAATCTGACGCTGGAAGCGACCGGCCAAGTCATGAGCGCGGCGGAAACTGCCGAACGCTACGATGTAAACGGCAACTGGTGGGAAATCTACCAAAGCCAGCAGCTCAACGCGCTGATGGAGCAGGCGCTGGCGAACAATGTCGATTTGAAACAGGCAGCCATCAGCGTCAACAAGGCTTTGTATCAAGCCAATATTTTGGGTGCGGATTTGGTGCCTTCGTTCAGCGGCTCGTTGGGCGCGAACGCTTCTAAAAACCTGAAAACCGGCAGCCACGGCAATACCTTCAGCAGCCAGCTTGGCTTGAGCTATGAATTGGATTTGTGGCGCAAACTCAGTGCCACTGCCGATGCGCAGGTATGGGAATACCAAGCCACGCATGAAGACATGGCCAACACACGCCTGACTTTGATTAATAATATTGCCGATGCGTATTTCAATATCGCCTACCTGAACGAAGCCATCGAGTTAGCGCAAAAATCGTTAAAGCAATATCAGGAAATCAACCGCATTGCGAATGCCAAGTTCCGCTATGGCCGGGCCGATTCAAGCCAGCCGACGCAAGCCAAACAGTCATTACTGAGTGCGGAAAACAGCCTGTTGTCTTTGCAAAACAATTTGGATACGCAAAAACAGGTTTTGCGTAATTTGTTGAATTTAAGGCCGTCTGAAAACATGGCCGCCGATCCGGCACAATTCCGCCTACTGCCAGTCAAAGGCGTGAACTTGGATGTACCGATTACCGTTTTAGCCAACCGCCCCGACCTGCGCGCCGCCGAATACCGCCTTCAAGCGTCGCAACAATCGGTCAATGCGCAAAAACGCAGTTGGTATCCGTCGATTACTTTAGGCGCAAGTTTGAGTACGTCTTCCGATAAAGCGAAAAGTACGTTCAATATCCCCATGTTGGGCGGTTCGGCCACCATCAATCTGCCTTTTCTTAATTGGCAGACCATGAAATGGAAAGACAAAACCGTACAGGCGGAGATGGACAGTGCCAAGCTGAATTTTGAAAAAGCCCTGACCACCGCGCTCAACGAGGTCAACACCAACTACCTTGCCTACAAAAACGCGCAGGCCAGCCTTGCCAATCAAGAACAGCGTTATCAGTTGGACAAGAAAAACAGCCATTACTATCAAGTACGCTACCAACACGGTAAAAACGAACTGAAAGACTGGCTGGAGGCTTTGAATTCGGAATACAGCTCGGCTCAAAACCTGCTGAACCAACGCTATGAAGCCTTAAAATACGAAAATATGGTGTATAAAGCCATGGCGGGACGTTATACGCCGAAATAGCATTTTCAGACGGCCTTTGGTTAATTTCCGTCAACGGCCGTCTGAAAAACATTCAAGCAACTGAATTTTCATATATAATCGCGCGTTTATTTGATTTTATCCGGACAACATTATGGCCTTCGCCTCTCTCTTTACGCTTTTGGACGACATCACCGCCGTTTTGGACGATGTAGCGATGATGACCAAAGTCGCCGCCAAAAAAACCGCCGGCGTGGTCGGTGACGATTTGGCGCTCAATGCCAATCAAGTAACCGGCGTATCCGCCGAGCGCGAATTGCCGATCATTTGGGCGGTGGCAAAAGGCTCTTTGGTCAACAAGCTGATTCTGGTGCCGCTTGCGCTGTTGCTTTCCGCTTTCGTTCCTGCGCTGATTACGCCCTTGCTGATGATCGGCGGTGTTTATTTGTGTTTTGAAGGCGTGGAAAAACTGTTGCACAAATTTCTACACCGCAATGAACACGAAGACGGACATGATGCCGAGCCTGAAGTCACAGACGAAAAAACAAAAGTTAAAGGCGCGGTCCGTACAGATTTCATCCTCTCAGCCGAAATCATCATTATCGCGCTGGGCGTTGTTGAAAAATATGACCTGATGACGCGTTCTTTGGTTATGGCCGCCATCGGTGTCGGCATGACGGCATTGGTCTATGGTTTGGTCGGCATTATCGTCAAACTTGACGACCTCGGCATGATGTTGATGCGCCAAAAAAGCGTTGCTGTGCAAGGTATCGGACGCGGTTTGATTTCATTTATGCCTTGGTTTATGCGCGGCTTGAGCATTGTCGGCACGCTGGCGATGTTCTTGGTTGGCGGCGGACTGATCGCCCACAACCTTGGCTTTTTGCACGATTTCCTCCACGCGCAACATTGGGACAGCGGCATGATGGAACATATCGCCAACTTGGTGGTCGGAGTAGCCGCCGGTGCATTGGCTTGCGCAATCGTCCTGCCTGCAATGAAATTGTTTCAAAAAGACTGATTTTGTTTCCCTGCCGTCTGAAAATTTTTCAGACGGCCTCAATACCATTTAAAGCATGAATATTTTCCGTAAACTCGAACAATATTGGCAACATCCGCTGCTTTACTGGCCGCTGGTTATCTTGATTGCCGCCGCGACACCGTTCACTTTCGCCCCGTATTATCATTTCTGGCTGATGCCGCTGTTGTTTGGCGCGCTAATACGCCTGATTGAGTTACGTCCGCGCTTTGCCGTCATGACAGCCTATCTGTTCGGATTAATCGGTTATACGGCGCAGTTTTATTGGATACACACTGCCTTGCATGATATTTCGGGTTTGCCGGATTCATACGCTATCCCCCTCACCTTCCTGCTGCCGGCTTTTCTCGCGCTTTATCCGGCCATCTGTTTTTGGGTGTGGAAAAAATGCAACCTGGCGCGCTGGGCCAAAACCGGCCTCCTGCTGCCGATTTTGTGGACGCTGGCAGAATTTGCCCGCGAACGTTTCCTGACAGGATTCGGCTGGGGTGCAATCGGCTATTCTCAAATCATCAAAGACAGCCCGTTGGCAGGCTTCGCGCCTTTGGGCGGCATTCATATGGTCACGCTGGCAACCGCTTTCCTCAGCGCATGGCTGGTGTTGCTGATTGACAACCACGGCCGTCTGAAACACCGCCTCCTGCCCTTATTCCTTATCGTTGCACTCTGCTCCGTCGGCTACATTTCCCAACAAACCGAATACACCCGCCCTGACGGCAGCACCAGCACGGTTGCCCTGATTCAAGGCAATATCGAGCAAAATCTGAAATGGAAAGAAGAACAAATCATTCCGACCATTCAGAAATACTACGAACAAATCAGCAAAACCAGTGCCGACATCGTCATCCTGCCCGAGACCGCTCTGCCACTGATGCGCCAAGACCTGCCCGAAGGCATCTTGGAACAATTCGCCGAACAGGCGCAAAGCAACGGCAGTGCATTGGCCATCGGCATCAGCCAATATACGCCCGACGGCAACGGCTACGAAAATGCCGTCATCAATTTGAGCGACTATCACAACAGCACTTCCGATACCATCCCCTACTACGCCAAGAACCACCTCGTTCCCTTTGGCGAATACAAGCCCTTGCCCGCCATTACCGAGCGTCTCTATAAAATGATGGATATGCCTTTGGCCGACTTTCAAAAAGGCGGCGACAACCAGGCGCCTTTGGTGATGAAAGATCAAAAAGTCGCCTTCAATATCTGCTATGAAGACGGCTTCGGCGACGAACTCATTGCAACGGCGAAACGCTCCACCCTGCTCGCCAACATCAGCAATATGGCGTGGTACGGCAAATCCAATGCCATGTATCAGCAGCTTCAACAATCCCAAGCGCGTGCAATGGAACTGGGCCGCTACATGGTTCGCGCCACCAATACCGGTGCGACCGCCATTATTTCCCCTAAAGGTACGATTGTTGCCGAAGCCCAACCGGACACAGAAACCGTCCTCGAAGGCCACGTCAAAGGCTATATCGGCGAAACGCCTTATATGAAAGCAGGCGGCTCAACATGGCTTATCAGCATTTTGGCCGTTATCGGCGTATTCCTTATCCTGATTGGCCGGAAGAAACCAGAATAAAAAATTTTAAGACCTTGTTATACAAGGTCTTTTTTTATTGATAAAACTATTTACATACAGAAATGTTTGTAATATACTTACCCAAAACCTAGCAAATCACTCAAATTTTTTAAAACAATCAAACCTTGCAATTTAAGCAGTAAAAACTATTGAATCTATCGTTAATTTACAGAAAAAATCCAACCCATAACAAAACAAACCACAGGCAGTGTTATACTGCTTGTCACACAATAAACAAAAAGCCGTTTTCAGACGGCCCAATCAAGGAGAGTATCCTTTTATGAATAAAGCTTTTGCATTACCCGTTATCCACAGCGGCAACGGTAGCCTCGAGCAATACATTCATACTGTCAACAGCATTCCCATGCTGACTGCCGAAGAAGAAACACAACTGGCCGAACGTCAACAAAAAGGCGATCTCAATGCCGCCAAACAGCTTATTCTGTCCCATCTTCGCGTCGTCGTATCCATTGCACGCGGCTACGACGGCTACGGCCTCAACCAAGCCGACCTGATTCAAGAAGGCAATATCGGCCTGATGAAAGCCGTCAAACGCTACGAACCAAGTCGCGGCGCGCGCCTGTTTTCGTTTGCCGTGCATTGGATTAAAGCCGAAATCCACGAATTCATTTTGCGCAACTGGCGTTTGGTTCGCGTTGCCACAACCAAACCGCAACGCAAACTGTTCTTCAACCTGCGCAGCATGCGTAAAAACCTGAATGCCTTGTCTCCAAAAGAAGCGCAAGAAATCGCCGACGATTTGGGCGTTAAATTGTCCGAAGTCTTGGAAATGGAGCAACGCATGACCGGTCACGATATCGGCATCATGGCAGAAAACAACGATGACGAAGACAACTTCGCCCCTATCGACTGGTTGGCCGATCACGATGCAGAGCCTAGCCGTCAGTTGTCCAAACAAGCCCACTACGCCCTGCAAACCGAAGGTCTGCAAAACGCCTTGGCGCAACTGGACGACCGCAGCCGCCATATCGTTGAAAGCCGCTGGTTGCAAGACGATGGCGGTTTGACCCTGCACGAATTGGCTGCCGAATACGGCGTATCTGCCGAACGCATCCGCCAAATCGAAGCCAAAGCCATGCAAAAATTGCGCGGTTTCTTGGCAGAAGAAGCGGAAGTCGTTTAAGCCTTTCTTGATAAAAAGGCCGTCTGAATCTTTTCAGACGGCCTTTTCGATGGCAAACCTCATTGTATCTTCTCCCCCAACACATTCATTTTAAAGCCCACTTAAGCTATAATACCCACCACGCACACTACCCAGTCATACCATAACCATGCAACTTACCGTCGTCGGACTTAATCACCAAACCGCGCCCTTGAGCATACGCGAAAAACTGGCATTTGCAGCTGCAAATCTGCCGGATGCCGTGTCCAACCTTGCGCGCAGTGAGGCGGCGGAAGAAGCAGTTATTCTTTCTACCTGCAACCGCACCGAGCTTTACTGCGTCGGTGAAACCGAAAAATCATCGACTGGTTGGCGCAATATCACGACCTGCCTGCCGAAGAAATCCGCCCTTACCTCTATACCTTGGATAACAATGAAACCGTCCGCCACGCCTTCCGCGTCGCCTGCGGTTTGGACTCCATGGTCTTAGGTGAACCGCAAATTCTCGGTCAAATCAAAGATGCTGTCCGCGTTGCACAAGAACAGGAAAGCATCAACACCCACTTAAACGCCCTGTTTCAAAAAACCTTTGCCGTTGCCAAAGAAGTGCGTACCGACACTGCTGTCGGCGAAAACTCCGTATCCATGGCCTCTGCATCGGTCAAAATGGCAGAGCAAATTTTCCCTTCCATTTCCGATCTGAACGTCCTCTTTATCGGCGCAGGCGAAATGATTGAACTGGTGGCAACTTATTTTGCTGCCAAAAATCCCAAGCTCATTACCGTTGCCAACCGCACACACCAGCGTGCGCAGGAATTGTGCGACAAACTCGGTGTCAACGCCGAAGCCTGCCTGCTGAACGAATTACCCGATATTCTTCACGATTACGACGTGGTTGTTTCTTCCACTGCCAGCCAACTGCCCCTCGTCGGCAAAGGCATGATCGAGCGCGCATTGAAAAAACGCCACAACATGCCTGTTTTCCTGCTGGATTTGGCCGTTCCGCGCGATATCGAAGCCGAAGTCGGCGAATTGGAAGACGCATATCTCTATACTGTAGACGACATGATGGACATCGTCCAAAGCGGTAAAGATGCGCGCAAAAAAGCAGCGGCGGCGGCTGAAAGCATGGTGGAAGAAAAAGTCAGTGAATTTATCCGCCTGCAGAAAAACCGTCAAAGCGTTCCGCTTATTCGCGCCTTGCGCGACGAAGGCGAACGTGCGCGCCGCCAAGTATTGGAAAATGCCATGAAGCAACTGGCAAAAGGCGTATCCGCCGAGGATGTCCTCGAACGCCTCTCCATTCAGTTGACCAACAAACTGCTCCACTCTCCGACACGCACGCTCAATAAAGCCGGCTCGGACAACAGCGAATTAATCGATGCCGTGGCGCAGATCTACCATTTGGATCAACACGACTAACCACAATTTAAAGGCCGTCTGAAAGAAGCGAACCGACCGACAGGTCATATTCCAAAGCTTTCAGACGGCCTTAAAACAATAAAATCCCAATCATCATTTTTTCATTTAAAATGAAATGCTTGAAAAAAAACCGTTAAAAATGTAAAAATCCTATTTTATACATTTTAACAGCATTCAAACAATAAAACTGCCTGCCGGCTCAAACTCATGCCGACAATACGATAGGCACCGGCAAAAGGAACTTTCGTGAATATTAAAACAAACACATATCTGGCCCTTGCTGTTCTCTCAGCTTCCCTTCTTTCAGGTTGCGACAAAGTCAGCACCTTTTTCGGCAAAGACGAAAACAAAGAACTCGTTCAACGCATAGAAACCAATACCGATGACGGAAAAGTCGGCATGTTGTTGCCCGACTTCGCCCAACTGGTGCAAAACGAAGGACAGGCCGTCGTCAATATTCAAGCGACACCGGCGAAACGCACTGCGACACCGGATGACGACCACAGCATGGACCTGAGCCAATTCCCCGACAACGATCCGTTTTACGAGTTCTTCAAGCGCCTTGTTCCCAATATGCCCGATATGCCGCAAGAAGATACTGAAAGCGACGATTTGAATTTCGGTTCCGGCTTCATCATCAGCAAAGACGGCTATATCCTGACCAATACCCACGTGGTTGCCGGCATGGGCAATATCAAAGTCCTGCTCAACGACAAACGCGAATACACGGCCAAACTGGTCGGCTCAGACGCCCAATCCGACGTTGCCCTCTTAAAAATTGAGCCGCAAGAAGACTTGCCGGTTGTCAAAATCGGCAACCCGAAAGATTTGAAACCGGGCGAATGGGTAGCCGCCATCGGCGCACCTTTCGGCTTTGACAACAGCGTAACTTCAGGCATCGTCTCCGCCAAAGGCCGCAGCCTGCCGAATGAAAACTACACGCCGTTCATCCAAACCGACGTTGCCATCAACCCCGGCAACTCAGGCGGCCCGTTATTCAACCTCCGCGGCCAAGTAGTCGGCATCAACTCGCAAATTTACAGCCGAAGCGGCGGTTTCATGGGCATTTCGTTTGCCATTCCGATTGATGTTGCCATGAATGTGGCCGATCAATTAAAAGCCAACGGCAAAGTCCAACGCGGTCAATTAGGCGTGGTTATCCAAGAAGTTTCTTACGATTTGGCCAAATCTTTCGGTTTGGACAAAGCAAGCGGCGCGCTGATTGCCAAAATCATGCCGAACAGCGCAGCGCAACAAGCCGGGTTGCAAGTCGGCGATATTGTCCGCAGCGTAAACGGAGAAGAAGTCCGCGCCTCCAGCGATTTGCCGGTCATGGTCGGCTCGATGATGCCGGGAAAAGAAGTGACTTTGAGCATTTGGCGCGGTGGCAAACAAACCGATGTCAAAGTCAAACTTGGCAGCGCAGCCGAACAAACGGAAACTTCTGCAAAAGAAGCCGAACACCCGCAACACGAAGGCGGCCATGACGGATTTACCGTTGAAAATGCAGGCGTTACCCTGCAGGTTGAAAACGCAGACGGCAAACAACGCTTAATCGTTCTGCGCGTTAGCGGTGCGGCCGAACGTGCCGGCCTCAAACGCGGCGACGAAATCATTGCCGTCAGCCAAATCAGCGTCAATGACGAATCAACTTTCCGCAGCGCATTGGAAAGCGCAGGCAAAAACGTACCGCTTTTGGTACAACGCGAAGGCAATACTTTGTTCCTTGCGTTAAATCTGCAGTAGTCCGATTTTTCAGACGGCATGATGATGTGTTAGATGATAAAATACCCATCTGTCAGAGGCGGTGGGTATTTTGTTATCCGTCTTCCAGTTTAGGCCGTCTGAAAATATTTCACCGCTTATATACAATATAATTATGCAACTTATTAATTATTCAAATTCTATTTTATCCATCGTCCCGGCAGCCATTGCGCTCGCTTTGGCCATTGCCACGCGCCGTGTATTGCTGTCCCTAGGTGTCGGCATTATCGTCGGCTCATTCCTGCTGGTAGGCGGTAATCCACTTGATGCCTTGGTTCACTTAAAAGACATGGCTGTCAGCCTGACTTGGTCGGATGGCGATTGGTCTTTGGGCAAACCAAAAATCCTGCTCTTTTTGGTGCTTTTGGGGATTTTCACTTCCCTGCTGACACATTCCGGCAGTAACCAAGCATTTGCCGATTGGGCAAAACAGCACATCAAAGGCCGCCGCGGTGCGAAGCTGCTGACCGCCTGTCTGGTATTCGTTACCTTTATTGACGACTATTTCCACAGTCTTGCCGTCGGTGCGATTGCCCGCCCTGTAACCGACAAATTCAAAGTTTCCCGCGCCAAACTGGCTTATATCCTAGACTCCACTGCCGCACCGATGTGCGTTTTGATGCCGGTATCAAGCTGGGGCGCATCGATTATCGCTACTTTGGCCGGCCTTTTGGTAACTTACAACATTACAGACTACACGCCAATGGGCGCATTCGTGGCCATGAGCCTGATGAATTACTACGCCGTCTTCGCATTGATTATGGTGTTTGTCGTGGCTTGGTTCTCCTTCGATATCGGCTCCATGGCCAGTTTGGAACGCGCCGCTTTGAATGAAATTCATGATGAAACCGTTGAAACAGGCCATCCCAACGGCCGTGTATTCGCACTGATTGTGCCGGTTTTGGTACTGATCGTCACCACTGTTTCCGCCATGATTTACACTGGCGCACAAGCTTCTGAAACCTTCTCTTTGCTCAGCGCGTTTGAAAATACCGACGTGAACACTTCCCTCGTGTTCGGCGGTACTTGCGGTGTATTGGCCGTCATCCTCTGCACCATCGGCACCATCAAAACTAACGATTACCCTAAAGCCATTTGGCAGGGCATCATCTCTATGCGCGGTGCCATTACCATCTTGATTTTGGCATGGATCATCAGCACCGTTGTCAGCGAGATGCACACCGGCGAATACCTCTCCACTTTGGTGGCAGGCAATATCCACGCAGGCTTCCTGCCCGTGATTTTGTTTATGCTCGCAGGCGTGATGGCCTTCGCTACCGGCACAAGCTGGGGTACATTCGGCATCATGTTGCCGATTGCCGCCGCCATGGCCGTCAAAGTCGAACCATCGCTGATTATCCCTTGCATGTCTGCCGTAATGGCCGGTGCCGTATTTGGCGACCACTGCTCGCCGATTTCCGACACCACCATCCTCTCTTCTACCGGCGCACACTGTAACCACATCGACCACGTTACCTCGCAATTCCCTTACGCGCTGACCGTAGCCGCGTCTGCCGCCTCAGGCTACCTCGTGCTGGGCATGACTGGCTCTGCACCTTTAGGTTTTGTGGTAACCGGTATCGTGATGGTTGTGTTGATTTTGATCTTAAAAGACAAGAAAAAAGCAACTGCCTAATTCAAAACCAATATTCAGACGGCCTGAGATATTCCTACACTCTCAGGCCGTCTGAACATAACGATTATCCAATATATACATTATTCAGGACAAAACAATGAATACGCCTCATCTTCCACGCGGCCCAGTCATGGCCGACGTCGCTGCCTATCATCTGACCGAAGAAGAAAAACAACGCCTGCTCGACCCTGCCATCGGTGGCGTTATTTTGTTCCGCCGCAACTTTGAAAACGTTTCCCAGCTCAAAGCTTTGGTTCAAGAAATCAAAGCCGTCCGTACACCTGAACTCATCATCGCCGTCGACCACGAAGGCGGACGGGTTCAACGTTTTATTGACGGCTTTACCCGCCTGCCGGCCATGAACGTATTGGGCGAAATTTGGGACAACGAAGGCAAAGAAGCCGCCTGCGCCCAAGCAGAACAAGTCGGCTGGGTTTTGGCAACCGAACTCTCCGCCTGCGGTATCGACCTATCCTTTACACCTGTATTGGATTTGGACTGGGGTCAATGCGCCGTCATCGGCAACCGCAGTTTCCACCGCGACGCCAACATCGTGACCCAGCTTGCCCTTGCCCTGCAAAAAGGCCTGAACAAAGGCGGCATGAAATCTTGCGGCAAACACTTCCCCGGCCACGGCTTTGTCGAAGGCGACAGCCATCACGTCCTGCCTTGCGACGAACGCAGCCGCGAAGCGCTCGAAGCCGCCGACCTTATCCCCTTCCGCGCACTGAGCCAAGCAGGCATGGCCGCAGTCATGCCTGCCCACGTCGTATACCCGCAAATCGACAGCCAACCTGCCGGCTTCTCCGAAAAATGGCTGAAACAAATCCTGCGCCAAGAAATCGGATTTAACGGCGTTATCTTTTCAGACGACCTGACCATGGAAGGCGCATGTGGTGTCGGCGGTATTAAAGAACGCGCCCACCTTTCTTTTGAAGCAGGCTGCGATATTGTACTGGTGTGCAACCGCCCTGACTTGGTAGATGAATTGCGAGACGGCTTCCACGCACCGGCAAACGCCGACTTGGCAGCACGTTGGCAATACATGGCCAATACATTGACCGTACAAGAAGCTGCCGACATCATGGCAACCGAAGCATTCCAAGCCACCCAACAAGCAACTGCCAAACTGGCAACGCCTAAAGACATCGCAGGCGGTGTCAAAGTAGGCGAAGCATTCTGATTCAAGGCCGTCTGAAACATTGACGGCAAATAAAAAAAGGAAGACTTGAAAAAGTCTCCTTTTTTTTGATTTAAAGCGATTAGCGGTGTTGCGGATTGTAACGGCTTTCCAATCGCAGGAATACCCAACCCAAAAAGCTTGTCAGCACCAAATAAATCAACGCGATTGTATAAAGCGGCTCTTCATAAACAGAATAGCGGCCGGTAATCGTGCTTTGTACATAAGCCAACTCTGCCACGCCGATGACAGAAAGCAATGAGCTGTCTTTCAACAACGTAATAAACTCACTGGCCAATGGCGGCAACATACGGCGCAAAGCTTGCGGCAAAATCACATAACGCATCGCCTGAGTATAGGTCAGACCCAAAGAACGCGCAGCTTCCATTTGACCCTTATCAATCGATTGAATACCGGCACGGAAAATTTCACAAATATACGCACCCGAGTTCGCAACCAAAGCCAAAGAGCCGGCAATCAGCGCACCATAAGAACGGCGCAGATCAACAGCTGCTTCGCCGCTAATCAGCACACCATCGGCCGGGTGAACGAAAAATGGGAACCAAACATAAGCCCAAATCACAATTTGTACAAACAATGGCGTACCGCGAAACAACGTCACATACCAAAAGGAAATCTTACGCAAAACCCAAGCCAAGGCACGCATCGGTGCACCGGCTTTTTCCGGATTGATCAAACGCGCCAATGCCAGCAGCAAACCCAAAACCGAGCCACCTGCCGTTGCAACCACCGTCAGTCCCAGCGTTGTCAACACGCCGTATAAAAACATCCAGCGGTATTCATAAATAATGTCAAAACGAAAATCCATAACCCTTCCGTCGGTCAAAATCGGTAACTAATCCGAATATTTTTTAAAATGAAGCTTGATATTTTACAAGAAAATACATTGCTTGAACGGTTTTTTGTTAAATTATTCCGCCCAACCCTGCTTTTTTTACATTTCCAATGAATTGCAGCCCCTTTTTGCCTTTGCCCATACAGGACATTTTCCGTATAAAAAACAAAGCGCAAACCCGACACAAAATTGACCGAAACACAAAAACAGCGGATAATCCGCCCATTCTTCAAACATCTTTCAGACGGCCTTCCCTCTTCCCTTAAAGGCCGTCTGAAAACATTTTAAAAAGCATAAAACATGAAAGCACCCGAACTCTTATTACCGGCAGGCGGCCTCGAACGTATGCGCGCCGCCTACGATTACGGCGCAGATGCCGTTTACGCCGGCAGCCCGCGTTACTCCCTGCGTGCCCGCAACAACGAATTTGCCAAACTCGACGTCCTCGAACAAGGCATTAAAGAAGCACACGAGCGCAACAAAAAATTCTTCCTGACCGTCAATACGCTGCCGCACAACTCCAAACTCAAAACCTTCGTTTCCGATATGGAACCCTTGATTGCCATGAAACCCGACGCGCTGATTATGGCGGATCCAGGTTTGATCATGACCGTGCGCGAAAAATGGCCGGAAATGCCGATCCACCTGTCCGTTCAGGCAAACACCACCAACTACTGGGGCGTAAAATTCTGGCAAAACATCGGTGTCGAACGCATTATTCTGTCACGCGAATTGAGCATGGAAGAAATCGCTGAAATCCGCCAAGAATGCCCCGATATCGAACTCGAAGTCTTCATTCACGGCGCGTTGTGCATCGCCTACTCCGGCCGCTGCCTGCTCTCCGGTTATTTCAACCACCGCGACCCCAACCAAGGCACCTGCACCAACTCCTGCCGTTGGGACTACAAGGTTCACAACGCCACTGAAAGCGATGCGGGCGACGCCCAGCTTCTGCAAGGTTTCAACTTTGAAAAAGCCCAAGAAGAAGCCAACCAAAACTTTGAAGGCATCAACGGTCAAAAACGCCACCCCTACGCCGACAAAGTTTTCCTGATTGAAGAGTCCAACCGCCCGGGCGAAATGATGCCGATTATGGAAGACGAACACGGCACCTACATCATGAACTCCAAAGACCTTCGCGGCATTGAAGTGGTTGAGAAACTGGCCAAAATCGGCGTGGACAGCCTCAAAGTCGAAGGCCGTACCAAGTCGCTCTATTATGTTGCACGCGTGGCTCAGTCCTACCGCAAAGCGATTGACGATGCCGTTGCAGGCCGTCCGTTTGATTACAGCCTGTTGAGCGAACTCGAAGGCCTCGCCAACCGCGGCTACACCAGCGGCTTCCTTGAGCGCCACCAAACTCAGGATTACCAAAACTACCTGACCGGCCACTCCATCGCCAAACAAAGCCAATATGTCGGCCACGTTACCGAAATCGATGAAAACGGCTGGGCGACCATCGAAGTCAAAAACCGCTTTGCCATCGGCGATTCACTCGAAATCATCCACCCGAGCGGCAACCAAACCATCAAATTGGAACAAATGACCCGCAAAGGCCAGCCTGTCGATGTTGCCCCAGGCAACGGCATTCAGGTCAAAATCCCGAATATGCAAGGCAAAGAAAAAGCTTTGGTTGCTCGGATTATGAATCCTTAAGCATCAACAAAATAAAGGCCATCTGAAAGTTTCAGACGGCCTTTTAAATGATCTATGTTGTTTTAAGCCTGTTCTTGCAATACGACGGCAATCAATTCTTCCGCACCATCATCCGCCAGTTTTTTGGCGATCGCGCGACCCAAAGCATCGGCGTATTCGGCTGGGGCTTGCGCGTCTGCCTGCAAAATAACCGAACCGTCAGGATGACCGACCAAGCCGCGCAAGGTCAGCAAACCGTTTTCTTCAGTGCAATATGCGGCCAGCGGCACTTGGCAGCTTCCGCCCAAAGCGCGCGCCAACGCGCGTTCGGCAGTCACGCAGGCGTGTGTGGTATCGTGGTTCAAAGGCTTCAAGACTTCGTACAAATCTTCGCGATGCGCTGCAATTTCAATACCCAATGCGCCTTGTCCGGCGGCAGGCAGGCTGTCGGATTCCGACAAAATCATGCGGATGCGTTCGTCCAATTCCAGACGCTGCAAACCGGCGGCAGCCAAAATAATCGCGTCGTATTCGCCGTTATCGAGTTTAGACAAACGGGTTTGCACATTGCCGCGCAAAGGTTTGATGACCAAATGCGGATAGCGCGCGCGCAACTGGGCTTCGCGGCGCAGGCTGGATGTGCCTACGACAGCGCCTTTGGGCATTTCTTCCAAACGCGCGTATTGGTTGGACACAAACGCGTCAAACGGATTGGCGCGTTCGCCGATGGCTGCGAGCGCGAAACCTTCAGGCAAATCCATCGGTACGTCTTTAATCGAATGTACGGCCAAGTCGGCCCTGCCGTCATACAAAGCCTGTTCCAACTCTTTGACAAACAAGCCTTTACCGCCGACTTTTGACAAAGTTCTGTCCAAAATCTGGTCGCCGCGCGTGGTCATGCCCAAAATCTCGACTTCGCAATCGGGATACAGGGCTTTCAGACGGCCTTGGATATGTTTTGCCTGCCACATGGCAAGCAGGCTTTCGCGACTGGCGATAACGAGTTTTTTCGGGTTCATAATGGTTGCCTGAAAGATAGAAAACGGCATGAAGTCTATCATATTTTGGGCGGTTTTTCAGACGGCATGGAGGTGAATATGTTATATTTACGCCTAAAAACCAAATTTTCCGGACAACATGAAACGCGCCAAACAATATCCTTTTTTATCCTTACAGCAGCAACGTTTTCATCTGAACTTTGAAAACGCCTCTTCCGCCGCCGGCCTTCCGAGCGAACGCGATTTTTACCGCTGGGCATGGTCTGCCTTGAAAAACGAATACCACCGCGCAGACATCAGCCTGATTCTTCTAGACGAAGAAGAAGCCCGAGCTTACAACCGCGACTACCGCGGCAAAGATTACGCCACCAATGTATTGAGTTTCGCGCTCAACGAAGGCGAAATCCTGCCTGACCAGTTTTCAGACGGCCTGTATGGCGATTTGGTGATTTGCCCGCAAGTGGTTTTGAAAGAAGCCGCCGAACAAGGCAAAACACCCGAGCAGCATTTTGCCCACCTGACCATGCACGGTACTTTACACCTGATGGGCTACGACCATATCGAAGACGATGAAGCCGAAATAATGGAAGCCGAAGAAATCCGCCTGATGCTGGCGGCAGGCTTCCCCAACCCCTACCAAGAGGACGAATATTAAAATGGACGGTACGCAGTCGAAACCCAAGTTTTTCGAACGCCTGATCTCCCGACTTGCCGGCGAGCCCGACTCCGCCGAAGACGTATTGACCCTGCTGCGCCAAGCGCACGAGCAGGAAGTTTTTGACGCCGATACACTGACCCGGCTGGAAAAAGTATTGGACTTTGCCGAGCTGGAAGTTCGCGACGCCATGATTACGCGCAGCCGCATGAACGTATTGAAAGAGAACGACAGCATCGAGCGCATCACGGCCTACGTCATCGAAACCGCCCATTCGCGTTTCCCCGTCATCGGCGAAGACAAAGACGAAGTTTTGGGTATTTTGCACGCCAAAGACCTGCTCAAATATATGTTCAACCCCGAGCAGTTCCACCTGAAATCCGTCTTGCGCCCTGCCGTTTTCGTTCCCGAAGGCAAATCACTGACCTCCCTTTTAAAAGAATTCCGCGAACAACGCAACCACATGGCGATTGTCATTGACGAATACGGCGGCACATCCGGCCTGGTAACCTTTGAAGACATCATCGAGCAAATCGTCGGCGACATCGAAGACGAGTTTGACGAAGACGACAGCGCCGACAATATCCACGCCGTTTCTTCCGAACGCTGGCGCATCCACGCGGCTACCGAAATCGAAGACATCAACACCTTCTTCGGCACGGAATACAGCAGCGAAGAAGCCGACACCATCGGCGGCCTGGTCATTCAAGAGTTGGGACACCTGCCCGTACGCGGCGAAAAAGTCATCATCGGCAGCCTGCAATTTACCGTCGCACGCGCCGACAACCGCCGTCTGCACACCCTGATGGCCACACGAATTAAAGAAAACACGGATAAACCATGATTATTCTGGATCACGTCTCCAAACACTATCAAACACGCGACAAAAAAGACTTTGTCGCCGTCGAGCCGACCAGCCTCGAAATCAAACAGGGTGAAATCTTCGGCCTGATGGGCTACTCCGGTGCAGGCAAATCCACCCTACTGCGCCTGATTAACTTATTGGAACGTCCGGATACAGGTACCGTCAACGTATGCGGCCAAGAACTAACCGCGCTCAACGCTACGCAACTGCGCCACGCCCGACAAAACATCGGCATGGTATTCCAACAGTTCAATCTTTTAAGCAACCGTACCGTTGCCGAAAATGTCGCTTTTCCTTTAGAAATTGCCAAATGGCCGTCTAAAAAAATCCAAGCGCGTGTTGAAGAATGTTTGGAAATCGTTGATTTACAAGACCGTGCCAACCATTACCCTTCCCAACTTTCCGGCGGTCAAAAACAACGTGTCGGCATTGCCCGTGCGCTGGCACCGCAACCTCAAGTCATCCTCGCCGACGAACCCACTTCCGCCCTCGACCCCGCCACTACGCGCAGCGTTTTGAAGTGTTTGGAAGACATCAACCGACGTTTCAACGTAACCATCGTCATCGTTACCCACGAAATGAGCGTTATCCGCCGCCTGTGCGACCGTGCCGCCCTCTTGGACAAAGGCCGTCTGCTGGAAATCGTTGAAGTACACGGCAACCAAATCCATGCCCAATCCGAAATCGGGCAAGAGCTGATTCGAGAGGACTAATATGGCAAATTTGACATTTGAACGTGCTGTTGAGACTATCGTCGGCATGAAGGGCGAAATTATCCAAGCCTTGGGCGAAACCTTTATTATGGTCGGCCTATCGACTACTTTCGCCGTTATCTTCGGTACGATTTTGGGCGTATTGCTGTTTGTGACATCTAGCCATCAGTTGCACTACAACAAACAGCTGAATTTGTTTTTGAACAACATTGTCAATCTGGTGCGTGCCTTCCCTTTCGTCATCCTGATGATTGCCATGATTCCTATTACACGCGCCATCATTGGCACGAGCATCGGCCCGATTGCCGCCTCATTGGTATTGAGCATATCCGGCCTGTTCTACTTCGCCCGTCTGGTCGAGCAAAATCTACGCGAAGTGCCCAGAGGCGTGATTGAAGCGGCCTCCGCAATGGGTGCCTCGCCCATGAGCATCATCTACAAAGTGCTTTTGAATGAAGCGCGCGCAGGTATGGTTTCCAGCATTACCGTACTGTCTATCAGCCTTCTGTCGTACAGCGCGGCGGCAGGTATGATTGGCGGCGGCGGCTTGGGCGACTTTGCCATCCGTTACGGCTACTACCGCTCTCAAACGGAAGTTATCATCTTTCTTGTCGCCATCCTGGTTTTACTCGTTATCCTGATTCAAGGTATCGGCAACAGATTGGCACGCAAACTGGACAAACGTTAAGCAAACAGGCCGTCTGAAATGGACTTACTATTTTTCAGACGGCCTGTTATCTGTTTAGAACATATTAGGATATATATTCCAAATAAATTTACAAAAAACATCCTCATATTCCTAAAATAGATTTACAATCCCTCTTTTTTTAACGGCGGCAGCTTGAGGCCGTCTGAAACCGTTTTATCATCCATCAGGAGAAAAATATGAAAACCAACACATTCTTCAAAACCCTTTCAGCCGCTGCGCTCGCCATCGTACTGGCTGCCTGCGGTGGTCAAAAAGACAGCGCTCCTGCTGCTTCTGCCGCTTCTTCTGCCGACAACGGTGCAGAGAAAAAAGAAATCGTCTTCGGTACAACTGCCGGCGACTTCGGCGATATGGTAAAAGACCAAATCCAACCGGCTTTGGAGAAAAAAGGCTATAAAGTCAAACTGATCGAGTTCACCGACTATGTGCGCCCCAACCTTGCTTTGGCTGAAGGCGAATTGGACATCAACATCTTCCAACACAAACCTTATCTGGACGACTTCAAAAAAGAACACAAGTTGGACATCGTTGAAGCCTTCCAAGTACCGACTGCACCTTTGGGCCTGTATCCTGGCAAATTGAAATCTTTGGACGAAGTGAAAGACGGTGTCAGCGTTTCTGCACCTAACGACCCATCTAACTTTGCCCGTGCATTGGTTATGTTGAACGAATTGGGCTGGATTAAACTGAAAGCCGACGTTAATCCGCTGACTGCTTCTAAAAACGATATTGCCGAAAACCCAAAAAACATCCAAATCGTAGAACTTGAAGCCGCCCAACTGCCACGCAGCCGTGCCGACGTTGACTTTGCCGTCGTTAACGGCAACTACGCCATGAGCAGCGGCATGAAACTGACTGAAGCCCTGTTCCAAGAGCCAAGCTTTGCCTACGTTAACTGGTCTGCCGTCCGCACCGCCGACAAAGACAGCCAATGGCTGAAAGATGTAACCGAAGCCTACAACTCTGACGAGTTCAAAGCCTACTCACAAAAACGCTTTGCCGGTTACAAATATCCTGCTGCATGGGGTGAAAACGCAGCTGCAGGTGCTCAAGCCGAAGCTGCTTCTACTGCTTCTGCAACCAAATAAGTAACTTTTTGAAAAAAGGCCGTCTGAACATTCAGACGGCCTTTTTCTATTGATTATCTCTTCTCAAAGCTCAAAACAAGTTTTTTTATTAACACCAAATACTTACGTAATTCCCTTTTTAAAACCAAATCAATATGTTGTAAAAAAGTTCAATAAGAAATCATGTTTTTATTCAATATAATCAATCACTAAATGAATTATTCTACTTTTTTATAATATTCACTAGTAATGCTCCGCTTATCCTGATATTATACCGTTCATCTAAAGACATCCGGTTATCTGAATTACAGACCGTTCATCTGAATTGCTTCAAACCACTTTGTCGGATTTTTCCATATATGTTGTGTTTCTCCGTATCGAAGGGGTTTGAGCGGTCGAAATACCGTTTTGCTTAGATATTAAAGCTTCGTGCTTTGAAATGAGTGAATTTTTGTTTAAGTGTCGTAATCTCTTGCTAATTACTCCCAGCTGCAAGAGTTTCAGGGTTGCCCCCTTGGGCAGCCCTTCTTTTTTATCCTCCATTTTTTCAGCAATCAAGCCTTCCCTGCCCTATACACATAGTCAAAATCACAGGCAAGGCCGCCCTTCTCCTCAACTTCCAATCTTCTTCAATTCATTATTCGGCATCACCAGCCAAACCTGTGCCTTTTTAACTTGGGCCGCTGCTCGGATGGCCGCTTCATCCATAATAGAAAATGCGGTAGAAAAAGCATCGGCAACTGCCGCACTTTCCGCCATGACGCTCATGCTTTTATAGCGCGGCTGGCTTCCGCCTGTACGCGGATCAAAAAGATGGGTAAATTTACCAGCTTCGTCCATTACCGTGCCATAGCCGCCCGATGTGGCAAAGGCTTGGTTTTTCATGGCGATGGTGGTCAGGATTTGGTCTTCTTGGTCGGGATTGCGAATGCTGACATTCCACTCGCGCTGGTTGGCATTATCAAAGCCGTAAATCTCCCCCATATCAATCAATGCCTGGGTAACGCCTTGCTGCTTCAACAATTCAGCTACTTTGTCGGTGATATAGCCTTGGGCAATGCCGTTAAGCGACAAGCCCATGCCTTTTTGGGCAAAACGGATTTCTTTGGTATCAAAATCGACTTTGTTGAAATCCACTAATTTGAGCGTGTCTTTGATACTGCGCTCAGATGGTGGCGTTTCGGTTTTTGGGTTTCGCCTGAAATGATCGGCATACAGATTCCACAATGGCTGAATGCTGGGATCAAACGCACCCTGCGTCAGCTGATGGATATCTCGGCTGGTACTGAGCAGCTGCAAAAAATCGGATGGCGGATTTTTCAGACGGCCTTCTCGGTTTAAACGGCTGATCAGGCTGTCGTCCCGATACAGGCTGAAGATTTTTTCCAACCGTAAAACTTCCGCCAATACTTTGTTGACCAATATTTCTGCCTGCTTGCGCTCAACGCCGAACAAACGCAACTCCGCGCCCGAACCCAATGCAATGCCTCTCCAAATAACTGGCTGCTCTTCTTGATTTGGGCTGGCCGGATGAGTCGGTTGATTGGTTTTGCGGCTGATGGCAAAGGGAATGCCGGCACCGGCGGCAAGTGTGGTGGCGATGGCAATGAAGCGGCGACGCGTTAAAGGGGTGGACATAAAGTATTCCTTAGATTTTTTATCTTTATATTGAAAGCAGCATTCATTAAATCAGCAATCGGCAGCTTCCAACACAAAGGCCGTCTGAAACTGTTTCAGACGGCCTTTATTGGTTGTTTTATTTGAAAATGTATTCGTCGGGCATCTCTGCAAAACCGACTACTCTGCCGCCTTTTTCTTTGGCGAATTTTTCAGCCTGAGCCTTGTCGGCAAACGGAAGCGCATCTTCCGCACCCATGCCGCCGATAAAGCTGCTTTCAATAACGTAATAGGCCTTTTTCGCATCTATCCATTCAGTGTCGGCATTGGGTTTTTCCCAATCTTTGACTTTACCCATATCGGTAACATAGATGGCATGAATGCCTTTAGGCTCTTCGGGCAGTTTGGTGTAACCGAACATCTGCTTGATAGTGGAAAACCAAACCGGTTTGTCAGGTTTGCCGTTCAAGAAGATTTGCGCTTTAGGGCCGTTGTGTTCAGTCAAATTCATGCTGCAGTAATGACCGACTGCGCTGTCGCTGATTTGTTGGGGCGCAGGCGGAGGGCTGTTATCCTGCTTGCTGCAGGCTGCCAATGCGATGAGTGTGAAGGTTGTCAATAATATTTTTCTCATATTTGTCGCTTTCCGAAAATCCAGGCGGCTAAAATCAAAGGAATGATAACCCATAATACCTGAGCCGTCAGCAAAATAGGCATACTCAGGCTGATTTGTTCGCTCAAACCTGCCATGCCGGCATACATGGCTGTATTTTCGTAACCCGTCAGATTCAGCAGACGGTAAATGTCTGCGGGGTTGAACAAAAGAACGGTTTCCACTACAGGCGCGGTAATGACTTGTTCGGTATCGGCAACCAAAACACCCAAAAGCGCCATATCGAAAATAACGACAAAAAACAGCCATACGCCGATGGCGATACCGGCGGCGGTACCGCGTTCTTTAACTTTTGCGCTGATCAAATAGCCCATGGACAAAAAGGCTGCGCCAAGAATCACGCTGGCAGCAATCAAAAGAGCGAAAGGCTGCCATGCGGCAATATCAAAACCGCCGTTGGCAAGCTGAAGGGTAATACCTGCCAATCCGTAGCCTGCCGTGGTAGCAAGGGCAAGAATGATGAGATGGCCGATAAATTTACCGGCAAGGATTTGGTTGCGCGAGATGGGGTAACTTAGCAGCAACGCCATTGTACCACGCTCGATTTCGCCAATCAGTGCATCATAAGAGAGCAACATCGCAATCAGCGGGATCAAGAAGATAGACAGGCTGGACAGACTGACTACGGTTACCGTCAAGGGATCAACCTTGACCGAACCGGTAGGCGAGCTGCCGAGAAAGCCTAATGACAGTGCCAATGCGGCAAGCAAAAGTGCGGCGGCAAGAACCCAACGGTTGCGCAGGCTGTCTCGGACTTCTTTGCCGGTAATAATCCAAACGGGGTTCATACGTCTTCCCTCTTCAAGAATTGCGCGTACATATCGTCAAGTGTAGGCGTGTGGATATCGATGTAGGCAAGACTGCCCAAATCACCCAATTCGCTCAAAAGAGCCATGCGCTCTTCTGCTTTACATTGTGCTTGGTATGACAGGCCGTCTGAAAGCGGATGCCAACGCTCGCTCAACGGGCGCGCTTCTTTCAAGCGGACGTTGACGGTCAGCGGCAGGCCGCTTTGAACATGTAACTCATCCATGCTGCCGTCGGCAACTTTCACGCCGTTTTTCATAACGATGATGCGGTCGGCGTGGCCGTCAAGCTCGGCCAGTGCATGGGTGCTGAGCAATACGGTTGCACCGCGCCCATTGAGTTCGCGCACAACTTCGTAAAACATTTGACGCGAAGCCGGATCAAGGCCGGTAGTCGGCTCGTCAAACAATAAAACTTTAGGCTCGCCCAACAAGGCTTGTGCCAAAGCGAGGCGTTGACGCATACCTTTAGAGTAAGTGCCGACACGGCGGCGTGCGGCCTGGGAAATGCCGACACGCTCGAGCAATTCGCGGTTTTTACTCAGGGGCTGTTTTTTCAGCTTGGCATAGAAATCCATGGTTTCGATACCGGTCAATGAAGGGTGCAATGCAACCGTTTCAGGCAGGTAACCGATTTGGCTGCGACGCTGCGCCCCTGCTTTACTGCCGGTCGGCTCTCCCAAAAGCATCACTTCGCCCTTGGTCGGCGTAATCAGGCCGAGTATCAGCTTCATAATGGTAGATTTGCCTGCACCGTTGTGTCCTGCCATGCCGACGCTCTCGCCAGCCTTGAGAACTAGATCGACTTGGTTGACGGCCTTTTGGCTGCCAAACTGCTTGGTCACGTTTCTTAATTCAACGTGGTTGGTACTGCTCATGGATATTCCTCTAGTGAATGTTTCAGACGGCCTTTGATATTGGGCCGTCTGAAAGGTTACATATTGGCATTTCCGCCTGTCAGCGCACCGTTTTCGGCATTACCCCATTCGGATTGGTGCGTTTTTGCTTCATGCAGCAATTCGTCCTTCATGGCTTCGTATTTGGTTGTCGTTTTATTGCGGACGGGGTTCATCAAAGGCTTGCTGTCAATTACGCCGCCAGGCAGGATGGCGGGAAATTGCGATTGCGCCCATTTGACAATGCTGATGGCAGGGCTGTTCATCAATAACCGGGCGACAGGTGCGCGCCAGATGATTTGGTCGATAATCCCGTTGGGACGGTAGGCACTGTCGCCGAAGCCGTCGCCGTCAAGGTCAAAGGCGCTGTTATCACTCCAATAGTTGCCGCGACCACCCTCGCCCCAATCAAGGAAACGGGTGCTGACGTATTTGACTTGGCTTTCGTTGTTGATAAACGAATTATTGAACAGGCTTGTGCCTTCAATGGCCGCGGTAAAGTGAATACCGATTTGACAGTTTTCAAAATGGTTGTCGAAAATTTTATTGTAGTTGGCATTGTAGGCAAACACGCATTTGCCTGCCTTGTTGATCACATTATCGTGAATTTCGGAATAATTGACGTAGTTGAGCATAATGCCTTGGTCGCGGCTGCCAACGGCAATGTTGCCATACACTTTCAGGCGTTCGGAAAACATCAGCACATAACCCATGTTGTTGCCGACGGAGATATTGTTGCTGACTTCGCTGTCATTGGTGTACATATAATGGACGGCAAAGCGCAAGTCGCTAAAACGGTTGCCTTTGTAGGTATTATGAGTACTGGTATTTGAAAAAATACCGTCACGGCCTTTGGAAATATCGTTATCGACCACTTGCGCACCGGGCGCATTCCAGACGGTTACGCCGTTGCCGCGTTCGTTGACGCGCAGGTTTGCATCGCCGATGATTTTATTTTCCCGCACCATGGATTCTGCCGCACCGTGAATATACACGCCGACGGAATTGTCGATTATGTTGTTATGCTCCACCAGCGCGCGCGTTGCCGTCTCTTCTAAATAGATACCGGCATCCATTGCCGGCAAACTCATGCCGGAATGGGAAACGGTCAGATTGTGCAAAGTTACATCAGGCGCATGAACGGCAACCGTCCTCCCGCTCCGGTCGCCGACAATCTTGGCGGAACGGTCGGCAGGGCCTTCGATGGTAATGGGTTTGTCGATATAGAGTTTGGTTTTGTATGTACCAGAGGCAAGCTTGAGCGTATCGCCGGCCTGGGCGCGCGCCAAAGCATCATTGAGATTGTCTTGTGCGGATACGTTGATGACTGCGGCAAAGGCCGTCTGAACCATGCTGCCAAGCAGCAATACGAGTGCGGCACGTTGCCATTTGGAACGATGGATTTGTGTGTGCGTCATAATCATATCTCTGTTTCAGACGGCCTGCTTGCCGCATGATAAACCGATGCGGAAACAGGTATTTTGGTGTTATAGCAAAGCTGTCTGATGATGGCTTTCATTTTGTGGCCATATCGGCCGACAAACAACTTTGCTATAAAGGCCGTCTGAAAGAATGTTTTTTCAGACGGCCTGAAGAATTAAATCATCAAACCGAAATTATTTTGGTTTAACAATCATTTGGCCAGACATTTCCATGTGCAATGCGTGGCAGAACCATTGGCAGTAGTACCAGTGTACACCTGGACGGACAGCCTTGAAGGTTACAGAAGATGTCGCTTGCGGGCCAATCTCCATAGCAATACCATAACCTTCCAAAGTAAAGCCGTGAGTCAAGTCTTCAATGGTCTCAACGTTGGTTACATATACGGTAACTTCGTCGCCTTGGTTCACTTCAAATTGAGGAACGCTGTAAGCAGGCGCAACGGCAGTCATGTACACGCGTACTTTGTTGCCTTCACGTACGACTTTGGCAGCTTTTTCCAGCTCAACACCGTCTTTTTGAGCTTGTTCCAAAGCTTCTTGCCAGAACCATGGGTCTTTGCGGTCCCAAGTTTTGCTTGGGTTCACTTTAGACGCGGCAACCAAGCACAAGTCGTGTGGTTCAGCAAAAGTCGGATTGTCATGCACCAGACGCATTTCGTCGCCGGAGATATCGATCAATTGGTCACACTCAGGTTTCAAAGGACCGGCATTCAAGAAGCGGTCTTTAGAGAACTTGTTCAAAGATACCAACCATTTACCGTCGGCTTCTTTGGTTTCGCCCATGGTAGTGTGGTTGTGGCCCGGTTGATAGTGAACGTCGAGTTTTTGTTTGATCGGATCGATTTTCTCGCCTTTATAGGCTTTAATCGCATCGTCGATGTTCCATTTCACCATTTGGCTGTCGATAAACAATGTAGTATAGGCATTGCCGCGACCGTCAAATGCAGTGTGTAATGGGCCAAGACCCAGTTGAGGCTCGGCTACGACAACATCGCGCTCTTTGATTTTACCTGCAAACAAGTCATCCAGTTTGCTGACATCCAATACGGTAACGGTTGGAGACAGTTTACCGTTGAGCATAATGTATTTGCCGTCAGGGCTTGCATTACAGCCGTGAGGAGAGTTAGGAACCGGGATGTAACGAGTGTATGGAGAGTTGGCTTCCGCACGACCGTCCAACATTTTCACGCCGTTAACTTCTTTGAAGTCGCCTTTTTTGATGCCTTCTTCGATGGCGGCCAGGTTAAATACCACACACCAGTCTTGTTCGTTAGAAGATGCACCTTGTACAGTCAGAGCGCGCTCAGAGTTATAGCAGGTAGAGAAAGAGTATTTACCTTGGTAGTCGGCATCGCCATTATCCAAGTTACCGTCTACCAATACTTGCCATGCGATGTCCATGGTTTCGCCATCAACTGCAGTATAAACGGCATTCCAAGTTTTAGGATCATCCCATTTGCCTACGCCGTCAACAGGAACGATATGCTCACCGTTGGCAAATACGTAGCCAGTTTTCGGATAGCGTTGAGGACGCAGACCGTGAACACCTGAAACGTTTGGAATTTCAACGATTTTATCGGTTTTCATCACATCCAAGCGGATACGGCAAACGCGGTTGTTTGCTTTATCGTTGGCATATGCATAGCGGCCGTCGTAAGTTTGATCGGTAAAAGACAAGTGCGGGTGGTGCAAGTCGCCGTTAGGGTAGCAGCGCAGACCGCTGTCTTGCAGGAATTTACGGGTTTCCGGCGTAATTTTTTCATTCAAAATACGCAGGCTCTCGTTGGTACGACCCCAACCGGTAGCGCTGTCCATATTGAACACAGGGATACGCATCAACTCACGCATAGAAGGTACGCCGATCAAGCGCATTTCGCCTGATTGACCGCCTGACAAGAAACCGTAGTATTGGTCAAGTTCGCCTGGACCGACTTCGGAAGTTTGTTTGCCCGGTTCGGCAGAATGAGCAGCGGCTTTTTCGGCAGGTGCAGCACCGGAAGCAGCAGCTTTATCACCCTCGCCGTTAGAGCAACCGGCCAAGCCCAACAAACCGGCACCGGCAATACCTGCACCGGAAGCAGCGGCAGTACCTAAGAATGAACGACGGCTTAAGCCGTTTTGTTCTAATTTTTCGTCTGACATACGACACTCCTTGGATAAAATCTGGCGGCCGATTTTCAGACGGCCTGCCGATGAAAAATTTTCTAAGTCGGGCTGCCGATACAGCCCTCTTTTTTATTTAAAATTACTACTTGTCGACACTGATTGCCGATTCTTTTTTAACAAACTGGACGACTTGTTCTTGGGCATTTTGCGTCGCTGCCGCATCATGCTGCTCAGCTTTTGCCGCCGCTTGTTTTTGTTTTTTCTTATTCGTTGCCACTACTTGAGGACAACGCGTATCGTGATGATACATTACCTGACAATGCAGACATTGGATACATTCGTTCGGATGAATGTCGCCTTCAGGTGCGATTGCCTGTACTGGGCATTCGTGTGTACAAATCTGGCATGGGTTACCGCACATTTTATAACGGCGCAGCCAATCAAACACACGGAAGCGGCCTGGCAATGCAATACCTGCACCCAAAGGACACAGATAACGGCAGAAGAAACGTTCGATGAACAAGCCTGCAATCAGCAAAGCGGCGGCGAACAGAACAAACCACCATTCACGCATGAATTTCAAAATAATTGCAGTTTTGAAAGGCTCAATTTCAGCAAATTTTTCAGCCGTACCCAAATCGTACAGGGAAATTGCCAGCAAAGCGAAGAAAATTACATATTTAATCGCACTCAGACGGGTATGCAACAAGTGCGGCACTATAATCTGTTTCAGACCCAATTTTTTAGCGATACGGTTGGTTAACTCTTGCAATGCACCGAAAGGGCACAGCCATCCACAGAATGTACCGCGGTTCCACAACAGCATGGTCGCCGCTGTAAAGAGCCACAGAATGAATACCAGCGGATCCATCAGGAAAAATTCCCAGTGGAACTCAGTCAAAACAGCTGAGAACAACGTCAAAGTATTCACTACCGATAATTGTGCCTGAGCATACCAGCCGATATAAAACAGCGTAAAGGTCAGGAAACAAAGACGGAATCGGTCATACCATTTTTCGTAACGGACAATCCAATCTTGGAACAGGAATACCAACAGAAGAATTGTCAAAGCAATACCGACAACCACGATTTGACCTTGTTTGGCTTTCCAAACCTGTTTCCAAAGTTGGTTGGATACGCCTTCCTCAGCCGTTGCATCTTCTGCAATACCTGTACTTTCTTCCGGAGCAGAGGCTGCCACAGCCACCGGCTCAACCGGTGCACTAATTTCAACCGGCGGTGCTTTAGGATCGTCAACGTAGTAGCCTTTTGGCAATTCATAATCCAAATCGGCAGTTACAAATGCCTTATCATTTACGCTCAATACGCGTTGAATCATCAATTGTAAACGCCATGGCTCAGCACCATCAAATTCCACACCTTCGGGAATAGTGAACCAAGAAACTTCTTTAAATGCAGGCGCACCTTCGGCGGATAAAGCAACTACACGTTCATGTTGCGCATCGGTAAAGCGGAAGCTGGTATCGCCTTGAATCATTTCAATACGGTCAAAGATACCGCCACGGACATAACCCGAACCTTTCCAAGAATAGCGACCCTCGCCGGCCACCATCACGGCTTCTTGGCCAGGTTTCAAACGTTTTTGCAGGTTGTTCCAACCGGCTTCACCTAAAAGGCTTTTACCGATGGAAGGTTGGCTGACCAAGGCAACATACAGATCAATAAATGTATCATTACCATCGCCCTGCTCTGCATGATCTGCCACACCTGCTTTACCGCTTTTCTCAAACAGTTTATTGATTTCGTCGATAGAAATATGCAGATGGCCGACGGCTTTTTGTTCCAAAAGCGCATTCCATGACAGGATATCTTGTTTGTCTTGATTGGCAACACGACGCGGACGAGTTTGAACGGCAGGTTCGGCAGACTGTTCACCGGAAGCAGCTGCTGTACCGGCTTGAACTGCTTTATCTGTACCCAAATGATATTGATGGATTACTGCTTTAACAGAGCGCTGAATACTATCATTGATGACCATCAGGGTTACAGTCGCACCACTAATAATATCCCCCGGTGCAACACCTGGTTGAGGTGGGTTTTTAATAAAATTTAAGCCAATATATTTATCAATGAATTTATCAACACGGGATTGCGGGATACCGATCAGCATAATCGGCTCATGGTGCTCAACCAATTTTGCTCCGGCAATAGTGCCATCATTGGCCAATGCAACCATCGTATCGATCGGTTTACTCGAATAACCGCGCGTATTGACCACGTCAGTCGTGATATAAACCAAGCCAAGCTGCTCTTCGCCCTTGTACACGCGAGCAACCAAAGGCTTACCTTCCGGTTTGCCATAGCGGTCAGCACCTGGGAAAATTTCAGACGGCTGAACTTTTGCCAAGAAATCAGGCAAGCGCTCCGCGTAAGCAGGCAGGCTTACTATCATCATAGAAAACACAGCAAAAAGCACAAGGATTCGTTTCCAAATGCCACTTAAGCACTTCATTTCAAGACAGGACATGGCTATTCCCGATATATCGATACTCTAAACACTTATATTATATGAATCATCTATCGGCAATAATTTGATTAAAATCAAGTTTACAAATCTTAAAACCAGATTCTACATACTAATAATACTTTAGAACTACATTAGATGAACCTTTTATTATTAGGCATGAAACATAGGAAAATCAACTCAATCCAAGAATCATCCCTATATTATTAACTTATTTATAATAATACTCAAAACAATTTCTGAAATTTCATTTAGCATATATTAAATAGAATAGAACCTGACTTAAATTTCCATAGACCGTCTGAAAACGAATATCGAAAATACTTTAACCTACCCCTGCAATGACAAAATACATTTCTTATAAAACAAAAAGAGCCTGTATAAAACAGGCTCTTTTTTCAGACTAATCTTAAGTCAGATTAGAATTTGTGACGCAGGCCAACAGTACCAGCAGTTTTCTCGTATTTGTAGTCGCCTTTGCCTTCTTTCAACCAACCGGCAGACAACAGGGCAGAAGTACGTTTAGAGAAGTCGTAGTCAGCACCAACGATAACTTGGTTGTAAGCGCTGTTCTTTTGTTTCAGGCCTTTTTCTTTAACTTTAAAGCCGTGAGCGTAAGAAACACGAGGAGTTACGTTACCGAAGCGGTAAGCAGCAGTTGCACCAACTTCAGTACGTTCGTTTTTCTTAGCACCAGCTACGTCAGCTTTGAAGCCTTCGTATTGACCTACAACAGCAACCATCAGGTTGTTAGCATCGTAACCAGCAGTCAGACGGTGAGCTTGGTGATCTTTGTAAGTACCAGCAGCCAAAGTAGTATTGTGGTTGAATGCATCCAAGTAGCCAGCATCCAAGACAGCATGTTTAGCGTAAGAACCAGCATAGCGACCAAAGAAGCCAGAGTTTTCGTAGTTCAGACCTAAATCGTAAGACGCACGGCTTTTCACAGCGTGATCGTATTTGTCGCCAGGGTTAGCATTGTCGCGAGGTTGGAATTGTACGCTTGCGCTGAAACCACCCAATACAGGAGTGTCGTAACGTACAGATACTTTACGTTTATCTACACGTTTGATTTTACCCAATTGCAGAGCGTCTGCGTTAGCTGCACTAGATTCCCATGGGTCAAAGCTATCGCTGCTGTCGTTCAGAGCAGTATTCAAGTTACCGGCACGAACTTTACCGAAACCGCCTTCCAAGCCCAAGAAAGATTCACGGTTTGCGAAACCAGAGTCACCACCGGCGATAGAAGTTTTTTGTTCAACTTGCCAGATAGCATTCAGGTTGTTACCCAAGTGTTCGTGGCCTTTGAAACCGATGCGAGAGCCGTAGTCAGCAATCTCAGTAGCAGTTTTAGAAGAAGTCTTACCCTCTTTTACTTTAGAAATTTCTACGCCAGCTTTGATTTGACCGTACAGAGTCACATCAGCCATAGCTGCAACAGGCAGAGCTGCCAAAGTCAGAGCAATCAGAGATTTTTTCATTGCTGTATTCCTTTTCTATTGTGAAGAAATAACTTAAGCAGACCGGACAATCCGCTTAGGCTTACTTTATCGCTGGAATCAGCGATTCCATGACTGTCACTATAATTGTTCCTCTCTAAAAAAACAAACTTTATTCAATTCCCTCCCACTACCGCAGAAACCAAATAAAGGTAGAGACAACCCAAATAATGGAAATTTATTATTTAAAATCAATGATAAATTTCTTCAAAACCAAGATTTGCATTTTTACAACACTTTATCAATTTACACATCAATCACGCTATTTTGTTGCTTTTATACCAACAATCCGTAGTTAGGCCGTCTGAAAATCATTACCTAGAACGCTCATCCACTCGGGCAAAGATAGCTGCGTCACTCCAAACTCATCAGGATAGTCAACACCTGTTAGATACAGGCCATCTGACATAAAAGTTGGCGGAGCCTTCAATCTACTTTTTGCATGGAAGACCGACTCAAACTCATCCACACTGATTCTGCCACTACCCACATACACCAATGCACCCATAATATTGCGTACCATATGATGTAAGAATGCGTTCCCATGCAAATCAAGGCACAGATAGCGAGAAGTTCCACTAATACTTGCACTATATAGTGTCTTTATAGGGGACTTCGCCTGACATTCAGCAGCTCGAAAACTGGAAAAGTCATGTTCGCCCTCCAATAAGGCAGCAGCCTGCCTCATCAGATTTAAATCCAATTTCAAATGCGTCCACCCTACCCTGCCAACCAATAATGGAGAACGAACCGGTGAAGACTCCAATAAATAACGATAATGGCGGCCATAAGCATCAAATCGGGCATGAAAATGAGATACAACTTTTTGCGCAACCAACACAGCAACACCATCAGGTAAATGTGCATTGACACCCCGCACCCATGCTTGCTCCGGACGACTTACTGATGTATCAAAATGCACTACCTGGGCAGTTGCATGCACACCCGTATCCGTCCTTCCCGCAACAATAGTATTAATTTGCTCCCCTGCTATTGAAGACAATGCCTGCTCTAAGGCCGTCTGAACAGTCGGCAAATCTCCCGCCTGCTTTTGCCAACCATAAAAACGACTACCATCATAAGAAAGGGTCAAAGCCCAGCGCTGCACGAGATGCCCTGTTGTATTTACTTGTTCAGTCATTTCTTATACTTCTTGTAAATTGATATTGTTGCCTACGTTCAAGCAACAAATATTAAAAAGGCGTGATCAACACACGCCTCCATTATGTATTTCAGACGGCCTTCTTCTTCAACCATCATATAAAGCTGAAATCTTACCCAACTGACAACAAACTCAGCCAAAATCTTGCTTTTTAATTTACCATAAAAAAGATGCCGTCTGAAACGGCATCTTCATTTTACTGGCACTTATGCGCCAAGTTCTTTCATCAGTTTTTGGGCTTTATGCAGAATATCGCCTTCAGCCTCTTCGATCAGCCCTTGCAATGTTTCTCGAGCTGCTTCAGGATCACCAATTTCGATATACATCTTAGCCAAATCATATTTAGCTTCAAGCGGTGCAGTCATGCCGACTGATTCTGAAACAAAACCTCTTTCACTATTGCTTTTATCGGCGGCTACTGAAACATCTTCAGATCCCCATTCCAATGCACCTTCTTCAATCACAAACTCAGAAGCAGCTTCTTCTTTCTCTACTTCTTCTTTGGTTTCTTGAATTTGCAAGTCTTGATCTTGCTTGACATCGAATGGCAGCGCATGGCCGTCTGAATTTTCAGGGGTATCTACCGTAAACTCGAGTGGCTCTTCATTTCTTGACTCGGAGACTTTTTTCTCTACCGCCACATCAAACTCAGCAAATGTATTTGCCTGCTCTTCTTTACGTTCCGGCATAACAACAGATACCGGCTGATATGGATTTTCTGGTTCGGGCTCGTACACGCTTTCCGTTGATTCGATATTGTCCCAATCAGCATGGCGGCGTTGCTCTGTCTCAACATCATGCGTTACTGCACCTGAAAGAATACCTGCCTGACTATTGTCAATCTTACCTAAATCAAGTTTGACATCATCGATATTGGAGGACTCTTCTACTTCATTGATAACCACATCATCTTCGAAATCATCTTCGATAAACAGACCGTCTTGAGTTTTTTCTGACGGCATTACTTTAGTTGCAGCGACCGCAGCAGCTGAAGCAGCAACATTTTTCTGTACAACCTTCTCTTCATCCTTACGGCTTACAGGCGCTGCTTCCGGCTCGTCTTTACGTTTGCCGGCAGCTTTCAACAACAACCAAACAGCAATAAGGGCTGCACCGCCTGCCAATAACCATTTCCATAAATTGCCGTCTGATTCGCTTTCTGTTTGCTCCTCGACAGAATCCGTAGTTGCAACAGGCTCAGAAGCCACTACATCCTCTTGAGCATCAGAAGCCATAGCTTCTTGAACATCGGATGCTGGAACAGTCGATGCGGCATTTTCATTAACCGCTGCAGATGCTGTTTGCGCTGTTTGTTCAGCTGAAGCTTGTTTCACTTCTTCCTGTTGCTGTGTATTTACACCAGCATCTTTAACCTGGGCTTCAGTTTGAGCTTCAGGCTGAACAACAGGTTTTTCTGTTTTAGCTTCTGTTGCATTAACGGTTTCATTAGCTTTTTCTGTCGCCGTATTGGTTTTAGCAGGAGCAGATGCAGCCAAGCGTTGCAATTCGCTACGGTTTGGAATATTCAGCACTTTACCTGCCAACATACGGTTGGCATTGTTATCGATAAACACATCCGGATTGGCATTTACCAAAGCCTGGATAGTTTGATCCAAGGTCATACCTTGCGGACGGATGCTAGACGCAATGGCAATCAGGGTTTCACCCGTACGCACCAAATGCTGTCTGCCTGAACGTGCAGACGTGTCGTTTTTAGCAGGGGCCGTCTGAACTTGTTTTTTCTCAGCCTTACGCTGCACATCCTTACGCACTTGAGCTGCCTGATTACCTACTGCTTTATTGTTTTTCGTTGCAGGCTGTTGGGCATTGCGTGTCGGCTCGGAGGATTGAGATTCAGTAGCCGGACGGGTACGAACAGATGCAGCATCCTTAGAATCATATCCGGCCGGATCGATAATAGCGGTGTATTCACGCGATTGCGCACCAACACCTACTTGAAAAACCAAAACAGGATCTTTGATGGCTTTAGAAGAGCGGATGGTAACGACAGCCTTATCGCCTGATTTGCGTACCGCCGCGCGCAAATTACCATTTGAAATAGTGGCTTTACCGCCATTAAGCAGAGCCTGAGCTTCCTCGCCAGTCACAGTGATACTGCCTGTAAAAGGCTCACCTAAATGAGATTGAACGTTCAAGCCGCCCAAACCTGCAGAGGCACTGAGCGATGTCATTAAAGCGATAGAAGCTGTAATTAATTTAATATTGTGATGTTTTTTCAAAACTGATCCCCTGTTCGGAAATTATGGTACTAACCAATGTGCGCGCATTTAACCATATATTTACTAGATATTACGTCATGATATATTTTTAACCCATTCCTGCCAAGCAATAGAGGCTGTTCAGCCTAAAATTCCTTAGCAAATCTATTACTTTTGCATGCTTGTGTTTCTTTTTTACAAATTTCGCCAACCCAAAACAAATATTTTATATAAATATATGTGGTATTGAAGTCATGGGGAAAGGTGCAAAAAAACACATCTCCCTGTATGATTAGCATTTACTCAATTAGTTTCATCATTAACATATGAAGATTTTGAGCGACTTATTCGCCGTATTCTTATTTTTCATCACATACATCATCACCAAAGACATGATTGCCGCAACGACTGTTGCGGTTATCGTCGGCATTGCCCAAGCTGCGCTGACCTTTTGGAAACACCGCAAACTGGACACCATGCAATGGGTCAGCCTGATTTTGATTGTCTTTTTTGGCGGCGCAACGATTCTGCTGAAAGACAACCGCTTCATCATGTGGAAACCGACCGTTCTGTTTTGGATCGGCGCGATTGTCATGCTGTTCAGCCACCTTGCCGGTAAAAACGGGCTTAAAGCCGTCATGGGCAAAGAAATGCAGCTCCCTGATTTTGTATGGACACGCCTGACTTATGCATGGATTGGCTTCCTAATTTTTATGGGTGCGGCCAACCTCTTTGTCTTTACGTATTTCCCAGACCAATGGGTCAATTACAAACTGTTCGGCACATTGGGTTTCACAATCATTTTTTCCATCGCACAAGGTATGTATCTGATGCGTTTCCAGCCTAAGGAGGATCAATAATGGAATATTTCATGCTTTTGGCCACTGATGCCGAAGATGTCCACGAAGCACGCATGGCGGCCCGCCCTGCTCATTTGGCACGCTTGGAAGAGTTGAAAGCGCAAGGCCGTCTGCTGACTGCCGGCCCCAACCCTCTACCAGATAATCCGGAACGCGTTTCCGGCAGCCTGATTGTGGCTCAGTTTGAATCTTTGGACGCTGCACAAGAATGGGCAGAACAAGACCCTTACGTCGATGCCGGCGTATACGCAGAAGTATTGATTAAACCCTTTAAAGCCGTGTTCAAATGAGCAATATGCGTCAAATTATCGAGGAACGCCTGCAGGCGCTTGAGCCCGAGTTCTTCGATTTTGAAGATGAAAGCCATCTGCATGCCGGCCATGCCGGCAATAAAGGCGGCGGGCATTACGCCATAGTGGTGGTCAGCAACGCATTTGAAAATATTGGTCGCCTCCAGCGACAACGTATGATTAAACAGCTTTTGCAGGACTTGTTTTCAGACGGCCTGATTCATGCACTCAGTATCAAAGCAGCCACGCCGGACGAATACTTCCATTAAGATTACTGCCCAAACTTGGATTTCCAATCATTAATTTAAAAGAGAAATACGATGAAAAAAACCTACTTTGCTTCAGCCTTGATGCTTGCCCTGACTTCCGGCACACTGCTTGCCCAAACTTTGGTAACCGTCAACGGTCAAGCCATTGACAGCAGCGTTATCGATGACCAAGTTGCTTCCGTACGCGCCAGCAACCCGAACGTTCAAGACACTCCTGAATTGCGTCAAATGCTGACTGAACGCCAAGTTATCAGCACTGTTGTTACCCAAGAAGCTAAAAAATTAAAACTGGATCAAAGCGCTGAATTTAAAGCTGCATTGGAGCAAGCGCGTGCCGATGCCGCCAAGCAAGGTGCAGATAAAAAAGCCACATTCAAAACCGAATGGGCAGTTTTCGAAAATGATTTGCTAGGCCAAGCTTTCGCGGCACATATCGTCCGTCAATATCCTGTTCAAGAAAAAGATGTCAAAGCCGCTTACAACGACTTTAGCAACTTCTATAAAGGTACTCAGGAAGTTCAACTGGGCGAAATCGTAACCGACAGCAGCAGCAATGCCCAAAAAGCCATTGCCGATTTGGATGCAAAAAAAGCTTCGTTTCGGTATTGAACCAATACTCAATTGACGAAACGGCCAAAAAAGCCGGCGGCATCCCTAAAGCTTATGTTCCGCTTAAAGATTTGCAAGAATCAGCGCCTCCGCTTTACGTCGCTGTCAAAGACCTGAAAAAAGGTGCACACACTAAAACACCGCTGCAAAACGGTAATTTGTACGCCGTTTTCTACGTCAATGACCGCCGTAACGTTACCGTACCTTCTTACGAAGCCGCTAAAAACGAGATTGGCAGCGACTTACAGGCAGCCCGTGTTGATGCGGCCATTCAATCATTACTGAAAAAAGCCAGCATCAAAGTCAACAAATAATATAACGTGCCCGCCGTGATGGCGGCGGGTAATAAGGAACTCACATGAACATCAAGCCCAAAACTGCCGTTTTGGCTATCCTTGCCCTATCAACCGTCGGCTTGGCAACTGCCAAAGCACCTGAAATCGATCCCGCCCGTATCGACAGCATGGTCGCCGAAGTATTGAGACAAGCCGATCAACATCCCAACCAGACTGCCAAACCCGATGGTCAGGCAATCCGCAAAGATGTGGTTACACGTTTGCAGACTTTGGAAATTTTAAAAAATGAAGCCATCAAGGCTGGTTTGGACAAAGATGCGGAAGTGCAGAATCAGTTAAAAAATGTGGAAGCTGAGTTTTATGCCAACCAATACGCAGCTTATCTAGAACGCCAAACCACGGTTGACGATGCCGAGTTGCGCCGTTTCTACGACCAGCAAACACGCATTATCAAGCTGCAACAAGTCAGCTTTGCTTCAGCCGACGAAGTACGCGCCGCACAAGAACTGCTGCTCAAAGGCTTGTCATTTGAAGAACTGATGAAACGCTATCCCAACCCCGAACAAAAATTCGACGGCTTCATCTCTCCGCAGCAGCTCTCACCTCAACTGGCTACCGCTTTTGCCGACTTGAACCGAGGCGATGTAGCGCATGAGCCGATTCAAATAGAAAACCGTTTTTATCTGTTTAAACTCAGTGCAGTAGAACGCGATCCTAAAGCAAAACCTTTCGAACTGGTGCGCAATCAGCTTGCCCAAGCCGTTAAACGACAAAAAGTCGAGAATCAGATCGAACGTATCTTGAAAGAAAACGGCATTAATCCGTAAATTGATTCAATGGTTTCAGGCCGTCTGAAACCATATTTGAACTCAGAGGGCGTATCTTGCGCCCTTTTTCTACAACTCCTTGTATTCAAAAAATATTATGCGCGCTGTTATCCAAAAAGTTACCCAAGCCAAAGTTGACGTTTTGTCCGAAGATTCCCGAGAAACCTGCGGCGAAATCAACAACGGATTTATGATATTGCTCGGCGTTACACATACCGATACAGAAGCGGACGCCAAATACATTGCAGATAAAACCGCCAACCTGCGTATCTTTGAAGATGAAAACGGCAAATTAAATTTATCGCTCAAAGATGTCGGCGGCTCGATATTACTGGTTTCCCAGTTTACCCTTTACGCCGATGCGCGCAGCGGTCGCCGTCCTTCTTTCTCCAATGCTGCGCCTGCAGAACAAGCGGATAAACTTTATCAATACACCGCGCAACTTCTACGCGAACATGGCTTGACTGTCGAAACCGGCAGATTCCAAACCCATATGCAGGTTTCCCTTTGCAATGACGGGCCAGTTACCTTATTGCTTGACTCGCAAAAAATATTCTAAATCTCATCAAAAAAGGCCGTCTGAAATCTTTCAGACGGCCTTTTCCATTTCTGATCATTACTAAATCAAGCCTTGCGCTTTTACCCAGTTCACAATATCTGCCTCAACGGCTTCAGGCGAACCCGGATTATCAATTTTGACACCATACTCATCAGCACCAAGCTCTTCCAAAATCTCCAGCTGCGAATCCAGCATTCCGGCTTTCATATAGTGCCCCTGACGCGACAGCATACGCTCAAGATTGATTGCTTGAGGCGGAGTCAAATGGATAAAAGCCACCTTTCCTTCCGCACCACGCAGAATATCTCGATAGTGATGCTTGAGTGCGGAACAAGTAACGATGGAATATTTTTCCCCGTTTTTTGCCTGCTCTGTCATCCAGTCACGCAAATTGCCCAGCCAAGGATAGCGGTCTTCATCCGTCAACGGAATACCGGCACCCATCTTATCGCGGTTGGCTTGAGTATGGAAATCATCGCCTTCGGCATATGGGCATTGGTTGAGATGTTTTTGCAATGAGAGTGCGGCCGTGGTTTTACCGCAACCGCACACGCCCATCATAACAAAATGTGTCGTCATTTTTCTACTCCTTGTTTATCTAGATTTTAACGGTATTTAAAAACGGGCGGATTGTGTTATCTCAAAAACACTATCCACCCATTCTTCCGATTAAACCAAAACAAACAACACTGACGATAAAGCAAAACCGATGAGTGCGATAAGTGTTTGGTTGACCGTCCATGTCTTCAAGGTCGTCGGCACATCCATATTCAACAGACGGCCGACAAGCCAGAAACCGGAGTCGTTAAAGTGGCTGCAACCAACGGAACCTGCCGCCGTAGCCAATACCACGCAAGTAATCTGCCAATCGCTGAAACCTGCCGCTGCAACGGCCGGTGCCATCAACGCAGCAGCGGTAGTCAGGGCAACAGTTGCAGAACCTTGCGCAAAGCCAAAGCCACCAAGAAACAACCCAGCAAAACAGGAATACCCAAGTCCGCCATGCTGTCTGCCAAAGCCTTACCGATACCGGAGGCACGCAACACGCCGCCGAACATACCGCCCGCACCGGTAATCAAAATGACCGAACAAACCGGACCCAATGCGCCATCGATGGTTTTCTCCAAAGCGCTGGCTTTTTCGCCACGTTTACTGCCCAATACATACAGGGCCACCAAAACAGAAATCAGCAAAGCAATCGGTGTCGAACCGAGCATTCGTGCAAACTGCACCCAGCCTTCATCCGCACTGACCATTTTCTCGCTGATCAGGGTAGACAAATCAGTATTCAAGAAAATCAACAACATAGGAATCAGCATAATGCCGATGACCGTAGATGCCTTTGCAGGCGCTTTTGGTTGGTCGTTATCTTGCGTACCGCCGCTGAGCAGATCAGGAACGGGCACATGAATGCTGCGACCCAAAACTTTACCCAATAAATAGCCGCTGAAATACCAAGTAATCAAGGTAACAGGCAAACCCAAAATCAGCAGTTGACCAATATTTGCGCCATAAAATTCAGAAGCGGCAATCGGGCCGGGATGAGGTGGCAGGAAAACGTGCATGACGGAAAATGCGCCAATAGATGCCAGCGCATAGGGCAAAACAGTTTGCTTCATGCGGCGTGCCGTTGCAAACACAATCGGTAACATCACCACCAAACCAGCATCAAAGAAAATCGGAAAACCGAAAATCAAAGAAGCCACGCCTAAGGCAAACGGCGCACGTTTTTCACCAAAAATCCGAATCAGCGCATCTGCCAAAGACTGGGCTCCGCCGGAAGTTTCCACCAAACGGCCGAGCATTGCGCCCAAACCGACCAGCAACGCCACGCTGCCAAGCGTGCCGCCAAAGTTTTTGACCAACACATCATTGACGATACTGCCCATAGGCAGGCCTGTTACGATAGCAGTCAGCAGGCTGACCAATACCAACGTCAGCAAGGCATGAACGCGCAGTTTTACAATCAAAATCAAGATCAGCAAAATCGCTGCCGCAGCGATACCGAGCAAGGTGCCGGCACTCAGCGTTTGAGTCCATCCATTTTGAAGCCTTTCTCTGTAAGAAAAATACAAACTTATTAATGTTTCTTAACATACGTAGATAAGATAACACATTTCACTATGGATTCATACGGCTGGATTTAGTCAAAATATAAACTTCTCTTTTTCAAAACCCTTTTTACAGATGCTTGATAACTAAGGATAGCAAAGAAAAAATAAGGGCAATAAAAAGGCCGTCTGAAACGTAGTTAATTTTCAGACGGCCTGACATCATACTTTTTAATAAAATAGAAACGAATATTTCTTCAATTACCTAAAATCAAGTATTTTCAGCTTATGTATTGGTACAAATTACCTCATTTTCCAAACGGAATTCCAGCAGTTTGGTATTAAAATCATCTTCAGAATACCAGCCCACTGACGCATAAGGGACTGTTACGCATTACTGCTTCGATTTCGGCAAAATCCTCGGTCGAAATTTTTAGTCACATCAAAAGAATTTAGGGCTGTAGCGTTTTTGTACGATTCCCCGAACATTCATCATACTTTTTCTTAAAAACTGAAGTGCCATGATACAAAGGCCGTCTGAAAAATTCTTCAGACGGCCTTGATTCTTAAACTTCTGACGGTGATTGCGGTGTATCCTCATCTTCCTGCTGCGTTTTCGCTTTGGCAAAACGGCTGAACCAAATACCGGCTTCGTAGAGCAGAATCAGCGGAACGGCAAGCAGGGTTTGAGAAATTACGTCCGGCGGCGTGATGATTGCAGCCACGACAAACGCACCGACAATCACATACGGACGCGCATTCTTAAGCTGTGCAGTCGAAACAATGCCCATTTTGGCAAGCAACACCACAACGACGGGAACTTCAAACGTCGTACCGAATGCGACAAACATGCCCAAAATAAACGACAGGTATTTGTCGATATCGGTCGCCATATTGACGCCGACAGGAGTTACCCCAGCCAAGAATTTGAAAATAACGGGAAACACCAAAAAATAGGCAAATGCCATACCGACGAAAAAAAGCGTCACGCTGGACAACACCAGCGGCGTAATCAAACGTTTTTCGTTTTGGTATAAGGCAGGGGCAACAAACGCCCAGACTTGATACAGCGTGTGCGGCAACGACAGCAGAAACGCCGCCATCAGAGTAACCTTGACCGGCACAAAAAACGGCGCAATCACATCGGTCGCAATCATGCTGGTATCTTTAGGCAGATTGGCCATCAATGGTTCGGCAACAAAGGTATAGAGCTGCTGGGCAAACGGCATCATACCCAAAAAGCAGACAACAATACCGATGACGATCCACATCATACGGCGGCGCAGCTCTAGAAGATGCTCGATAAGCGGTTGGACGGGTTGTTCGTGTTGAGGTTCGGACACCGGTTGACTCACTTTTTACTTACGGACGCGCAGTTTGGGCTTGGCGTGAAATTTCGGGCGCATATCGCGTTTGCGGCTCATCGCCTGCTTACGCAAAGAAGTCGTATGCAGCGGAGGAACATCGGCAGCAGGAGATTCGATATAGCTGACTTCAACCGCAGGAGCTGGGGAAACCGAAGCCGTCAAATACTCACGCCAAGCGCGGTCTTGCTCGGACTCGGCATTTTCAGCCTCGACAAGCTCTTGGGTTTGCACTGCCCCACCCTGCTCAGAAGCTTGGATTGCACTTTCATGCTCAGTGCTATTTGAAGCCAGATCAGGTAAAGGATTGCCAAACTCATCCACACCAAAATCGGCAGGCGTTTTCTGTTCGGGCAGGCGTTCCCACGGCTTAAGGCCGTCTGAAATATCGCTCAGATTTTTTTGTGCATCGTTGCCCAAGTCTTTGATACCGTCACGAAACTCGGATGCGGCGGTTTCAAATTCCTGCTTCACCTTGCGCAATTCGTCCAACTCAGCCTGAGTATTGAGCTCCTGCTTGACGTTATTGACGAATCCTTGCAATTTGCCGACCAAACGCCCGGCCGTGCGCGCAGCTTGCGGCAGACGTTCGGGACCAAGCACTATTAGGGCGACAACACCGACCAGCAGCAGCTCGCCCAAACCGAAATCAAACATGGATTATGCTTTGTCTTCGTCTTTTTTGTGTTCGATGACTTCGTCTTTTTTGGCATCTTTGCCGTCAGTACCTTCGTTCAGGCCTTGTTTGAAGTCATGCACGGCGCCGCCAAGGTCTTTGCCGACGTTGCGCAATTTTTTGGTACCGAATACCAAAACGACGATAATCAGTACGATAATCCAGTGCCAGAGAGAGAAGCTACCCATGATAAATCCTTGAATTTGTTAAAAATAGATAATAGTTATGCAGGCGTACCCATGATATGGATATGCAGATGGAAGACTTCTTGTCCGCCGCCTTTGCCTGTGTTGATCAGGGTTTTGAAACCGTCGGTCAAACCTGCCTCATGGGCGATTTGAGGAACTTTCAACATCATTTTGCCCAATAGGGTTTGATGTTCGGCGGTTGCGTGTGCCAGTGAATCGAAGTGCACTTTCGGAATCAGCAGCAGATGCACCGGCGCAGCAGGACGGATGTCTTTGAAACAAAACATCTCGTCGTCTTCGTAAACGGTTTGTGCTGGAATATCTTTGGTTGCGATTTTGCAGAAAATACAATTATCCATAATGGCTCCGATGGCCGTCTGAAAACGGGCGTAACGGGTTTCAACCAAAAAAGGGAAATCGTTTTTGCCCCAAGAGACGGATTCTGAAACAGGTCAAATACGGGATTGTAATATAAATTCAAGATTCTTTGCGAGAAGCTTTTTCCACTAATCCCGACAAACCTTGACGGCGCGCAAGCTCGTTGACCACATCTTCGGCACGCAATCCGTGATGCGCCAATAAAACCATGGTGTGAAACCACAAATCCGCCACTTCGTAAACCAAATGTTCACCTCCGCCATCTTTAGAGGCCATCAAGGTTTCACCCGCTTCCTCGATGACTTTTTTCAAAATCTTGTCTTCGCCTTTGTGTAACAGTTGGGCAACATAAGAAGCATCGGGATCGCCGCCTTTGCGCGAATCGATGACGTTTTGAATTTGGGTAAGGATAGTATCGGTCATGGTCGGTTTCTCTTATTTTCTTTCAGACGGCCTTAAGGATGTTTATGTCCATAAATCGCCTCTTCGTCTTTCAACACGGCATCGACTGTCTGCCATGCCCCGTCTTGCCAAACTTTGTAAAAACAGCTTTCGCGCCCAGTATGACAGGCAATGCCGCCGTTTTGTTCAATCAGCATGACCACAGCGTCGCCATCGCAATCCAGGCGTAATTCGTGTACTTTTTGCGTATGTCCGGACTCTTCGCCCTTCATCCATTGTTTCTGGCGGGAACGGCTGTAATAGTGGGCAAACCCGGTTTCTACGGTTTTTTGCAGGGCTTCTGCGTTCATCCAGGCAACCATCAGCACACGGCGTGTCTGCCAATCTTGGGCAATCGCGCAAACCAAACCTTTTTCATCAAATTTTACGGCATTCAGCAGCGTTTCGTTTATGTTCGACATTCGCGTTTTTTCTCCCATATTTTCAGATGGCCTTTGGATAGCAATCACAAACGCACTTCAATTCCTGCTTCACGCATGACCAGTTTCGCTTCGCGGATACTCGCTTCGCCAAAGTGGAAAATCTAGCGGCCAATACCGCATCTGCCTTTCCTTCTTTAATGCCGTCCACCAAGTGTTGAACCGAACCGACGCCGCCGGAAGCAATGACCGGAATATCGACCGCTTCGCTGACCGCGCGTGTCAAAGGCAGGTTGAAACCTTGCTTGGTACCGTCCCGGTCCATACTGGTCAGCAAAATCTCGCCCGCACCGCGCCGCTGCATTTCGACAGCCCATTCCACCGCATCCAAACCGGTCGGATTACGTCCGCCGTGAGTAAAGATTTCCCAACGGGTGTTTTCAGGGTTGACCGCTTTGGCATCCACAGCAACAACAATCGCTTGCGAACCAAAAAAACCGGCCGCTTCATTTACCAAATCAGGATTGGTTACAGCGGCCGTATTGATGCTGGCCTTATCGGCACCGGCATTAAGCAGACGACGGATATCGGCAACTGTGCGCACGCCGCCGCCGACCGTCAATGGAATAAAAACTTGCGAAGCGACTGCCTCAATAACGTGCAAAATAGTATCGCGATTGTCGCTGGAAGCGGTAATGTCCAAAAAGGTCAACTCATCCGCGCCTTCATCGTTGTAGCGTTTGGCAACGTCAACCGGATTGCCTGCATCGCGTAAACCCAAAAAGTTGACACCTTTTACCACGCGACCGTCTTTTACATCCAGACAAGGAATAATTCGTTTTGCCAATGCCATACTCAATACCTCTTATCCGTTATCAGGCCGTCTGAAACCGTCAGGCCAAAAATTTGCTCAACCAATCCGGCAAATGTTGCAACAGCTGAAAATAACCAATGCCGGCTATCATCGCCAAAACACAGGAAATAATGAAATTGCTGTCGATGCGGCCGACGATGGAAAAAATCAAACCGGCAAATGCCCATATTATCCCGTTGAAAATCATCCAATAGGTATCGATAATCGGCAAATCAAACGCCGTCAGCTGCCGCAGTATCACTGCAATCAGTGTAAACCACAAACTTTCGCTTAGCGGATACACTTCGCGATCGGATGACCAGATAATCCAAAAACCCAAAACAAACGCTTCAAGCATACCAATCCCTTAATAAAATAAGATATTGAGTGAGTTGTTTTTTATAATTATTTCAGACAGATTTTAAGTCTAAGGACTTTGCAAAATGCCGCTTTTGAAGGTATTTTCAGCTATACGCCAACTCCTGCGCTGTTACACCTTGCAAAGCCTTAATCTGCATAATTAAACGCACTTAGGTCAAGCCAAAGAATCGGCCAGTTTTTGAGCCTGTGCGAAATCAATACTTCCCTCATAAATTGCGCGGCCGGTAATCGCACCGCTCACACCCTCTTTTTCAACGGCACACAATGCGTGGATATCGTCCAAATTCGTCAAGCCGCCGGAAGCGATAATCGGGATATTCACTGATTGGGCCAATTTGACGGTAGCTTCGATATTCACGCCGCTCATCATGCCGTCGCGACCAATATCAGTATAAATAATGCTGTTGACCCCATCGTCTTCAAAACGCTTGGCCAAATCGACGACATGATGCTCCGTTACCGTTGCCCAACCGTCTATCGCCACCATACCGTCTTTGGCATCCAAGCCGACGATAATCTGACCTGGAAATGCCTTACATGCTTCGCGCACAAATTCAGGATTTTTTACCGCGGCCGTACCGATAATCACATCAGTCAGACCCAAATCCAAATACTTTTCAATGGTGCCCAAATCACGGATACCGCCGCCAAGCTGTACCGGAATATCTTTAGCCACGGCGGCCAAAATTTCTTTAATCGCCGGAAAATTTTGAGGAACGCCTGCGAATGCGCCGTTCAAATCAACCAAATGCAAACGGCGTGCGCCTTGATTGCGCCAATGTAAAGCCATCTCTGCCGGCGAGTCGGAAAATACCGTCGCCTGATCCATCAAGCCTTGTTTTAAGCGAACACAGCGGCCTTCTTTCAAATCAATGGCAGGTATCAACAGCATTTTCTTCTCCTCTATTCAATTTCAGTATATTTTACACAAATTAGCGATTTTTAGCAGATTTATGTTAAAAGCCTCAAATCTGCCAATTTAAAAAATTACGCAGCAGCAGCAATCCTGCCTGATGGCTTTTTTCCGTGTGGAACTGTGTGGCAAACACATTGTCCTTACCGACAATGCAGGCAAATTCATTCGGATATTCACTGACACCTAAAACAATCTCTTCATTTTTCGGCGCAAAATAATAGCTGTGAACAAAATAAAAATACTCGTTCTGCCCAATGTCTTGAAATAAAGGGTGCGGACGGGTTTGACGCACTGTATTCCAACCCATATGCGGCACCTTCAGACGGCCTCCCTGTGCATCGGTTTGATTGGGCAAAAACCGTTTTACTTGTCCTTCAAACCAACCCAAACCATCTGTATCGCCTTCTTCGCTGTGTTCAAACAATAATTGCGCACCTACGCAAATTCCAAAAAACGGCTTGTTTTTCAGGCCGTCTGAAACCGCCTCGCCCAAACTGCTTGCCTTCAGCGCAGACATACAGTCCGGCATGGCGCCCTGCCCCGGAAAGATAACCTTATCCGCCGCTATCACTTCTTCGGGCCGCGAAGTCAGATAAACCTCGGCATTTTGCTTGGACAAGACCTGCGCCGCCTGAACAGATTTCAACACTGAGTGCAGGTTTCCCATTCCATAATCGACAATCGCTACTTTCATTGCTTCTCCTCAGGCCGTCTGAAAACATTTAATGATTAATATAATAATAAGAATGATTGTAGCAAAAGATGGTTTAAAACAAAATATTGCCACCATACAAGATGAATAATAAAGGCCGAGACCTTTGCAAAAAAGTCCTTCCCCCAACAGCCAAAATCCAAACACAGGTTTTCGGCTGTTCCTATTCCAAATCACTCCTGACTCTACTCAAATACCCCCTTAATCCTCCCCGGACAC
>NZ_LAEI01000002.1:0-127943 GCF_001618065.1 Neisseria flavescens
CGTTGGTCATACAGCTCTTGCAGTTTGGTCAAAAGGGTCGGCAACTTGCAACAGCGGCCGGTTGCTGTCGTAACGGGTACGCTCCAGCAAGGTTTCGGGGATGGCATGCAGATAAACAACCGTGCCGTTTTGGCGCAAAATCTGTCTGTTTTCACTGCGTAATACGGAGCCGCCACCGGTCGATAAAACGATATTGCGCCGGGAAGCGAGCTTCTTCAACATATTGGTTTCGCGGTTTCGGAAGCCTTCCTCCCCTTCCATCTCAAAAATGGTCGGAATGGATACGCCCGAAGAAGTGCAGATTTCGTAGTCGCTGTCGTAAAACGGGCATTCAAACATTTGGGCAAGCTGCTTGCCCAAAGTGGTTTTGCCCGCGCCCATCAGCCCGATTAAAATTAAATTGCCGTTGATTTTTTCCATGAGGGTCATTTTATACGATATGGTGGTTTCGTGGAAAAGTTCGTGGTTTTTCAGACGGCCTGAAACGAAAGGCTGTCTGAAAACGAAAACAGGCATACCTTTGCAGATATGCCTTTTTGTCATTCTAAAATCAATAACGCAGATTGTTACCCACATTATCCATAATGCGCGGCGTGATAAAAATCAACAGCTCACGGCGGTTTTCACGTTTGCCGCGTGATTTGAACAGATTGCCGACAACAGGAATATCGCCCAAAACAGGTACTTTGTTCACCGCATTGGTGCTTTCTTCCTCGTAAATACCGCCGACAATCAGCGTACCGCCATCTTCAACCATGGCTTGGGTATTCAAGTGTTTGGTGTTGATACACTTGGTTGTCAGAGAATCCACGGTACAGTCGATCGGGGTATCGCGATTAATCTTCACAGTCATGATGATTTGACCGTCAGGCGTAATGTTCGGCGTTACGGTCAAGCCCAAAACGGCTTTCTTGAAGGTAATCGAAGTCGCACCGCTGGAAGAAGCCTCTTGGTAAGGAATTTCCGTACCGGATTCAATTTTGGCTTCTTTGCGGTCTTGCGTCAGCACGCGCGGATTGGAAATGGTTTTGCTCTTACCTTGTTCTTCAGACGCGCTGATTTCCAAACCCAATGCGCCGGACGAGAACGCACGCACCAGCGCAATACTGTTGACTGCGGCTGCGGTCGGCAGGCTGACGTTTGGATCCAAAGTCCATGTGCGGTAGCCTACGTCACCACGGTTAAACGAAGCATTGGTATTGTAGTTGGTTTGTGCATTGCTCCAGTTGCTGCCCCATGCGTTACGGCCGCTCGCACCACCGGAACCGAATTTAACGCCCAAATTACGGAAGAAGGTATCTTCTGCTTCGACAATGCGCGCTTCAACCATCACTTGACGGGTTGGAACGTCCAATTCATCAATCAGTTTGCGGAATTTCTCAATCACGCCGCGGTTGTCGGTCACGATCAGCGTATTGGTAGCCGGATCGATTAAGGCGCTGCCTCGGTTGCTCAACAGAGTATTGCGGGTATTGGAATTATTGCTGTCGTATTCTTCCAAGCGCAGAATTTTGCGGAATTCTTCCACGTTTTTGTATTTCAACTGGAAGGTTTGAGAATACAGCGGACCCAGTTCGGCAATCTCTTTTTCAGCCTGCAAGAAGGCTTTGTCTTTTGCCAACAATTCATCGCGAGGTGCGATATTGATGATGTTGCCTTGACGGCGCATATCCAAATTGCGCGCCTGCATAACCAAGTCTAAAGCCTGATCCCAAGGTACATCTTTCAAGGACAGGGTCATGGTGCCTTTGACGGTATCGCTGGCAACAATATTCACACCGGATTCTTTTGCCAAAATCTGCAAGATGGTACGAACTTCTACATCTTGGAAATCCAAAGAAATTTTACGGCCTTTGAACGATTTGTTTGCATTTTGATTCAAACCGCCGGATTCGGTATTGGCGGCTTTAGGCGATACTTCAAATACAAAACGGCCGGAAGAGGCTTTGGTATTGATGTCCCAATTCGCATTATTGTTGCGGATAATGAGCTGGGTAGAATTACCGATACGTTTGAGCGTAACGTTTTGTACAGGCGTATTGAAGTCAGCCACATCCAAACTGCGTTGCGCTTGTGTCGGCAGCGTATGGTTTTTCAATGTCACAACCACGCGGTCGCGCTGCTGTTTAATGTCCGGCTGTCCGCTGAAACCCGGGGCAGACAATTCAATAATGCCGGAATTGCGTGCGCCTTTGCGGAAATCGATATTGGCTGCTGAAACAGCTTGATAAGTCTGAGCAGCACGCGCAGTAGACGGCGTAGCCACACGTTCATTTGCAACGGCCGCATTGGTTTGGTCAGTAGATTCGTTTACAAACACCCAAACTTCGTTGCCGCGAATCTCAGTATTGTATTGGCTGATTTTGTTCAAACCCAAAACCACGCGTGCGCGGTCATTGTTTTGCGCCGCAGTAATTTGATTCAACAATGGGTCGGCATATTCCAAAACAGGCTGAGGCAAACGGATATTAGTGTTGGTAAAATCCAATGCGATACGTGCCGGAGTAGATGTTACAAAACCATGGGGTGTAGTGACGTCTTTGTCGAAACGGATTTTGATAATTTTTTGGTTGTCAGGCAAAGTGGAAACGTTGATATCGGTAATATTGCCTGCAAAGGCCGTCTGAACAGCGAGGGCAACGCTGAAGCCGGCAAATAATTTTGTCATGTGCTTGGTTTTCATAATTGAGTGAGACCCCTAAATTAATTTGAATTCGAACTATCTGAGCTATTGGAAGAATCCGCCTCTTTACTGCTCAATGGCAATTCGGCCTTCCGGTACACCCAGTTGCCGTAGCTGTCTTCAACTTGCTCGGTCAAGATAATTTTATCTTCGGTAATACTTTGGATTCTGCCGTAATTCTGACCGATGTAGTTTCCGGGATAAACGGTATAAACATGGTCGTTGACCTTGATAAATCCGGAAACTTTGCCGCCACTTTGCAGCGTTCCGACAAAGGCCATATTTTCCAAACTGAAGGCTTCCAATGTTTCTTTCGGACGGTTCACATCCGGCGCATTGCCGCCTTTAGGGGCAGTGTCCAAACGGCGTGAATCAAACGCATTCATGCCTTTAAAGTTCGGCGGGTTATACGGCTTAGGCAATGTAACCGTCGGCTCTTCAAACGGAATAATCTTGGATTTTGCTTCCTGACGGGTTTGCGTCATCCATTGAGTCAAATCTTCATAGCTTTGCGTACAGGCTGCCAAGGGAAGAAGACTTAAGAGTAAGATGATTTTTTTCATGATTTCCCTATTCTTTTATTTTTGCTCATTCTCGGCAGGTTTGCCTTCTTCTTGTGCCTGTTGCGCAGCCAATTCGGCAGCAATCTCTTCGGCCGGACGTGCTTTATAAGTCGTCGCAATCGCGCTCAATGTCAATTCGCCTTTATTGCCTTTGCCTTCTTTATCCTCGCTTGCGTTCACGAGTTTCAAAGAATCTAAAGTAATAATGCGCGACAAATCGCCTACATCACGGGTAAATTGGCTGATCTGAGAGTATTTGCCTGTGATGGAAATCTGATACGGCAGTTTTTGAATCGGACCATCGTTTTCAGGTTGGAGCGGTGCAACACTGTCCAAACGCAATCCGTTGGTTGAACCTGCCTGATGCAGCTCTTGAATCAGGTTCGGAATTTCCGCATCGGTCGGTAATTGTTTCAACAAAACATCAAATGCAGAACGGATCGAAGCCAATTCAGCCTTCAAATTGTTCAAGCTTGCCGCCTGAATGCTTTTACGCGTAAAGGTTTCCTTCAGCTCTGCTTCTTTAGCTTCCTGCGTATTCAAGGTTTCAATCTGATCTTTAAATACGCCGACATAGCCCAAAGCCAGCATACCGACAATCAACAAACCTGCCAGCAAAAGTTTTGAAGGCATATTGAGAAGGTACAGGTTTTGCACGTCCAATTGTTTCAGGTTTTTAGATGCCATTATTGAGCCTCCGGAGCAGGTTCTGCCACAGGTTCGGCCGTTTCACCGCTGCTTTGGGCAGTCGGTGCAGGAGCCGGCGTATTCACTTGGTTGATTGAAGATTTCAAAGTAAATTCTTGGTAGTTATCTACTTTTTTAATGCTCAACAATTCAGGCTGCAAGAAAATACCTGTACTTGGCAGGGAGCGCATCATAACGGCGATTTTATTGTCGCTGACGGCATGGCCGCTGATTTTATAGCTGGTCGGGCTTTCTGCTTCCAACGCAGTCAAATAAGTATTATCGGGCGTAAGCGCATTCAAAGAATCAAGGATATAAGCCGCTTGATAGCGTTTTTCCTGCAACTCTTCCACTTTCAGCTTCTTGGCCAAGAAGGCTTCTTTTTCTTGCTGAAGTTTATCGATTTCGCCCAATTCCCTATCAAGTCTGTCGATTTCGGTTTGCAGGAAGTTGTTGCGGCCTTCTTGATTGCTGATGGCGCTGTCAATACCGAGATAGGTAGCGGCCGCCAAGCCCAAACCCACTGCAAAAGCGCCAAGCATCAATACTTTGAATTGCTGCTGCTTGCGCTGTTTAATCTCTTCCCGATACGGAAGAAGGTTGATTCTGGTTAATTCGATCATGTTCTCAAAGTCCCCTTAATGCCAATCCGAACGCCAAAGTCAGTGACGGCGCATCAATTTGAAACTGCGGCAATTCTACTTTTGCACTGCGTTCCACATATGAAATCGGATGCAGATATTCTGTTGCCGTATTGGTTTGCGAGAAAATGCTTTCCGCCAAACCTGCCTGCTGCGCGGTAAAGCCGGTCAGCAGGATGTGTTTGATATTGGCGAAAGAATCAGTGGCCTGCGTGGTATAGTAAAATTGCAAAACACGCTGAACTTCTTGCGCAACCTGTACGTTAAAACGGTCGGCAATCTGAGATTGGTAGTCGGAAGGCTTGTTTTGGGAAGCCATCATTTGCGCGGCTTTTTCTTCAGTTACCTGATAAGTACGCTGAATAAGCTGATTGAGCTGCTCTGTGCTGACCGGCGTTTCTTGTTTGTAAAGGATACGGCCGTTTTGCAGAATCAGGGCATACATTTGCGTCGCATGAATGCCGAACACGGCAACTTTTTCCTCTGCCATTTCGGGAGCATGCGTATTCATCCAATGAACAAAGGCATTGCGTTGCGCCAGCAAGTCTAAATCCAAAGCGGACAAAGGCAGACCGGCATTTTCAAACATTTCAATGCGTGGCTCGACATCGTCTTTTTTGGCGGCAACAGCTAAAACATGCTGGCCTGAACCGACTTCTTCGGCTTGAAAGTCGTAGTTCATTTCTTCAATAGGCGCAAATTGGCCGACTTCCGCTTCGACAAACTCTTCCAAATCCAAATCGGTATCACGCGGGTTGTAAATAATTTGCTCGACTGTCGCCAAATTTTGTGGCACAGCCGCAACAATATTTTTGCAAGAACTGCGTAATTGTGTGTAAGTATGTTGGATGTAAGTAGCAAGCTGATCGTAGTCTTGAATTTTGTTGCCTTTGACAATATTTTTAGGCAATTTGGTAATAACGTATTTTTCCAGCTGAATTTGGTTTAAACTACGGCCTGTCAGTTGTACCATCTTAATGGCATGTTGGCTGATGTCGACGCCGATGGCAGAGCGGTTGTTCAATCCGCTAGAAGCCTTGCCTGTTTTGGTATCTTTCGTGCTTTTAAATAAGCGCATGATTTGACTTCCCTGTATCATTTAGGAGTGAGTAACTGTTTCGTTATCCGTAAAGGACTTCTTATTCTTTACACAGTATTGACTGCGGCTGATAGAAATCGTTTCCCATTTTACTTTATTTATCGCCATTAATGGCAAAATTATTACTTAGTCATGATTAAAAAGATTATAACGACCTGCCTGGGTCTCTTATTGGGACTGGCTCTTTTCGGTGTGGGGCTGATTGCGATTGCAATTTTGGTTACCTATCCGAAGCTGCCGTCTTTGGACACTTTACAACACTACAAACCCAAAATGCCGCTGACGATTTATTCTTCAGATGGCCAAGTGATTGGCGTTTACGGCGAGCAACGGCGTGAATTCACCAAAATCGGTGACTTTCCCAAAGTTTTGAAAAATGCCGTGATTGCCGCCGAAGACAAACGCTTCTACGACCACTGGGGTGTGGACGTTTGGGGTGTGGCGCGCGCCGCGATCGGCAACGTTATGGCCGGCGGCGTCCAATCCGGTGCCAGTACGATTACGCAACAGGTTGCCAAAAACTTCTACCTGAGCAGCGAGCGTTCGTTCACCCGTAAATTCAACGAAGCCCTGTTGGCCTACAAAATCGAGCAGTCTTTAAGCAAAGACAAGATTTTGGAGCTGTACTTCAACCAAATCTATTTGGGTCAACGTGCTTATGGTTTCGCCTCCGCCGCCCAAATTTATTTCAATAAAAATGTTAATGAATTAACATTGGCGGAAGCCGCCATGCTGGCCGGCTTGCCTAAAGCACCTTCTGCCTACAATCCGATTGTGAACCCTGAGCGTGCCAAACTGCGTCAGGCTTATATTCTGAACAATATGCTGGAAGAAGGCATGATTACCCTGCAGCAACGCGATCAGGCTTTGAAAGAAGAGTTGCATTACGAGCGTTTTGTACAAAACATCGATCAAAGCGCCCTGTACGTTGCTGAAATGGTGCGTCAAGAGCTGTTTGAGAAATACGGTGAAGATGCCTACACTCAAGGCTTCAAGGTATATACCACCGTCGACACCGCACACCAGCGCGTGGCCACCGAAGCCCTGCGTAAAGTTCTGCGCAACTTCGACCGCGGCAGCAGCTACCGCGGTGCAGAAAACTACATTGACCTAAGCAAAAGCGACAACGTAGAAGAAACCGTCAGCCAATACCTTTCTACACTTTACACCGTCGATAAAATGATTCCGGCGGTTGTATTAGAAGCCTCCCGCAAAGGTGTACAGATTCAGTTGCCGAGCGGTCGTAAAGTCACGCTGAACAGCCACGCTTTAGGCTTTGCCGCCCGTGCCGTCAACAACGAAAAAATGGGCGAAGACCGCATCCGCCGCGGCTCCGTCATTCGTGTTAAAGGCAGTGGCGATATCTTTACCGTCGTTCAAGAGCCTTTGTTGCAAGGCGCATTGGTGTCTTTAGATGCGAAAACCGGTGCAGTCCGTGCATTGGTCGGTGGCTACGACTACCACAGCAAAACCTTCAACCGCGCAACTCAAGCCATGCGCCAACCCGGCTCGACGTTCAAACCGTTCGTTTATTCCGCCGCTTTGGCAAAAGGCATGACTGCCTCCACCATGATTAACGATGCGCCGATTTCCCTGCCAGGCAAAGGTGCAAACGGCAAAGCGTGGAACCCGAAAAATTCAGACGGCCGATATTCCGGTTACATCACGCTGCGCCAGGCTTTGACCGCTTCGAAAAACATGGTGTCCATCCGCATTCTGATGTCTATCGGTATCGGTTACGCACAACAATACATCCAACGCTTCGGCTTCAAGCCGTCTGAAATTCCTGCCAGCCTGTCTATGGCTTTGGGTACAGGAGAAACCACGCCGTTGCGTATTGCAGAAGGTTACAGCGTCTTTGCCAACGGCGGTTACAAAGTATCTGCCCACGTCATCGACAAAATCTACGACAGCCAAGGCCGTCTGAGAGCGCAAATGCAACCTTTGGTAGCCGGTGAAAACGCACCTCAGGCCATTGACCCGCGCAACGCCTACATCATGTACAAAATCATGCAGGACGTTGTCCGTGTCGGTACCGCACGCGGTGCAGCCGCACTCGGCCGCTCCGACATCGCCGGTAAAACCGGTACCACTAACGACAACAAAGATGCATGGTTTGTCGGCTTCAACCCTAGCGTTGTGACTGCCGTCTATATCGGCTTTGACAAACCGCGCAGCATGGGTCGTGCAGGTTACGGTGGTACAATCGCCGTACCGGTTTGGCTGGAATACATGCGCTTCGCCCTGAAAGGCACCAGCGTCAAACCGATGAAAGCGCCTGAAGGCGTGGTTTCGAACGGCGGCGAAGTGTATATGCGCGAACGCATGACCACCAGCTCCGACCTGGCCTTGGACAACAGCGGCGTTGCACCGCGTCCCGCTCAACCTGCCCGTCGCGCGGTTCCGAATGAAAACCGCCGCACCGAGAGCGGCAATGCGCCAGCCCGTGAAGAATCAGACGAAACCCCAGTTCTACCAAGCAATACCGGCAACAATAACAGACAACAACTGGACTCTCTGTTCTAATGTTCTAAAGCAAGGCCGTCTGAAACGTTCAGACGGCCTTTTTCAAGAAAATTCAAAGCAAAACCATGATTGATTTACACTGCCATTCGACCGTTTCAGACGGCATGCTCTCCCCAACCGAAGTTGTCCGACTCGCCCGTCAAAACGGTTGCACCCTACTCGCCCTGACCGACCACGACCACACCGGCGGACTTGCCGAAGCGCGCGCCGAAGCCAATACCCTCGGCCTCCCCTTCGTCAACGGCGTGGAAATATCCGTCACTTGGCGCGGCCGCACCATCCACGTTGTCGGCTTGGACTTTGACGAACACAACGAAACCCTGCAAAGCCTGCTTGCCGAAGTCCGCAAAGGCCGTCTGAAACGATTGGAAGTCATCGCCGCCAAATTGGAGAAAAAAGGCATAACAGGCACGTATGAAGGCGCGCTGGCATTAGCTGCCAACAAAGAAATGGCCAGCCGCACCCACATTGCCGAATTCCTCATCCGCGAAGGCCATGTCAAAAACAAACAGCAGGCATTTACCAAATATCTGGGCGACGGCAAATCCTGTTCCGTCAGACACGAATGGGCCACACTGGAAGACTGCGTAGCCGCGATTACAGGCGCAGGCGGCATGGCCATTATCGCCCACCCGATGCGCTATGAATTATCCGCCACCGCCAAACGAAACCTGTTTCAAGAATTTAAAAATCTCGGCGGCGCAGGGATTGAAGTACACAGCGGCAACTGCTGCAAAAACGACCGCCTCAACTATGCCCTGCTTGCCGACCGCTTCGACTTTCTCGCCAGTGCAGGCAGCGACTTCCACCGCCCCAACGACTTCAGCGGCGGCATACTCGGCGCCTGCCCCGACTTACCCGAACAATGCCGCCCGGTCTGGGAACACTTTAAGGCCGTCTGAATTTTTGACAGCAATTTTTCAGGACGGCCCGCCAAGTATGAGACAGTTATAAACATATCACACTCTACATATTGAAACTGCCTGCCCGATACACCATAATAACCCTATAAATACCCCAAAAATAAAGGTTAACGCCATGTGCCAACTGCTCGGCATGAATTGCAACACTCCCACAGACATCATGTTTTCTTTTGAAGGCTTCCGCCGTCGTGGCGGCATTACCGACCACCATGCCGACGGCTTCGGTATCGGTTTTTTTGAAGGCAAAGGCGTGCGCTTGTTTCACGACGACAAGCCCAGCGCCAACTCTCCCGTTGCCGACTTGGTGCGCGCCTACCAAATCAAATCTGAAAACGTTATCGCCCATATCCGCAAGGCCTCACAAGGCCAGACCTCATTGGCGAACACTCATCCCTTTATGCGTGAGATGTGGGGCGAATATTGGTTGTTTGCACACAACGGCCATTTGATTGATTTTTTTCCCGAGCAGGGCGAGTACTACCATGCCGTCGGTTCAACCGATTCCGAACGCGCATTCTGCTTTATCCTCAACCGCCTGCGCAGCCGCTTTGCCACCAAACCCGAACCTGAAGTTTTGTTTGATGCCATTGCCGGCCTGACTCATGAAATTCGCCGCTATGGCTTGTTTAATTTCGTGATGTCCAACGGCGACTGCCTGTTTGCCCACGCCAGCACCTTGCTGCACTACATCGTGCGCAAAGCCCCGTTTGGCAAAGCGCGTTTGCTGGACGATGATGTCATGGTCGATTTTTCAGAAGTGACCACCCCGAACGATAAAGTTTCCGTCATCGCCACCCTGCCCCTGACGCGAGATGAAACCTGGTCACAATTGGCAGTCAATGAATTGGTGATGTTTCAAGACGGCGACATTGTCCTCAGTGACCGCCCCGAAAATCCGGTTTATATGAGTACGGAAGAAGGTTTGGAAATCGCCCGTGCCGTCGGCGTATCGGTTTGACGGTTGATTGGCTGAAAAACTCAAGGCCGTCTGAAAAGCCCAACTTCGCCAAAGTTGCCCTTTCAGACGGCCTTTTTATACTTAATCCAGCGAAAAGCCTTTACTATACGAAAATAACGCAATCCGCTACAATAATAGTTCACAAACAATAAATTCAATTGCTTAGCGACCTTGCCGAGCGTATGACAAGGAAACCCGATGAAGTGCCCGTTTTGCCAACACCCCAACACACAAGTAGCCGACTCGCGATGGCTGGAAGACACCAACAGCATCCGTCGCCGTCGCAAATGCTTGGAATGCGGACAACGCTTCAGTACCTTTGAAACCGTTGAAATGCGGATGCCGCAAGTCATCAAATCCAACGGTACACGGGTTCCCTTCAATGCACACAAACTGCAGACCAGCCTTGAGCGCGCGCTGCACAAACGCCCTGTTACACAAGAACAAATCGATGAAACCGTTGCCCTTATCGAGCAACGCCTCTACCGTTTGGGCAAAAAAGAAGTCGCTTCGCGCATCGTCGGCGAAATGGCGATGGAAGAGCTGGCAAAAATCGACCAAGTTGCTTATGTCCGCTTCGCGTCTGTCTATAAAAGCTTTAAAGACGTTTCCGAATTCACCCAAGTCATCGCCGAATGCAAAGCCAAATAAGGCCGTCTGAAACCATGTTTTCCGCACTTGATACCCAAATGATGCAAACCGCCCTCGAGCTGGCCAAGCTTGGGCGGTTTTCTACTTCCCCCAATCCCCGCGTCGGTTGCGTGATTGCACACGGCGCCCAAATCATCGGACAAGGTTTCCACGTCAAAGCAGGCGAGCCGCACGCTGAAGTTCACGCATTAAGGCAGGCCGGAGCGGCGGCCAAAGGCGCAACAGCCTATGTCACGCTGGAACCTTGCAGCCATTACGGCCGCACACCGCCATGCGCCGAAGCGCTGGTTCATTCCGGTGTAACGCGCGTGGTCGCCGCCATGACCGACCCTAATCCATTGGTCGCAGGCAAAGGCTTATCCATGCTGGAAGCCGCCGGAATCCGTACCGAAAGCGGTTTGTTGGAAGCTCAGGCACGCGAGCTCAACCGCGGTTTCCTGTCGCGTATCGAACGTGGCAGACCGTTTATCCGCCTCAAATGCGCCGCCAGTTTGGACGGCAAAACCGCCCTTTCAGACGGCCGCAGCTTTTGGATTACCGGCGAAGCGGCGCGCGAAGACGTACAAATTCTCCGTGCCGAAAGTTGCGCTGTTCTGACCAGTATCGGTACCGTACTTGCCGACAACCCAAAACTCAACGTCCGCAGTTTCCCCACCCTGCGCCAACCTGCGCGTATCGTCTTGGACAGCCAACTGCAAATCCCTTTGGACTGCCACCTCGTTACCAATACCGACAGCCCGACCGTTATCGTTACCCTTTCCTCAGACGAACAACGTTTGCAGGCTCTAAGTGCATTTGAACATATCCGCATCATCAGGCCGTCTGAACACATCAACGGCCGCATCAATCTTCTTTCACTCATGCCGCAACTGGCAGAACTTGGCTTTGGCGAAGTTCTGGTAGAAGCCGGCTCAACACTTGCTTCAGCCTTCCTGAAGGATGACTTGGTGGATGAAATCGTCCTCTACCAAGCGCCAAAACTATTGGGCGCAGGCAAACCTCTTTTCTCCCTCCCTGAAAATCCGGCCGCCCTACTTTCAGACGGCCCTTGGCAAAGTCAATCAGTAGAAATCATCGGACAGGACATTAAATGGGTTCTCCGGAAAAAATCCGTCTAATTGCCTCAACTTAATAATCAAACCACTTTTAATAGTATATATCTATCATTTACATAGCAATAAATGTAATTTTTTCGTCAATATATTATAATGACTTTAGCGTATTCCAATTTAAAACTTTGACTTAAGTTAACTATCCTCAAGCCGATTGTCGACAAATTTTCCTTTTTTTCATCACGAAATAATGGATTATTAAGATAAGTTAAGCCACGAAAATTTATTAAAAGTTTTTATTCTAGAAGGGTTTTAAACGGCATAAACGGTAGTTTCATTTCATGAATCATACATTTGACAAAACAATATCTAAAATCAAAACATGTGGTTGAATGTAATTTCTAAAAATTAAGCATTCAAAAATACCGTTTCCATACCATAGAGGCCGCCTGAACGACCGTTAAACTTTTTTGATTGAGACGAATCAGATAAGTGCTTATGATTTTGTCTAATGTAATTATAAGTATGGTTTTAAGGCTTCACACGATACGGCAGCCGGCTATGGCTATGCGGTTGCAGCAAACAACTCAGGCATCGGGCAAACACTCCCGATTTACTCATTCATTACACGAAAGACATCATGAAAAACATTACGATACAAAAATTTGCCGATAAGACCGCAAAAATCGGCATCGTTGGCTTAGGCTACGTCGGTTTACCACTGATGTTGCGCTATGTGGATATCGGTTACCAAGTTTTGGGTTTCGACATTGACACCAACAAAGTCAACAAGCTCAACAAAGGCGAAAGCTACATTGAGCATATCCCTTCCGACAAAATTGCCGCTGCTTCCAACAGCCTGTTTGAAGCAACGACCGACTTCTCCCGCATCGGCGAAGTAGAAGCCGTCATTTTGTGCGTACCGACTCCGCTGAACAAATACCGCGAGCCGGACATGAGCTTTGTGATCGACACTACCGATGCGGTAAAACCTTACCTGCGCGCCGGTCAAGTGCTGTCTTTGGAATCTACCACCTATCCCGGCACTACCGAAGAAGAATTACTGCCGCGCATGGAAGAAGGCGGCTTGAAAGTCGGTCAAGACGTGTTCTTGGTTTACTCTCCTGAGCGTGAAGACCCGGGTAACCCTAACTTTGAAACCCGTACCATTCCAAAAGTCATCGGCGGCCATACCCCTGCTTGTTTGGAAGTCGGCCTTGCGCTGTACCAACCTGCCATCGATAAAGTTGTTCCAGTAAGCTCCACCAAAGCGGCCGAGCTGACCAAACTTCTGGAAAACATCCACCGCGCCGTAAACATCGGCTTGGTGAACGAGATGAAAATCGTTGCCGACAAAATGGGCATCGATATTCACGAAGTCATCAATGCCGCTGCAACCAAACCGTTCGGCTTCGTTGCTTATTACCCAGGCCCTGGCTTGGGCGGCCACTGTATCCCTATCGACCCGTTCTACCTGACTTGGAAAGCACGCGAATACGGCGTAAACACCCGTTTCATCGAATTGGCCGGTGAAGTAAACTCCCACATGCCCGACTACGTTATCGAAAAAGTCGGCTTGGCTTTGAATGACCACAACCGTTCTATCAAAGACAGCAAAATCTTGGTATTGGGTATCGCCTACAAGAAAAACGTGGACGATATGCGTGAAAGCCCGTCTGTGGAAGTTATGGACCGTCTGCACAAACTGGGCGCAGTGGTTTCCTACTCTGACCCGCACGTTCCAGAGTTTCCGCACATCCCCGGCCACCACTACTTCGACCTGAAGAGCGAAGCGCTGACTCCTGAAACTGTCGCCCAATACGATTGCGTGGTTCTGACCACCGATCACGACAAATTCGACTATGACATGATCACCGAACATGCCAAGCTGATTGTCGATACTCGCGGCAAATTCCCAGTGAAAAATCCTAAAGTCATCAAAGCATAATCTTGATTCAGACGCATCCGGCTGCCTCCGGTTTCTCCGACCGGGACGGCGGCCGGTTTCTCAAGGCCATTTGTTTTTTCAGACGGCCTTGGGAAACCGGCAACGGTAACAACGCATCTCTTACAAAAAACGCTCAGCTCGAACTTCCGGCCGTCTGAAAACAAATAATATGAACGCGAAAAAAATCCTCGGCTACGCATTGGGCCCGGTAGGAAGCGCCGCCTTCGGCCTGCTTTCCCTGCCGCTCATCTCATGGTACTTCCCTGCGGAAGACATCGGCCGTATCGTACTCTTGCAGACCATTGCCGGACTGAGCATCCTGTTGCTGGGCTTGGGGCTGGACCAATCCTATATTCGCGACTATTACGCAGTTAAAGACAAGGCCGCGCTGTTCAAATCCGTTTTTTTATCGCCATTGATTCTGACTGTGGCGATTGTGGTTTTAGTGTTATTGATAAACGCATCATGGCCGTCTGAAATCATTTTCGACATCCCCAGTGCAAATTTGGGGATTCTCTTCCTGATTTTCTTGGCCACCACGCTGATTATCCGTTTTTTAGCCTTGATTTTGCGGATGAAAGAGCAGGCACTGGCTTTTTCCGTCAGTCAGCTTGCGCCGAAATTTTTGATTTTGGTGTTGGTTTTTGCCGTGATCGCTTCCGGCCTGCCCGCCAATACCACTTCGCTGGTTTTTGCCTACACCGCCGCCCAAGTGCTGACCGTTGCGCTGTTGATCTATCAGCTGCGCCGAGACCTGCAAGCTGTTTCCCATGCGAAATGGTCGTCCGAGCTGCATCGAGACGGCCTGCGCTACGGTCTGCCGCTGGCATTCGGCAACTTGGCCTATTGGGGTTTGACTTCGATTGACCGCTTTGTCCTCAAAAACATCTCTGGTTTGGACGAATTGGGCATTTACTCGATGGCGGTCAGTTTCGGCGCCGTCGCCCTAATTTTCCAAAGCGTGTTTTCCACCATTTGGGCGCCTTTGGTGTTCAAATGGGTAGAAGAAAACACCAATCTGGACAAAATCGGCGACATCACGCTTTCCATGACCGTCCTCATCAGCGCAATGATTTGCCTCATCGGGATTTTCTCGCCGATGGCGACTTGGATACTGCCGGAAAAATACACGCAGGTTCAATTTATCCTGCTCTCGTGTATGCTCTTCCCCCTGTTTTACACGCTGACCGAAGTCAGCGGCATCGGTTTGAACGTCGTCCGCTCGACTTGGCTGATTACCGTCATCAACATCGTTGCCTTTATCGCCAATACCGCCCTGCTCTATCTGCTGGTACCGAAATTCGGTGCAAAAGGTGCGGCTATGGCCAGCGCAACGGCTTTTTGGCTGTTTTTCATCTTGAAAACCGAATTCTCTTCACGCCTATGGCAACCTTTGCCGCGCCTGAAGATTTATACCAACTCAACGCTCTGCCTGATGATCTGCCTTGCCTACACTTGGCTGGGTACGCGCGACAACTACATTTGGTTTGCGCTGGCATGGGCAGTCGGACTGGGTTTCCTGTTCCTAAAATACAAACACGCATTATTTGCCGCGACCGAAAAAATCAAAGCCAAATTAAACCGTTCGGCAAAATAGCCAACCTGAGATTCACGTCTCTACGATAACAACAGAACGACTATGAAAATAAAACGTCTGAACTTATACACTTACATCCTATACATCATGCTCGCAGCCTATATGCTGGGGCCCGCGCTGTCCTTTAAGGTCGGCGTGCCGCGTATCGACAACCCGCTGACCCTGATATTTGTACTGCTTGGTTTTGTCGTATTTTTTCTGGAAAGCAAGCATATTCCGCGCAAGATTTTTGCCATGCTCTGCGCCCTGACCGCCATGTGCATCTGGCCTGCCATCCACATGGGCATTACATCGCTGACGCCGACGCAGTACATGGATATTTTGTTTTTTATGGCGGTTCCGGCTTTCTTCTACTTGTTTTACCAAGTATTGAAGCGCGCCGACGACCCTTTGGGAACGATTCAGAAGTTCCTCATCGTATTTACGCTGTTTATCGCCGTGCCGCCGTTTGCAGAACTGGCCACCGGTATTCAGTTTGTGAGTGCCAGCGATGAGTTGGCTATTGATGAAGGCTCGCTCAAAGGCTTGTTCTTTAACCCGAACAACCTTGCCGCCACTGCAGTCTGCCTTGCGCCTGCCATTTTGTTTTTCTTCCAACTCCAAGGACGGAAACACAAAGAAAAACTGCTGGGCTGGGGCTTGTTCCTGCTGTTGGGCATGGCCATTTTCGCCAGCGTATCGCGTACCGCCATCGGCTGTTACCTGTTGATTTTGCTGGTTTATACCGCCTATCGCAAAAACGGTTTTATTACGGTCGGCGTAGCTGGTTTGCTGGCGTTGGTGTTATCGATGATTCCGTCACGCGCTATTGCGGAATTTTTGCTGTCACTCAACGGCAACCAGTTTTTGGAACGCTTTTCCAGCCGCGTGTACCTCTTCCTGTACGACTTGGGCAGCGACAACTCCGTGTCCTACCGTCAGGAGATTTACAACTACTTCTGGAATAATCCGCCCCTGCTGCTGACCGGCTACGGTCCTAAAAACTTCCGCGAATATTTCGGCGGCCATTTGAGCGGCAGCTTAGGCTTTGAAAATCCGCACAGCTTCATCATCGAGCTGTATCTGGGTTTCGGCATGATTTCCTTACTCGGCTTTATTGCCTTTGTGGCGTGTTATTTCCTCTACATCGCCTCAAACCGCGCAGTAACCGGCAAATCACGCGTTTTGGCTTGGGTTGCCTTGGGCATTTTCCTGTTGGCCGGTTTTATTCCGTCCACCATTTTGCGTATGCCGTTTATCTGGCTGCCCTGCCTGCTGATTTTTATTTACAGCGTATTTGTTGCGCCCAAGCTGAAAGATATGGCCGCTTACGCATACAACGAAACACTATACGATACGAAGAAATCATCATGAAAATCATCCTGACTACCTCCATGTCCGGCCTCGGTGGCACTGAAAACGCCACTTTCCGCCTCGGCCGCCTGCTCAAACAACGCGGACACGATATCGTATTGGCCTCTTCAGACGGCCCTTTGATTCAGGAAGCACAAGCATTGGGCATTCGTTGGCAGCCGATTGATTTTTACCAAGGCGGTCTTTTGGGTTACGTCAAAGGCATGTTTGCCTATATGAAACTGCTGAAAAAAGAGAAACCTGATGTGATTCACTGCCAAATGGCGCGTATCGTTCCGGCCTGCGCCATTGCGGCCAAGTTTGCCTCGCCGAAAACCAAAGTGTTCTACCACGCGCGCGGCCTTGATCCGGAAACTTATCCGAAAATTGCCAAGCTTTTCGACAAGCTGGGCGTGTACATCATCGGCAACTGCAAACACGAACGCGAAAAACTCATCCGTTACGGTTTCCCTGCCAACCGCATCACCTACACTTACAACGCCCTGCACAAAGCAGATTTCGTTCCTGAAAAAACGGTTAAGGACTATGTCCAACTGGGTACGCTTTCCCGTTTGGACACCGTCCGCGCCGTGCATCTGATGTTGGATATTTTAAAGAAAATGGTTGACCGCGGCATGCCTGTACGCCTCAACGTTGCAGGTATCGGCGAAGAAATGGACAACCTCAAAGCCCAAGCCAAACGTTTGGGTATTGAAGACAAAGTTACCTTCCTCGGCGGCGTCCGCGACTTGACCGGCTACTTCAAAGAAGTCGATATTTTGGTGAACACGCCGCATTGCGTAGGCGACCACGGCGCAGGTGTCGGTAACAATATTTTGGAAGCCGGCCTTTACGACACACCTGTCGTGACCTACAACATGGCGGGCATTTCCGAAATGGTCATCACCGGCCAAACCGGCTACTGCATTCCTTTCGGCGATGACGAAGCGTTTATCGAAGCCGTCGATACACTCATCAAGCATCCTGAGTTGCGCGGTCAAATGGGCAAAGCCCTGCACAAACACGTTGAGACCTTATGCTCCGACGACGAAATCTACCGCACCACCATGGCTGCGTACGAAATGTAAGGCCGTCTGAAACATGAACATTATCATCGTCGCCCCTTATTGCTCGCTACCGTCCGAGCCGCATTTCAACCGCTTCTGGTATCTTGCCGAACTGTTGTCGCAATCGCATGACGTGTTGCTGATTACCAGCAACTTCAAGCACTACGACAAATCTTTCAGACGGCCTGAAGATGCCGAGGCCGCCTCGCAAGGCCGTCTGAAAGTCATGCTGTTGGAAGAAAGCGGATACAGCAAAAACGTGTCTTTGGGACGCGTGACCAGCCATCACCGCTTCGTCAAACATTTTGAAAAATGGTTGGAAAACTGCCGTCCTGGCGAACAAGACGTCGTCTTTTCCGCCTATCCGCTGATTGCCACCAACCTACTGTTGGGCAAACACAAAACGCGTTTGGGCTACAAACTGATTGTCGATGTACAGGACGTATGGCCGGAGTCTTTCTCCTCAGTCATACCGTTTTTGAAAAAAGTACCGCACAACCTGCTGCCCTTTGCTTCACGTGCCAACCAAGCCTACCGCTACGCCGATGCGCTGGTTGCCGTATCGCAGACTTATCTCGACCGCGCCAAAGAAGCCAATCCGAACGTACCCGGCGAAGTCGTCTATATCGGCGCGGATTTTCCCAAACTTGATGCTGCGCCTGCCAAAGATTTTGGCGACGACAAAACCCGCTTTTTCTACTTGGGCACGCTCAGTTACAGCTATGACGTGGAAACCGTGTGCAAAGGCATTCGTAAGCTGTTGGACGCCGGCGAAAACGTCGAGTTGCACATCATGGGCGGCGGCCCCGATTTGGACAGGCTCAAACAATATGCCTGCGACGGCATCAAGTTTTACGGCTACATTCCTTACGCCGAAATGATGTCGGTCGCCAAAGGCTGCGACATCTCCGTCAACGCCATCCACTCTTACGCCATGCAGTCGATTACCAACAAACTGTCCGACTATATGGCTTTGCAAAAACCGATTCTGAACAGCCAGGTTAACGACGAAGTTGCCGAAGTCCTTACCCTGCTGCCGCATGCGAACTACCGTTCCGGCGATGTGGACGGTTTCGTTCAAGCCGCCAAAGATATTCTGAAGCGCAAAAATGATCCTGTTCAGTCCGAAGAAATCGTCCGCCGTTTCAAGCGCGACGTTGCCTATCAAAAAATCGTCAACCTGATTGAAAGATTAGCTCATGAATAAATTTTTCAAACGCCTGTTTGACATTGTTGCCTCCGCTTCAGGGCTGATTATCCTGTCGCCTGTGTTTTTGATTTTGGTGTACCTCATCCGCAAAAACTTAGGCTCGCCCGTGTTCTTCATCCAAGAGCGGCCGGGCAAGGATGGCAAACCGTTTAAAATGATTAAATTCCGCTCCATGCGCGATGCAATCGATAAAGACGGCAACCCACTACCGGACAGCGAACGCCTGACCGATTTCGGCAAAAAATTACGTGCCACCAGTTTGGACGAACTTCCTGAATTATGGAATGTCTTAAAAGGCGAGATGAGTCTAGTTGGCCCTCGTCCGCTGCTGATGCACTACCTGCCGTTGTACAACGACTTCCAAAACCGCCGCCACGAAATGAAACCGGGCGTAACCGGTTGGGCGCAAGTCAATGGCCGCAACGCCATTTCATGGGACGAAAAGTTCGCCCACGATGTTTGGTACATCGACAACTTCAGCTTTTGGCTGGATATCAAAATTTTGTTCCTGACGGTTAAAAAAGTCTTCGTCAAAGAAGGCATCTCAGCCGAAGGAGAAGCCACCATGCCTTATTTCACGGGTAATAAAACTGATGAAAAAAAATAACATACTGATTCTGTCGGCAGGTCGCCGCGTCGAATTGGTGCAGGACTTCCAAACCGAAGCCGCACGTTTTTCAGACGGCATCGGCGTATTTGCCACTGACCTCAATCCCCACATGTCTTCAGCCTGCCATGTTGCCGACCGCGCTTTCAGCGTGCCGCGCATCGACGCAGCCGAATACATCGACAGCATTTTCGAACTGGCCAAACAAAACAACATCGGCCTGATTGTGCCGACCATCGATACTGAACTGCTCAAGCTGGCCGAAGCACGTGACCGTTTTGAAGCCGAAGGAATACATATCGTCATTTCCGACGCCAAACTGATTACCCTGTGCCGCGACAAGCGCTTGACCGCAGGCTTGTTTGCACAATACGGCATCCGTTCGCCTGAAATTTACGAACGGGACAGCCTAGTCTTCCCATGTTTTGCCAAGCCTTACGACGGCAGCCGCGCCATCGGTGCGAAAAAAATCAACACACAGGCCGATCTGACCGCCAACATTGCCGAAGACCCGAAAATGATGTTCGCCCAATATATCGATATTGAAAATGCTTTTTCCGAGTTTACCGTCGATATGTATTACGACCGTCAAGGCCGTCTGAAATGCGCCATTCCTCGCGAACGTTTGGAAGTGCGCACCGGCGAAGTCAGCAAAGGCGCAACCCGACGCAATGCCCTGTATGAAGAGCTGGTTGAAAAAATGGTCGTATTGGAAGGCGCACGCGGCTGCATTACCGCGCAATTTTTCGTCAGCAAAACCGACAACACGACCTACGGCGTGGAAATCAACCCGCGTTTCGGCGGCGGTTTCCCACTGACTTACGCCGCAGGCGGCAACTATCCCGGCTGGCTGATTCAAGAATATATCAGCGGCCAAGATGTCCCTTTCTCCGACGACTGGGAAAACATTTAATCATGCTTCGTTACGATGCTAAGGTTTTGGTAAGAGAACATGATTAAGCCGGAAGAATCCGTCATCGTCTTCGATCTTGACGATACGCTTTACTCTGAGTACGACTACAAATGCTCCGGAATACAGGCAGTTGTAGGGATAATTACGTCGCTTTACCCACAATACGATGCTGACGTACTAAATGAAATTGCCGACAATAAAAGTAAAGACTGGCTCGACAATTTGTGTCATCATTGCAAATTAAACGAACTAGAGAAACAATCACTTTTGTGGCAATATCGACTACATAGGCCTGTTATCCGACCCTATGTCGAACCGTCTTTTTTACGGAAGCTGATGCGCCCCTTTGCCGCACGCGCCCTGATTACAGACGGCCGCAGTCTGACACAGCGTTTGAAAATACAGGCCTTGGGTTTGACCGATTTGTTTGACGACATTTTGATTTCGGAAGCCATGCAATCGGAAAAACCCGACGACAAGCGTTTTGTCTTCCTGCAAAACAAATATCCGGCTGCAAAACGTTTCATCTACATCGGCGACAACATCAAAAAAGATTTTGTCGCACCCAACAAACTGGGTTGGCTCTCCATAGGCATCATGCCTAAGCCGCACAATATTCATCAAGCCGAGCCCGAGCAATACGGTCGTGAATACCAGCCTACCCTTTGGATAAACACCCTGGAAGAATTGACTACACTGACAACTTCCGCCACCGAAAAAGCAAATGCATAAGGGACATTTCTCCATGAAAATCTTATTTATGGGTCGCAAACAGGTTTCCGCCAACCTGCTTCGTTTTTTGACCAAACAAGACCATATCGAAATCGTCGGTGTCTTGACCGACAGCCATCTGCAAGGCTCGCCGACCATGGCCGCCGCGCAGGAATTGGGCTTGCCCCTGTACACCTTCGATACGGCTTTGGAAGCAATGCGAGAAGGCCGTCTGAAATACGATTTGGGCTTGTCCGTCCTTTACTGGCGCAAGCTGCGTGATGAATTCCTGAGCATTCCGATTTTAGGCACGATAAACTTCCATCCTGCGCTGTTGCCCGAATACAAAGGCACGGGCGGCTACAACCTGGCCATCATGGATGAGCTAAACGAATGGGGCAATACCGCCCACTACGTCGATGCTTCCATCGATACCGGCGAAATCATCGAGGTGGACCGTTTCCCTATCGACGCTGAAACAGAAACCGCCCAATCGCTCGAACGCAAAACCATGCAGGCATTGGAAGATTTCGCACGACGCATCATCACCCGCGCCATCGAGTCGAAAACCAAATTGCCGACCACGCCAAACATCGGTGGCCGCTACGTCAGCCGTGACGAAATGGAAGCCATGAAGCAAATCCGCGACGGCGACGATGTGGAGAAAAAAATCCGCGCCTTCTGGTTCCCTCCTTACGACGGCGCATACGTCGAAATCAACGGTCAGAAATACACCCTGATCAACCGCCAACTGCTGGAAGAAATCGCCCCCAAAGGCTCAACCAGTCTTTTCGCAGGAAAAACAAATGCTTAATACATCACTCTCCCCATGGCCAAGCTTTACTCAAGAAGAAGCCGATGCCGTTTCCAAAGTCCTACTGTCCAACAAAGTCAACTACTGGACAGGTACGGAATGTCGCGAATTTGAAAAAGAATTTGCTGCTTTTGTCGGCACGCAATACGCCGTCGCCCTTTCCAACGGTACGTTGGCTTTGGACGTAGCCCTCAAAGCAATGGGCATCGGCCAAGGCGACGATGTGATTGTCACTTCGCGCACTTTCTTGGCTTCCGCATCCTGCATCGTGACCGCCGGCGCAAATCCGGTTTTCGCCGATGTCGATTTGAACAGCCAAAACATCAGCGCCGAAACCATCAAAGCTGCTTTGACGCCAAACACTAAAGCCATCATCGTGGTTCACCTTGCCGGTATGCCTGCCGAAATGGACGACATCATGGCTTTGGCAAAAGAACATAACTTGTGGGTTATCGAAGACTGCGCCCAAGCGCACGGCGCGAAATACAAAGGCAAATCCGTCGGCTCTATCGGCCATGTCGGCGCATGGTCGTTCTGCCAAGACAAAATCATGACCACCGGCGGCGAAGGCGGCATGGTGACCACCAACGACAAAGAGCTGTGGAGCAAAATGTGGTCGTACAAAGACCACGGCAAAAGCTATGACGCCGTGTACCACCGCGAACACGCACCCGGTTTCCGCTGGCTGCACGAAAGCTTCGGTACCAACTGGCGCATGTTGGAAATGCAGGCGGTCATCGGCCGCATCCAGCTCAAACGTATGCCCGAATGGACGGCGCGCCGCCAAGAAAACGCCGCCAAACTGGCTGAAAGCTTGTGCAAATTCGCCAGCATCCGTTTGGTTGAAGTGGCCGACTACATCGAACACGCGCAATACAAGTTCTACGTTTTCGTCAAACCCGAACACCTGAAAGACGGCTGGACGCGCGACCGCATCGTCAGCGAACTGAACGCGCGCAAAGTCCCCTGCTATCAAGGCAGCTGCTCCGAAGTGTATTTGGAAAAAGCCTTCGACAACACGCCTTGGCGTCCGAAAGAGCGGCTGAAAAACGCTGTCGAGTTGGGCAACACCAGCCTGATGTTCTTGGTGCACCCAACCCTGACCGATGAAGAAATTGCGTTCTGCAAAGAAAACATCGAAGCCGTATTGACTGAAGCCACGGCATAATCATTTTCAGACGGCCTGCAACTTCAGGCCGTCTGAAAAAATAAAACAGCCTGCTTCAAACAATCCGTACCAAGCCACATTACAACACTCAGACACAAGAAATATAAAATGAACTTGGAAACCCTGCTGGCTCTGCCGCGCAATCTAAAAAAAACCTTCTTCGTCATCCACGATATCTTGATGATATTCGTGGCGTTTTGGTTTGCCCAAAGCCTCAAAGTGCAATATTCCGACGAATGGTTGAGTATCGCCAACTGGCTGGCTTTCGGCAGCACCGCTGTGCTGACCATCATCCTTTTCATCCGTATCGGCCTCTATCGCGCTGTCACGCGCTTCGTCAGCATCCGCGTCCTGACTGCCGCCGCATTCGGCAGCATTATTTCAGCGGTCTTGTTCTGCCTGACCACCCTGATTTTTGAACAAAAACTACACCTTGCCCTGCCCATCGTCTATTTCTTAGTCTTGGTGGTCGGCGTAACCAGCTCGCGCATGATCCTGCGTGCGATTCTGACCGACCATCACCGCAAACAGATGACCCCCGTCATCATCTACGGCGCAGGCCAATCCGGCCGCCAGTTGCTGGAAGCCATCAAACAGGTTAACGAATACTCGGCCATTGCCTTTGTCGATGACAACCCGAAAATCCAACGCACCGTCATCTATGACCTTGCCGTCTACAACCCCAACGAAATCCCGATGCTGATCAGCCGCTACGGCGTACGCAAAATTCTGCTGGCGATTCCAAGTTCTACGCCTGAAGAACGCAAAGACATCATCCGCCGCCTCGAAGCATACAAATGCGAAGTCCTGACCATTCCGGGCATGAAAGATTTGGTCGACGGCAAAATCAACGTCAGCTCATTGAAAAAAATCTCTGTGGTCGATTTGCTCGGCCGCGCACCTGTGGCACCGCGCCCTGAATTGATGAGCGCCGACATCAGCGACAAAGTCGTGATGGTAACCGGCGCAGGCGGCTCTATCGGCTCCGAACTTTGCCGTCAGATTCTCAACTGCCGTCCGACCAAACTGCTGTTGTTTGAATTGTCCGAATTTGCCCTGTACAGCATAGACAAAGAATTGCGCGAAACCCAAGCCGCGCAAGGCAGCCAAGTCGAAATCGTACCGCTTTTGGGTTCGGTTCAAAACAAAGAACGCCTTAGCAGCATCATGAAGGCCTATCACGTCGACACCGTTTATCATGCCGCAGCCTATAAACACGTCCCTATGGTAGAGTTCAACACCATCGAAGGCATTCAAAACAACGTGTTCGGCACACTCTGCTGCGCACAGGCTGCCGTAGATGCAGGCGTTTCCACCTTTGTTTTGATTTCCACCGACAAAGCCGTCCGTCCGACCAACACCATGGGCGCCAGCAAACGCATGGCCGAACTCTGCCTGCAAGCGCTTGCCGCCGAACCGGAACAAAAAACACGCTTCTGCATGGTGCGTTTCGGCAATGTATTGGGTTCGTCCGGCTCCGTTGTCCCGGTATTTGAAAAACAAATTGCCGAAGGCGGTCCGATTACCCTGACCCACCAAGACATTACCCGCTACTTCATGACCATTCCCGAAGCAGCGCAACTGGTTATCCAAGCCGGCGCAATGGGTAAAGGTGGCGACGTATTCGTCCTCGACATGGGTGAATCTGTCAAAATCATCGACCTTGCCCGTCAAATGATTGTCCTCAGCGGACTCAAAGTCAAAGACGAGCAACACCCGCACGGCGACATCGAAATCAAGATTACCGGCCTGCGCCCGGGCGAGAAACTTTATGAAGAACTGCTCATCGGTGATGAGGTGCAAAAAACCACTCATCCCCGTATTATGACCGCCAGTGAAGTAATGCTTCCATGGACGCAATTATCTGACATACTGTCGGAACTCCAAACCGCTTGTCTCCAAAGCGACCAAAACAGCCTGCGCCAGCTTTTGTTGCGCGCACCGACAGGCTTTGTACCTAAAGACGGCATCTGCGACTTGGTTTGGCAACAAAACAACAAGGCCGTCTGAACATTTTCAGACGGCCCGGACACCATACTGCAAGGACTACTACATGAAAAAAACGCTCTCCCTGCTTACTCTATTCGCACTGGCTGCCTGTAACAGCACGACAGTCATTCCCGGTTCGACCATCAAAACCCGAACCAAAACCATTGTTTACACCGATACCGACACCGCAGCCGATACCAACCTCGACAGCCGCGTTGCCGTTTACCCCATCACACCCAACCTGATTGAAAAAATGCGCAAGTCGCCTGTACTTTCCCAAAACAACCAAGGTTTGGAGCAAAGAAAAAGTGCTTACCGCTACCGCATCGGCAGCGGCGACGTCCTCAATATCATGGTTTGGGCGCACTCCGACCTCAACTCCCCTATCCAGCAAAGCAACCCGCAAACCAACCAAGTCAGCCGCGGTGCCTGGGTAGATGAGGGCGGTTACATCACTTACCCATTGGCAGGCAAAATTCAAGCCAAAGGCAAAACTTTGGACGAATTGCAAAATACCCTGACCAACCTTCTGAAACGCTACATCAAAAACCCTCAAGTCGCCATCAACGTTACCGAATTCCGTTCGCAACGCATTTCAGTATCCGGTGCCATCAACCAAGCAGGTCAGCTGCCGATTACCAATATCCCGATGACCATTTTGGACGCCATCAACCAGGCTGGCGGCGTTACCCAAAGTGCCGATACCCAGCACATCAAATGGACGCACAACGGCATCGACCGCACCATCTCCCTGCAAAACATGCTGCAATACGGCGATATGTCGCAAAACCACCTCCTCAGCCATGGCGACATCGTTTACGTTCCTAACAGCAGCAACAACAAAATCTACATCATGGGTGAAGTCGGCAAACAAGCCACCCTGCCGATCGGCAATCACGGCCTCAACCTGACCCAAGCGCTCGGCGAAGTGGGCGGCATGAACCAAGCCTATGCGGATGCAACCGGCGTATTCGTGATCCGTCGCGCACCAGAAGATGCGGCCAAACCTATCCACATCTACCAGCTCAACCTGAAAGATGCGACCTCTTACGCACTGGGCAGCGAATTCAAACTGCGCTCCGAAGACACCGTTTACGTTACCGCCGCCCCGGTTACCCGTTGGAACCGCGTAATGTCACAAATTACCAACTCCATCAGCAACGTCAACACCCTCGACAATACGTTTAAATAAGCAGTGGTTCCTGCTGTCAGACCCTTGTTTGACAGCAGGATACAAAATCACGCACAATCCGACCAAATTACATAAACGGCATATAAAAGCCGTACACACCGCACAAACGGAAAAGCAGTACCTTATAGTCTGACTCACGCTTTTTTCAGACCATAAACCGAAACAATATCATGTACCACAACATACTCATCGTCTGCCTAGGCAACATCTGCCGCTCCCCCACCGCAGAGCGGATCATGCAGAAAAAACTACCCGGCCACCGCATCAGCAGCGCCGGCATAAAAGCACTGGCAGGTAAGGATGCCGATTTCCAAGCCATCAAAACCGCACTCAAACACGGCGTTATCGTTGCAGGCCATACGGCACGCCAACTGACCGCCCCGATGTGCGAACAGGCCGATTTGATTCTCGTCATGGAGCCCAGTCAAATCGACATGGTGGCTGACATCCATCCTCCGGCACGCAGCAAAACCATGCTGTTTGCCCAATGGCTGCCTAAAAAAACCGTACCTGACCCATACAAACAAAGCAGCGAAATGTTTGAAGCCGTTTTTGAACAGCTCAATGCTGCCGCAGACACTTGGAAAACCAAACTAAACGGAAAAACTCAACCGGTATAAAACCGGCATGAACAAGAAAGCAAGCAATGAAAAAAACGACCTACACACCTTATAGCGCAGACAACGACGAAATCGACTTCGGCCAACAGTTGCGCGTAATTTGGACAAATAAATACAAAATCCTCGCCGCCCTGCTTGCAGGCGGCATTCTTGGCGCAGCCTTCAGCCTGGCATCCACTCCGCAATACCGTGCCGATGCCATGCTGGAAATTGAAACGCGACAAAACCAAATCCTGACCGAAATCAACAGCATCTTCAACAACCAAACCACGCCGTCTGAAGCAGAAGTCGAGTTGGTTCAATCACGCTTGGTGCTGGGTAAAACCGTTGACGACCTTCAGCTTGACCAAGAAGTCAAAGCCAAATACACACCCGTTATCGGCAGCCTGATGCACAACATCAGCGGCGACCCCGATCCCAAACTGACCGTCGGCAGCTTTACCGTACAAGACGAATGGTTCAACAAAACCTTCACGCTGACCGCTAAGAGCAACAAAGCCTATACCCTTACCCTGCCTGACAAACGCGTTGTCGAAGGTAAGGTCGGCGTACCTCTGAAAATCAACAATCACACCACCCTCAAAATCGATCAAATACTGGCCAATCCGGGTCAAGAATTTGCGTTGACCAAGTTCTCCCGCATCAGCGCCATCGAAAACATCCAAAACAAACTGGCTGTTATCAGCAAAGGTAAAACCAGCCCCATCATCAACCTTGCCTTTACCGGCACCGACCCTAAACGTACCAGCGTCATCCTCAACAGCATTGCCGACAACTACGTTGCGCAAAACCGTGAACGCGACGTCCAAGTTGCATCCAGCGGTTTGGCTTTCATCAGCGAAGAATTACCACGCTTAAAAGAAACCTTGCAAGACGCTGAAAACAAACTCAATGCCTACCGCCAACAATCAGGCTCCCTCGACATTCCGCTCGAGTCTAAAGGCGCATTGGAAAGCCTGACCGGCATCGAAACCCAAATTACCCTGCTCAAAACCGAAGAAGCAGGTTTGGCCGAGCTGTACACGCCGGAACACCCTTCCTATAAAGCCGTATTGGACAAACTTGCCGTCCTCGAGCGCGCTAAAAACAAAATCAACCAACAAATCGCCGAGTTGCCGAACACCCAACAAGAAGTTATCCGCCTGACCCGAGACGTAGAAACCAACCAGGCTACCTACGTCCAACTGTTGAGCAAACAACAAGAACTCAACATCATGAAAGCCAGTGCGCAAGGTAATGTCCGCATCGTCGATTATGCCTATGTCCCTGAAAACCCCGTTGCACCGCGCAAAGCCGTCATCACGCTCCTGAGTGCACTTGCCGCAGGCTCATTGACCGCTTTGTGGCTGATAATTCGCAACCGCATGAAAAACGGCATTACTTCATCCGGAGAAATCGAAAACCTCAATTTAGAAGTCGTCGCTCTTGTTCCGCACTCCAAAACCCAGCAAAAACGCGACTTCTTCAAAAGCAAATTCAAGAAAACCGGCGGCCGTTCCAACTATCTGCTGGCCAGCGAAGACCGTACCGATACGGCCGTCGAAGCCATCCGCGCCCTGCGCACCAATATCTACTTCTCCATGCTGGACGCGCCCAACAACGTCCTCATGATTACCGGCGCCGCGCCTGAAGCAGGCAAGTCCTTTATCTCCGCCAACCTTGCCGCCGTAATGGCGCAGTCGGGCAAACGCGTTCTGCTTATCGATACCGATATGCGCAAAGGCTATCTTGACCGACTCTTCGGCCTTACCCCTGAGTTCGGCCTGTCCGACATCCTAAGCGGCAAGGCGGCTCCGGCCAAAGCCGTACAAGAGACCGGCATTGAAAACCTCCACCTCATCAGCAGCGGCAGCTATCCCAGCAATCCGTCCGAGCTTTTGATGGACAACCGCTTCAACGAGTTGCTCGCCCACGCGCGCCAACGCTACGATTACGTCATCTTGGACACGCCGCCCGTATTGGCCGTGACCGACGCCGTCATCATCGGCCAACATGCCGGCACCGTCCTGATGATCAGCCGTTATGCGCACACCCGTGCACGAGAGCTTGAAGCCAGCGTCGAACGCCTCAAACAAAACCACATCAATATCAAAGGTGTCGTCCTCAATGGCATGAAGCGCGAAGCCAACAACAGCTACGACTACTACGCCTACGATGCCTACCATTCCGGCAACAATAAATCATAAACCGAAGCAGGCCGTCTGAACTTTCAGACGGCCTAAGGCTTTTTAAACGGCACAAAATATTTTTCACAAACGCCGCCCTTGCACCCCAAAGCCGTTTGTTTTAAAGTAAGCCCCGTTCCCATATGGAAGAGAAACATGAATATTACCGTCATCGGCGCAGGTTCGTGGGGTACAGCTCTCGCGTTGCACTTTGCGCACCACAACAATGAAGTTGCCCTTTGGACACGCAATCCCGACCAAATCCGCACCCTGCAAGCAGATCGCGAAAACAAACGCGGCCTGCCCGGCTTCCCTTTCCCTGAGTCCCTGACCGTTCACGCCGATTTGGGCGAAGCGCTGAAAGACAGCCAACTTGCCCTGATCGTTACCTCCGTAGCCGGCCTCAGAAGCAGCGCCGAGCTGCTCAAACAGCATAACGCCGCCGATATTCCCGTTCTCGCCGCCTGCAAAGGTTTTGAACAAGATACTGGCCTCCTGACTTTCCAAGTACTGAAAGAAGTCCTGCCTAACAATAAAAAAATCGGCGTTCTCTCAGGCCCGAGCTTTGCCCAAGAACTTGCAGCCCAACTGCCTTGCGCCGTCGTTCTTGCTTCCGAAAACAAAGACTGGGTGGAAGAAACCACCGCCCAACTGAACACCAACGTAATGCGCCTATACGGCAGCACCGACGTCATCGGCGTTGCTGTGGGCGGTGCCGTTAAAAACGTCATGGCGATTGCCACCGGCCTTTCAGACGGCCTCGAATACGGTCTCAATGCACGTGCAGCCTTAGTAACACGCGGCCTTGCCGAAATCACACGCCTTGCCATCGCCATGGGCGCGCAACCCAAAACCATGATGGGCTTGGCAGGCATCGGCGACCTTATCCTGACCTGTACCGGCGCACTCTCGCGCAACCGCCGCGTCGGCCTCGGCCTCGCAGAAGGCAAAGAGTTGCATCAAGTGCTTGTCGAAATCGGCCACGTTTCCGAAGGCGTCAGCACCATTGAAGAAGTCTTCAACACCGCCGCCAAATACCAAATCGATATGCCCATCACTCAAACCCTGCTGCAACTCATCCGCAAAGAAATGACCCCGCAGCAAGTCGTTGAACGACTGATGGAACGAAGCGCGCGCTTCGAATAAATGGTCGCGCCGTCTGCCATTCAGACGGCCTGACGCACAATATGACGACCATAAGGCCGTCTGAAGGGAAACACATGAACCAATCACTGAACAATCTGGAAATCAACGTTTACCAACTTGTCCAAAAATTTGAAACGCTGGTTTCAGAAAACCGCCGTCTCAACGAAGAAATCGACAGACTCAAACTCGAGCAAGAGCAACAAAAACGCCAACACGACGCGGCCATTGACGAACTCAGCGAAGCCTTGCTGGTTCAAGTCGGCAAACTCAAAGAAGACCTGCAAAGCAAAATTGACAACCTGACTGCCGAAAAAGAAAACTACCGCAACGCGCTGGCCCAAAGTGCAGACCAAATCCGCAGCCTCATTGCCCGATTGCCCCAAGAAACACAACAATAAAAGGACGCCCCGTGAGTATCGAACAAGTCAATCTCGACATCATGAATGTCAACTTCACCATCAACACACCGAGTGAAGAAAAAGCCACCCTTCTGCAAGCCGTTGAAATGCTCAACAAGAAAAGCGATGCGATTAAAGAAAGCGGCCGCATCGTCGGCACGGACAAAATCGTCGTCATGGCAGCCCTCAACGTCGTACACGACCTCTTGAAAACCACCCTCAACGACGATTTGGCAATCGGTGAATTTGAGCGTAAAATAACCGACATGAACAACGCGTGCCAAAAAGCACTGGCGCGCTTGGAGCAAAACTAATTTCCCCTTTTCCCTGCGGTGTTCGCGAAGGCATATATTCCTTTGAACCAATACGTTCGCTTTAGGTTGCCGGGAGTTGTAGTGGGCGCGAGCGTCCGTTTGCCGGACGCACCCGAAACTACCCGAGGTGACCGCCTTGTCAGCAAGGTTCAAGCGGATTCAGCCCAAACGGCACTCGTGGGGATTCCCTAAAAAAGCCATACCGAAAGGTGTGGCTTTCCCCTTTCCGAGCAAAGACTTTCGTAAAGATTTCCGGCCGTCTGAAAAAACCGCATATTCATGTATCAAACACGCTCAATTAAGATTGACAAAAACCAATCTCCTCTTTAAAATCCATAACTTTCTATATATATCTGGATTCCAACCATGAAAACCTTCTCTGCAAAACCCCATGAGGTGAAGCGCGAATGGTTCGTCATTGACGCAGAAGACAAAGTTCTGGGTCGTGTCGCAGCCGAAGTCGCACACCGTCTGCGCGGCAAACACAAACCCGAATACACTCCTCACGTTGATACCGGCGATTACATCATCGTCATCAATGCAGACAAACTGCGCGTGACCGGTGCTAAATTCGAAGACAAAAAATACTTCCGTCACTCTGGTTTCCCAGGTGGCATCTACGAGCGTACTTTCCGCGAAATGCAAGAGCAATTCCCAGGCCGCGCTTTGGAACAAGCCGTAAAAGGCATGTTGCCTAAAGGTCCTCTGGGCTACGCCATGATCAAAAAACTGAAAGTGTACGCCGGCGCCGAACACGGCCACGCTGCACAACAACCTAAAGTTTTGGAACTGAAATAATAAGGACACGACATGAACGGTAAATACTACTACGGCACAGGCCGCCGCAAAAGTTCAGTGGCTCGTGTATTCTTGACTAAAGGTACCGGCCAAATCATCGTAAACGGCCGCCCCGTTGACGAATTCTTCGCACGTGAAACCAGCCGCATGGTTGTACGTCAACCTCTGGTTCTGACTGAAAATGCCGAATCTTTCGACATCAAAGTTAACGTAACCGGTGGCGGCGAAACCGGTCAATCCGGCGCCATCCGTCACGGCATTACCCGCGCCCTGATCGACTTCAACGCAGCCCTGAAACCAGCCCTGTCTCAAGCAGGCTTCGTTACTCGCGATGCTCGTGAAGTTGAACGTAAAAAACCTGGTTTGCGCAAAGCACGTCGCGCAAAACAATTCTCCAAACGTTAATACGTTTTCAGAATCGAATCAAAAAGCCTTGCCCTGCAAGGCTTTTTTCATTTATAAAATAATAATCCAATATCCCCCGCAATATATGATGAAAACCCTGCTCCACTACGCCAAATCATTGCTTCAGGCTGTGATTATCTTCATCTTCTTATCCCTGATTGTCGACTGGGTGCGCAAGCCTGACCAACCCTTACAATCAGCAGCGCAAACCCTCACTCTAACCAATGGCCAAACCACTTCCCTCCAATACTTCAGTCAGAACCGTGTTGCTGTTGTTTACTTTTGGGGTAGCTGGTGCGGTATTTGCTCGTACACATCGCCGACTATAGAAAAGCTGCACCAAGACAATATCCCAACACTGGGCGTAGCCTTGCGCTCCGGAAGCGACGCAGACATCGCCCACCATATGCAACAAAACAATCTATCCTTTCCAAACTTCAATGATTCAGACGGCCTGATGGCTTAAAAATGGAACATAGCCGTCACACCAACCATTATCATATTAAAAGATGGGAAAATGATTCATCACACATCCGGACTTTCCAGCTACATCGGCTTAAAAATCAGAATTTACTTAGCAGACATCTTCGGTTAAATTCATTGAAAATCCACCAAAAATAGAAAATCCAAAGAATCATCTCCGCCGAATATATTTACCCTATTCCACTTCATAAATAAATAAACTATCTCTTTCCCAATAACATATGATTTTGTTGAGATTATAAAGAAAATAGACTAAGATATAACCATAAGAACAATTGGAAACATTATTATCAAAACAAACTGTTAGAGATCTTCATCTAATATTGTGGCAGTGATGCTTTTGTTCCCATGACCCGGCTGCCGACGGCAGCCTTAAAACAGCAATATTCGCCTTTATCAATCTACCTAACGCTTCAACGGTTTGATTTTTGATAACACCGGAGACTTAGTAATGCCCAACCAATCTAAACATGCATCTATCAATATCGGTCTGATTCAGGCACGGGAAGCATTGATGACCCAATTCCGCCCTATTCTGAACCAAGCCAATATTACTGACCAGCAATGGCGTATCATCCGGCTCTTAGCGGAAAACGGCACTCTCGACTTCCAAGACTTGGCCAATCAGGCCTGCATCCTCCGTCCCAGCCTGACCGGCATTCTGACCCGCTTGGAAAAAGCAGGTTTGGCCGTGCGCCTGAAGCCTTCCAACGACCAACGCCGCGTTTATCTGAAACTGACGCCCGAAGGCGAGAAACTCTATGAATCCACCGGCGCATTGGTTGACGAGCGCTATGACGCAATTGAAAAAGTCCTTACCAAAGAAAAAATGGCACAACTCAAAGAACTCTTGGCAGAGCTGGCAAAAATCGAACAGGCATTAAAATAAAGCGAGCCGGATGACAGATTCAACACACACACTCAAGAGATCCTTCCGAGATGCCATGGCCTCCTGTGCCGCCGGCGTGCACGTTATCACGACAGACGGCGAAGCGGGACGCTATGGCATTACCATGACTGCCGTAACTGCCGTTACCGACGAGCCGCCGACGGTCATGCTGTGCATCAACCGCCAATCCACCATCATTCCCATCCTGCAAGGCAACCGTGATTTGTGCATCAACACACTCAACGACAGCCAACAGGATGTTGCTGAACACTTTGCCGGATTGACCGACCTCTCGCCCGAAGAACGCTTTGAATACCATATTTGGCATAGAGGACAAACCGGACAGCTAGAAGTCGAAGGCGCGCTGGCGCACCTGCACGGCAGCATTGTCGATCAACACGAAATCGGCACGCATTACGTCTTTTTCGTTCAGATCAACGAAATCCGCAATACCGACGCGCAAGCACCGGCATTGCTGTATTTCCGTAGGCAATTCAAATCTTTGGCATAAAAAGGAATTAATTTTTAGGTGAAAATAGCAATCCTAGGACTCGGAGTTATCGGAACGACTTATGCCTATGCTTTTCAAAAAGCAGGTCATCAAGTAAAACACATACTTAGAAACAGTAGGCGGAACAATGCTCCAAAATCTATCTCGGTTAATTTGCTAGATGGTCGCTGTAATTCCAAAGGGGAAAGCAAACATGATACCTATGAGGTTCAAGTGGCTGAAGCTCATTCAGAATATGATTTTATTTTTCTGAGTGTGCGTTATGGTTTTGTTAAAGAAGCCGTGAAAACCTTGCGAGAAAATAATATCAAAGGAACTCTAGTTTTCTTCTGCAATTTCTGGAATACTCGAAAAGAGATCCAGGAGTGGGCAGGAGAGTACGACTATATTTTAGCTTTTCCGACAGCTGGTGGGCATATGAACGAGGATCATTTGGACGGTGTTCTGTTCGACCATTTAATGCTAGAAGGTGAGCAAAAAGCAAAAATTCTTAATTATGTCAATCTGACGACTTTACTGACCTCTGTAGATTTGCAGTGGAAAGTTCCTCATGATATGGTCGAGTGGATTTGGATTCATATGGCGATTAATGCGGGTGTTACTTCAACAGCTGCACGTTCGGGAAAACTGGAAAACCCGGAAGAATTAGCCCTAAACTTGATGAATAGTTCTTCGGAATTATCATTAGCTATCAAAGCCATTCGAGAGGCTTTGAAAGTCGTTGAAGCACGTGGCGTAAATTTGAAGCTTTATAAAGCTGAGCTCTTACCTTACAAAATTCCCGCTTGGCTTGCCGGAAAAGCTATGAAAGTCATGTTTGCTAAAAATGAAATGACCCGAAAAATTATGACATTACACAATGACAAACAAGATATCTTCTATTGTTGTCAAAGTGTCTTTCAGACAGGTCAAGAGTTAGGTATTGAGATGCCCATTCTGGAAGCAAATATGAAGGGGATTTCGATCTAGGAGGTTTTAAGGGTCTCAGGCCGTCTGAAACATCGGTTTCATTTTTCAGACGGCCTGAGACTTTTTCTGTTTCACACATTATAGGCACACCCATGAAAGCAATGATATTGGCCGCCGGTCGCGGCGAACGCATGCGCCCGCTGACCGACCACACGCCCAAACCCTTACTCAAAGTGGCAGGCACGCCGCTTATCGGCTGGCACTTACGCCGCCTGCGGAAGGCCGGCTTTACTGAAATCGTCATCAACCATGCCTGGCTTGGCCAGCAAATCGAAGACACCTTGAAAGACGGTTCATCCTACGGCGTACACATTGCCTATTCTCCCGAGCGCGCCGGAGGCCTGGAAACTGCCGGAGGCATTGCCACCGCCCTGCCGCTTTTGGGCAACGAGCCGTTTTTGGTCGTCAATGGCGACGTGTTGACCGACATTGATTTCCAAGCTGCACGACTGGCTGCCCAGCGCATGCAGGAACACAACCTTCTCGCCCATTTGTGGCTGGTGGACAATCCACCCCATCATCCCGAAGGCGACTTCGGCCTGCTTTCAGACAGCCTGGTATCCGCATCATCCTCAGACGGCCAGGCCCTGACTTTCAGCGGCGTGGGCGTTTATCATCCCGCGCTTTTCAAAGATACCCCGGCGCACCAGGCTGCCAAACTTGCCCCTCTGTTGCGTCAGGCCATGAGTAAAAGCCAAATCAGCGGCGAACACCACAACGGCCTTTGGTTGGACGTCGGCACAGTCGAACGCCTGCAAGAAGCTGACCGTATCGCCCAAAGCTGGTAAAACAAAAGGGACGTATCGGATACGTCCCTTTTAATATTCAAGGCCGTCTGAAAATATTGATCAACCCATTTTTCAGACGGCCTTAATCCATCAATCAAGCTTTAGCCAATTTCTTTTCTTTCTTCATTCCCAACAAGCCATTGACAATCATCACGCACAACCCCGACCAAATCAGGCCATAGCCGATCAATGCGCCTTTTTGCACCGGCTCGCCCAGCCATACAATCGACACAATAAAAAGCAATACAGGCTCCAAATAGCTCAACATACCGAACACCGCCACCGGCAGCAACTGATTTGCCTTCAAATTCAAATGCATGGATATTGCACTATTAAAACCCAGCAACACAATAAAAAAGATTAAAACCGGTTTGGCCGCAATCATCGCCGGCGTATCCGTTGCAAATATAATATACGCCAACGCAAACGGCGTAATCATCATTAAATCAAAGGTCAGACCGATTAAAGAAGGCACGCCCAGTTTTCGGCGCAGCAGATAATAAAACGGATAGGTACCGAACACCCATACAGTCGTCCACGAAAACGCGCCCGACCGCACCAATTCACATGCCACGCCTGCACACGCCAAGATTACCGCCACCCTCTGCAACCGGTTCAAACGCTCTTTAAACCAAATCCGTCCACCCAACATCATTGCCAAAGGAAACAGGAAATAACCCATGGCAATGTTTACCCCTTCCCCATTGACCGGCCCCCAGACAAACAGCCACAACTGGCTGGCAAATATCGGCGTCGGCAATACAATCAGCAGCCATCGTTTCCAATCCCGGCCGACGCCATAAGCAAAACGCGTTGCCGCCTGCCAACCGTTGACCATCGTCATCAGCACGCACAAAGCCGACAGCATGGCGACCATGCGCCAGGCAAACACCTCCGTCCCCATCATCGGCCGCATCCACATACCGTACAGAAACAGCATGGAAAACAACAAATTGGACGCTATCGCAGCCAGCAAACCTTTGGATAAATTCGTCATTTCAGACGGCCTTTTGCAATCAAAGTTGATATTGTAGAAAAAACGGATGGAAAAATTACTCATCTTTTTTGAATGAAGTTTTACCGCAAACATCCGTTTCATTAAAGGCCGTCTGAAAACCATGTTTTCAGGTTTTCAGACGGCCTTTCATTGCATCGAAGCGGTCTAATACATCAGCCCTGCTTCACAATATCCGACAACGGCCAACGCGGTTTAACATTGAATGCGCCGACAGCCTGACGCTCGGCAAGACGCATCGCACCGGCAAAGGCAATCATTGCGCCGTTGTCGGTACAGTATGCCATCGGCGGAAAATAAACATTGATTTTTTCTTCCTGAGGTTTGGGTTTGCCTTTTTCAGGCGGCATTTTGACGGTTAAGCGCGAAAATTCATCACGCAGTTTCCAGTTTGCACCTACACCGCCGGCAACCACCAAAGTTCTGAAGCCGGTATCCAACAACGCTTTTTTGGCTTTGGCCGCCAATACGTCAACCACCGCATCTTGGAAAGCGCGGCAAATATCGTTACGCGTCTGTTCGGGAATTTCATCGCTGCCGGTTTCGGTGCGGACTTTTTCGACAGCGGTCAAAACGGCTGTTTTCAAACCGGAAAAGCTCATCTGCAAATCGTGCGAATGGAGCATAGGACGTGGGAATGTGAAGGCATCAGGCGTGCCGAGTTTGGCCAGCTCGGATAATTTGGCACCGCCGGGATAAGGCAAGCCTAAAAGCTTGGCCGTTTTATCGAACGCTTCGCCTGCCGCATCGTCCACACTTTCACCCAGCAAGGTGTAATTGCCGATACCGCGTACAGCCATAAATTGTGTATGTCCGCCCGACACCAGCAAAGCAATAAATGGAAATTCAGGCTTGTCGTCTGCTAACAAGGGCGAGAGCAAATGGCCTTCAAGATGGTGAACGGGGATAACAGGCTTGCCGATGGCAAATGCCAAGGCGTTGGCAAAGCCTGAACCGGCCAGCAATGCGCCGCCCAAGCCCGGACCTTGCGTAAAGGCAACTGCGTCAATATCGGCATAGCCTACGCCTGCTTCCTTCAAGCAACCTTGCGTCAACGGCACGACACGACGGATATGGTCGCGGCTGGCCAATTCGGGGACAACGCCGCCGTATTCGGCGTGCATCGCCATTTGTGTGTGCAAATGATGCGCCAACAGGCCGCGCTCGGTATCGTAGAGCGCAACGCCGGTTTCGTCGCAAGATGATTCAATTCCTAATACCAACATGGTTTGAGGCCGTCTGAAAAAAATGATTAAAAACGATTCAGACGGCGTTTTCTCCGAAAACGGAAAAAGGCCGTCTGAAATAAAGTGCGGGATAAGCTACTTACAAAGTGCCGTAAGAATGCAGGCCGCTCAAGAACATATTCACGCCGATAAAGGCAAAGGCGGTAATGACCAGGCCGATGACCGCCCACCAAGCCAACACTTTGCCGCGCCAGCCTGCCACCAGCCGCAAATGCAACCAGATAGCGTAATTCAACCAAACGATGAATGCCCAAGTTTCTTTCGGGTCCCAGCTCCAATAGCGGCCCCACGCATCGGCCGCCCACAATGCGCCGAGAATGGTGGCAATCGTGAAGAACAGGAAACCGACGGCAATCGCTTTGTACATGACTTCTTCAATGACTTGCGAGTGCGGCAGCCATGATTTTTGGCCCGCATCTTCTTTTCTGAGCACCAGCAGTTCGGCAATACCCAGCATGGCGGCGATACAGAATGCGCCGTAGCCGATAAAGTTGGCCGGAACGTGGATTTTCATCCACCAAGACTGCAAAGCAGGAATCAGCGGCTGAATGGCATGAGCCTCGCGTGAAACGCTGTACCACAAGACAAATCCGACCACAATCGCCATAAAGCTGAAGACAAAGCCACCCAGTTTTTGTACGGCAAAGCGGCCTTCGTAATAGAGGTACATCAGCGCCGTAATGACCAAGAACAAGATGAATACTTCGTAAAGGTTGGAAACCGGAATATGGCCGGCATCGGGACGCAGCAGATAGCTTTCATGCCAGCGCACCAGCAAACCGACAAAGCCCGCCATCGCGGAAACCCACGCAAACACGGTACCCATACCCAAAAGCGTATTGGACGGCACATTTTTGCGCACCGCCGCTATCGCGCCGACGATATAGGCAAACAAGGCAAAGAACACAAACGCGCATTGCCACATAATCGCCGACTGGCTGCTTAACAGGTATTTGAGCAGGAAGCCGTCTGCGCGTTTGATGTCGCCCCCATACAAATCAACGGCCAAATACGCCAAGCACACGCCCAAAGGGATAAACCAGCGCATCGGTTTGAAAAACCAACCCAGAAAAACGGCAATACCGGCACTCACCCACAAAATTACCATTTCGTAGATGTCCATATGCAGACCAGCCTGGGTTTGGGCAATAAACGCACCGACTGCAATCAGCAGCACGAATACCCAGTCGAAAAGGTTGAGGTTTCGGATAAATGATTTGTGTGTCAGAAGCTCATGCTCGGGCAAGGCCTGATGTTTGTTATTCATGGTTCAAATCCTTGGCAAGCTGCTGCAATTGCCGTGTGTGTTGCGGAAATTCTTTCTGCAAGTCGCGTTCGTTGCGGCTGGAAGACATGGCAAAACGGATACGGCCGTCTGAAAACAGCAGCCAAGCACGTTTTTCACGGATATAGAACATAAATACCGTGCCCAACACCAGCAATACCGAACCCAAATACACCAAGAATTCCCCCGGAGAACGGGTCATCTGCAGGCCGGAAGAGCGCACTTCGGAATAGCCGTCCAATTGCAGCAACATCGGCGCAGGATACTCGGTCAAACCGGTGTACGCGTCCATTGCATGCAGCAGGAAGCGGTTGCGCTTTTCGTCTTGCGGCCAAGCCGGCAGATTGTATGTGCTGATCGTATCTTCCAAAGCGGCATTCATCACGCCATAGAGCATCTCGTAGAAATAGCCCTGCATTTTTTCCTGCTGATCTTTGGGAATGTTGGTGGTAACAAACTCGTCCAAAGCTAAATAGCCGCCTTTGGCAAAAATCGACAAAGTGTTTTCCGCCGCTGCCATGAATTGCTCACGGATTTCGGCAGGCGCGCCTTTGACGGCGTTGGCAACGGTTTTACGGCGTGCCGCGTCGTCTTTCAAATATTGGCGCAAAGCCATAAAGGTGTCGATTTGGCCGTTTTTATCCATCGGAATGCGCAACCAGCGGTATTGCTGCGCCAAACCGCTGCGTGTGCCGGTAATGAAGAAATAGTCTTCATCTTGTTTTACCGGCAGCATATAGTTTTTATATTCGACCGCCTGCCCTGCTTTGTCGCGGATGCGGTAAACGATAGACGGGCCGATATTGGTGTATTTTTTGCCTTCCTGACGAACGGAGCGAACATCATTGATGGCGGATTTCAAGTTCTGCTCTTTTTCAGACGGCTCGCTCATGTCTTCGACGTTCATCGAGGTAAACTGGTCGAATTCCAGTTTATAAGAGGTCTTGCCCAAATCCAGCGGAAACTCGCGCATGGAAGTTGCTTTGAGTTTGACCGGAGTGCGGTCGGCATCAGCCAGATTCCACGCTTTAAACGTCAAGTCTGATCCGCCGTCGGCAAAACTTGCCTGATAAACCGTAATACCGTGCAACGTCAAAGGATGATTGACACGGATGGTGTGTTCGCTGACTTTGCCGGTCGCCTTGTCCGTTACTTCCAAGTCGCTGGCGAAATCGCGCGGCATACCGGTATCGTAAAAATCAATATGGAATTTCTTCAATTTGACGGAAAACGGCAAGTCTTGCACGAGCATGCCGTTATCCGCATTCAGAAATACTACGTCCGCGCTCTGACCTTCCGAAATATTGACATTGCCCCTAAACGACAAATTGGACGTACCCAACACGCTTTCGGGCTTAAAGTCTTTGGCGTAAACCGAAGTATTGTCCGGCACGACTTGGCCGGTGAGCATACCGATTTTCAGCAGGATATTGCTGTCTATCAAACCGCCCAAACAAATCACAATCAGCGCGGCATGGGCAAAGATATAGCCCCATTTGTTCATCGCGCCTTTTTTCGCCGCCACCAAAACCGAACCATCTTCACGCGTAACGGTTTTGCAGCCGTAGCCCTGCACTTCCAAATACCGTTGTGCGACTTCGGGCGTCACCTGTCCGTCTAAAACGATGGAATGGCGCATTGCCGCCAGTGATTTTTCCTTGGCGTTTTCACGGAAGGAACGAATCTCGCGCAAAAACGGCGGAACATTGCGAATCAGGCACAATCCGGTGGAAATCACCAAAAACATCATGATGACAACGAACCACGCCGAGGCGTACACGTCGTACAGGCCCAAAAAGCCGAAAATCTGCGACCAAAACGGGCCGAATTTCACCAAATAATCGACTTGTGGCTGGTTTTGCTGCAAGACCGTACCGATAATCGAAGCCACGCCCAACAGGCTAAGCAGGGCGACGGCAAAACGCATGGAGCTGAAAAAGGCAAACCACGGTCTGCGGATGAGTGGGACGGATGATAAAGATTTACTCATGTTTCAACTGTCGGCTTTGAACAACCCAATCAATCGGGCTGCGATGGACGTTATGATGCGAAAGGAAGAATACTGCATATTGTAGTAAAAATCTTGCTGTCGCTATTTGAAAAAAACAATCAGGCTTATCGGCCTATATTGGCTAAGGCCGTCTGAAGGGTTTTCAGACGGCCTGTATCAATAAGCTCGTTTCAAAACGAAATTAGTGCAAACCTTGGATGAAGTTGGCTACTGCGTTCAACTCTTCTTCGCTCAGGCGGTTGGCAATATCGGCCATGATGGCGTTTTTGCGTTGGCCGGATTGGTAAGCTTTCATTTGCTCGACAACGTATGCCTTGTGTTGGCCGCCCAGACGAGGATAGGCTTGGATTTCAGTACCGCCGCCAGGGATACCTGCGCCGCTAGGACCGTGGCAAGACATACATGCCGGCAGTTTTTTAGCGCTCAGGCCGCCGCGATAGATTTTCGCGCCCAGCTCTGGGTTTTCTTTAGGATTGGCTTCGCCCGGTTTGCCTTGCTGTTTGGCGTAGTAGGCGGCAGCGTCGCGGATGTCTTGTTCGGACAAGTTCATCACCATCGGTTTCATCACGCCGGCAGCACCGTGGGTACGGGTACCGTCTTTGATGGCCATGGTTTGACCGTAGGTGTAGGCCGCGGCCTGACCTGCCAGTTTAGGATAAGTTGCGATACCGCTGTTACCATCGGCTGCGTGACACGCCGCACAGATAGTAGTCGCTACCTGTTTGCCTTTTTCAGCATCTGCTTTAGGGGCAGCGGAAACCGCACCGGCAGCCAATACCAAGGCCAATAAAGTCAATCGTTTCATGGAGTGCTCCTGATTACAGCATTGCGTACCGCGTCAATGCCTTTTTTATACTCAAATACCGGGGAATTTTCCCGATTAAAACCGATAATTCTATAAACGTGCTATTCTATACCAAGTTTACATTAAATTACTACTCAAATTACCAAACTGCTGCAACATAAATGCCCGATACAAATTATGATGTTGCAGTTTTGTTTCCATGCAAGGAAATACTGATGAACCTTTTTCAAAACGCCAAATTCTTTACAACGGTCAACCATCTGAAAGACCTGCCCGACACGCCGGCCGAGATTGCCTTTGTCGGCCGAAGCAATGCCGGTAAATCCAGCGCCATCAATACTTTAACCAATCATGTGCGCCTTGCCTACGTTTCCAAAACACCGGGCCGCACCCAACACATCAATTTCTTTGAGCTGGAAAACGGCAATTTCATGGTCGACTTGCCCGGCTACGGCTACGCGCAAGTACCGGAGGCCATTCGTGCGCACTGGGTCAAACTCTTGGGCGACTACCTGCAACAACGCCGCCAACTGATCGGCCTGATTTTGATTATGGACTCGCGCCATCCGCTTAAGGCTTTGGACATTCAAATGCTGGACTTTTTCCACATCACTGGTCGCCCTGTGCATATCCTGCTGTCAAAAGCAGACAAGCTGTCTAAAAACGACCAGATTAAAACTTTGGCGGCGGTAAAAAATCACTCAAACCCTACACCGAGCGTCAAAAAATCAGCGTTCAACTGTTCTCCAGCCTGAAAAAACAAGGCATGGACGAAGTCAATCAAGTGGTCGGTTCATGGTTTGACGCGCATCGCGAAGAAATCGAAAATCTTGCAGGCGAAGCATCGCCTGAGTGATTGTAAAACAAGGCGGAATAAGATGAATTGACCAACCGCAAATCTTATTCCGTCATTTGTTTTTCTATAATGCCGTTTTCTATCTCTCTTCCAAAGGGTATGTATGCACATGCCTTTTTTATTGCGCCTTTTATTTTCTTATCGCAAACTCAAAACAACGGAGTGTCAGTAAAAATTCTTAAAAAGCATGGTTTTATTCGACTAAACCTTTTTCAGACGGCCTTTGCACTATCTTCGCCGTCTACCCAACCTGCTTCTTTCAACTTCCGCTGTTGCGCATCATAGCGTGCTTTTTCCACCCAATACATTGTCTGAATACAGGCATCGCCGCACTCGCTGCCGCAACATTCCCACGACTCGGGGCGGACAGGTTCGTCTAACAACGGCTCGCCCAAGATGGCTTCGGCTTTATTCTTCAGGGTCGTATCCATCGGCGATTTCCAAGCGCGCACCGTCAAACTCAATCACTTCGCCGCCGCGTATTTTGGCGGTTTTACGGGTTTCGGTTTCGCCGTTGCGCAACACCAGCCCTTCGGCGATAAACGCTTTTGCCTGTCCGCCGCTTTCGGCAAGACCGGCCAATTTCAATAAGTCGCACAACGCGATGTATTCGTTGTCTTCAAGATAGACAGTTGCTTCCATCATTTAATCCTTTTCAATAATGGCGATATTTTAACATGGCCGTCTGAAAGAAAGCCCACTTCTGTTTTATTTGCTTTATCCAACCTCATTACATTTGGTTTTCAGACGGCCTTTCGCTGCCAACCCTGCTACAATACGCCTTTTATTGTTCACGCCGATTTTGCCATGACCGAGCCGACCTACATCCCCCTGCGCCTGCATACCGAATTCTCGATTACCGACGGTATGGTGCGGATTAAAAAACTGATTGCCAAAGCGCAGGAATACGGTTTGCCTGCTTTGGGCATCAGCGATTTGATGAACGAATTCGGCTTGGTGAAATTCTATAAAGCCTGCCGCGGCGCAGGGATTAAGCCCATCGGCGCGGCGGATGTGTGGATAGGCAATCCGAATGCGCCTGACAAGCCGTTTCGCGCTATGCTGATTATCCGCAACGATGCGGGCTATCTGCGCTTGAGCGAGCTTTTGACGGAGGCCTATGTCGGCAAAGACCGCAATATCCATCACGCGGAACTCAATCCCGAATGGCTGGAAAACGGCGACAACAGCGGCTTGATTTGTTTGAGTGGCGCGCATTACGGCGAAGTGGGCGTGAATCTCTTAAACGGCAATGAAGACGCGGCGCGTGCGGCGGCGTTGAAATATGCGGAGTGGTTTCCCGATGCGTTTTATTTAGAGCTGCAACGCCTGCCCGAACGCCCTGAATGGGAGGCTTGCGTTTCAGGCAGCGTGAAACTGGCGGAAGAATTGGGCTTGCCGGTGGTGGCAACGCATCCGACCCAGTTTATGAGCAGCGATGATTTCAATGCACATGAGGCACGGGTATGTATCGCTGGCGGCTGGGTATTGACGGACAAAAAACGTCCGCGCGATTTTACGCCGAGCCAGTTTTTCATTCCGCCGGAAACCATGGCCGAACGTTTCTCCGATTTACCTGAAGCCTTGGAAAACACGGTAGAAATTGCCAAACGCTGTAATCTGCACATCACATTGGGCAAAAACTTCCTGCCGCTCTTCCCTACCCCGGACGGCCTGTCGCTGGACGATTATTTGGTGAAGCTGTCCAACGAGGGCTTGCAGGAACGTATGGTTCAGCTTTATCCCGACGAGGCGGAGCGTGCGGCAAAAATGCCGGAATATCAGGAACGTTTGGATTTTGAGCTGAACATCATTATCCAGATGAAATTCCCCGGCTATTTCCTTATCGTACAAGACTTTATCAACTGGGCAAAAACACACGGCTGTCCGGTAGGACCGGGCCGTGGTTCGGGTGCAGGCTCATTGGTGGCGTATTCATTGAAGATTACCGACCTCGACCCGCTGAAATACGCGCTGCTGTTCGAACGTTTCTTGAACCCCGAACGCGTCTCCATGCCTGACTTTGACGTTGACTTCTGTCAGGCAAACCGCGGCCGCGTGATTGAATATGTGCGCGAGAAATACGGCGCGGATGCGGTAAGCCAGATTGTTACCTTCGGCACGATGTCGTCCAAAGCGGTGATTCGCGACGTGGGGCGTGTGCTGGAACTGCCGTTTATGCTGTGCGACAAACTGTCCAAGCTGATTCCGTTGGAAGCCAATAAACCCCTGAGTTTGGAAAAAGCCATGGAGACCGAGCCGCAGATTCAGGAATTGATTGAAGCAGAAGAAGCGGACGAACTGATTACGCTGGCGAAAAAGCTGGAAGACTTGACGCGTGGTTTGGGTATGCACGCAGGCGGCGTATTGATTGCGCCGGGCAAGATTTCCGATTACAGCCCCGTGTATCAGGCGGACGAATCCGCCTCGCCCGTATCTATGTACGACAAGGGCGACGTAGAAGACGTGGGTTTGGTGAAGTTCGACTTTTTGGGTCTGCGCAACCTGACCATTATCGAAATGGCGCAGAACAACATCAAAAACACCACCGGCGATATCGTCGATGTTGGCAAGATTCCGCTTGACGACCAAGCCGCCTACCAAATCTTCCGCGATGCGAACACCACCGCCGTCTTCCAGTTCGAGTCGACCGGCATGAAAAAAATGCTGAAAACGGCGCACACCACCAAGTTTGAAGAACTCATCGCCTTCGTATCGCTCTACCGCCCAGGCCCGATGGACAACATCCCCGACTTCGTCGCGCGCATGAAGGGTCAGGAATTCCAATATATTCACCCGCTGCTCGAAGGCATCCTCGCGCCGACCTACGGCATTATGGTGTATCAGGAACAAGTGATGCAGGCGGCGCAGATTATCGGCGGCTACTCGCTCGGCGGCGCGGACTTGCTGCGGCGCGCCATGGGTAAGAAAAAACCCGAAGAAATGGTAAAACACCGCGAAATCTTCGCCGAAGGCGCGGCAAAACAAGGCATTTCGCGCGAAAAATCCGACGAAATCTTCAACTACATGGAAAAATTCGCCGGCTACGGTTTCAACAAATCCCACGCCGCCGCCTACGCCCTGATTTCCTACCAGACCGCATGGCTCAAAGCCCATTATCCCGCCGAATTTATGGCGGCAACCATGTCGTCTGAATTGGACAATACCGACCAGCTCAAGCATTTCTACGACGACTGCCGCGCCAACGGCATCGAGTTCCTGCCGCCCGACATCAACGAATCCGACTACCGCTTCACGCCGTATCCGAACATGAAAATCCGCTACGCACTCGGCGCGATTAAAGGCACGGGCGAAGCCGCCGTCGAATCCATCATCGCCGCGCGGCAAAGCGGCGGCAAGTTTACCGGCCTCTTGGACTTCTGCGAGCGCGTCGGCAAAGAACACATGAACCGCCGCACCCTCGAAGCTCTAATCCGCGGCGGCGCGTTCGACAGCATCGAACCCAACCGCGCCATGCTCTTGGCGAACATCGACCTTGCCATGAACAACGCCGACCAAAAAGCCGCCAACGCCAATCAGGGCGGACTTTTCGACATGATGGAAGACGCCATCGAACCGGTGCAGCTCGTTGACGCGCCCATGTGGAGCGAGTCGGAAAAACTCGCCGAAGAAAAAACCGTCATCGGCTTTTATCTGTCCGGACACCCGTTCGGCCCATATGCCCAAGAAGTCCGCCAAATCGCCCCGACCAAGTTAGGCCGTCTGAAACCGCAAGACAGCGTGCGCCTCGCCGGGTTCGTGACCGCCGTGCGCACCATGATGGGCAAACGCGGCAAAATCGCCTTCGTCAGCCTCGAAGATTTGAGCGGGCAGATTGAAATCATGGTCAGCGGCCACACGCTGGAAAACTGCGCCGACTACCTCAAATCCGACCAAGTGCTGATTATCGAGTCCAAAGTCAGCCGTGACGACTACGGAGGCGGCGACGGGCTGCGCATCATGGCCAACCAAGTCATGACCCTGCAAATGGCGCGCGAACGCTACGCCCGCAGCCTCAGCCTCGCCCTAGCTCCCGGCCACGACATCACGCGCCTTGCCACCATCCTCACCGCCCACCACCTGCCCGACACGTCACACATCCCACTGCAACTGTCGTACAGCAACGGCAAAGCATCAGGCAAATTGAAAATTGCACCCAAATGGATGGTAACGCCAAGCACCGCCTTGTTTGACGAACTGGAAACATTGCTCGGCAGCAGGGCTGTCCGCGTGAATTGGTAAAACTAAAGGCCGTCTGAAACCATACGTTCAGACGGCCTTTAATTTAAAAAGCGCTTTTAAAACATAAGTCGGATAAAGATTTAGGCTTTCAGACGACCTTATTGGATAGAGTGGTTATCTGAAAAGTTTATTGTACAAAGCCTTTGGCCAATAGGGAAAGGTAGCCCACAATAAAGGGGAACGACAATGCCGAAACAATACCCAGCACCCAGTAAATACATTGGTTCAGTACAGTTTTTGAGGTGGTAAGCCGCAACAGTTTGAAATACAGAGAGAACCAGGCGGATGACAAGGCAATAATCAGCAAAAAGCTGACTAGGGAGAAGGAACCGGAGAAAGCGTATCCCAGCATTGTCCCTATCGCGGCATAAAGCATGCCTGCGCCTAGCGCCCATTTCCAGATGGGATAAAGCCTATCGGGGAAATTCAGTGTTCCGGAGGCTTGGAGCCTGCCGAATACCAATACAAATATGATGTCAAACATAATAATGGCTGTTTTAGTGTAGGGTACGACAATATATATGAAAAGGGGGTGAAAATACACCCCCTTTCCCTACAGATGCCCCATATTAAAGGCCGTCTGAAAAACAGTTTTATTTAACGATTTCAACCGGACCGTGGTCGTCGCAGTGGTCGCCGTGTTGGTGATGCAGACGGCCGTTGACGATGTAGTCGACGTGATCGCCGTGCGGTACGGCTTCGTGGCCGCAACCTTCGCCGTGAACGTGGCCGTGGCAGGTGTCAACCGGATGGCAGCCGTCAGGGTTGGTTTCATTGACGTTCAGGGCATGCTCGTCGTAGTGGCCGTTGTGCTCATGGTGCAGGTGGCCGTCGTGCAGATAATCGACGTGGCCTTCGTGTTTGATGGCAGTGTGGCCGCAGTTTGCGCCGTGGACGTGGTCATGATGTTCGTGGGTTTTACAGGTCATTTTTTCTCTCCTAATGTTCAGTGAATAGCAATCTTTCGCGATTGATTTTTTATCTTATCTTTTTTTGATGCAAACGTAAAAAATTTTACAGTTATTAATATATTGTTACGATATATCATCTATTGATATATCAGACTATTTTGTTTTTCAGACGGCCTTTTATTCATCATTCATTTATTTTCAGCGAGAACTTAAAACCCTTCCGATAATTCAAAATATCGAATTTTTCAGCCGTAACGGGTAACATGGAAACAAAGGGATGGGTTCTTCAAACAAACAGGTACTGCAATGGGAAAACAAGCTAGACTTTATATGGTTCGCAGCACGCAAGGTGCGCTTTATGATGTATTTTTTGAACGCGGTGTGGCGGCGTTGGCCTGGCCTATGCTGGCCGAAGCGGCGGCCAAGGGTTTTGGCCGTGAGGAACTGACGGATATTTACCGTTCAGCCGTGCCGGATGTGAAATTGAGAACGGCGCAATCGGGTGCGGCTCAGATGTGGCGGTTTGTCAACGAGTTGGCCGATGGAGATGCCGTATTGACCTACTCGCCTACCCTGCGCCGTTATCGGGTTGGCAGGATTACGGGCGGTGCGGTACATTGTCCGCAATGGGACGATGAAAAAATGTCGCTGGTGCGGCCGGTTGAGTGGCTGGGCGAAGTGTGCCGCGATGATTTGAGCGTGGTAGCGCAACGGGCTTTGGGCAGCGTGGCAACTTTGTTTGCGGTATCGGAAGCGTGTGCGGCAGAAATTTTTGAACGCGTGGGTTTTCAGACGGCCTAAGAAGGGAAAGGAAACAGGATTATGTGGAACACCATGCATGAATGGCTGAACGCTTTGCCTGTCAGTGAAGAAATTATTAAATCGGCGTTGATGTCGATGTTGATGATTGTGGCCGTCATTGCCGGGCGCAGCATTTTGCTCTCGGCGCATTTTCGCAGCCATCCGGATTTGAGCATTGAAAACAAACGCCGCTCGCTGGTGTTCAGCCGCAACGTGACCATGTTGCTGATCCTGCTCGGGCTGGCGATGATTTGGGCGGCGCAGATTCAAACTTTGGCGTTGTCGATGTTTGCGGTAGCCGCAGCGATTGTGGTGGCGACCAAAGAGCTGATTATGTGTTTGTCCGGCAGCATCCTGCGCTCAGTAACCAAACAATATTCCATCGGCGACTACATCGAAATCAACGGCCTGCGCGGACGGGTGGTCGATATCAATATGCTGAACACGCTGATGATGCAAATCGGCCCTAATCCGTTGATCGGCCAACTTTCCGGCAAAACGCTCTCGTTTCCCAACAGCCTGCTTTTGAGCCATACCGTACGCCGCGACAATATTTTGGGCAATTATGTGATTCATACGGTGGAAATCCCCGTGCCGATTCATTTGGATTCGGACGAAATCATAGGCTGTCTGAAAGCCGTTCTTGAGCCGTCGTGCGCAGCCTATGTTCCCGTTATCCAACAATATTTGGAAAACGTTCAAGCGCAAAAACTCTTTATTACCCCCGCCGCCCAGCCGCGCGTGTCCCGCGTGCCGCATGATGACAAGGTGTACCACATCATCGTACGCTTCGCCTCCCCCGTTTCCAAACGGCTGGAAATACAACAGGCCGTCTTAGACGAATTTTTGCGCACGCAATACCGACTGATCAACCAAACAAAATAGTACGGTTTGTTTATTGATACAATCAAATCCCTTACAATAATAAAGTTCACAATCAACAATAAGGAAAAGTCATGTTGCCCGAATCAGCCCTTGCCGAAATGTACCCCGTCATTATGACCCCCAGCCATGACGGCAAATATTTCCACAACTACACCCTCTCGCTTCTGAACATCGTCCACACCAACGCCTCCCTCGGCCTGCCGCTGCAAGTAATGATGCAGCGCGGCGAAAGCCTGATTACGCGCGCGCGCAACAACTGCGTGGCCAGATTTTTGGAAAACAAAGAATGGACGCATTTATTTTGGATTGACTCCGACATCGGCTTCTCTCCCGATTCATTCTACCGCCTGCTCTTGGCCGATAAAGACGTTGTGGCCGGCGTTTATCCGCTCAAACGCGAAAACTGGCCCCAAGCAGGCCTTCCTGCCGGCATGACCCAAGCCGATTTCGAACGTATGTACACTTCTTACACCGTCAACACCAACGACAAAAATGAAAACGGCGAAATCGTCCTGAAAGTCGATGAAGAAGGCTTTATGAAGGTTCATGACGCGCCAACCGGCTTCATGGTCATCAAGCGCAGCGTATTTGAAAAAATGATAGAGGCCTATCCCGAGTTGAACTACGTCTCCGACAGCGACTACAGCCCGGAAAACAAAGGCCTGCACTACCGTTTCTTCGACTGCATGGTCGATCCCGAAAGCAAACGCTACCTGTCCGAAGACTACACCTTCTGCCACCTCTGGCGACAAATCGGCGGCGAAGTGTACGTCGATGTACAATCCAACCTGACCCACCAAGGCGCAAAAGTGTATCACGGCTCGTTTGCCGAATCCTTGCAAACCAATGTTGCCAATGCGGTTTACGCCCCCGAAGGCACCACCATGCGCCTCGAACTGGCCGCCCCGTTGCACGCCAATCCGCGCGGTCCGGAATAAGGCTGACCGACAGGCAGGCAAAACACTTTAATTCTGCCTGTCTGCCACCATATAACGCCTATCGTTTTCTTTTCAGACGGCCCAAAGGCCGTCTGAAACCATCTTATTCAGGAGAAACCATATGAGCGACAACGTCCTGCTCCACTTGGGCGAAGAACCCCATTTCGACCAAATCAAAACCGAAGACATCAAACCCGCCCTGCAAACTGCCATTGCCGAAGCGCGCGAACAAATCGCCGCCATCAAAGCACAAACGCACACCGACTGGGCCAACACTGTCGAAAAACTGACCGACATTACCGAACGCGTCGGCCGCATTTGGAGCGTGGTTTCCCATCTCAACTCCGTGGTCGATACGCCCGAATTGCGTGCCGTATACAACGAATTGATGCCAGAAATCACCATCTTCTTCACCGAAATCGGTCAAGACATCGAGTTGTACAACCGCTTCAAAATCATCAAAAACTCTGCCGAATTCAACACACTCTCCCCGGCGCAGCAAACCAAGCTCAACCACGACTTGCGCGATTTCGTCCTCAGCGGTGCCGAATTACCGCCCGAACAACAGGCAGAATTGGCGCAACTGCAAACCGAAGGTGCGCAACTGGGTGCCAAATTCGCACAAAACATCCAAGACGCGACCGACGCTTTCGGCATTTACTTTGACGATGCCGCGCCACTTGCCGGCATCCCCGAAGACTCCATCGCCATGTTTGCCGCCGCCGCGCAAAGCGAAGGCAAAACAGGCTACAAAATCGGCCTGCAAATTCCGCACTACCTCGCCGTTATCCAATACGCCGACAACCGCGAACTGCGCGAACAAATCTACCGCGCCTACGTTACCCGTGCCAGCGAATTGTCTGACGAAGGCAAATTCGACAACACGGCCAACGTCGAACAAACGCTTGCAAACGCGCTGAAAACCGCCAAACTGCTCGGCTTCAAAAACTACGCCGAGCTGTCGCTGGCAACCAAAATGGCGGATACGCCCGAACAGGTTCTAAACTTCCTGCACGACCTTGCCCGCCGCGCCAAACCGTTTGCCGAAAAAGACTTTGCCGAAATCAAAGCCTTTGCACGGGAAACCCTGAATATCGAAGATCCGCAATCTTGGGATTTGAGCTACGCCGCCGAAAAACTGCGCCAAGCCAAATACGCCTTCAGCGAAACTGAAGTAAAAAAATACTTCCCTATCAGCAAAGTATTGGCAGGCCTGTTTGCCCAAATCAAAAAACTCTACGGCATCGAGCTGGCTGAAAAAACCGTCCCCGTTTGGCACAAAGACGTGCGCTATTTCGAGCTGAAACAAGACGGCCAAACCATCGGCGGCGTTTACATGGACTTGTACGCACGCGAAGGCAAACGTGGCGGCGCATGGATGGACGGCTACAAAAGCCGCCGTCGTTTCGCCGACGGTACGCTGCAACTGCCGACCGCCTACCTCGTCTGCAACTTCACCCCGCCTGTTGGCGACAAAGAAGCGCGTTTGAGCCACGACGAAATCATCACCCTCTTCCACGAAACTGGCCACGGCCTGCACCACTTGTTGACCCAAGTTGACGAAGTGGGCGTATCCGGCATCAACGGCGTCGAATGGGACGCGGTCGAGCTGCCTAGCCAATTCATGGAAAACTTCGTTTGGGAATACGACGTATTGGCGCAAATGTCCTCGCACGAAGAAACCGGCGCGGTATTGCCGAAAGAGCTGTTCGACAAAATGCACGCGGCTAAAAACTTCCAACGCGGTATGTTCCTCGTCCGTCAAATGGAATTTGCCCTCTTCGACATGGAAATCTACCATCAGGAAGATGAAGGCCGTCTGAAAGAATGGCCGCAAATCTTGGACAAAGTGCGTCAAGAAGTCGCCGTGACCCAACCGCCGGCATACAACCGCTTTGCCTTGAGCTTCAGCCACATCTTCGCCGGCGGCTACTCCGCAGGCTATTACAGCTACGCATGGGCGGAAGTTTTGAGTGCAGACGCTTACGCCGCTTTTGAAGAAAGCGACGATGTGGCCGAAACCGGCCGCCGCTTCTGGGAAGAAATACTGGCCGTCGGCGGTTCACGCAGCGCAGCCGAATCCTTCAAAGCCTTCCGCGGCCGTGAACCAAGCCTGGAAGCCCTGCTCCGCCACAGCGGTTTCGACAACGCAGCTTGATTTGAAAATCCGCCGTTTTAATTGCTGATTCAACGCTAAAGGCCGTCTGAAATGTTTCAGACGGCCTTTTTATAATCCATTCAATATGTTCAGCAAAACAAATATAAAACCATTCAGCCGATAAAACCACCCGGCGCAGAACGCCGTAACGGTTGCCAAGCTCAATATTTTCCCAATGCGGACAAGCAGCCCATAAAACAGGGCATGTTCCCATGCCCTATCATTTGAATTTCAGACGACCTTTCGGTTGTCAAAACTTATTAGGAACAATGAGCAAGCACTGTCCCTAACAAGACTTCGAGAAAAATAGAAGTCCGTATTTCAAACTCCTATCTTCCTCCTACCCATCGCTAAAATTAGTTTTTGCCCTTTTTATCGCCGGCATTCAAGCGCATATTGATAAACTCCATCATCAAATCTTTTTTCGTCCAGAAAAAGGTTTTCATTTTTTCCAAAGAATAGATTTTCCGAATCATCGCCGGCAATCCTGCGTGAACGATGGCCGCGACTTCGCCATTGGTTGTTTCATTGTCCATGGCGGCTTTGAGGTTTAGATTGCGCGTATTCAGGTAGTCGCAAAGCGCTTTCCTGACGCTGTTGCTGATTTCAAATTGTTTCATGTTTTCCGTCCATAATGATTTTATAGTTAAATAGCATAGGATTCTAGCAAGTTTTTTGCATTGTGCATATCTCAACTTGCATATTATTTCGGAATTTACAATTTGGCTTTTGGGTAAAATCATGCCTACAACACATTGTTGCGGCGCACCCTGTCGGATTGTTTTGACTATTTTGTTTCGGCTTGGGTCGCATTGCGGATAAAATAACGGTTTTAGGTGTTGAGGCTGTCTGAAATGTATTTGTGGTTTAAGCTGTTACACATATTTTTTGTGATTTCTTGGTTTGCCGGACTGTTTTATCTGCCGCGGATTTATGTGAATCTGGCGCAATTGGAACCCGGCAGCGTGGAATATGTACGGCTGACGGATATGTCGCGGCGGCTGTACCGCTTTATGTCGCCTTTGGGCTGGGGAACGCTGATATTTGGCGCGGCCATCGGATTTATAAACAATTGGTGGGGCAACGGCTGGCTGGCGGTTAAATTATTGTGCGGCCTGCTACTCTTGGCCTACCAGCTTTATTGCGGCCTGCTGCTGCGCCGTTTTCAAAACGGCAGCAATGTGTATTCGCACCGCTGGTATCGGGTATTCAACGAACTTCCCGTTTTGATGATGGTGGCCGCGCTTTATATGGTGGTTTTCAAGCCGTTTTAATCTTCAGACGGCCTGTTTGGTAAATAAGGAAAAAATTCATGACGGTCGAAATCGAACGCCGCTTTTTGCTGGCGGATGACAGTTGGCGCAAAGCGGCAGGTGAGCCGCTGGTGTTGCAACAGGGCTATTTGAGCGTGGAAAAAGAGCGCACCATCCGTGTGCGGATTATCGGTTCGCAAGCATGGCTGACCCTGAAAGGCTATATTTCCGACATGACGCGCAGCGAGTTTGAATACGAAATTCCGTTGGCTCACGCGCAGGCGATGATGGCGGATATGTGCCCGTTTAAAATGGAAAAATACCGCTATCGGGTCGAATTTGAAGGCTTTGTGTATGAAATCGACGAATATTTCGGCGACAATGCGCCATTGATTGTGGCGGAAATCGAATTGCCGTCTGAAGATACTGAGTTCCCCAAACCGTCTTGGCTGGGCAAGGAAATCACGGCAGACGGTAAATTCACCAATGCGTATTTGAGCAAACATCCGTATTCATCTTGGACGGAATAACGAGTACAACCCACATACAAAAAAGGCATGTATCGCACATGCCTTTTTTCTTTTCAGACGGCCTGATTTGCTTTACCGATATTTGTATCAAGCTGCTTTTGACATACTGTTTCAAATATCGGGCAAGCCCGTGTGTTTTATCCGTGGAACCTTACGCCGGACGGCAGGCAACCATGTAGTTGACCTCGGTCGAGTCGCACAAAGAATAACGGCCGCTCAACAAATTGTAGGTCATGCCCTTGCTGCCGACGGTATCCAATCCGGCTTGGCGACACATACGCGCGAGTTCTGCCGGTGTGATGAATTTTTTCCAGTCGTGCGTGCCTTTGGGGACGAATTTCAACAGATATTCTGCGCCGACAATCAGATGCAGATAAGATTTGGGATTGCGGTTGATGGTGGAGAAAAACACCATGCCGTCGGGTTTGACCAGTTTCGCACAGGCTTGAACGATGGCAGACGGATCAGGAACGTGTTCCATCATTTCCATACACGTTACCACGTCAAAGCTGTGCGGCTGCTCGGCGGCTAGGTCTTCGACGCGGATGCAGCGGTAATCGATATTGGCAACGTGTTGAGCGGCCGCATGGGCTGTGGCGGTTTGCAGGGATTTTTCCGCCATATCGATGCCGGTCACGTGTTCTGCGCTGCGTTTGGCCATGCTTTCCGACAAAATACCGCCGCCGCAGCCTACATCCAGCACGCGTTTGCCTGCCAATCCGGCATAGCCGTCGATATAGTCGAGGCGCAAGGGGTTGATGTCATGCAGGGGCTTGAATTCGCCGTTTTTATCCCACCATTTGTCGGCGATTTGGCTGAACTTGGCGATTTCGCCGGCATCTACGTTATCGTGTTGATTGCTCATGGTTTGCTCCTGCATAAAATAATTCGCCTGATTTTAGCCGATTGTGCTTCAAAATAAAATGTTTCAGACGGCCTTTGCCCGTTTATCGGCCCTATTTCAACTTTCATCCGCCTGCCCATAAAAAACGCACCTTGTGGCAAGGTGCGTTTCAATCGGTGCGATTTAGAATTTAGCGCCGGATTCGTTGGCCATGTAGTCAACTGCGGCTTTCACTTCATCGTCGCTTAAGCTGCCGTTGCCGCCTTTGGCAGGCATGGAATTGAAGCCTTCGAGGGCGTGTTTGTGCAAGGTGTCTTTACCTTGTTTAATGCGAGGCGCCCAGTCTTCTTTTTTGCCTACGGCCGGAGCGCCGGGAATCAAGCCGCTGTGGCATGCTTTACAGTTCGCTTCAAAAACAGCTTTGCCGTCCACTTTGGCGGATTCGGCAGGCTTGGCTTCAGCGGCAGGCGCTTCGGCTTTCTCTTCAGGCTTGGCAGCTTCTTCAGGTTTAGCGGCTTCCTCTGCTTTGCTGGCAGCAGCTTCGGCTTTATCGGCAGCTTCTTGAGCAGCAGACACAGCAGCATCGGCAGCAGAAGCAACTTCGTTTTTAACTTCAGATGCAACGGCTTGAGCAGCCTCTTGAGTCTCCTGTTTAGCCTCTTGGGAACAAGCTGTCAAACCAGCCATCATCATTACGGCAATCAGTAATTTGTTCATGTTCTGTCTTTCCTTAGTTTTAGTTTAAATCACTGTTTTATATAAACAGCTTAAAAATTTTAGCATAGAAACTAATACCTTAGACCTAGACTATAATAAATATTGGCATAAATCAGATTTTGTCACAAAAACAGGAAAAACATATTGACACCACCTCTCTACTCGGATAGAAATTCACCCCATTTGTCATGAATCGCGATAACTTTCATTTTATTGTTCAAGCAGTTACTTATTTTATTTTCAAAGTTTCTTTTAGAATTCAACTTTTTACCGATTTCTCCATGAGTAGTTTCAACCTGAAAGCCATCCCCATCCCAAACAGGCCGTCTGAATCCCAATCAGGTTTCAGACGGCCTTTTTGAATCATGTTAATAAACATTTGCCGCTTGGCTATGCAAAAGATACCAGCAGACTTACCTATTTATGTGGTTATTCATATCCCGACTACAATTTAATCCATTGCCGCCATTAGTCTTTTACCATTGTTTCAGCTTCAGCCCACAATCCCCGCTTCTGCTCTGCCGTCAATTTCTTAATCCCAATTTCCCGTTTCAGCGCTTCACTTTTGCTCAGGCCGTCTGAAACAATGCGCATCTCAACAGGCTTGTTCAAACGCGTGTATTTCGCGCCTTTTCCTAACAAATGCGCCGCAAACCGCTCTTGCGGACGGTTGCTGATGCCGCAATAAAACGCGCCGTTTTCGCACAAAATCAGATAAACGATCCAATTTTCCGCGTTCATAAATCCCCTTCCTTGGCAAAACTCTCAGTAAAAATGCGCACGGCAGCCTCAGTTTTGGCAGACTGCACACGATAAGGCGTCACCAAATAAAGGCTGAGCGGCGGCAATGTCCATTCGGGCAAAACCGCTTTCAGACGGCCTTGGGCGATTTTCTCCCTCACTTCGCCGCCCACTTGCAAAGACAAACCGAAACCGCTTTCGGTCAGGCTGCACACGGCGGCAAGATGCGTGCAGGCAATGCTGTCGGCAACGTCGAGGAAATAGCTTTCTTCACCATTTTGCAAGGTGGTGCGGACAGGTAAAAAATGCAGCCAGCGGTGCGCATGAAGCTGAGAGGGATGGGTAATGGGCGGATGCCGGTCGAGATAATCGGGCGCGGCACAAATGATGTACGGCCAGGTAACGAGATGGCGCGCAACCAGATTAGCATCGTCCAAAGCACGGTCGCCGCCGCGTATGGCAATGTCGGTCTGATTGTGTTGCAGGTCGTCCAAAGTATCGCTGAAATTAAGGATAGGGCGGATTTTCGGGAACTCGGTTTGCAATCTTGCAAACGCCGTCTGAAAAGCGCGGGATTCAATAACTGTAGAAGTCAGGGAAATCCGCAATTCGCCGACGGGTTCGGTTTTCAGATTGTCGATAACGGTACGCGTATCGGACAAGGTAGCGGCGAGGCGGCGGCAGTATTCGCCCAAGGCACGGCCGGCATCGGTCGGCGCAAGGCTGCGCGTGCTGCGGTTTAACAGCTTGATGCCGTGCAGGGTTTCGAGGCGGTTGATGTGCTGGCTGATCGCCGACGGGGTCATGCCCAGCACGGCAGCAGCGGCGTTCATGCTGCCGTGTTCGAGGACGGCGGCGAAAACGAGCAGGGGTTTGATGTCTTGCATTTTGACTGATTATGTAGTTTAACTTCACAATCATAACAGCAAAACAGGGATTATCAAGCGTTTCAGACGGCCTTACAATGCACTCATCTAATCAATCACATCCCCACAAGGAGTCAAACATGAAAATCGCAGTTATCGGTGCAACTGGTTATGTCGGCAACGCAGTCGTGCAAGAATTGGCAGGCCGCGGTCATGAAGTAACCGCTTTCGCCCGCAATACAGACAAAGTGTTCCAAGCGCAAAATGTTACCGCAGTCTCCGCAGATGTCAATGCAGCCGATTTTGCCGACAAACTGGCCGGTTTTGATGCCGTGGTCAGCGCCTTCAACCCGGGCTGGACCAATCCCAACATCGGCGCGGATTTCACACGCGGCGCAAACAGCATCGTCGAAGCGGCAAAAGCAGCACAGGTGCCTTATTTGTTGGTCGTCGGCGGCGCGGGCAGCCTGTATGTGGCACCCGGTTTGCAAGTTATCGATACGCCCGACTTCCCGAAAGAAATTTTCGACGGCGCCAATGCCGCACGCCATTTCTTGGCAGAACTCCTGCCGCGCCGCGACGTGAACTGGTCTTTCGTTTCCCCTCCGGCACGACTGGGCGCAGACGGCGGTTTCAGCGAAGACAAAACCGGCAAATACCACTTGGGCAAAGACGATTTGCTGATGGACGGTGAAATTCCGGCAGGCATCAGCGTGGCCGATTTGGCAGTCGCCATCGCCGACGATGCGGAAAACAAAGCGCATTTGTTTGAACGTTTTACCGTCGCCGCTGTTTAATCATCTTAATTTAAAGGCCGTCTGAAACTAAAAGTTTCAGACGGCCTTTGCATGCGCTCATCTCATCAATCGAATCTCAACAAGAAGTCACACATGAAAATCGCAGTGATTGGTGCAACAGCTTATGTCGGCAACGCAAGTAAAGTTTTCCAAGTGCAAAATATTGTCGTCGTCTCCACATACGAATAAAATCTGTCGGCAATTTATATCAAAATTACAAAAATATTTTGAACAAAGTGAAGGAACTGTACCAGAGTAGTACGGAGCCCATCCTGAAAAGATGTAGATCATAAATTGCATATTGTGAGCAACAATCCGCTCCGCTACCGATCTTTTCTCACGCAAGCGCTGATGGTTAAGATGATCTGAAAGCATCTCTCTAATTTTTCAGACGGCCTCAATTTTCCCTGTACTCTATTTCAAGGAGTTTTCATGACACCTCAAACTGTCTTAGATTTCTGGTTTACCGAAGAAAACCACCCTTTCCAATTTGCCCGCAACGATGGATTCGATGCCCAAATTCGCGCTCAATTTTTCGATATCTGGCAGCAGGCAGCTCGCGGCGAACTTTCACACTGGCGCGATACCCTGCAAGGCAGGCTCGCCGAAATCATTATTCTTGACCAATTCTCGCGCAATCTGTTCCGCGACAGCCCTCAAGCGTTTGCCCAAGATACTGCTGCACTCATTCTTGCCCAAGAAGCCGTTCGCCGACCTGGCTTCGCCGATCTCCTCCCGCATGAACGCCATTTCATGCTGATGCCGTTGATGCACAGCGAAAGCCAAGTTATCCATGAACAAGCCGTACCGCTGTTTGAACGCTATACCAATGAAAACGCATTGGCCTTTGAAATCAAACACAAAGTCATCATCGACCGCTTCGGACGCTATCCGCACCGTAACGCCGTATTGGGGCGTAAAACCACGGAAGAAGAAGCAGAATTTCTGAAGCAGGAAGGTTCATCATTTTAATTCCATCAAAGTCAAAGGCCGTCTGAAACCGAAATCAAGGTTTTCAGACGGCCTGCATCATCGTGAAATCACTATATAATACCGTCCATTAAGTTCCCGATACGAGCCAGCCATGTCCGCATCCCAACCCACCATCGCCGCTATCGCCACCGCCCCCGGACGCGGCGGCGTCGGCGTTATCCGCCTTTCCGGCAAAAACCTGCTGCCTTTGGCGCAAACCCTCAGCGGCGGCAAAACGCCCAAACCGCGCACCGCGCTTTACACCGACTTTCTCGGCGGCGACGGGCAGCCGATAGACAACGGCATCCTGCTCTACTTCGCCGCACCCGCCAGCTTTACCGGCGAAGACGTGATTGAATTGCAGGGGCACGGCGGTCCTGTGGTAATGGACATGCTGCTTTCGCGCTGCCTCGAACTGGGCGCGCGCATGGCGGAGCCGGGCGAATTTACCAAACGCGCCTTCCTCAACAACAAACTCGACCTTGCCCAAGCCGAAAGCGTCGCCGACCTCATCGACGCCTCCAGCAAATCCGCCGCACGCATGGCGTTGCGTTCGCTCAAAGGCGCGTTCTCCCAACACATACACGAGTTGGTGGACGACCTTATTACCCTGCGGATGTTGGTCGAAGCCACGCTGGACTTCCCCGAAGAAGACATCGACTTTCTCGAAGCCGCCGACGCGCGCGGCAAGCTCCAAGCCCTGCAAGGTCGTCTGAAAACCGTGCTCGCCAGCGCGGAACAAGGCGCGATTTTGCGCGAAGGCATGAACGTCGTCCTCGTCGGCGCGCCCAACGTCGGCAAATCCAGCCTGCTCAACGCCTTGGCGGGCGACGACATCGCCATCGTAACCGACATCGCCGGCACCACCCGCGACACCGTGCGCGAACAAATCACCCTCGACGGCGTACCCGTCCACATCATCGACACCGCCGGTCTGCGCGAAACCGACGACGTGGTCGAACAAATCGGCATTGAGCGCAGCCGCAAAGCCGTCTCCGAAGCCGATGTCGCCCTGATTCTGATTGACCCGCGCGAAGGCGTGAACGCCAAAACCCAAGCCATTTTGAACAGCCTGCCCGCAGGTTTGAAAAAAATCGAAATCCACAACAAAGCCGACCTGACTGGCGAACCCGTCGCCGTCCGTTCAGACAGCCTCGCGCAAACCGGCGCAGACACCGTCATCAGCCTGTCCGCCAAAACCGGCACAGGTCTCGATTTGCTCAAACACGCGCTGTTGCAGGAAGTCGGCTGGCAGGGCGAAAGCGAAAGCCTGTTCCTCGCCCGCAGCCGCCACCTCAACGCCTTGCACGAAGCCGAAGCTGAGCTGGAAAACTCCGCCCTCTGCGACAACAACCAAATCGAGCTTTTCGCCGAACACCTGCGCCTCGCCCAAAACGCGTGCAGCGAAATCACCGGCGAATTCACCGCCGACGATTTGCTGGGCGTGATTTTCTCGCGCTTCTGTATCGGCAAATAAAACGGTTTGCCATCAAATACAAAGGCCGTCTGAATGTTCAGACGGCCTTTTTTATCACCAAAACAAGCTTAATTTCACTTGCGTTTATTTATTGGCAGCTTCTGCCATATTTTTTGCGATTTTGGTTGCGCCAACTGTCAAACCGGACATGCCGATCAAAGAAGCTGCAGCCAATTTGATTAATGTTTTCATTTTAACTCTTTTCTGTGTATTTAAGGGTGTGTTGTGTATTTTTTTATTTATCGGCATCAGCCATATTGTGGGCGATATTGGTTGCACCGACGGTCAGGCCGGACATACCGATTAAAGAGGCGGCTGCCAGTTTGATTAAAGTTTTCATTGTTTGTCTCACTTTCTTGTCTGTCGGCCGAAAAACGGCCTAAGTTGCGTTTTCTGAAGTATTGTAATTAATTCGTTTATGATTGAATTATTTGTGTACTACCGTTTCGATATTGTAGGCGACGCCGAGGGCGGAGGCCGGTATCCCGACATGCCGATTAAAGAAGCGGTGGCAAGCGTTATTAAATATCCCATTTTAAGTAGTCCTTTTTCATAGATACAAAATGTTATTTAACAACATACACATTTTTTCGCCGGCATCTGCGCTGCCGACAGGACGAATCATACCGTGTTAATCGTTAATTAATACAACTTTTCCGTAAAGATAAAATACTAAAAATATACATAATGAAGATTTTAGTTAATTTATATTTTGTTTTGAAAATGACACCGATGTCTTTCTCAATGACACCGATGTCTTAATTACATACACACTACAAACGTATCTTTCTGCGCCCATAAAATCCCTCCTTTTTTGTTGCAAAATTGCACTCTAAATTAAATATATTTTTAAATTCAAAATGTTACAAATTTATTTTTTTCACAACCTAAATATTCAATTAGTCAAAACCAATACCTTTGATAGCTTCTTTTAAAGAACACACACGTTTCTAGCGCATATCCGACCATAAAATGCGCTGCAAATATATGATATAGTGAAACATTCTGCGTATTGACTATTTCCAGCATGAACAACACCCTAATCCTAACCGGCGCGGCTGCATTTTTTATCGGCGCGCTGTTTGCTTGGCTGATAACACGCTACCAAGCCCAAAGCCGACACTTTATTGTTTTGCAAGAATTGGCCGAAAGCCGCCGCCTGCATGAGTTTGCCGAGCAGGTACAAGCTCAGACTGCGGCAGACTTGGCGCAAAGCCGCCATACCGTGCAGGAATTACAAGACGAATTGCAGGAGACGGGCAACCGCTTTGCCGCAGCCGAAAAACAAATTGCCTATCTGCAAGATTGCGAGGCCGAAGCCAAAGCTTTCAAACACGAATGTGCAAAATGGCAGCAAAGCACGCAAAACCTGCAAATCAACAATGAGCGCCTAAACACTCAGCTGGTTCAAGAGCAGGCATTGAGTGCGGATAAAAATACGCTTTTGCAACAACAAGAAGCAGAAAAAGGCCGTCTGAAACAAGAATACGACACGCTGTTAGAGCAAAACCATGCGCTGCAAGTCCAAAATGAACGCCTCTCCACACAACTGATCCAAGAAAAAGCCAATATCGACGACAAAAACAGCCTTTTACAGCAACAGGAAGCCGAAAAAGGCCGTCTGAAACAAGAATACGCCGCCCTTTTGGAGCAAAACCACGCGCTTCAAGTCCAAAATGAGCGCCTCAACACCCAATCGGAAAAAGACCGTCAGGCTACCGAAGAAAAACTGACCCTGCTGGCAGATGCGCGTAAAAACCTGAGCGACCAGTTCCAAAACCTCGCCAACACTATTCTAGAAGAGAAAAGCCGCCGCTTTACCGAACAAAACCACGACCATCTCCAACAACTGCTCAATCCGCTCAACGAGCGCATACACGGCTTCAGCGAGCTGGTTCAGCAAACTTATGAAAAAGAAGCCAAAGAACGCCTGACCATCGAAAACGAGCTCAAACGCCTGCAAACACTCAACACCCAGCTCCACCACGATGCCAAAGCGCTGACCACCGCGCTGACCGGCACGCAAAACAAAACCCAAGGCAACTGGGGCGAGATGATTTTGGAAAGCGTATTGGAAAATTCCGGCCTGCAAAAAGGCCGCGAATACATCGTCCAAGCTTCCAGCGTCCGCCACGAAGCAGACGGCACCCAACGCCGCCTCCAGCCCGACGTCCTCATCAATCTGCCCGACAACAAACAAATCGTCATCGACTCCAAAGTATCGCTGACCGCCTACGTCCGCTATACGCAAAGCACCGGCGCAGAAGCAGAACGCGAGCTTGCCAACCACGTCGCCAGCATCCGCGCCCACATCAAAAGCTTGGCAGCGAAGGATTACACCGACCTTGAGGGCGTCAAAACGCTGGACTTCGTCTTTATGTTCGTCCCTGTCGAACCGGCCTACCTCCTCGCCCTGCAACATGATCCAAACCTCTTCCAAGAGTGTTTCGACAAACGCATCATGCTGACCGGCCCCAGCACCCTGCTCGCTACCCTGCGCACCGTTGCCAACATCTGGCGCAACGAGCAGCAAAACCAAAACGCGCTGGCGATTGCCGAGGCAGGCAGCAAACTCTATGACAAATTTGTCGGCTTTGTCGAAAGCATGGACGGCATCAATAAAGCGCTTGGTCAGGCTCAATCCCAATTTCAGACGGCCTATGGCCGCTTGGTTTCCGGCAGGGGCAATCTCATCAGCAGCACCGAAAAACTGCGCAAATTGGGCATCAAAGCCGGCAAACAGCTGCAACGCGATTTATTAGAAAAAGCCATGTCGGAAAACGAAGACCACGCCACCTTGCCGACCGCGCAAGACCAAGAAAATGACTGATAAAACTTAAGACATTGCAAATAAAGGGAATTTAACCAATGAGCAACATCACCATCGTCCTTGCCGCCGATACCGGCTATGCCGAGCAAGTTCATACCCTGATGAAATCCATCTGTACTCACAACACAAATGTCAATTTCTACCTCATGCACAATACCTTCAGGCGGGAATGGATCGACTATACCAACCAAAAGCTCGCAGCCAGCGGCAGCCGTCTGAATGATGTCAAAATCGAAGTCGACTTCAGCCAATATCGCCGCCTGCCCCATATTTCGGATGCCGCATTTTTCCGTCTGATGATGCAGCACCTGCCTGTCGATCGCGCCCTTTATCTCGACAGCGATATGGTGATTACCCAATCCCTACACGATTTATTCAACCTCGATATGCGCGGCTATCCCGTTGCAGCGGTACAAGACTCCTTTCTTGCCCGTACCGAATGGAATCACCCAACCGGCCTGCACACTACGCCCTATTTCAATTCCGGTATGTTGTTGGTCGACCTGGCGCAATGGCGGGAACACAATATCGCGGCGCAACTGCTGCAAACTGCTGCCACCATTGACAAATCCGTTCCCTACGGCGACCAATGCTTTCTAAACACCGTATTTCAAAAAAATTGGCTGCAATTGGAAGAATCTTGGAATTTCCAAACCGGCGCAGTCCAATATTTCCAAAAACGAAATCTCAGCGAAGTATTCCCCAAACCCGACACTGTTCCGCCCGTTATCCACTACACCACACGCGCCAAACCGTGGTTGTGCGATTACGGCGAGATTCCTTTTATCGAAGTCTATTGGCAATACTATTGCGCCGACTGGCCGAAAGCGTAATTTCAGGCAAAGAACCCCTCTCCTTCGATTATCTTAAACAACCCGTCATCAAAAACAAAAGGCCGTCTAAAATCTTTTCAGACGGCCTTTAAGCCATAAAAAACAGGCAGAACATTCTGCCTGTTTTGTGTTCAAACCCGACCGTAAAGCAGGCTTTGCCCTACCCTCAGTCGGCGTTATCGTTATCCGATTAGATACCGCGCAACAATTCGTTCACGCTGGTTTTCGCACGGGTTTGCGCATCCACGCGTTTGACGATAACCGCACAGTAGAGGCTGTGGCTGCCGTCTTTGGAAGGCATGCTGCCGGATACGACAACCGAACCAGCCGGTACGCGGCCTTGATAGATTTCGCCGGTCGTACGGTCAAGGATTTTGGTGGATTGACCGATGAATACGCCCATAGAAATCACGCTGCCTTCTTCGACAATCACGCCTTCGACGATTTCAGAACGCGCACCGATGAAGCAGTTGTCTTCAATAATGGTCGGGCTGGCTTGCAGAGGCTCGAGTACGCCGCCGATGCCGACGCCGCCGCTCAAGTGCACGTTTTTACCGATTTGCGCGCAAGAGCCGACAGTCGCCCAAGTATCGACCATCGCACCTTCGTCAACGTATGCGCCGATATTGACATAAGAAGGCATCAACACGACATTTTTCGCCACAAAGCTGCCGCGGCGGGCAACGGCACCCGGAACTGCGCGGAAACCTGCGTTGCGGAATTCGTCTTCCGACCAGTCGGCAAATTTAGTCGGCACTTTGTCGAAGTATTTGTTCACGCCGTCGTTGAGGATTTCATTGTCCTGAATGCGGAAAGACAGCAATACGGCTTTTTTCGCCCATTCGTTGACTTTCCATTCGCCCACGCCCAAGCGTTCGGCAACGCGCAGTTTGCCGGAGTCGAGTTGATGAATGGTTTCCAAAACCGCTTCACGCACTTCCGGGGTAACGGTATTCGGATTGATTTCGGCACGGTTTTCAAAAGCCGTTTCAATGATGTTTTGCAAAGACATGTTGATTCCTTCAAGAGATCAGGGCCGTCTGAAACCTATTCAGGCCACCCTATTACAAATTTTTAACTCGTTATTTTGCCATGTAAAAGCGATTTCGTCAGCTATTAACATGATGAGCGCCGCGCGTTACACGGTCGGATTTCGGCTAAGCCAAGATTTTCAGACGGCCTGTTCAAGTGAATGGAATAGCATTTATTTTCTAACTGATTTTCCAGCTACGATATGCAAGCTGTCGATTCTGCCGACACACGCCGTGCCGATAAATCAATTACCGCCAATCTTTTGCAACAGATTTTCAGCCACCGTGCCGCATTCGATATTCCGCTTTAACGGTTTCGCGTTCCAATCTTTCAAGGCCGTCTGAAAGTCGGCAAAATCCATCAATCGCGAACCGAAACGGCGCATATGTTCCGTATCCTGCTGACAGTCTATCAGCGCAACGCCCAAATCCGCCAAAAATGGGACGGCGCAGGCAAACGCAATCTTTGACGCATCGGGACGCAAGGCAAACATCGACTCGCCATAAAACACGCAGCCGATTTGCACGCCGTAAAACCCGCCCGCCAACTGCATTTCGCCTCGCTCATCCGGCAGCCAGCATTCAAACGAATGTGCATGCCCCTGATGGTGCAGCTTCAAATAGGCCGTCTGAAACGCAGGTTCTATCCACGTTCCATCCTGTTCCGGACGCGGCACATTGGCGCAATGGGCAATTACTTTTTCAAAACAGCGGTTGACCGTTACCCGATACGGCTTGTGGCGCAAAGTTTTGGCGATCGATCGGCCGATATGCAGGTTTTCCGGCACAATCACGGCTCGCGGCGCAACCGCATACCAGAAAAACCAACCGTCGCGGCTAAACCACGGAAAAATCCCCTGCCGATACGCCGACAACAGCCGCCCCGTATCCAAATCGCCACTGACGCCGACCAAGCCGTCGCATTCATCTAATGCGTAAGACGGGTCGGGGAAACGATAATCCCGTGGAACAAGAAAAGGAATCTTCATCGTAAAGCCCATAAAGTTTCAGACGGCCTCAGGCTGAAAATGCCCAAGGCCGTCTGAAAAATCAACATACAAACTGATTAACGTTTGGTTTTGGTTTGGCATTCGCCGCATACGCCGTACATATACAGCGCGTGATCGACGATGCGGTAGCCGTTTTCTTCGGCGATTTTGTCTTGCAGCGCTTCGATTTCCGGATTGTGGAATTCGGTTACTTCGCCGCATTTCACGCAGACGATGTGGTCGTGGTGATCGCCTTTGTCCAATTCGTAAACCGCTTTGCCGGTTTCAAAATGGTGGCGTTGCAAAATGCCGGCCTGTTCAAACTGGGTCAGCACACGGTAAATCGTCGCCACGCCGATTTCCACGCCCTCTTCCAACAGGATACGGTACACATCTTCCGCGCTCAAATGCTCCTCGGCATGAGTCTCGAACAAGTCCAAAATTTTCAAACGTGGACCAGTAACTTTCAAACCGCTGTCTTTCAATTGCGCAATGTTGCTGAATTTTTCCATAATATTCAATATCCCTGTAAGGTAATAACCGTTATAATACGCACTTTCCGCCCGTTTGCCCACTATTGGGCCGTTAAAGGGCGGCAATCTGCCGCCGGTCTTGCAATTGAAAATCGGCGAAAAGAAAATTAAGAAGATGATTATCGTTTGCTTTTTAAAAATATTCAAGCGATGATAAACATCTTTCCCGAAATGACACAGAAAGGTAAGCCCGTGAATAAAGCCTTATGCCTTGCCATCGCCGCTATTTTAGGTCTGGCCTCATGCAGTGCCGAGCGCGTATCCAACTTTCCATCCTACAAACTCAAAATCATTCAAGGTAACGAGCTCAATCCCCGCGCCGTGGTTTCCCTGCGCCAAGGTATGACCCGCGACCAAGTCCAACTGCTGCTCGGTACGCCGCTCCTGCGCGACGCCTTCCATGCCGACCGCTGGGATTACACTTTCAACACCAGCCGCAACGGCATCATCAAAGAACAAAGCAACCTGACCCTGTACTTTGAAAACGACGTCCTCGCACGCGCCGAAGGCGATGCCATTCAAAAATCCATCGAAGCCGTTCAAGCCGGACAAAACGTCGTTCCGACCACCGAAACCAACGCGAAATAAGGAAGCCCCATGAGCGCATTGAAAATCGCCATTGCCGGCGTCAACGGCCGCATGGGTCGCGTTTTGGTTGAAGCGGTCAACAACCATCCCGATGCCGTCCTTTCCGGCGCACTCGAGCATTCCGGTTCGGAAGTATTGGGTTTGGATGCAGGCTTCGCCTCCGGCCTCAAAACCGGCGTCGCCATTTCAGACGACGTAGATGCGGTTTTGGCTCAAAGCGATGTCCTCATCGACTTTACCCGTCCCGAGCCAACCCTGAAACACCTGCAAAAATGCGTGGAAAAAGGCGTCAACATCATCATCGGCACGACCGGTTTTGATGATGCAGGCAAAGCCGCCATCCAAGCCGCAGGCGAAAAAACAGGCGTTGTCTTTGCAGCCAACTTCAGCGTCGGCGTCAACCTGACCTTCCATATCCTCGACACCGTCGCCCGCGTGTTAAACGAAGGCTACGACATCGAAATCATCGAAGGCCACCACCGCCACAAAGTCGATGCCCCAAGCGGCACTGCGTTGCGCATGGGTGAAGTCATTGCCGATGCACTCGGCCGCGACCTCAAAGAATGCGCCGTTTACGGCCGCGAAGGCCACACCGGCCCGCGTGATCCGTCCACCATCGGTTTTGCCACCGTCCGCGCAGGCGACATCGTCGGCGACCACACCGCCCTCTTCGCCACTGACGGCGAGCGCGTGGAAATTACCCACAAGGCCAGCAGCCGCATGACCTTTGCCGCCGGTGCCGTACGCGCCGCAGTTTGGGCAAACGGCAAAAAAGGCCTGTACGATATGCAAGACGTACTGGGTTTGAAAAACCGATAAACCCGCATCATCAGGTTTCATACCTTACAAGGCCGTCTGAAAGCACAACGTCGATTTTCAGACGGCCTTATTAACAAAGAAAGCCCCACCATGTCCTATCAACAAATCACCATCAACGTCAACGATGCCGTTGCCGAACGCCTTGCTGACGCGCTGATGGAACACGGCGCATTGTCCGCCGCCATTGAAGATGCCTACGCCGGTACAGAAAACGAGCAGGCCATTTTCGGCGAACCGGGCATGCCGACCGAGCAAATCTGGCAACAAAGCAAAGTCATCGCCCTTTTCGGCGAAAGCGACGACGCCGCTTCCATTATCGAAACTGCCGCGCAGGAATGCGGTTTGAACGATTTGAAATACACCGGCGAAATCCTTGAAGATCAAGACTGGGTACGCCTGACCCAAGCGCAATTCGATCCGATTCAAATTTCCGAGCGCTTGTGGATTACCCCGTCTTGGCACGAAGCGCCCAACGGCAACGCCGTCAACCTGCAACTTGACCCGGGCCTTGCCTTCGGCACCGGCAGCCATCCGACCACCCGCCTCTGCCTCAAATGGCTCGACACGCAACTCAAAGGTGGCGAAAGCGTATTGGACTACGGTTGCGGCTCAGGCATTTTGGCCATTGCCGCTCTCAAACTCGGTGCAGGCTCAGCCGTCGGAGTAGATATTGACGAACAGGCCATCCGCGCCAGCAAAGACAATGCCGCGCAAAACAACGTTGACGCGCAGTTCTACCTGCCGGACGGCCTGCCGCAAGGCCAATTTGATGTCGTTGTCGCCAACATTCTGGCCAACCCGTTGCGTATGCTCGGCGAAATGCTTGCCGCGCGTACCAAACAAGGCGGCCGCATTGTTTTGTCCGGTCTTTTGGACGAACAAGTCGAAGAACTCAGCGGCATTTACAGCCAATGGTTCGACATCGAACCTGCCGAAATCGAAGAAGGCTGGGCGCGATTGAGCGGCGTCAAACGCTAAACCTGTTTTCCGATACAAAGGCCGTCTGAAATTTAATCTTTCAGACGGCCTTTTTGCACTTAAAACGCTGAATATTCCAGCAAAATCAGGTATAATTACCTATTATTTTGACCTTTCGGAACACATCCGCCGCGCCCGTTTGACATTTCATCGCGCGCACGGAAAATTTCCTTGAAATTCAGCAAGAAAAGACCATGACTGACCAAAAACACGAAGAATACGGCGCCGACAGCATACAAGTGCTGGAAGGCTTGGAAGCGGTACGCAAACGCCCCGGTATGTATATCGGCGACACGCAGGACGGCAGCGGCCTGCACCACATGGTGTTCGAGGTGCTCGACAACGCCATTGACGAAGCGCTCGCCGGCCATTGCGACAAAATCACCGTAACCATCCATGCCGACAATTCCGTCAGCGTGGCCGACAACGGGCGCGGTATGCCGACCGGCATCCACCCGAAAGAAGGACGCTCTGCCGCCGAAGTCATCATGACCGTATTGCACGCGGGCGGCAAGTTCGACAACAACAGCTACAAAATCTCCGGCGGCCTGCACGGCGTGGGCGTATCCGTCGTCAACGCGCTGTCCGACTGGGTAACGCTGACCATCTACCGCGACGGCAAAGAACACTTCGTCCGCTTCGTACGCGGCGAAGCCGAAGAGCCGTTGAAGGTTGTCGGCGATTCCGACAAAAAAGGCACGACCGTACGCTTCCTCGCCAGCAGCGAAACCTTCGGCAATGTCGAATACAGCTTCGACACCCTCGCCAAACGCATCCGCGAACTCTCCTTCCTGAATAACGGCGTAGACATCGAGCTGACCGACGAACGTGACGGCAGACACGAAAGCTTCGCCCTCTCCGGCGGCGTGGCCGGCTTCGTGCAATACATGAACCGCAAAAAAACGCCGTTGCACGAAAAAATCTTCTACGCGTTCGGCGAAAAAGACGGCATGAGCGTCGAATGCGCAATGCAGTGGAACGACAGCTACCAAGAAAGCGTACAATGTTTCACCAACAACATTCCGCAACGTGATGGCGGCACCCACTTGACCGCACTGCGCCAAGTGATGACCCGCACCATCAACAACTATATCGAAGCCAACGAAGTAGCCAAAAAAGCCAAAGTCGAAACCGCCGGCGACGATATGCGCGAAGGTCTGACCTGCGTTTTGTCCGTCAAACTGCCCGATCCGAAATTCTCATCGCAAACCAAAGACAAACTGGTTTCCAGCGAAATCGGCCCCGTTGTCAATGAAGTCATCAACCAAGCCCTGACCGACTTCCTTGAAGAAAACCCGACCGAAGCCAAAATTATCACCAGCAAAATCGTCGATGCCGCCCGCGCGCGCGAAGCCGCACGAAAAGCCCGCGAAATTACCCGCCGCAAAGGCGTGATGGACGGCTTGGGCCTGCCGGGTAAACTTGCCGACTGCCAAGAAAAAGACCCTGCCCTGTCCGAACTCTACCTCGTCGAGGGCGACTCCGCAGGCGGTTCCGCCATGCAGGGCCGCGACCGCAAATTCCAAGCGATTTTGCCGCTCAAAGGTAAGATTTTGAACGTCGAAAAAGCACGTTTTGAAAAAATGCTGGCCAGCCAAGAAGTCGCCACGCTGATTACCGCTTTGGGCGCAGGCATCGGCAAAGAAGAATTCAATGCCGAAAAACTGCGCTACCACCGCATCATCATCATGACCGATGCCGACGTGGACGGCGCGCACATCCGCACCCTGCTCCTGACCTTCTTCTACCGCCAAATGCCCGAGCTGGTCGAACGCGGCTACATCTACATCGCCCAGCCGCCTTTGTACAAAGCCAAATACGGCAAACAAGAGCGCTATCTCAAAGACGAATTGGAAAAAGACCAATGGCTGCTCGGTTTGGCCTTGGAAAAAGCCAAAATCGTTTCAGACGGCCGCACCATCGAAGGCGAAGAGCTTGCCAATACCGCCAAACAATTCCTGTTGGCCAAAACCGTCATCGAGCAAGAAAGCCGCATCATTGACGAACTCGTTCTGCACGCCATGCTGCACGCTTCGCCGGTCGACCTCAGTACAGCAGAAAGCGCAGACCGGGCCGTTGCCGAATTGAGCGGCCTCTTGGACGAAAAAGAAGTCGCACTCGAACGCATCGAAGGCCACGAAGGACACCAGTTCATCAAAATCACACGCAAGCTGCACGGCAATGTGATGGTAAGCTACCTCGAGCCTAAGTTCCTCAACAGCAAAGCCTATCAAACCCTTACCCAAACCGCCGCCGCACTCAAAGGCATGGTCGGCAAAGGGGCGAAGCTCTACAAAGGCGACAACGAATACGACATCGACAGCTTTGAAGCCGCTTTGGACATCTTGATGAGCGTTGCCCAAAAAGGCATGTCCATCCAACGATACAAAGGCTTGGGCGAGATGAATCCGGAACAACTTTGGGAAACCACGATGGATCCTACCGTCCGCCGCCTCCTGAAAGTCCGCATCGAAGACGCCATCGCCGCCGACGAAGTGTTCGTAACCCTGATGGGCGACGAAGTCGAACCACGCCGTGCTTTCATCGAAAACAACGCCCTGCTGGCACAAAACATCGACGCCTAAGCATGGAAAGATAAAAGGCCGTCTGAAAAACTATTTTCAGACGGCCTTTTTGTTTTCATTTTATTCACAATATTCTTTTTATAATCCAAAGTCCGATAACTTTTTGTGTTTACTTTCAAGTAAATCATGAATAAATTGCGGTTCTATTTCTAATAATGATTTTACAGTATCATGGATTTCCCAATACCGTTTACTTGGATAGTCAATAATATGCCGTAGATACTCCTTAACGAGCGGCACATACTCCATAAACTGCATTTTCGTAACCAGCCAAAACAACTCACTGATAGAAAAATCTGCCGATGATGCTTTACGAATAATTCTAGCCACAGAAGGAAAGATTTTCTGACGTGCATCATCACCTTTTTGCTGACTCTGATCTGCTTTAGATGCCCAGTAACTGATAAAAGCAGACAAGATATGCCGATCTGTATCATCATAACCATGTAAACGATGATCAATCATTCCCTCTGTCTCCCCTTTCTCAAACATCAAAACCAAAGTATCAAAACCTTCATCAATACCCCAGTGAACAAGCAGGCGTGCTGAATCAAATTGCAATACCTCATTTTCATTGGATAGCAATTTGATTAATCCATCTATCCTCTCTTGCGGCACATCCTCCAAGTCAAGCTCTTCTGGAATCGTCGTATAGTCCACATTTTCAGGTACGCTATACAGCAAAAAATCTATTTTTTTCTCATCCATTAATTTGACCCTTAGATAACTTGCTTCAGCTGCATATTTTAATAGGGCGTTTCAACTGATTTGGATTCTGGACAATCCCAAATAACCAGTTTGAAACGCTCCAATCCGTTTCCGATTTATTCCGCTTTCCCCAAAATCATCGCATCGCCATAGCTGAAAAAGCGGTATTCCTGTTCCACCGCATGACGGTAAACGCTGCGGATATGTTCCATGCCCGAAAACGCGCTGACGAGCATTAGCAAGGTTGATTTGGGCAGGTGGAAGTTGGTAATCAAGCGGTCGGCAACATTGAAGCGGTAGCCCGGCGTAATGAAAATATCGGTATCGCCGCGACCTGCTTTCAGACGGCCTGTTTCGCGTGCGGCGGATTCCAAGGCGCGCATGGAGGTTGTGCCCACCGCCCACACTTTATTGCCGCGCGCTTTGGCGGCTTCAACGGCGGCAACGGTCTCGGCCGGTACGTCAAACCACTCGCTGTGCATTTTGTGTTCTTCAATTTTATCGACGCGTACGGGTTGGAATGTGCCGGCACCGACGTGCAAGGTTACTTCTGCGGTTTCTACGCCTTTGGCTTTCAGACGGCCCAACAACTCATCGGTAAAGTGCAAACCTGCCGTCGGCGCGGCCACTGCGCCTTGATATTTGGCGTACACGGTCTGATAGCGGCTGTCGTCTTCATCATCGGCCGCGCGTTCGATATAAGGCGGCAAGGGCAAATGGCCGTTTTGCTCTAAAAGTTCGTAAACGGTTTGCTCGCCTTCAAATTTCAGGCAAAACAATTCTTCCGCACGTTCCATCATGACGGCACGGATATCGCCTTCAAAAATCAATTCTGTACCCGGCTTCGGCGATTTGGACGAGCGGATATGCGCCAATGCGGTATGCGCGTCCAATACCCGTTCAATCAGGGCTTCGATTTTGCCGCCGCTGGCTTTTTGGCCGAACAGGCGCGCCTTCATCACTTTGGTATTGTTAAACACCAGCACATCGCCCGGTGCGACATAATCGGGTAAATCGCCGAAATGTTTGTCTTCAATCGGCAATGTAGGCAAGGCAACCAGAAGCCTGCTGCTGCCGCGCACTTCCGGAGGATGCTGGGCAATCAGTTTTTCGGGCAATTCAAAATCAAAATCGGAAATATCCATTGTCGCGCATACTTTAAAAAAACAGGCGCCATTATACGCGCAAAGTTGGTTTTCAGACGGCATGTTTTATCGAAAAACCAATAAATTAGAATAAACGCTCTTGAAAAAATTACTTTTTAACGAAAATCAGCGTTCCTTTCTTTTTTCGCCGAAAAACGCCTTTTTTCTATCTTTTACTGGACATTTACCGACAAGTTCGGGAAAATAACCAGATTCATTTCTCAGGCTCCGCCCTGTTCCGACATTATTTAAACGCCGGATGGCAAACCTACCTTCCGACGTCTCAGGAAATCATCTAAAACCACAGCGGCGCATACCCAATATGCACTTTATGCCGCGCTAAAAAGGAAAAGCAATGGATTTGCGTAAATTAAAAAAACTGATTGATTTGGTCGAAGAATCAGGCATTGCAGAAATTGAAGTTACCGAAGGCGAAGAAAAAGTCCGCATTACGCGTACCACTGCCGCCGCAGCTCCTATTTATGCTGCTCCGGCACCTGCCGCAGCCGCTCCGGTTGCCGCCCCTGCTGCTCCGGCAGCCGCTCCAGCAGCCGCCCCTGCCGCTCGCGATTTGTCCAACGCGCAAAAATCGCCTATGGTCGGTACTTTCTATCGCGCTCCCGGCCCTAACGCCGCTGCTTTCGTCGAAGTCGGCCAACAAGTCAAAGCCGGCGATACTTTGTGCATCATCGAAGCCATGAAGCTGATGAACGAAATCGAAGCCGAGAAATCCGGTGTCGTTAAAGAAATTCTGGTTGAAAACGGTACTCCGGTCGAATACGGCGAGCCGCTCTTCATCATTGAATAATCCGTTTTTTCAGACGGCCTTTATCTTTAAGGCCGTCTGAAATTCCTTTTTCTGTTCATTAAGGACAAACCATGCGTCTGATTTTGGCTATTTTCTTGCCATGGCTTCAGTTTTTCACCATCGGCCGTCCATTTGCAGGCATCATCTGTCTGATTCTGCAATGTACGCTGGTTGGCTGGATACCGGCAGCCATGTGGTCGGTTTACGCCTTGAGCCAATACAAAACCGACCAAAAAATCCGCAACGCATTAGGCGGCCGATGAGGCCGTCTGAACCATCCGGAAAGATTATCATGCTGAAAAAAGTATTGATCGCCAACCGGGGCGAAATCGCCCTGCGCGTCCTGCGTGCCTGCCGTGAAATGGGCATCGCCACCGTCGCCGTCCATTCCGAAGCCGACAAAGACAGCCTGCACGTCAAACTCGCCGACGAATCCGTGTGCATCGGCCCTGCCGCATCCGCACAAAGCTACCTCAACATTCCCGCCCTCATCGCAGCCGCCGAAGTCACCGAAGCCGACGGTATCCACCCCGGCTACGGCTTTCTCGCCGAAAACGCCAATTTTGCCGAACAAGTCGAACAATCCGGCTTTGTCTTCATCGGCCCGAAAGCCGACACCATCCGTCTGATGGGCGACAAAGTATCCGCCAAACACGCCATGATCGAAGCCGGCGTACCTTGTGTTCCCGGCTCTGAAGGCGCATTGCCAGACGACGGCGACGAAATCCTGAAAATTGCCGATAAAGTCGGTTATCCCGTCATTATCAAAGCCTCCGGCGGCGGCGGCGGTCGCGGTATGCGCGTCGTCGAGAAAAAAGAAGACCTCCTTCAGTCTGTCGAAATGACCAAAGCCGAAGCAGGCGCGGCATTCGGCAACCCGATGGTTTACATGGAACGCTATCTGCAACGTCCGCGCCACGTCGAAATCCAAGTGATTGCCGACGAACACGGCAACGCCATCTACCTCGCCGAGCGCGACTGCTCCATGCAGCGCCGCCACCAAAAAGTCATCGAAGAAGCACCGGCTCCGTTCATCACTGAAGAAGAACGCGCCAAAATCGGCAACGCCTGTGCCGACGCTTGCAAACGCATCGGCTATCGTGGCGCAGGTACGTTTGAATTCCTGTACGAAGACGGTGAATTCTTCTTTATCGAGATGAACACACGCGTTCAGGTTGAGCATCCGGTTACCGAGCTCATCACCGGCGTAGACATCGTCCAAGAGCAATTACGCATCGCATCCGGCCTGCCTTTGCAATACAAACAGGAAGACATTCAAGTCGAAGGCCACGCGTTTGAGTGCCGTATCAATGCCGAAGACCCGTACAACTTCATTCCAAGCCCAGGCCTGATTGAAAGCTGCCACCTACCCGGCGGCTTCGGCGTCCGCGTCGACAGCCATATTTACCAAGGCTACCGCATCCCTCCTTACTACGACAGCCTAATCGGCAAAGTCTGTGTCGTCGGTAAAGACCGCGACCAAGCCATGGCCAAAATGCGTGTTGCCCTCGATGAGCTGGCGATTACCGGCATCAAAACCAATACGCCGCTGCACCGTGACTTGTTCAGCGATCCGGGTTTCCAAAAAGGTGGTGTCAGCATCCACTACTTGGAACATTGGTTGGAAGAACGCAAAGCCAAACAGGATAAATAATTCCTTGTTTTGACTAAAAATCAGGCCGTCTGAAACGCAAAATAAAGTTTCAGACGGCCTTTTTTAAGGCGAAGCAGGCTTCTTCAAATACCGCGTGGACTTTGACGCGCTGGAAAGCCTGCCCGAACTCAAAGCAGGCAAAATCGGCGCGATTTGCTGTTCGCGCCCGACCAATCCGACCGGCAATGTGCTGACCGACGGCGAAATGGCGCAGCTGGACGCTTTGGTGCAAGAACACGGCATTCCGCTGATTATCGACAACGCCTACGGAATGCCGTTCCCCAACATCATTTACAGCAACGTGACGCTGAATTGGCACGAAAACATCATCCTCTGCTTCAGCCTTTCTAAAATCGGCCTGCCCGGTGTGCGCACCGGCATTATTGTCGCTGCACCGGAAGTGGTCAAAGCCGTCAGCAGTTTGAATGCGATTGTGAACCTGTCGCCAACCCGTTTCGGCGCGGCGATTGCGGCTCCGCTGTTGAACGACGGCCGTCTGAAACAGCTGGCCGATGAAGTGATTCAGCCGTTTTACCGTCAGCAGGCACAAACGGCGGTTTCCCTGCTCAAACGCGAATTGGGCGCGTATCCGTTGAAAATCCACAAGCCTGAAGGTGCGATTTTCTTGTGGCTTTGGTTTGAAAACCTGCCCGTTTCGTCGCAAACCTTGTACGAAATGCTCAAGGCTGAAGGTACGCTGATTATTCCGGGCGAGCATTTCTTTGTCGGCATCGATACGCAAGATTATCCGCACGCGCACGAGTGCATCCGCATGAGCATTGCGCAGGACGCGGAAACGCTGGAAAAAGGTATTGCTGCGATCGGTCGCGTGGTCCGCGGTTTGTACGATGCGGCGTAAACGGTAAAGTTGACAGCCATTCAGTCAAAAGGTCGTCTGAAAACAGTTTCAGACGACCTTTTATCATTTATTTTTTGAAATGAAATTAATTTTCTTTTAAAATTAACCGTTACGACCGACTTTTGAAAGAAAATACAAATGATTAAGCCTGCTTCCAGACTCAGCATCCTCAGCCTCTCCCTTCTTGCCGTTTCGGCGGCATTTGCCTCAGACGAACCCCAAGTCCGAGAAACCGCCGAACTTGAAGCCATCACCGTAACCGCCAGCGCGGACGCATCCAAGGGCGGTTTGATTCCTGCATTTAAAGGCGGACAGGTGGCGCGCGGCAGCCGCGTGGGTATTTTGGGCAATAAAAAAAACCTAGAATCGCCGTTCTCCAATACTGCTTACACCAATAGGCTGATTCAGGACAAACATGCGCGCAGCGTCGGCGACGTACTGCAAAACGACCCGACCGTCCGCGTTGCGCGCGGTTACGGCAATTTTCAGGAAGCGTATTTCATACGCGGCTTTGCCGCCGAATCGGACGATACCATGTACAACGGCCTTTACGGCATCCTGCCGCGCCAATACATCGCCACCGAACTTTTCGAACGCGTGGAAGTCCAGCGCGGCGCATCCGCCTTCTTAAACGGCATGGCGCCGGGCGGCAACAATATCGGCGGCACGGTATCCGTATTGCCCAAACGCGCGTCCAATGAAGGATTGAACCGGCTGACTGCCAATTACGGCGCGGGAAAACGCGGTGGTTTGGCGGCGGACGTGGCGCGCCGTTTCGGACAAAATCAGGAATTCGGCGTGCGCGTCAATGCGGCGCACCATAACGGCAAAACCGCAATAGACGACGAAAAGTCCAAACTCAGCCTGGTCAATGTCGGCCTAGACTGGCGCAATGAAAATGCCCGCCTGTCCGCCGATTTGGGCTGGCAGGACAACAAGCTCAAAGCCACGCGTACCAATGTTACCCTGTCAGGCCTGACCGCCGTGCCGGCCGCGCCTGATGCCTCGTCCAACTGGGCGCAGCCGTGGACGTATTCCAACGAGCGCGACTGGTTCGGCACAATGCGCGGCGAATACGATTTCAACGACAACCTGACTGCCTACGCCGCCTACGGCTTCCGCCGCAGCAAGGAAAACAATTCTCTGGCAAACCTGACTGTCGGCAATGTCAACGGCGACGGATCGATTTACCGCTTCGACAACGCGCGTAAGGATAAAATCGACACAGGCGAAATCGGCTTGCGCGGCAAATTCAATACGGGCGCGGTAGGGCACGAATGGACCGCCGCCGCCAACCGTTTCCAATCCTCGCGCAAAAACGCTTACATCATGGATTGGGGCAACCAATATACGACCAACCTCTACAACCCGTCCCGCTATCCGCAACCCGCAGCCGCCAACCCGCTGTATTCGGGCAACGACATGGGCAATCCTGCTGTTACCGGCAAAACACGCCTGACCAGCTTCGCCTTGGGCGACACCTTCAGCCTTTGGGACAAACGCCTGCAATTCATGCTCGGTGCGCGCTGGCAGCAGGTGCATAACAAGGCTTACGCCTATAATACGGGCGCGCAAACCGAAAATTACAAAAAATCGCGCCTCAGTCCCTCCGTCGGCGCGGTGTACCGCATCACGCCGAATTGGTCGGTGTACGGCAACTACATCGAAAGCCTGGGACAAGGCGCGACCGCAGGCTCGACTGCCTCCATCAACGGCCGGGCCTACGCCGTCAGCAATGCTGGCGAATCGCTCAAACCCTATGTTTCCAAACAAAAAGAAATCGGCACGAAATTTGAAGCTAACGGCTTCGGCGCGGGATTGGCCCTGTTCCACACCGACAAACCGCGTTCGCTTTACGTTGCCGAAAGCAACAACACCGCCCGCTTCACCTCCGAAGGCAAAGACCGCCACCGGGGCGCGGAAATCACCGTTTACGGGGAAGTCGCACAAGGTGTGAGGCTCTTGGGCGGCATTACCCTGCTCGATGCCAAGCAGAAATCTACCGGCTCATCTTTAACTGACGGCAAACGCACCATCGGCGTGGCTAAAACCCAAGCCAACATTGGCTTGGAATGGGAAGTGCCGAAAGTGCAGGGTTTGGTATTTGACGGACGCATGGTTTACACCGGTTCTTCCTACGCCGATGCGGCCAATACGCTTAAAGTCGGCGGCTGGACGCGCTTCGACATCGGCGCGCGCTACCACACCCAAATCGGCAGGCACGAAGCCACCTTCCGCGCCCGCCTCGATAATGTTGCCAACAAGAAATACTGGGCATCCGTCGGCGGATACCCTAACAGCGGCTACCTGAACGCCGGCGCACCGCGCAGCTTCACCCTGTCGGCTTCGGTCGATTTTTAAGGGACGGGCGGCAAACGGCCTCCAACGGTCCAAAGGTCGTCTGAAACGTTTTCAGACGACCTTGGAGCCTGGGGCGTCCGACTTTGCCCTACGCTTTCGGACAACTGCCGTAAAACTCCGCCTTTGCGGCATCGGCACCGACAACGGGCAATGGATTTTGCTGCGCCGCCGCTTTCTCCGAATAACGTCAAACCCACTAAAAGGTCGTCTGAAACGTGTTCCAAATCCAAAACGCCACCTTCGCCATACCCGGCCGCTCGCTGCTGCACGACATCAGCGTCAACTTTTCCCCTAACCGCGTGTACGGCCTCATCGGTCATAACGGCTCAGGCAAGTCCACGCTGTTGAAACTGCTCACCCGCCAGCATGAACCCGCAGGCGGCAGGATATTGCTGAACGACAAAGAAATACGCGCCTATTCCGCCCGCGCATACGCCAAAGAAGTCGCCTATCTTCCGCAGCAACTGCCCGCCGCTACCGCGCTGACCGCGCGCGAGCTGGTTATGATGGGGCGTTATGCCTGGAGCGGGCTTTTAGGGCGCACGAACGATGCGGACAGACAGGCGGTGGAACAGGCGTTGCGGCTGACGCATACGGAAAAATTTGCCGATCAAATCGTCGATACGCTGTCGGGCGGCGAACGTTCGCGCGTCTGGCTGGCGATGTGCCTGGCGCAGCAAAGCCGCTTTTTGCTGCTGGACGAACCGCTTGCCGCTTTGGACATCGCCCACCAAATCGACGTGATGGCACTGGTGCGCAAGCTGTCTCGCAATTTGGGGTTGGGCGTCATCATCGTCATCCACGACATTAATCTGGCGGCGCAGTATTGCGATGAACTGGTCGCGCTCAAACAGGGACGGCTATTAAAAACGGGCAAACCCGCCAACATTATGACCGCAGAAGTGTTGAAAGACATTTACAGCGTCGATATGAACATCATCGCCCATCCTGAAAACGGCTGCCCCGTGGCATTGCCTTGACGCAGGCAAACCATCCCGCCGTATAAGTTCCGACCATAAAATCCGCCGCCCGAATCCAAACCGGATGACATCACAGACCATTGTGAAATACCTGTATCCGATATGTTTCAGACGACCCTTTATTCAAAAACCGAAAGACCTTCCAAGCTCATGTCCCACCGCTTTTCAGGCGACATTCCCCGCCTTGCTGCACGGCTGTTTTTTACCGCTGCCCTCCTGTTTTCCCTGCCTGCACCCGCCGCACCGCGCGTGGCGACTTCGGACTGGACGGTCGCCGAAACACTGACGGCGATGGGGCATCCGCCCGTCAGCGTTGCCGACCGCCGCGTGTACGATACCTGGGTGAACCATCCGCCACTGCCCGCTGCCGTCAAGGAAGCGGGGCTGCGCTTCCAGCCGAATTTGGAGCGGCTGTATCAGATAAAGCCTGATTTTTTCGTGCAATCTTCCTGGTATGCCGCCGCCAAGTCCCAGTTTGAAAAAATCGCCCCGGTACGCGAAGTGGATTTCGGCACAGCAAAAGGCATCGAATATGCCCACACGGTCGAAGCCACGCGCAGGCTGGGTAAAATCATCGGCGACCCTACCGCTGCCGAAAAGCTGATTGCCGGTACGGAAAACCTGTTTGCCCGCGCCAAACCCGCGCTTTCGGCATATCGCGGCCGCCCGTTTGCGGTGGTGCAGTTTGTCGACGGGCGGCATTTGCGAATTTACGGCAAGACTTCGCTGTTTCAGGCCGTGTTCGACAAATTGGGGCTGAACAATGCCTGGACGGGCAAAAGCAACGAATGGGGTTTCGAAAACATCACGCTTTTAGATTTGGCAAAGCTGCCGCCGGACACGCTGCTAATCATCGTCAAACCGCATCCTCAAAATACACGTGCAACGCTCGAAAAAAGCGCGCTTTGGCAACGCCTGCCGTTCTGCCGCCCTGCAAACCGCCGCATCTTCGAGCCGTCGTGGAGCTACGGCGCACTGCCGTCCATGCAGCGTTTCACTTTGCAACTGATGCGTTCGATGTCGTCTGAAAACCCGTCCGCACAAAAGGAAGCCGCATGGTAAAGATTTTCAGACGACCCCTGCCTATCCTTGCCGCCTCGTTGGCAATATCGTGCGCGCTGACGGCGTTTTGGATATTGAAGCTGGAATGGACGCTGCCGTGGCTGCGGCTGTTTGACCGTCCCGACAGCCTGCCTTTGGATGCACTGATGGTGCAGAACAACACCCTGCCCCGCATGGCGATGGCGCTGCTCGCAGGCGGCAGTACGGCGATGGCGACCATGCTGATGCAGCAGTTGATGCACAATCCGCTCGCATCCGACAGTACACTGGCAGTCAGCAGCGGCGCGCAGGCGGCTTTGGTGGCGGCGACCGTGTTCGCCCCTTCCTTCCTTGCCTACGGCACGTCCGCCGTGGCGTTTGCCGGCGCAGCGGCAGCTTTGGGCGCGGTATTGCGGCTGTCGGCACGGCGCGCCCTGCAACCGCTCAGCGTCGTGCTGGCGGGTTTGGTGGTCAGCCTGTATCTGGGTTCCCTCACCGGTATCGTGATGCTGTTTTTCAGCGAAGAGACGCGCGGCGTGATGCAGTGGGGCAGCGGCTCCCTGGTGCAGGACAGTTGGCGCGATACGTTGGGGCTTTTGTGGCGGATTGCCGTTGCCGCCATACTTACCGCCTTTTTAATCAAACCGTTAAACATCATGAGCCTGGGCGACACACAGGCGGAATCGGCAGGCATACCGGTGAAGAAAATCCGTCTGCTGTCTTTGGCGGTTGCTGCATTTTTGAGTGCGGGCGTGGTCGGCTTTGTCGGCATGATGGGCTTTGTCGGATTGGCGGCGGCGACGCTGGTGCGACAAATGGGCGTACGCACCCTGTCCATGCGCCTGATTTGTTCCTTCATCGTCGGCGCACTGCTTTTGATGCTGACGGACAACGGCCTGATGCTGCTGAAACACTACCGCGGCACCGATCTGCCCGCCGGCGCTGTAACTGCCCTCGTCGGCGCGCCGCTTTTGTTGTGGCTGACGGCGAAAGCACCTCCGCGTCCTTCGTTTCAGACGACCTCCGATATTTCAACCGCCGCGCCGCACGTCCCGCGCCTCTTGCATTTTCTGCTGCTTATCACCGTCGCCGTATCGGTATTGGCGTTTACGGTCGGACGCTATGACGAAACCCTGCGCCTGACTATAGACCCGGAATATTTCGTATTCCGCTACCCGCGCGTGCTGCTCGCCGCCGCCACCGGCACCATGCTCGCGTTGACCGGCGTCATACTGCAAAGGCTGACGCAAAACCCGATGGCGGGACCCGAACTCTTGGGCATCAGCTCTGGAACGGCATTCGGCGCGATGTCGGTAGTGATGCTGTTCGGCATTACCTCGGGCAGCGGCTGGTTTTGGCTGACAGGTATCGTTTCCGCTCTCGTATCCTTGGGGCTGTTGATGCTGTTCAACCGCAAAAACGGATTTACTCCCGAAAAAATCCTGCTTACCGGCATGGCGCTGGCCGCACTCGCCGATACCGCCATCCGCATTTGGATGGCAACCGGCGATTTCCGCGTACAACTGCTTTTATTGTGGATGTCAGGTTCGACCTATCAGGCAACGCCCGAATCCGCCCTTACCGTCAGCCTACTCGCCGCCGCCTCGCTCCTCCTCATCCTCACGCTGCAACGCTGGCTCGGACTGCTCAGCCTGAACGCAACAATCGCCCGCTCCGTCGGCATCAACGTCTCCCTCGCACGGCTGGTGCTGATCGTCTCAAGCGCAACGTTAACCGCCTTATCCACACTGCTCATCGGCCCCTTGAGCTTCGTCGGACTGCTTGCGCCGCATCTGGCCCGTATGCTCGGCGCACGCCTGCCCAAACAGCAACTTGCCGCCGCACTCATCGGCGCATCGGTTATGATGACGGCCGACTGGCTGGGCAGGCAGGTAATGTTCCCTTACGAAGTCCCCGCCGGAATGATGGCCACGCTCATAGGCGGCGCATATTTCATGATGATGATGCGCAAGCTTTAATGCGAACGGAGATACAAAAAGGTCGTCTGAAAACAGTTTCAGACGACCTTTTTGTTTAACATGTTTATTCGATAATAAAAATCTAACAAAAATAAAATCTCAATTGATAATAACAATATTAAATTGAAGTCATAGTTTCAATAGTCAAAACCTTTCTGTATAGTTCTTTTCATAGCTTAAACAAAAGGAAAAACAAATGTCGATACAAGAAATTTATGAATGCCAAGAAACCGGCTACGAATATGCCTTCCGGCAAATCGTTTTATAAACCACTGACCATTTTGCAAAGGAAACCATCATGACTACCTCCAAATGCCCTGTTACCCACCTGACCATGAACAACGGCGCGCCCGTTGCCGACAATCAAAACAGCCTGACTGCCGGTCCGCGCGGCCCTCTGCTGGCGCAGGATTTGTGGCTGAATGAAAAACTCGCCGACTTCGTGCGCGAAGTCATCCCTGAACGCCGTATGCACGCCAAAGGTTCAGGCGCGTTCGGTACGTTTACCGTGACACACGACATCACAAAATACACCCGCGCCAAAATCTTCAGCGAAGTCGGTAAGAAAACCGAGATGTTCGCCCGTTTCACCACCGTGGCAGGCGAGCGCGGCGCAGCAGATGCGGAACGCGACATCCGTGGCTTTGCATTGAAGTTCTATACCGAAGAAGGCAACTGGGATATGGTCGGCAACAACACGCCCGTATTCTTCCTGCGCGACCCGCGCAAATTCCCCGACTTGAACAAAGCCGTCAAACGCGACCCGCGCACCAATATGCGCTCCGCCACGAACAACTGGGACTTCTGGACGCTGCTGCCCGAAGCCCTGCACCAAGTCACCATCGTCATGAGCGACCGCGGCATCCCTGCCAGCTACCGCCATATGCACGGCTTCGGTTCGCATACATACAGCTTCTGGAACGAAGCGGGCGAGCGTTTTTGGGTGAAATTCCATTTCCGCAGCCAGCAAGGCATTAAAAACCTGACCAACGAAGAAGCCGCCAAAATCATTGCAGATGACCGCGAAAGCCACCAGCGCGACCTGTACGAAGCCATCGAACGCGGCGAGTTTCCGAAATGGACGATGTACATCCAGGTCATGCCTGAAGCCGATGCAGAAAAAGTGCCTTATCATCCGTTTGACTTGACCAAAGTTTGGCCGAAAAAAGACTATCCGCTGATTGAAGTGGGCGAATTTGAGTTAAACCGCAATCCCGAAAACTTCTTCGCCGATGTGGAACAATCCGCCTTCGCACCGAGCAACCTCGTTCCCGGTATCGGCGCTAGCCCCGACAAAATGCTGCAAGCGCGTTTGTTCAATTACGCTGATGCGCAGCGCTACCGCCTGGGCGTAAACTTCCGCCAAATTCCCGTCAACCGCCCGCGCTGCCCTGTTCACAGCAACCGGCGCGACGGGCAAGGTCGCGCCGACGGCAACTACGGCAGCCTGCCGCACTACGAACCCAACAGCTTCGGCCAATGGCAGCAACAACCCGACTTCGCCGAGCCCCCTTTGAAAATCAACGGTGACGCGGCGCACTGGGACTACCGCCAAGACGATGACGACTATTTCAGCCAACCGCGTGCCTTGTTCAAGCTGATGAACAATGAGCAACAACAAGCTTTGTTTAACAACACCGCCGCAGCCATGGGCGATGCACCAGACTTCATCAAATATCGCCATATCCGCAACTGCTACCGTTGCGATCCGGCATACGGCGAAGGCGTAGCCAAAGCCCTTGGACTGACTGTCGAAGATGCCCAAGCTGCCCGTGCGACCGACCCGGCTTTAGGTCAACCTGGTTTACTGTAAGGAGGCATTATGTGGATAGAAATTGAAGAAATCTTGTCTCAAGCTGTCCGATACAGCCGTTCGGGCAAAAAGTAACGGTTTAGATCATTAAGCAGGCCATCTGAAACGCAAAATAAAGTTTCAGACGGCCTTTTTTGATGATGAAGTTTATTTGATTGCTTCTGATTCAATGGAACTGGCTACCCTTTCTCTACAACTCCTCATGCACCCTCTCACGCTTCCCACTGGCAAATAAAAACCGCACGGCTGATTGCCGTGCGGTTTTGCTTTTTTGTCTGAAGGTTTCAGACGGCCTTACATCATGCCGCCCATACCACCCATGCCGCCCATATCAGGCATAGCAGGTTTTTCTTCAGGAATTTCAGCAATCATGCAGTCTGTGGTCAACATCAGGCCGGCGATAGATGCGGCGTGTTGCAGCGCAGAACGGGTTACTTTGGCAGGGTCGAGTACGCCCATTTCGATCATGTCGCCGTATTCGCCGGAGCCTGCGTTGTAACCGTAGTTGCCTTTGCCTTCCAATACTTTGTTCACCACCACGCTAGGTTCGCCGCCTGCGTTGGCAACGATTTGGCGCAGAGGAGACTCAACGGCGCGCAATACGATTTGTACGCCTGCGTCTTGGTCGGCATTGCCGGTGTGCAGGTTTTCCAAAGCAGCACGGGCACGCAACAGGGCTACGCCACCGCCTGCAACCACGCCTTCTTCAACGGCTGCGCGGGTAGCGTGCAGCGCGTCTTCCACGCGGTCTTTTTTCTCTTTCATTTCAACTTCGGTAGCAGCACCGACTTTGATCACTGCCACACCGCCTGCCAATTTGGCAACGCGCTCTTGCAGTTTTTCTTTGTCGTATTCGCTGGTTGCGGTTTCGATTTGTTGGCGGATTTCGGCAACACGCGCTTCGATTTGGGCTGCGTCGCCGAAGCCGTCGATGATGGTGGTGTTTTCTTTACCGATTTCGATGCGTTTGGCTTGACCCAAGTCGTCCAAAGTCGCTTTTTCCAAAGACAGGCCGACTTCTTCGGCAATCACAGTGCCGCCGGTCAGGATGGCGATGTCTTGCAACATGGCTTTGCGACGGTCGCCGAAGCCCGGAGCTTTAACGGCAACGGTTTTCAGAATGCCGCGGATGTTGTTCACGACCAAAGTCGCCAAGGCTTCGCCTTCTACGTCTTCAGCGATAATCAAGAGCGGACGGCTGGCTTTGGCCACTTGTTCCAAAACAGGCAACAAGTCGCGGATGTTGCTGATTTTTTTGTCGAACAACAATACAAACGGATTGTCCAAAGCAGCGATTTGTTTTTCAGCGTCGTTGATGAAGTAAGGAGACAGATAGCCGCGGTCGAACTGCATACCTTCAACCACGTCCAGCTCGTTTTCTAAAGATTTGCCGTCTTCAACGGTAATCACGCCTTCTTTGCCGACTTTTTCCATCGCTTCGGCGATAATCGCGCCGACTTGTTCGTCAGAGTTGGCGGAAATAGAGCCGACTTGGGCGATTTCTTTAGAAGTGTCGCAAGGTTTGGCGATGTTTTTCAGCTCGTCAACCAAAGCGGCAACGGCTTTATCGATACCGCGTTTCAGGTCGGTCGGATTCATGCCGGCGGTCACGTATTTCATGCCTTCGGCAACGATGGATTGCGCCAATACGGTTGCAGTAGTGGTACCGTCACCGGCTACGTCGTTGGTTTTAGACGCCACCTCTTTCACCATCTGCGCACCCATGTTTTCGAATTTGTCTTTCAATTCGATTTCTTTTGCAACAGACACACCGTCTTTAGTGATGTGCGGGCCGCCGAAAGCGCGGTCAAGTACCACGTTGCGGCCTTTAGGGCCCAAAGTTACGCGTACGGCGTTTGCCAATACGTTGACGCCGTTTACCATTTTTTGGCGAACTTCATTGCCGAATTGTACGTCTTTTGCTGCCATGTTTTTAATCCTTAAAAATCTGTTTTACTGTAAAAATAAAGATGATGCCGTCTGGAAAGGTCAATCCCATTCCACACTGTCGCCGTAGCTTTCCAGAAATTCGAAAATCTTGCTTTCGTTTTCAACCAAATCAACAGCAATCTGTTTGAATTTCTCAGCTTTTCCCCAATTTTCCGGTGTCAGCGAATAATAGGCGAAATATGAACCGCCTTCAGGGTCAGAATCCAAGTTCTCAAGCAGTTCAGGCGCGTAAACGCCCAAATAGGCATTGAAGAAGGCATCCCAGTTGTAGCCGTTCATATAGGCTTCTTCACAAGCCTCATTCATCCTTTCGCCCAAAGTGAACACAGAATCTTGTCCACAATCGAATTGGATACTGATCTGTTTGAGATCTTCAGACTTTGAAATACGGATGTAGTCTGCCATTGCTTACCCTTTTTCAGACGGCCTTAATATTTAAAAATCTTATTCAACGATACCGAAGATGTCTTCTTCACGCATTACCAACAGCTCTTCGCCGTCGGCTTTTACAGTTTGGCCGCTGTATTTGCCGAAGATCACTTTGTCGCCGACTTTGACATCCAGCGGACGGCGCGCACCGTCTTTACCGATTTTGCCCGCACCCACGGCGATTACTTCGCCCATGTCGGGTTTTTCAGCAGCCGCACCCGGCAAAACGATGCCGGAGGCGGTTTTTTCTTCAGCTTCTAAGCGTTTGACGACTACACGGTCGTGTAAAGGGCGGATGGTCATGTCTTAATGCTCCGATAAATAAATAGATTGAAAACAATTGTCTGTCGGACATGACAGACACGGTTTGCTTGGAAATAGCGACACGCTTATAGAAAGCCTGCCGTAATGGCGGGTAGATTTGGGTTGTTTGCGACAAATTCAAGGGAAAAAGTAAAAATTTCTATGCAGTCTTTCCAAATATTTTCATACGCAAAAATGCCCGATCACATATTTTTCAGACGGCCTGATATACCAACTGCAAAGTTCGTTTAAAAACAACCCGCTTCCTTAACAAATTCAATACAACTCTTTACAACCGTTTTTTTTATATGCATTATTATAAATGATGATTATTCTTAATTGCATATTTTAAAGATAATTTCTCTTTATTTGCTTTTATTTTTTATTGCTGTCATTTTATTAAGGACATTTCCCAATGAATACGCCCCTGTTTCGACTGAGCCTGCTGTCACTAACACTGGCGGCCGGTTTTGCACACGCAGAAAATGAAGCCAAAGACAATGTTGTACTTGATACCGTTACCGTCAAAGGTCAGGCCACAAGCGCCACACACCGTGTAACGACGAAACGTATGGAAGAAACGACTTCCACTGATTTAAAAGACGTATTGTTCAACGAACCCTCTATCAGTTTCGGCGGCGGCAACGGTCAGTCGCAATGGGTAACCATCCGAGGCATGGGACAAGACCAAATAGACTATAAAGTTGACGATACTTACACTGACAGCCAGATTTTCCACCACAACGGTCGCTTTATGCTTGACCCCGCATTGGTAAAAGTCGTTGCCGTGCAAAAAGGTACGGGTTCGGCCTCTGCAGGTATCGGTGCAACCAGCGGCGCAATTGTTGCCGAAACGGTTGAAGCCAAAGATTTGCTGAGGGAAGGTCAAAACGTCGGTTTCAAAGTCAATGCCGGCATCAGCAGCAATAAAGGCTATTCACGCGGCGCAAGCGTTTACGGTCAGGCAGGCGGTTTTGACGCATTGGTTTCAGGCAATTTCGTGCGCGACAAAGAATACACGGCAGGCAAAGGTTACCGTAATCTGCTCGGAAGCGATAAGGTTTTAAACAGTGGATTGGGTTCTCGCGGCTTATTGGGCAAAATCGGCTATCGTTTCAACGAGGACAACCGTATTGAATTAAGCCACCGCCAAGAGAAACAATATGGCGAACGCGCCCTGCGCGAAGAGTTCGATTTCTCGCAAGTCTTCCAAACCGACCGCCGTACGGGTCAATACGTTTTGGATGCCAACGGCAACCGTATTCCGAATGTCGCCACCAACTCGCCGCGTTACCGCACACTGACCCAAGACACCACCAACTTGGAATTCAAAGGCGGAAACTTGGGCTTTATCGACAAAATCAAAGCCAATGTTTACCGTTTGAATACCAAACGTGATGAAGTCCCCAGTCCAGATTATGAATTGGACGGCGAAGTACGGACATACGGAGCCAACCTCAATCTCGACAGCCGTCTATTTGACCGCCATACCTTGAAATACGGAGTAAACTGGCGCACTCAAAAAAGCAGCTCAAACGGAGAAAACAACGAGAAGAAAAGCGATGCCGGCGTATATGTAGAAGGTATTTGGGATTTGTCTCCGGTTACGCTGACCACAGGTTTGCGCTATGACCGTTGGAAAATGAAAACCAGCAGTAATACAGAAAATTCAGACGGCAACCTCAATCCAAGCATCGGGTTGGTTTATGACATTACCCCTGATTTTTCCATCAACACCAGCCTGAACTATGCAACCCGCAGCCCCCGCCTGTACGAAGCGGCTTTAATGAGCATCAGATCGATTAAAGCATCGCCTGATTTGAAAGCGGAACGCTCACGAAATGCGGAAATCGGCTTCAACTACCACTGGAATTCTGCCCTTACATTGTCCGGCAGCTATTTCCATCAACAAATCAAAGATGTACAGGCCATCGGCCAAGAGGGGAAATACCATGTTTGGTATAACGGCGGCAAGCTGAAAAACACAGGTTACGAACTGAACGCAGCCTACCGCTGGAAAGGTCTGACCGCACGTGCAGGCGTAGCCTACAGCAAACCGAAGCTGAACGGCGATACCGCCGACAAAGTAACGACCGCCATCCCGATGGGACGCACATGGACAACAGGTCTGTCTTACCAATTCGACAATCCGAATCTGGAAATCGGCTGGCGCGGACGTTATGTCCAAAATGCAGGCTACGCCCCAACCTCGCGCGGCTCTGATGTGGCTCTGAATGTTGTCCGTGCAGGCTACGGCGTCAACGATATCTTCGCCAACTGGAAACCGACAGGCAAAGACGACTTGAACGTCAACTTCTCCGTCAACAATGTCTTTGATAAAAACTACAAGCCGCACAGCCAACGCGCAGGTGCCAACTCCCTGCCTGAACCAGGCCGCGATGTCCGCCTAAGCGTGAACTACCGCTTCTAAGCAATCAGCTTGAAAAAGCCGTCTGAAAACAAAAGTTTTCAGACGGCATCTAGCTTTATAATCCGATACAAGTTATCATTTCGATTTACTTTATTTCCGACTACGGAGAAACCCTATGTTACGTTTGACTGCTTTAGCCGTATGCTGCACCCTCGCTTTGGGTGCGTGTTCACCGAAAGATTCTGCGTCCAACCAAGCCCAAACTGCTTCCGCTTCTGCCGCCCAAACCGAAGGCGCAAGCCTGACGGTGAAAACCACGCGCGGCGATGCGAAAGTGCCGCAAAATCCAGAGCGTATCGCCGTTTACGATTTGGGCATGCTCGATACTTTAAACAAATTGGGCGTGAAAACCGGTTTGTCCATCGACAAAAACCGCCTGCCCTACTTGGACGAATATTTCAAAACCACGAAACCTGCCGGCACGCTGTTTGAGCCTGACTACGAAGCCTTAAACGCTTACAAACCGCAGCTCATCATCATCGGCAGCCGTGCAGCCAAAGCATTTGACAAGTTGAACGAGATTGCGCCGACTATCGAAATGACCGCCGAAACCGCCAATCTGAAAGAAAGTTCCAAAGAGCGCATCGATGCGCTGGCGCAAATCTTCGGCAAACAGGCCGAAGCAGACAAACTGAAAGCGGAAATCGATGCTTCGTTTGAAGCGGCGAAAACTGCTGCGCAAGGCAAAGGCAAGGGTTTGGTGGTATTGGTCAACGGCGGTAAGATGTCGGCTTTCGGCCCTTCCTCACGTTTGGGCGGTTGGTTGCATAAAGACATCGGCGTTCCCGCTGTTGATGAATCGATTAAAGAAGGCAGCCACGGCCAGCCTATCAGCTTTGAATACCTGAAAGAGAAAAACCCTGATTGGCTGTTTGTTTTGGACCGCGGCGCGGCCATCGGTGAAGAAGGCCAGGCGGCAAAAGATGTGTTGAACAATCCGCTGGTTGCCGAAACAACCGCTTGGAAAAAAGGACAGGTGGTTTACCTTGTTCCTGAAACTTATCTGGCGGCCGGCGGCGCGCAAGAATTGCTGAATGCTTCCAAACAGGTAAGCGATGCGTTTAATGCCGCCAAGTAATTCGGCACGGGCATAGCCGCCCGTTTCTTTCAGACGGCCTGAAGGATTTGATGACTCACATGGTCAAGTTGCTTGATCTGAAGTCATTGGATTTAGGCCGTCTGAAAATACATGGTGCAAATGGACAAGTTTTGCCTGTTTGCATCTGTTTTTATGATGGGCAAACCTGCCTTTTTTGCCAAATACCTTAACCCTTCTTTCAGACGGCCTTATTTTTTCCGAACCATTTTATGTTTCACAAACCTTCATTTTTAAATGCGGTCAACGGCATGGCGCTGCTGATATTGTTTGCCGTCAGCCTGTCGGTCGGCGTGGCCGAATTCAAATGGTCCACCCTGTTTTCCCTATCCGACAGCCAGCAGGTCATGTTCATCAGCCGCCTGCCGCGCACGTTTGCGATTGTGCTGACGGGTGCGTCGATGGCGGTGGCCGGCATGATTATGCAGATTTTGATGCGCAACCGTTTTGTCGAACCGTCGATGGTGGGCGCAAGCCAAGGCGCGGCTTTGGGTTTGCTGCTGATGACCCTGCTGCTGCCGGCTGCGCCGCTGCTGGCAAAAATGTCGGTTGCCGCCGTTGCCGCGCTGATCGGGATGCTGGTCTTTATGCTGCTGATCCGCCGCCTGCCGCCGACCGCGCAACTGATGGTGCCTTTGGTCGGGATTATTTTCGGCGGTGTGATTGAGGCGGTGGCCACCTTTATCGCGTATGAAAACGAAATGCTGCAAATGCTGGGCGTGTGGCAACAGGGCGATTTTTCCGGCGTGTTGCTCGGGCGGTATGAATTGTTGTGGGCAACGGGGATTTTGGCTTTGTTTGCCTATTTAATTGCCGACCAGCTGACGATTTTGGGTTTGGGCGAAACAGTAAGCGTGAATTTGGGGCTGAACCGGACGGCGATTCTGTGGTCGGGGCTGATTATTGTGGCGCTGATTACGTCTTTGGTGGTCGTAACGGTCGGCAATATTCCGTTTATCGGCCTAGTCGTGCCGAACATCATCAGCCGCCTGATGGGCGACAAGCTGCGCCAGAGCCTGCCGGCGGTGGCCTTGCTGGGCGCGTCTTTGGTGTTGCTGTGCGATATTGTCGGACGCGTGATTGTGTTTCCGTTTGAAATTCCGGTCTCTACGGTTTTTGGTGTAATGGGGACGGCTTTGTTTTTATGGCTTTTATTAAGGAAACCTGCTCATGCCGTCTGAAAAAAATATCGGTTTTATGGCAGGAAGCAGCCGTCCGTTGTGGGTCGCCTTTGCGCTGTTGCTGGTTTCCTGCGTCCTGTTTATGACGCTCAACGTCAAAGGCGATTGGGACTTTGTCTTGCACCTGCGCCTGACCAAGCTTGCCGCGTTGCTGATGGTCGCCTATGCAGTCGGCGTGTCCACTCAACTCTTCCAAACGCTGACCAACAATCCGATTCTGACCCCTTCGATTTTGGGTTTCGATTCGCTGTATGTGTTTTTACAGACCTTGCTGGTGTTTACGCTCGGCGGCGTGGGCTATGCTTCCCTGCCGTTGACGGGCAAATTCGGCTTTGAACTGGTCGTCATGATGGGCGGCTCGCTGCTGCTGTTTTACACGCTCATCAAACAGGGCGGACGCGATTTGTCGCGCATGATTTTAATCGGCGTGATTTTCGGGATTTTGTTCCGCAGCCTGTCATCGCTGCTTTCGCGCATGATTGACCCCGAAGAATTTACCGCCGCGCAGGCGAATATGTTTGCCACCTTCAATACCGTCCACTCGGAATTGTTGGGTATCGGCGCAATCGTGTTGCTCATCAGCGCCGCCGTGATCTGGCGCGAACGCCACCGCCTCGATGTTTACCTGCTCGGCCGCAATCAAGCCATCAATTTGGGCATCAACTACACGCGCAATACCTTATGGCTGCTGTTGTGGATCGCCGCACTGGTTGCAACCGCCACCGCCGTTGTCGGCCCGGTAAGCTTTTTCGGCCTGCTGGTTGCCGCGCTAGCCAACCATTTTTCTCCGTCGGTCAAACATTCCGTCCGCCTACCCATGACTTTTTGTGTCGGTGGCATCCTATTGGTCGGCGGGCAAACCATCTTCGAACACTTCCTCGGCATGCAGGCTGTATTGAGCGTGGTCGTCGAATTTGCAGGCGGATTGGTATTTTTATATTTGGTGTTGAAAAAGAAATAAATTAAACAAGCCCAAACAGCTTCAGGCCGTCTGAAGCCTGTGTTAAAAAATATTTAACTATTGAAATGAAACTAAATTTCTGACATGTACTCATAGTAAACATCACTAAATTTACTAAAATTACAAAAAATGAGTACGACATTAAAATACCGTCCCGACTTGGACGGCATCCGGGCTTTGGCCGTCTTGGCCGTTATTATTTTCCACATCAACGCCGCTTGGCTGCCCGGCGGTTTCCTCGGTGTGGATATGTTTTTCGTTTTGTCCGGCTACCTGATCACCACCATCATCAGCCGCGAAATGCAAAACAGCAGTTTTTCGTTTTTAGAATTCTACAAACGCCGCGCGAAGCGCATTTTGCCTGTTTTTTCCTGCGTATTGCTGTGTACGAGTTTGGCCGCCGCAATCTTTTTCTTGTCGTTTGACCTGCGCCAATACGTCAAATCGGCAGTGTTTGCGTTGCTGTTTTCGGCCAACCTGTTTTTTGCACGGCGCGGCGGTTATTTTGATGCCGATGCGGTGGAAAAACCTTTGCAACACATTTGGTCTTTATCGCTGGAAGAGCAGTTTTACTTTGTTTTTCCGGTTTTGCTGATTGCCTTTTTCCGATTCAGCAAAGGGCGCAACATCCGCCAATTCATCCTTTTGCTGATTGTATTGAGCCTGCTGTCCGTCTTTTTGCCCACCTTCGGCATGGACCCTTATTTCCTGCCTTATGTGCGCGCATATGAGCTGCTGATCGGCGCGCTTTTTGCCTTTATTCCGCCCTCCCAAACCAACGACCGTTTCAGCACACCTTTGGTCGGCTGGGCGATGATGGCGGTTATTGCCGCCATGCTGCTGCTTCCTTACGGCGTGTTGCCCGGCGAAGGCAATATCGAACGGCTGCTGTGCTGTACGGCGGTTGGCGGCTTGATTTACTCGGGCAAAACCCTGCAAACGCAAAGCGGCTTCAATACCGCCAAACTGTTGAGCCTCAAGCCCGTTGTGTTTATCGGTTTGATTTCCTATTCACTGTATCTCTGGCATTGGGTGGTCTTGGCCGTCATGCGCTATGTTTACATGGACAACGCTTTGCCGATGTCCGCGATTGTATTGGCCGTCGTACTGATGTCGGGCTTGTCCGTTTTGTCCTATTACTTTGTCGAAACACCAGTGCGACGGATAAAGAATTTCACCACCAAGAAATTCATCGGGGTAATCGCCGCCTATTTCGCTCTGCTGATTCCTGCCGCCGGCTACCTGCTGACTGCCAAACCGGCCGCATACGAGGCAAACCTATATACGGTTGACGAAAGTAAAATCTGCGCGGATACCTTGACCAAAACCGACTGCGCTGTCGGCGCGGAAAATCAAAGCAGCAAAGTCCTGCTGATGGGTGACTCCCACGCCGCCCACCTGACGCCCTTTATTGATATAGTGGGCAAACAGGAAGGCTTTGCCGCCGACATTATCTCGTCCAACAGTTGCGGCGTTGCCTTCGGCTTCCTCCTGCCGCAAAGTGACCGCCGTGCCAAACGCTGCAACTCTTACAACCGCTTTATCGCACAAAAGGTTGAAAACTATCCGGTGGTCTTTATCTCGCAACGTTGGTTCCTGCATACCGACAAGCCCGGTTTTACGGATCATTTCGGCAAAATGCTCGACACCCTGATTCAACAGGGCAAACAGGTTTACGTCTTTGCCGACACGCCGATGAGCGCGCAACTGCCCCTGCGCCATTACTACCTGAAACAGCGTCTCGGCATCGATATGCAATACGTTTCCGAGCATAAAAAAGCGGAAATTGCCCGCTCCGCCGAAGCCGACAAAACCATAGAAAACATCGTCAAACAGCGGCCTGCCGTGCACTGGGTCAACATCATGGAGCCTATTCCGGCAGACAAAACCATAGACGACCTGCCGATATATTTTGACACCAACCACCTCAATACCCACGGTGTGACAAAACTGGCGGAAAAATTTATACAGGACAAAAAAATACTCCTAAAATAACACCGCAGTTTCAGTCCGAAACCTTTGCCGCAATACTGAATGCAAATGCCGCTCAAAGCGCAGCAAACAGTATGCCGCAAAGGTTTCAGGCCGTCTGAAACCTTCAGACGGCCTAAGCAAACCCATAAAGGATAACCCTCATGACACAAGAACGCCTCCCTTCATTCTTCGATGACGCCCCGACCATTACCGTCCAAGACGCATTGGCCGACTTCCTCGGCGCGGCCGAAAACGGCATCCTCACTTACCACTACGCCGATGCCGTGCGCCTGTGCGGCCACTCCTGCCCGACCGTCGCCGGTGCCTACCTGATGGTGGTCAAAGGCCTTAAAGCCCTTTACGGCGAAGAACTGCCGCAACGCGGCGACATCGAAGCATTTATGCAGGGCGAACGTGACGAAGGTACAACCGGCGTTACCGCTTCCGTCGTCCAACTCCTTACCGGCGCAGCACCCGAAACCGGCTTTGGCGGCGTAGGCCCAGCCGGACGCTTTGCCCGCCGCCATTTATTGTCCTTTGGTGCAGACGAAATCAACGGCACACTCGCGCTCCGCCGCCGCGATACCGGCAAAACCGTTGCCGTCAGCCTCAACGCCGCGCTTCAACCCTTTGCACCGAAAATGCGCGACATTATGCCCAAAGCCGTCAGCGGCAGCGCAAGTGCCAACGAACTCAAACAATTCGGCGAGCTTTGGCAAGAACGCGTCCGCGCCTTCCTGATTGACCAAGCCGACAATCCCGAATTTGTTACCGTCAGCGAAATCTAACCACACCATACAGGAATAAAATTCAGACGGCCTCATGCTGAAAGGCCGTCTGAAACCCCAACTTCCCATTTTCGGACCCGCCTATGATTACCATCCGCAACGTCAGCCACACCATCGGCAGCAACCCCATCCTCAACGACGTCAGCCTCGACATCCCCGAAGGCGGCATTACCGCACTGATCGGCCCGAACGGCGCAGGCAAGTCCACCCTCCTCTCCTTTATGGCGCGCCTGCAGCCCTTGGTACACGGTGACATCAGCTACGCAGGCAAAGACATCAAAACCACCCCCACCGCCGAACTTGCCCGCACGCTCTCCATCCTCACCCAAGAAAACAGCATCATGAGCCGCATTACCGTACGCGACCTGCTCATGTTCGGCCGTTATCCCTACCACCAAGGCAGGCCGTCTGAAACGGATAAAACCATCGTCGAAGAAGCACTTGCCGAGTTCCACCTGCAAGACTTTGCCGACCGCTACCTGACCGAGCTTTCCGGCGGCCAACGCCAACGCGCCATGATTGCCATGGTGTTCTGTCAGCGCACCGACTACGTTTTGCTGGACGAACCGCTGAACAACCTCGACATGTATCATGCCCGCTCCCTCATGCAGATCCTGCGCCGGCTGACCGACGAACACAAACGCACCACCGTCGTCGTCCTGCACGATATCAACCAGGCAGCAGCCTACGCAGATTACGTCGTCGCCATGAAAAACGGCCAAGTCGCCATGCAGGGCAAGCCCAACGATATTTTCACCGCCGAAAACATCAAAACCTTATTCGATATGGACGTCAACGTCCTCGATTACGAAGGCAAAAAACTGGTTATCCACCATATCTAAATCCGACAAAAAGGCCGTCTGAAACCCGATTGCTCATGTTTCAGACGGCCTTTGCCTATTCAAAGCATTTATTTTTTATCGTACAAACCACGCACCACGCGACCGATCGCGGCAATGCCTTTTTCCAGCGTTTCCGCGTCCTGCGCAATGCTCATGCGGATGCACTCGTGCGCGTGCGGATAGTCTTGCGTATCGATGCCGACAAAGAAATGCTCGCCCGGAATAATCAGCGTGCCTTCGGCCTTGAGCATTTCGTACAAGGTTTGCGACGAAACAGGCAGGTTTTCAAACCAAAGCCATAAGAAAATCGCACCTTCAGGCTTATGGATTTTCAACGGATACGCACCCAATTCGCGTTTGAGCAGGGAAACCGCCGTTTGCGCCTGCTGACGGTAAAACGGCTGAATCACTTCATCGGCCAGCTGTTTCAGACGGCCGTCGTTTAACAGCGGAGCCGCAATCGCCGCGCCAAAACGGGTTGGCGACAAATTCACAATCGCATTCAAACTGCTGACGGCTTTGACCACTTCCGGCGCGGCGACAATAATGCCGGTACGCACGCCGGGCAGGCCGATTTTAGAAAGGCTGAAGCAGAGGATGATGTTTTCGTGCCAGTTGAGCGTCACATCGCTGTAAATAATATTCGGGAACGGCATTCCGTAGGCGTTGTCGATAATCAGCGGAATCCCGTGTTCCTGCGCCAACGCGTCCAAACGCGCCATCTCGCCGTCGGTCAACACATTGCCGGTCGGGTTGGTCGGGCGTGAACAGCAAATCGCACCGATTTTGCCCTCTTTCAATTCAGGCAGGCTCTCCAGCGCGTCAAAGTCCACGCGGTATTTGAAAAATCCCGCTTCGCCTTCGTGTTCGACATTTTCGATTTTCGGTTTTACCGAAATAAAATGCTGCCCTTCGACATGCACGTCGGCATAACCGATATATTCAGGCGCAAGCGGCAACAAAATGGCTTTCTCAGCCGTTTGGCCGTCTGAAAGATTGAATTTGCCGCCAAACAGGTTGAACAAATAGAAAAACGCGTTTTGCGAACCATTGGTCAGCGCGATATTGTCCGCCGTCAGGTTCCAGCCGTATTCGCGGTTGAGAAACTCAGTCAAAGCCGCAATCAGCGCCGCATCGCCCTGCGGATTGGAATAATTGCCGATATTCTCAACAGCGTGTTCCGCCGCCAGTTTAGAAAACACATCGGCGAACACCGCATTGACTTCAGCAATCTTCGCCGGATTGCCGCCGCCAAGCATGTTGACGGGCTTGTCACTTTTGAGCGCATCGCCCAAATCGTCCATCAACTGCAAAATACCGCTGTGTTGTGTGAATTTTTCGCCGAATGCTGAAAACTGCATGGAAACTCCGTTGCTAGGTGTGTGTGGAAACAATAAACCGCTATTATAAGAACAAAGGCCGTCTGAAAACCAGTTATCCTGATTGTTCAGACGGCCTATTTGACGGAATGGTGGCTTGATACAACCTTATTGGTTTACAGGTATTATTTCTTCCTGCCAAAAATCAGTGATATCACCGACAAGATCAAGAAACCGGCAAATAAAATTTTGGCTATGCCTGCCGCACTACCTGCAATACCACCGAAACCTAATACAGCTGCAATAATAGCGATTATAAAGAAAACGATCGAATAATGAAGCATGATTTTTTCCTTTCGGTTTAATATAAAACGGTCGAGGGGGATACGACCGTTTATGGTGAAATTCAACGGTCTTAGCTGTTCAGCCAATCATCAATTTCTTTTTCAGCTTCATCTTTAGTGCGACCGTAACGCTCTTGGAGCTTACCAGCCAACTGATCGCGCTTGCCTTCGATGATTTCTAAATCGTCGTTTGTCAACTCGCCCCATTTTTCTTTGGCTTTACCTTTGAGTTGCTCCCATTTTCCTTTGATAATATCTTCATTCATGATTATACCATCCTATCTTATTGATTAATATTTAACTAACGGATAAAACCGCTTGCATTTAACCTTACTTGATAATTTATTAATTTTCAAGCAAAGACAATGCTGATTTTTTAATCAATCAACTAATATCTTATTAATCTCTCAATTAATCAATAAGTTATACAAAGCTGTTAAATTTTGAAAATATTAAGATATTATTGATTACCACCCTTATAAGCGTATTCTTTAAATCAAACGGCCTTACTATAAAAACAGGCCGTCTGAAAATCTTTCAGACGGCCTTTTACTATCCAATCTTTCCTTTAACGGCCAAAATTGTCTCGACGTTCACGCCAGTCTTGGCGGATGGAGCCGCTTTTGCCGACCGGTGTGTCTTGTTCGACTTCCCAAATAAAATTCGTTCCGCCGCCAATCGGATGTGAGCCGCGCAAGCCGATGTGGCTGCCTTGGTCGGCAACGGCAGTTCGGCTGTATGTTTGGCTGCCGAAACGGGTTTGCGAGGTTTCGATGCCGCTTTTGATGCTGCCGTAAAGCTGTACGTCGGCATGTGCGGCGAGTACGGCGGTAGAAAGTGCGGCAGTGAGGAGAAGTTTTAAGTTCATGGTTTATCCTTTTTGGAGAGGAATTGTGTGACGATTGTATCGGCCTTGCGCGTAAACAAGTTACAATTCTTGCAAAATCTGACAGGAGTTTTGATGATGCGCTCTTTACGCGCCGCCGCTGTGCAAATGGTGTCGTCCACCGACCCAGAAACCAATATTGTCACCATGAAGCGCCTTGTCCGTGAGGCGGCCGAACAAGGGGCGGATTGGGTGTTGCTGCCCGAATATTGGCCGCTGATGGGCAAAAACGATACGGACAAGCTGGCATTTGCCGAGCCTTTGGACGATGGACGAGTTGGCGAAACCTGCCACACCCGTTTTCAGACGGCCTTAAGCGAAACGGCAAGGGAATGCGGCGTGGTGTTGTTTGGCGGTACGGTTCCGCTGCAAAGCCCAGACGCTGGCAAGGTGATGAACACGATGCTGGTGTATGACCGCGACGGCAACCGAATCGGGCTTTACCACAAAATGCACCTTTTCGGCTTTTCCGGTTTGGGCGAACGCTACGCCGAAGCCGATACAATACTGGCAGGCAGTGATGTGCCGAAGCTGAGCGTGGACGATGTTCCGCTGGCGGCCGGGGTCTGCTACGATTTGCGCTTTCCTGAGTTTTTCCGCGCCCAGCAGCCGTTTGATGTTTTATTGTTGCCGGCCGCGTTTACCTACACGACCGGCAAGGCGCATTGGGAATTGCTGCTTCGCGCCCGTGCAGTGGAAAACCAATGCTACGTCATCGCATCGGCACAAGGCGGACTGCATGAAAGCGGCCGCCGCACATTCGGCCACAGTATGATTATCGACCCTTGGGGCGATGTGTTGGCGACGTTGCCGGAAGGCGAAGGTGTGATTTGTGCCGATTTGGATACCGCGCGCCTGCAAAGCGTGCGCACACGCCTGCCTGCCCTGAAACACCGATTACTTTAAACACGCACTATGTCCCAGTTCCAACCCACACGCATTCTCGGCATCGACCCCGGCAGCCGCGTGACCGGCTTCGGCGTGATTGATGTCCACGGCCGCGAACATCATTATGTTGCTTCCGGCTGTATCAAAACGCCGACAGGTGCGTCGCTTTCCGAACGTATCGCCGTGATTGTCCGCCATATCGACGAAATCATCCGCCACTATCAGCCGCATCAGGCGGCCATCGAGCAAGTGTTCGTCAACGTCAATCCGGCCGCAACTTTGATGCTTGGTCAGGCGCGCGGTGCGGCGATTGCCGCTTTGGTCATGCACGACTTGCCCGTGTTTGAGTACACCGCGCTTCAAGTCAAGCAGGCGGTGGTCGGCAAGGGCAAGGCCGCCAAAGAGCAGGTGCAGCATATGGTGGTCCAAATGCTCGCACTTTCAGGCACGCCGCAAGCCGATGCCGCCGACGGACTCGCCGTCGCCCTCACCCACGCCCTGCGCAATCACGGATTGGCTTCGCAACTCAACCCCGACGGCCTGCAGGTCAAACGCGGCCGTTTCCAATGGTAAGCCGACATTCAGGCCATCTGAAATAGTGTTCCAGCCCTTTTTCAGACGGCCTTTCGGTTATAATAGCCCTTTGCCCACATACAGCGAGCCTTCATGAAAGCCGCCTTCCTTTTTCTCTACCTCATCCGCCTGCTGCCTTTTTGCGTGTTGCACAAGATTGCCGACGCGATCGGCATTCTTGCCTATTACGCAGTCAAACCGCGCCGCAAAGTCGGCGAGGTAAACCTCAAAAAATGCTTTCCCGAGCTGAACGACAGCCAGCGCACCGTCCTGCTCAAACGCCATTTTCAGCACATGGCGAAGCTGATGCTCGAATACGGCCTCTACTGGTACGCACCTGCGGACAAGCTGCGCTCGTTGGTGCGTTATCAAGACAAACACCATCTTGACGAAGCCCTCGCCGTCGGCGAAAAAGTCATCATCCTCTATCCGCACTTTACCGCATTTGAAATGGCGGTTTACACGCTCAATCAGGATGTGCCGCTGACCAGCATGTATTCGCATCAAAAAAACAAAGCCCTGGACGAGCAGATCCTGAAAGGCCGCCACCGCTACAACAATGTTTTCCTGATCGGCCGTACAGAAGGCCTGCGCGCCATCATCAAACACCTGCGCAAAAGCGATGCGCCCTTTCTTTATCTGCCCGACCAAGACTTCGGCCGCAACGAGTCCATTTTCGTCAATTTCTTCGGCATTCAGACGGCCACGATTACCGGCCTCAGCCGTATCGCCGGCATGACCAAAGCCAAAATCATTCCCGCCATCCCCACGCGTGAAGCCGACAATACCGTAACCCTGCGCTTCTATCCTGCTTGGGACAATTTCCCGACCGAAAATGTCGAAGCCGACACCCAGCGCATGAACGACTTCATCGAAGAGCGGGTACGCGAGCATCCCGAACAATATTTCTGGCTGCACAAACGCTTCAAAACCCGTCCCGAAGGCGAAAACAGCTTTTATTGACTACATCAAATTACAATTTAAATATGCAAAAAGCGGCGAAATCCTTCTTTCGCCGCTTTTTCATTTTAATCGAATCAAACCAAAATTCATGTTCGAATCCAAACAATCAAATAATATTCCGCTTTAAATGCTTTAAAAACAACTTTTTTCATCGTGATTGAAACTTTCAAATAACCCTATATTTTTTCTCAAATGAAAAACATCAGGCCCAATACACTTTTTTCATTTACATATTAAATTTAATTTCTTTTAAAAACAATACATTACAAAAAGTTCATCTAAAAAAATGCATTTTAATCATTCAAAATATGAAATTAAATTAAATTAAAAATTTAAAAAAACAAATAAATATCTAAATTTAAAATAATTATGAAATATAATTGCAAAAATATGACAATACCTGAAATTTACACTGAAATAAGCCTTCGGAAAAAAATACTTGGCAAACTGTAAAAATTCGCGTAAATTTCACTACATCAAATTACAAAACGTTCAGACGACCTCGCTGGTTTTAGATACTTTTGTAAGCAGTTTTCTGATATTGCAAGAAATTGCGGTATTTTATAGGATTTCGGTGCAATGCCCGAAATGAAAGTTTACTGATGCAGAGTTGAGCTGCATCTGTAAAGCCGCAGGTGAAAGCCTGTATTGTTTGTGAAGCGTAAATCTCTGATTTGAGGTATTGGGGCAATCCTGTGGGGGATTGCCTCTTTTTTTATCTGCGCCGTCATGCCACAATGACATCATCCCTTATCCAACCCGATCACGCCATGACTCCGATACTCGCCTTCGACATCGAAACCATCCCCGACGTAAACGGCATCCGCCAGCTCTACGATTTGCCTGCCGATTTGCCCGACAACGAAGTCGTCCTGTTTGCCCAGCAGCAACGCCGTGCCAAAACCGGCAGCGACTTTATGCAACACCATCTGCACCAAGTCGTCGCCATCTCCTGCTGTATGCGCTGGGGGCAAGACAAAATCCGCGTCAGCACCATCGGCGATCCCGAAGACAGCGAAGAAGTCATGATTGCCAAGTTCTTCGAGGTCATTGAAAACTATACGCCGCAACTCGTCAGCTGGAACGGCGGCGGTTTCGACCTGCCCGTCCTCCACTACCGCGCCCTGATACACGGCATCAGCGCCGCCCGTTATTGGGACATGGGCGACGGCGACTTTGGCGACAGTCGCGACTTTAAGTGGAACAACTACATCAGCCGCTACCACACCCGCCATTGCGACCTGATGGATTTGCTCGCCCTCTACCAACCGCGTGCCAGCGTGCCTTTGGACGATATGGCCAAACTCTGCGGCTTCCCCGGCAAACTGGGCATGGACGGCAGCAAGGTTTGGGACGCTTATCATGCAGGCCGTCTGAAAGACATCCGCGACTATTGCGAAACCGATGCCGCCAATACCTACCTGATGTATATGCGCTTTCGCATGATGAGCGGCGCGCTCGATGCCGACGAATACGAAGTCGAAATCAAACGCATCAAACATTATCTGGCTGCACAAGCCGAAGAAAAACAACACTGGGCGGAGTTCGTCGCTGCTTGGCGTTAAACCAGGCCGTCTGAACAGATAAACCAGAAAACCAAAAGGGCGTGATCGACACGCCCTTTTTTTATATATTCGACAAACCATGCCCACTAAGCAGGCAAACGCCCCAGCGTGACCCTGTCCAATCCTGCCAAATCCTGTTCGGTTGCCACTTCGGCAAAACCGTTCTCAAGCATAATGTTCCGCACCGCTTCGCCTTGGTCATAGCCGTGTTCAAACAGCAGCCAGCCGTTGGCTTTCAGATATTTAGGTGCTTCCTGGGTAATGTGGCGGATATGGCTGAGGCCGTCTGAAAAGTCGGTCAACGCGTTTTGCGGTTCAAACCTCAAATCGCCTTGCGACAAATGTTCATCGCCATCCTCGATATACGGCGGATTGGAAACAATCACATCGTATCGGCCTTCAGACAGCCTGTCGGTATCAAACCACGAACCCTGCGCAAACTCGACTTTTGCGCCCAATTCGGCCGCATTTTGACGGGCAGTATCCAAAGCACCGACGCTGATGTCGGATGCGTGAACATCGGCATCACCGCGTTCAAGCGCGACGGTCACGGCAATGGCGCCGCTGCCTGTCCCCAAGTCCCACATACGGCCTTGCGGCGGCAAGCGTTTGAGTACGGCTTCCACCAAATGCTCGGTTTCAGGACGGGGAATCAGCACATGGGGATTGACGGCAAAGCGTCGTCCGTAAAACTCGCGTTCGCCCAACAGATAGGCCATCGGCTCGCCTTTCAGACGGCGTTGTACCAAAGCCTCCAAGGTTTGCAGGGCGGAGTCTGCCAAATCGTCCGTACCGCGTGTCACCAGCTGCGCGCGCGTGTAACCCAGCGCATATTGCAACAACATCCGCGCTTCATTTTTGGGCAGTGCCGATTGGCGCAACCATTCATCAAGCGTCATTTTTCGTCCCATCTGCCAGCGTTGTGGCTTTTCTTTCCTTAATCTTTCCGGCAAACGTGCCGATGGTGGCAACCGCAAATGCGGCATACCACAAATAAAATCCGGCGCCGTAGCGCACGATATCCGATGTATTCCCTGCTTCATCGACGTGTACGGCTTTCACACTGAAAGCCACCAGCGCCAAGCCCCAAAGCGCCGCATGGACAGGCACAACCTTCCTCCGCAACGCCAGCAAAACAATGGCCGCCAACCAAACATAATTGGCATAGGCCGCACAATATCTGATGTCCAAAGAAGCAAATATCGACCCCAAAATCAAAACGGTCAAACCCTTCATGCTTTCATGATTGCCCAAATAAAATGCAACATTGGACAAAGACGCTATCCACAGGGCAACCGACACCAGCAACATCACGATGGGAAAACTTGATTTCCGATTCTGTTCCTGCATGGTTTTATCCTAATGTAAAAGGCCGTCTGAAAACCTTTCAGACGGCCTGCCGTTTAAATTTCGCTACCACCGACGGTCAGTCCGGCATCAATTCTCAGGGTCGGTTGTCCGACGCCGACAGGAACGCTCTGCCCTTCTTTGCCGCAGACGCCGATGCCGCTGTCGAGCGCAGTGTCGTTGCCAATCATGGAAACATGTTTCAGCACTTCGGGGCCGCTGCCGATGATGGTTGCGCCTTTGACGGGGTATTGCAGCTTGCCGCCTTCCACCCACCACGCTTCGGATGCGCTGAACACGAACTTGCCGCTGGTAATGTCCACCTGTCCGCCGCCGAAATTGACGGCGTAAATGCCCTTGTCGATGGACGTGATGATTTCTTCCGGCTCATAGCCGCCGTTTTCCATAAAGGTATTGGTCATGCGCGGCATAGGCGCAGAAGCGTAACTTTCGCGGCGGCCGTTGCCGGTCGATTGCGTACCCATCAGGCGGGCGTTGGTTTCGTCCTGCATATAGCCGACCAAAATCCCGTCTTCAATCAATACAGTGCGGCGAGTTTCGTTGCCTTCGTCGTCGATATTGAGCGAACCGCGTCTGTCGGCAATATCGCCTTGATCCACAACGGTAACGCCTTTGGCGGCCACGCGCTCGCCGATACGGCCGGAGAAAAACGCTGGTTTCTTTGCGGTTGAAATCGCCTTCCAAACCATGTCCGACCGCTTCGTGCAGCAACACGCCCGGCCAGCCGTTGCCCAAAACGACGGTCATCTCGCCGGCAGGCGCAGGACGGGATTCAAGATTGGTCAGGGCTTGTTTGACGGCGGCATCGACAAACCAATGCACCAAGTTTTCATCGAAATACGCCAAATCATAACGCCCGCCGCCACCCGCGCTGCCCTGCTCGCGACGCTCGCCCTGCTTGGCGATGACGGTGACGTTCATGCGCACCATCGGGCGGATGTCGGCAGCGTGTTTGCCGTCCAGACGGGCGATGTACACCATGTCGTATTCGCAGGTCAAACCAGCCATCACTTGCACGATACGCGGATCGGCAGCTTTGGCCAGCGTTTCGACTTTGTTCAACAGCGCGACTTTGGCGGCAGAATCGAGGCTGGCAATAGGGTCAATCGCCATATGGACAGGCTTGCCGTAGGCAGGTGTCGGCACTTTGACGCTGGCCTCGCCACCGGCCGCACCAATCACGCGCACGGCTTTGGCAGAGCGGTTGATCGAATCGATACACAGGCTGTCGGCGTAGGCAAAAGCGGTTTTATCACCCGAAACAGCACGCACGCCTACGCCCTGATCGATTTGGAAGCTGCCCGATTTGACGATGCCCTCTTCCAAATGCCAGCTTTCATAAGCAGTACGCTGACAATAGATGTCGGCATAATCGACATGGTTGGCGCCGATAATGCTCAGGCTTTGGGCGAGCAAATCGGGGGAAAGATGGTTGGCTTCGAGCAAATCTCGCTGTACCGCGGCGTAGGTTTGTTGCATAATTTTTCAGACGGCCCGACAAGCAGGCAAAGTTAATTTGGCCTTGATTATACGGTATTTTATATGGCTTTGGATATGTTGATTGCTTGGGTTTATGAGTGATTAAAACAAATCAAAAGGCCGTCTGAAATATAGGGTTGAAATGTTTGCCTTACCCTAGTTCAACGTCAGCCGCGTAGAGAAGATAACAAATCATCGTATGATTGATGCAGCGCAGGCTGATAAAGATTCAAATAATAAATAGATTGGAATTGAAATGAAAAAGTTACTTGTTGTATTGCTAGGACTGGCAAGTCTTAATGTTTATGCCAACGGCTGTGGCGGTGAATACCAACCTGCAACTGGAACATGCCGTATTATCGACAGCTCGGGCCGACAAATTTTATATAATGTTCCATCTCAATCAAATACTCATACACAACCTAAGAAAATTATTTATTATGATGTAAAAGTTCCTTCCAAATTTGGAGCTTTAGCTTTTGATGCAAGGTCTGGGAATATAGGTGGAGCATTAAATCAAAATTCAAAAGCTGAGGCACAGAGAGCTGCGATTAAACAATGCGGTGCAGGAAATAAAAATATTCATTGTAAAGTACTCAGTTGGGTTCGAAACGGATGCATAGCTGCCGCTACTGGAAAACTGAATAAACAAACTAGAGTCATAGGAGGTGCTGCAGAACAAGGAGCTGCAGAAAAGACTGCTTTATTAAATTGTAAGAATGAAGGAATGACTGAATGCAAAATTGTTATGCCTGAAGGTTGTTCTCTGCCTAAATTCGAATAGACCCAAAGCCGTCTGTTGTTCAGACGGCCTTTTCAATCACGGCAAAGCCGATACCGAAATTTAATTCCCATACAAAACAAATCATTACAACAAAACCCATTATTTTTTCAATTTTGCTATTGATAATAGTTATTATTAGCGTATAATCAAAACCACTCGGAAGACGTCCTGATCCGAGCCATTAAACAACAGATTTTATCCCCCTCTTCCCCATTATCTCTTGATACTCGGAGTGCGCATATACGAAACATACCTGTTCCCCTTTATATCAGATACTCAAAACCGAAAAACATGAAACCCACTGCCGATACAGTGGGTTTCGTGTTTTGTGGTATTCAGTTTATCAGGCTTGGGACTGCTGATCAGGCCGTCTGAAACCGAATAGGCCTGATTATCGGCAGGTTTTCATGTTCAACTTGCCATAACGGCCGACAATGTTTCTGATGTCTTGGGCATCGCGCTCGTCGACTGCCATAAAGACCACGGTCATTCGCGCCACGCTCAAACCGGTATCGGGTGCGCTTCTGTCTTCCTGTTCGACAATGCGCGCGCCGCCAAAACCTGCGCTGGACAAGCGTGAAATCAAAACTTGGGCGGAAGAACGGCTGCGTGTTACGTCAATGCTGATTTCGCCGTTGTGAATGCTGCCACTAAAGCCGCGGCTGCCCAAGGCATCAAGCTGGGCGGAAGTGTCGCCGTCGGCAGGCAAGACCACGCGGAAGGTTTTAGAAGCAGTCTCGCCACCGGATGCGCCGTTGCGTTTTTCGATACTGCGGCTGGCCGCATGAGGCCATTTGCCCAACAGGCCTTTGATGCGGTGGTAATCGTCTTCATCCATCACCACGGTGGCGCTGCTGGTACACAAGCGTTCCACGCCGGCCGCGCCCATCTCTTCTTCAGCGGCGCGACGCTCTTGCGCCTCTTTCTCACGGCGCATTTTTTCTTTTTCTCTTTCAACTGTTGCGCTTCTTGCTTTTTACGCAAGGCTTCCGCTTCTTCGGATTCCGGTTCGGCCATAATCAGGCCGTCTGATTCGACCACCACCCAATCGGGTTGCGATGCCTGCCGAGGCTCGGCTTTGGGCGCGTCCAAAGAAGACGGGAGCAATAATTCGTGCGTACCGCCTTCCAAAGCAGATTCGGGTTTGGCGGTTTTATGTTGTGTCCGATAGGCAACCATGCTGCCAAAAACAATGATGTTGAGTGCGACCAAGACCGCAAACAGCCATTTCATGATGCGTTTTCCTTTTTATTGTCCGTTGCGATGGGCAATCCAATGCAATAGCCCGTGAATCACGAGATTATCGACGATTTTCACTTGATTGTCATGAACGAATGACTCCGGCAGCGCCTGCATGACTCTGGCCGCGCCGCCGCCGGTGATAATGATATCGACTGGTTTGCCCTCACCCGTTTTGTCTTTCAGACGGCCATGCATCATCATCAACGCGCCGCAAACGGCATCCATCATGCCGCTGGCAATGGCGTTCGGCGTTGTGGTTGGGAACGGATATACCTTGCCGATGGGGCGGTTGAGGTTGGCGGTTTTGAGCGCCATCGCCTCTTTCATCAAGTGAAAACCGGGCATGATGGTGCCGCCGAGATAATGATTGTCTTCCGTCAGCGCATCGGTGGTTACGGCAGTACCGCAGCTGACGACGACGCAGGCGTTTTGCGTAAAGCGGCGGCTGCCCAGCGCATTAAACCAGCGGTCGGAGCCATGTTCTTCAGGGCGGCGGTAATGGTTGCGGATACCCAAAGCCTGCGGCATGGAAGACAGCCATTCGACCGGACGGGTTAATTGTTCTTCAACCATCGCTTTTTTGACCGAACCGCACACAGCGCAACCGACAATCTTCACATCTTCATCGGCAAATTGCAGCCATTCTTCACCCAGCTGGGTCAAATCACGATACGGCGCGCGGCCGACTTCGGAAAATGTGCCGTTCTCTACCCACGCCCATTTCAACTGACTGTTGCCGCCGTCCAGCAGCAAAAAGCGTTCCGGCTTAGTCGCGGCAGGTTGTGCCGGGCGGTTATCCGGACGTAAACTGATCTCGCCGCTGACGATGGTTTTCTCGCCCTTGTCTGTCAGCAAACGCAACGCGCCTTGCGCATCCACGCCTTTGACTACGCCTTCGTGTACAATGCGTCCTTCCTGAAGCAGCAAGACCGGCCTGCCTGTGTCGCGGTTGGCAGCATTATATTCGCCGACACATGACGCGAATCCGTTTGGCGCGTATTCGTTCAACAGCGCATCAAGTTGCACCAATACCGCATTCAATAAAGTTTTGGCGCTTACACCCTGCTTAGAGGCCGTCTGAAACAAGGCCTGCACGGAAGTGGCGTTTTCAACTTCTTTCGGCAATACAAAATTAATGCCAATGCCAATGACGGCGACAGTCTTATTCTCTACCCGCGCCGTTTCAATCAAAATACCGGCCAATTTCTCATTGGCCACGACCAAATCGTTCGGCCACTTGATATTTACGTCCAAACCGATATCGGCAAGCGCACGGCGGCAAGCCAATGCCACCACCAACGCCAGCGAACCCAGCTCATACTGCGGCTTGTCAAATGCCCAGCCCAAGCTGAACATCAGGCATTCGCCCTGTCGGTTGACCCAATTTCGCCCTTGCCGTCCGCGGCCTTTGGTTTGAAAATGCGCCACACACAAGGCCTTATGCGCCAAATCTGCCGACTGGCGCGCCAATGCCATGATTTCATCGTTACTGGACGAACATTCGTGTTTCAACTGCGCACGAAAACCCTGTTTTCCGGCCATTTGTTGCAGAGATTCTTCGGCAAACACAGCCAAAGGGCGCACCAAGCGCCATTGCCCGTCATGCTGGCGCAGCAAACCGCGGATATGGCCCGGCATCTGCTGCCAGAATCCGTTTAATTGTTGCGGCTTCATCCCGACCACTCGCGCCAACTGAGAAACGTGTTGCGGCAGGCCGTCTGAAAGCGCGGCGAGCAAAGCCCAATGGCGGCTGTTCAAATCCGTCATTCGCCTCCTCCGGCTTCGCGGATTTTCGCCAAAGTTTTGGTGGTCGAAGTCTGGTGTAAAAACGGAATCGAAAATACTTTGCCGCCACGCGCAAACGTCTCGGCCGCACCGACAATCTTATCCACAGGCCAATCGCCGCCTTTAATCAATACATCGGGTTTGATCATTTCAATCAACGCGGCAGGCGTATCGTCATCAAACCATGTGACCAAATCCACGCTCGCCAATGCAGCTGCCACTGCCGCGCGGTTTTCCAAAGGATTAATCGGGCGGTCGTCCCCTTTGCCCTGACGGTGCACCGAAGCATCGGTATTCAACGCCAGCACCAAAGCCGCACCGGCCGATCGCGCCTGCGCCAGATACGTTACATGGCCCCTATGGAGAATATCGAAACAGCCGTTAGTAAACACCAGCGGACGGGGCAATGCCGCCAAACGCTCCGCCAGCTTTTCGGGCGGACAGATTTTGGATTCAAATTCTGGAGCTGACCATTCGGACATGATGCGGTTCCTTTGGGAATGAAACAGAAAATAATCGGGGTATTATAAATGATAACGGCGAAACGCCATAAAAAGATACCGAACGGTACAATATTCGGGCTTGACTGCGTATTCATTGACATTTGATAACACAGCAAACGCCATTTTTGCCGATGCCATGATGAAACGGTTTGATAAATACTATTTTTGAAACCCAATTAAATCTGAAGTGAAATTCGGGCATAAACGGAAAAAAGCCTGCATACAATATGCAGGCTTTCATCTGGGGTGGCTGATGGGGCTCGAACCCACGACAACTGGAATCACAATCCAGGGCTCTACCAACTGAGCTACAGCCACCGTAAAAATTGGCACGCCCGACAGGAATCGAACCTGTAACCCCCGACTTAGAAGGTCGGTGCTCTATCCGGTTGAGCTACGGGCGCTCATGCCGATTCGTGCTAAGAATTTTGTGGTCGGGGCGGTGGGATTCGAACTCACGACCCTCTGCTCCCAAAGCAGATGCGCTAACCGGGCTGCGCTACGCCCCGACTGAAGACCTGAACTATACAGACCCTTTTTAACCCGGTCAACATCTACTTTGCTTTATTTTTTCATTTTTTGATTATCTTATTATTTTTAATCGTTATTTATTTTTATGTTTCACAATCAGGGCTACTCTTTTGTGTCAGGCCGTCTGAAAAATGCGATAATTTAAACGCAATATTTATCCCTATTGAGGAGGAAAAATCATGGCTGCACAACTTATAGACGGAAAAAAAATCTCCCAGCAACGCATCGAGGCGGTCGCGCAGGCGGTAAAAGCGCGTCAGGAAAAAGGTTTGCACACGCCTTGCTTGGCGGTGGTATTGGTTGGCGACGACCCTGCCAGCGCGGTTTATGTACGCAATAAAAAACTGGCCTGCCAAAAAAGCGGCATCGAATCGCGCTCTTATGAGCTGCCGTCTGAAACCATGCAAGACGATTTGCTGAAACTGGTGGACGAATTAAACGGCGACCCTGCCGTCGACGGTATTTTGGTGCAACTGCCGCTGCCGGCACACATCGACAGCCAAGCGGTTTTGGAGCGTATCGAGCCGCATAAAGATGTGGACGGCTTCCACCCTTACAACGTTGGCCGCCTGGTCGTCAAAATGCCGCTGATGCGCCCTTGCACACCCAAAGGTGTGATGACTTTGTTGGAAGCCTACGGCATCGACCCGAAAGGCAAAAAAGCGGTCGTCGTCGGCGCGTCCAATATTGTCGGCCGCCCGCAGGCGTTGGAATTGCTGCTGTCCCGCGCGACGGTAACCATTTGCCACAGCGCCACGCAAAACCTTGCCGATGAAGTTGCCGCCGCAGATATTTTGGTGGTCGGCGTAGGCATTCCGAATTTCGTTAAAGGCGAATGGGTCAAACCCGGCGCAGTCGTTATCGATGTGGGCATCAACCGCTTGGATGACGGCAGCCTGTGCGGCGACGTCGAGTTTGATGTCGCCAAAGAACGTGCGTCCATGATTACGCCCGTTCCCGGCGGCGTCGGCCCGATGACGATTGCCACTTTGTTGGAAAACACGGTACACGCGGCCTCATTGCACGATTAATCGCTGTCATTAAGTTAGGCCGTCTGAACATGGTTTTTCAGACGGCCTTACCTGTTTTTTTGCTTTTTACCTTATTGGCTTCACATGTCCTTATTCTCTTCCCACACCGACAACCCGACTTTCCGCAATGCTTCCTATATCCTGATGGGTTTGGCTTTGCTGATTGTCTTGCACTACCATTTTCTGCCGCTACTGCTGTCGGTTATCCTGACCTATATCTTTATTACGCGCACCAACGGCGTCATCCTCAAGCTCCGCCGCCGTGTTTTGCCGCGCAACACGCGGCTGCATAAATCGCTCAATGCGCACAATATCAACCTGATCTCCACCACGCTGACTCTGGCCATCGTGTTCAGCATCATCACGATGATGTCTTTGGGCATTTACCACCTGATACACGGCGGCCATGTCGGCTTTATGTTGGCCAAGCTGGCGGCGATTTTGGAAGACACCAAAAACAGCCAAGACCTGCCTGCAGCCATTCTCAATATGCTGCCCAACAATATGGCCGAAATCAAAGCCTCGGCAATCAAACTGATTGAAGAGTACCGCGCCGCGCTGACCCGTATCAGTAAAAACAGCATCACGTCCTTCGTGTACATCCTCATCGGCATCATCATCGGCGCCATGCTCAGTTTCCACCGCCTGAAAATGCGCAAAAACCGCCGCAAAATGCCATTGTTTAAAGCCGAATTGGTGCACCGCATCGTTAATTTTGAAACCAGCTTTGAACGCGTGTTCCTCGCCCAAGTCAAAATCTCGCTGATCGACACCTTCCTGACCGGCCTATACCTTTACTTGGTTTTGCCGCTGTTCGGCGTTGACCTGCCGTTTAAAATGACCGTCCTGATCGTCGCCTTTATCGTCGGCCTGATTCCGGTGGCGGGCAATCTGATTTCCAACACCATCATCATTATTTTGAGCCTCGGCGCATCGCTTTACGTCGCACTCGCCTCGCTGGTGTTCCTTGTTGTCATCCACAAGCTCGAATACTTCCTCAACGCCAAAATCATCGGCTCGGAAATCGAATCCAGCGCATGGGAATTGCTGGTGGCGATGGTCGTTTTTGAACGCATTTTCGGCATCGGCGGCATCATCGTCGCACCGGTTTATTACGCGTATCTGAAAAACGAATTGAAACTGCGAAAATTGATTTAATCAGTTGCGTTTATACACATCAAAGGCCGTCTGAAAACGACAATCGGGTTTTCAGACGGCCTTTGCTTTACCTTTTCTTACACTTTACGGCATAATGGCAGCCACGCATTTCTAGAAGAAAGATAAACAATGTCAACCAAAAACCCTTCCCTATTCGGCGGCGCGATGATTATCGCCGGTACGGTTATCGGCGCAGGCATGCTTGCCAACCCGACTGCCACGTCCGGCGTATGGTTTGCCGGCTCGCTGGCCGTATTGCTGTACACCTGGTTTTCCATGCTCTCCAGCGGCCTGATGATTTTGGAAGTCAACACCCATTATCCGCACGGCGCCAGCTTCGACACCATGGTCAAAGACCTGCTCGGCCCGGCTTGGAACGTCATCAACGGCGTTGCCGTCGCCTTCGTTTTATACCTGCTCACCTACGCCTACATCTTCGTCGGCGGCGACCTGACCGCCAAAGGCATCGGCAGCGCGGTAGGCGGCGAAATTTCGCTGACCGTCGGCCAACTCGTCTTTTTCGGCATTCTCGCCTTTTGCGTTTGGGCATCCGCACGCTTGGTTGACCGCTTCACCAGCATCCTCATCGGCGGCATGGTATTGACCTTTATTTGGGCAACCGGCGGCCTGATTGCCGATGCCAAAATGCCTGTCCTGTTTGACACCCAAGCCCCTGCCGGCACCAGCTACTGGATTTATGTCGCTACCGCCCTGCCCGTTTGCCTTGCCTCATTCGGTTTCCACGGCAACGTTTCCAGCCTGCTCAAATACTTTAAAGGCGACGCGCCCAAAGTAGCCAAATCCCTGTGGTCGGGTACGCTGATTGCCTTGGTGATTTACGTCCTCTGGCAAATCGCCATCCAAGGCAACCTGCCGCGCAGCGAGTTCGCACCGGTTATCGCCGCTGATGGCCAAGTGTCTATCCTCATCGAAACACTATCAAAATTTGTTCCTACCGGTAACATGGCATTAATACTGTCTTTCTTTTCCTACATGGCAATTGCTACGTCCTTTTTGGGCGTAACTCTCGGACTATTTGATTACATTGCTGATATATTCAAATGGAACGATAGCACCTCAGGACGCACCAAAACTGCAGCTGTTACTTTCCTCCCCCCCTTGATTTCCTGCTTGCTTTTTCCTACTGGCTTTGTCACGGCCATTGGCTATGTTGGACTCGTTGCTACCGTATGGACCTGCTCTACACCAATCTTATTACTGTTTCATTCCCGTCAGAAATTTGGCAAAAGCAAAACTTACACTGTTTATGGAGGTGCATGGCTAATTTATTGGGTAGCTCTCTTCGGTATCGTCAATATACTGGCATGGAGCTTAAACAAAATGGAGCTTGTTCCTGTATTTAAAGGTTAAATTCCCTTAAGGCCGTCTGAAATACCCGCTTTCAGACGGCCTAATTCATTATTTTCCGCTACAATACCCCCTTTCCCCAACGAACACCGTCCATGTACGACAATATCCGTTTCCATCTCGACGAAGACTATCCCGACCAGCTACCGCCTGAAAACGCCGCCACCCACATCGGCATGTACTGGCAGTGGGCGGCGCAGGCAGGCCTCGTCAACCCCGTCTGGCAAACCGCCCCCGAAACCGCAGCCGACTTCGCCGCCATGACTGCAGGCAAAATCAGCGGACGGCACTTCCTGCTCAAACACATGGACGGCGCATTAACGGCGGACGACTTTACCGAACTCGGCCAACGGTTTACCGAGTTCTACTACACCGACGAAGAAGACGGCTACGGCGCATTTATGGAAGACTACGTCCTCGCCCTTGACACGCCCTCGCTCGGCGGCTTCTACCACGTCAAAAACACCCCGGAAACCTTCGCCAAACTGACACCCGTTTTTCAGACGGCCTTTGAAAAATGGAAAAGCAGTTTGAAAGCAGAAAAATAAGAGCCCTCACCATGAAACTCATCATCCTCGACCGCGACGGCGTCATCAATCAAGACCGCGACGATTTCGTCAAATCCGTTGACGAATGGATTCCCATCGAAGGCAGCATGGATGCCATCGCCTTTTTAACGCAGGCAGGCTACACCATCGCCGTGGCCACCAACCAATCCGGCATCGGCCGCAAATACTTTACCGTGCAAGACCTAACCGAAATGCACACGAAAATGCACCGCCTTGCCGTTCAGGCAGGCGGCACCATCGACGGCATTTGGTTTTGCCCACACACCGCCGCCGACAACTGCGAATGCCGCAAACCCAAGCCCGGCATGATTATCGACATCATCGAACGCTTCAAGGCCAATGCCGCCGAAACCTGGCTGGTCGGAGACAGCCTGCGCGACCTGCAAGCCATTGATGCCGCAGGCGGCAAATCCGCGCTCGTCCTGACCGGCAAAGGCAAAAAAACGCTGGCCAAACACGAGCAAGACCTGCCCGAACACACCCAAGTCTTCGACAACCTGCTCGCTTTCTCGCAATACATCATGCGTGAAAACACACAAATCGAAGAAGCCGCGCAAGCCATCCTATAAATGACAAGGCCGTCTGAAACCAGCCGACAACGGCGTTCAGACGGCCTTCTAACGACAGACTTTTCCCCGATATGCTGATTATCCGCAACCTGATTTACTGGTTCATCCTTTCCTCTAGCATTATTTTACTGTTCCCCTTTATGCTGCTTGCCCTGCCCTTCCAAGGCGGTGCACACAAAATGGCGCAAGTTTGGGTGCGCATCCTCAACTGGTCGCTCAAGCACATCATCGGTTTGAACTACACCTTAAGCGGCGCGGAAAACATTCCCGACCGCCCTGCCATCATCTGCGCCAAACACCAAAGCGGCTGGGAAACCCTCGCCCTGCAAGAGATTTTTCCGCCGCAAGTCTATGTTGCAAAACGCGAACTCTTCAAAATCCCTTTCTTCGGCTGGGGCTTGAAGCTGGTTAAAACCATCGGCATCGACCGCAGCAACAGCCGCGAAGCCAACAAACAACTTTTAGAACAAGGTCTTGCGCGTAAAAACGAAGGCTATTGGATTACCATTTTCCCCGAAGGCACACGTCTGCCGCCCGGTAAAAAAGGCCGCTACAAGCTCGGCGGCGCGCGTATGGCAAAAATGTTTGAGATGGACATCGTCCCCGTCGCGCTCAACAGCGGCGAGTTTTGGCCGCGCAACTCCTTCCTCAAATACCCCGGCACGGTCAGCGTCATCATCGGCAAACCCATTGCCCACAACAACGGCAATGAAGCCGAACTCATGGCCCAATGCGAGCAATGGATTGAAAGCCAACAGCCCCTGATTACCGGACAAGGCCCGTTCGCGCCCAAAACCAAATAAATCATTCCATCGGGTGGGCAGCTATGCCCGCCCTTTTCATGCCGTCCAATATTTCCATCAATATCATGCCCCGCCTCCATACCCACACTCTTTCAGACGGCCTGACCATTCATATCCAGCTCAAACGCAGCGCCAAGAAAAACCTCATCTTGCGCCCCGTTTCCGCCGATACCGTCAGCATCAATATCCCGCCGTTTGTTACCCAGCGCACCTTTACCCAATGGCTGAACGACAATGAAGCCCTCCTGCGCCGCACCCTAAACAAAACACCGGCCCGACAAACACCCACCGACACGCTTCCCGAATGGATTTGGTATCAAGGCGTTCAGACGGCCTTGTCCGTCCACACGGCAAACCACATCCAAATCAGGCCGTCTGAAATCCTGTTGCCCGAAAAAGAAACCGCTACCCAACTCACCCATTTGCGCCGCTTCCTGCACGAGCGTGCGCGCGAATATCTGCTGCCGCGCCTTGAAGGCCATATCCGAACCACCCGCCTGACCCCGAGCGCCATTTCCCTTTCCAACGCCAAAACCTTCTGGGGCGTTTGCCGCCACACCACCGGCATCCGCCTCAACTGGCGGCTCATCGGCGCGCCCGAATATGTCGCTGACTACGTCTGCCTGCACGAACTCGCCCACCTGCGCCATCCCGACCACAGCCCTGCGTTTTGGGCTCTGACCCACTCGCTCACGCCTCATGTCGACCAAGCCGAACAATGGCTGAAGGCGCACGGCGGCGAATTGTTCCACCTCGGCTAAGTCTTTCCAGCAGCATTTTTCTGCAAGCAAACACCAGCCCAAAGCAAAGAATCAACGCCCTCCAAACAAATCATGTAGCCGCGCGTAAAATCAGGTTTATCCGCTTGCCGCCCCTCATACCTGCCGATAAGATGATGTCGTTCTCAAAACCCTTTTCAGAAAGGAAAACCGATGACCAAAGCAAAATCGTTACTGGCCACCGGCATTTTGGCTCTTTTCTCCGCCACGGCATTCGCCTCCCCGCTGCCTTCCGAAATCTACCGTCCGGATGGCGCGCACACCATCAAAGCCGATCATCAAGGCGACGGCGAATTTGAATACGAAGCCGAACTTTCCGGCCAACGCAATTCCATTCCTTCCTTGGCCAAAAAAGTGATCGCCCACGCGCGCAGCAAAGGTTTCCATGTGGTTGAGTCTGAAATCAAACACGACGATGCCGATCTGAAATTCAAACGCGGCAAACAAGAGCTGGACGTTTCCATCGAAGACAAAGGCCAAGGCCGTATCGAATACAAAGCCGATTTGGACTTGGACAAAAACTAAATCTGACTCGCAAACAAAGGCCGTCTGAAATCCCATCAGGTTTCAGACGGCCTTTTGTTGTCTTTATCGGATAAAATGGCAATCGGTTTGCAAAATTTCCGACTCAAAACATTGTACAATCTGCCCACTTATACCGATAACATCCCAAACATTGCCATGAAAAAACGTCTGCTCCTCCTCGCCATCCTTCCCCTTTCCCTTCAAGCCGCCGATGTGCCGCCTGACGTAAAACCCGAGCTTCAAGTCAACACAGCCGAACCCCAACAGCCTGAAACGCACGACATCCCTGCCGAGCAGACAAACAAGCCGTCTGAAAAAATCATCAACGTCGATGCCGACACCCTGCTTGCCAACACCGAATTACTGGCACGCGCCATGTATTCCGCCGTCGTCGCCCACAACATCCCCGGCATCAAAGCCGTTTTGCCCATTTACGAACAATGGCCAGAACACGACCGCGCCATGGCACGCTATGCCAAAGGTTTGCTTGCCCAATCCGAAGGACGCGCCGCCGAAGCCGTCGGCCATTACCGCCGCTTTATCGCCGAGCAGCCCGACGCTTCCGCCGTCCGCTGGCAGCTTGCGACCGCCTTGTTTGAAGACAAACAAAACGAAGCCGCGGCCGACCAGTTCGACAAACTGCAAACCGAATCCCTCCCGCCTGCCTTGCAAGAACGCCTCGAAACCTACCGCAAGGTCCTGCGCGAACGCGACTCATGGCAATTCAACGCCGGCTTAAACATCATACGCGAACAAAACATCAACCAAGCTCCCGGCCAACGCCGTCTAGGCAACCACCTGAGCGACGAACAATGCCGCGCCGTGCGCCTTATCTATCCCGACGACGACTGCTTCCGAGGCTGGACATTCCCCGAACCCATCGATGCCACCGCCGTCCACTACCAAATCGGTGCAGAAAAAAATGGTCGCTGCCTCACGGCTTCTATGCCACGGCAGGCGCAGACCATTACGGCAAAATCTATCCCAAACACACCAACTACAACGACCTCACCACACGCTTCTCGGCAGGCATCGGCTATGCCGACCAGCGCAACGACGTCGGCATGACCCCGTTCCACGAGCGCCGCTTCTACGGCAACGACCCCTACACCTACACCAACGGCGCACGCCTCCACTACAACCATTGGTGGCAACCCAAGCTGCAAACCCTCAGCGCATTTGAAGCAGGCCGTCTGAAAAACAGCCGCCGCGAGCATTCCAACAATACCAGCCAGCTGCTCAGCAATTCCATCGTGTACTACCGCAACGCGCGCCAATACTGGGTGGCCGGTATCGACCTCTACCGCGAACGCAACCGCGACGACAAAGGCGACAGCTTCAACCGCTACGCCCTGCGCACCACATGGGGACAAGAATGGCCCAAAGGCCTCTCCACCGTCCTACGCCTCAGCGCCGCCCAACGCCGTTACCAAGCCCCCAGCTTCTTCAGCAACGAACAAAACCGCCGCGACAAAGAAGCCTCCGCCTCCCTGAGCGTATGGCACCGCGCCCTCCATTTCAAAGGCATCACCCCGCGTCTGACCATTGTCCACAACAAAACATGGAGCAACGACAAGTTCTACGAATACGGCAAAACCAAAATGTTTGTCGAATTGAGCAAAACGTTCTGACAAGTAGAACCAATCTGTAGATAAAGCAAAAATGCCTGTCCTGCATATTGATTTACAAGACAGATTCAAACTTTTACAGATACCGAATCAATAGATTTTTTAAGGCATAATGTCTTATTAAATTCATATTTATCAAATAGATGAAGTTTAAGCCATATTACTTTACAACGTACCGTACAACACTACATAACGCTACAAAAAAATCAGGCCGTCTGAAACCCGACTTGGCGTTTCAGACGGCCTAAGTATTCGTTATCATATCCGCTTACCTCTTCAGAAAGTATGATGATGAACGCCCTAAACAAAACCCTCTTATCCGTTTCTGTCGCGCTGGGATTGAGCGCCTGCGCTTCCGTCAAAACCGCGGATACCTACGACCTAGATTTCTCCAAACAAAAATACACCGAACAAAGCATCGAAGTGAACGGTCAAGCCGTCAAATTCCGCGCTTACGAAGGCGTGGTTTACGTCCGCAATCCTGTCGATACCCGTTACGAAATCATCAATATTTATGTACCTGAAGCCTATTACAACGGCGGCGAGATAGGCGGTTTCAACGCCGAAACCGCACCGATTTTCCTACCCAACCAAATCGGCGGCTATATGCCTGCCGAACCGGGCAAACCCGCTTTAGAAGGCAAACGCGGCGAGCCTGAAGACGGCCAAAAATCGCCTAACGCCGCCCTGGTTGCCCTCTCCAAAGGCTACGTCGTCGCATCCCCTGGCGCACGCGGCCGGACAGAACCCACCGGCAAAGCACCTGCCGCCATTGTCGATTTGAAAGCCGCCGTCCGTTACCTGAAAGCCAACGACAAAGTTATGCCCGGCAACGCCGAAAAAATCATTTCCAACGGCACAAGCGCAGGCGGCGCGATGTCTGCCCTCTTAGGCGCGACAGCCGACCAAAAAGATTACGAAAACCACCTCAAAGCCTTAGGTGCGGCAGACGGCAGCGACAAAGTTTTCGCCGTATCCGCCTACTGCCCGATTACCGATTTGGATCATGCCGACATGGCTTACGAATGGCAGTTCAACGGTATCAACGACTACAAAAAATGAACATTTCCATGCTCGACTACCGCGTCAAACGCGAGCTGGTTGCCGGCACGCTGACCGATGACGAGAAAAAACTGTCCGACCTCCTCAAACCCCTATACCCCGCATACCTCAACAGCCTGAACCTGAAATCCCCCGAAGGCAAACCCCTGACACTGGATGCCCAAGGCAACGGCAGCTTTAAAAACCATATTGCCGGTTTAATTGCCAAATCCGCACAAGCCCAGCTTGATGCAGGCAAAGACCTGAGCGACCGCACTTGGCTGACCGTCCGCAAAGGCAAAGTTGTCTCCGTCGATTTCGATGCCTACGCCAAAGCCGCCGGCCGCCAAAAAACACCGCCGGCCTTTGACGGCGTAGATTTAAGCACAGGCGAAAACCAACTCTTCGGCACCAATACCGTCGACAAACGCCACTTCACCGCGTTCTCCATGCAACACAATACCGCCGCCAACGCCGAAATCGCAGATGAAGAAACCATCAAAATCATGAACCCGCTCAACTACATCGGCAAACCAGGCGTAAACCTGCCGCAAAACTGGCGCATCCGTGTCGGCACCAACGACCGCGACACCTCACTGGCAGTCTCCGCCGTCTTAGCCGCCAAACTGCAAAACAACAGCCAAACCGTCGACTACGCCCTGCCTTGGGATGTCGGCCACGGCGGCGATTATGACTTGGACGAACTATTTGCCTGGATGAAACAAGTCAGCAGCTCTACAAAATAAGCATTCGCAACATGGATTGAGATGAGATTTGGTATCCCGTTTTAATTGGAAAAAGGCCGTCTGAATATTTCAGATGGCCTCTTATTATTAAATTTCTAAATTTATCATACTGTCTATACTATATATGTATATTCAATATAACATCTACTCAAAACTTTTAAATTAACCCTTTATTATCAATACTAACTCATAAATAAAAGCTTAAAATTTAAAAATATCTTTTAAATTTAATATCTTAGAATAAATTTTTTAAGAATAAAATCAATTAAACTTGATGGGAACTACTTCCCAAAACAAGGAATCATATATCTAAAACAGAATGAAAAAAATGTGTCCCGTATCGTCCATCTATCTGTGTAATAGCTAATTGATTACCTTTTCCTGCCCCAACAAATTTTGCCGCACTAACTAAATTAATCCACCCTTGAATTGGTATCAAGTTACCACACAACATATCTAAATTATTCATTGAATGAGCAGAATCAAACGAAATCAAATCAATATTATGTTTATATAATACCTGTATCAACTCAGCCTGACTATTCGAATCCATATTACTTAACCATAATCCCAAAGATAACTGTTTGTCCAATTGATATTGGATTATTTGTTCAAGCATTTCATTTAAGTTTCCCTTAATCGTACTATTGGATCGAAGCATACGAATTTTAATTAATTCTTCTCGAATTAGTGTTTTTCCAAGTAACAGGGAACATGCTGCTTCATTAGCATTAGTACTGTTTACAGATAAAGCAATGATCAAAGCATGTTTAATTTTTCTTTTCCAACCAATCCTGAATTTCATCAGGTTGAAAATCTGCAGCATTTTTTAGTAGGATATCAGGTATTTTTTGACAATTTTGTTCTTTTAATAAACGGATTACTAAATCAACGCTATTTTCTCCTAAACGACGATTTATTAGATCTTTCTCACTATAAAATTTGTCCTCCACAATAATAATTTTTAGATTTTCACCCTCTAAATCCTGTATTTTTTCTAAATCAGGCAAATGATGGAAAAGAATTTTTTCCAAAATAATTTCTTTCTTATCATAACGTTTGGCAAATAAATCCTTTCCCGTATCAAAAAATGAAAAAGGAGTAATTACTTGCTGAAAATTATGACGGATTTTTCCACTACTAACAGCATCTATTAAAGGAATTTTAGTAATATCTATATTATCTGGCAAAATAAGAGTGTAATCATTAACATGCCAATACATCTGCGCCCACTGCTGCCATTTCCGGTGGATATTTTCTTTTTCCACTTCCCATGCTTCATGTTGCTGCTGTTTATTATATTTATAACTGAACTGCAAATAGAAAAATACTAAGCACACGAGCAAAGGAGGAAGTGCAGCAATACCTAATCCAGTAATCAATGGGGTACCAGAATAGGTCATACTTATAGCAACCAATACACCAACAATAGAAATAACTATAAGAATAAGTAACCATTTCTGCCAATTTATTGGTTTGGGGGCTTTGAATTCTGGAATTTCAGGGATTGCCCAACGGGTTCGTTTCATATTTTAAAAATTTTAAAAAATTAAATAACAAAGATGCCGAAAACGGATATCTCCATTTCCGGCAACTCTTTCAGATATGGGTTAATTCGCTTTACCATTCAATCCAATATGTTGAGAAATATCTCCTTCGGGTTCGTATTTCATCCAAGTAGCTGTATTGCCCTCAATACGATAAATTCCCCGATAGCGTGCAAGTCCTTGACCATTACCAAAAACAAAGGTCGGCCAATAACTACTGCCTATCCTAACCCTACCACTATATTCCAACAATCCCATACCAATATAAAAACTAGCTTGAGAGTCATGAACATAGTCATTATAAAACAGTTTTATAGCTTTCTCCCCATATAAATCTTTTTCGTATTCATCATTTTTTTCATCAAGATATATACGAGGCCTCTCCCGATATTTTTCCAAAATACCTTTTACAGTTGGATGATAGCTATGTTTAACTCCAAAGGTAGATAACCACCGACGATTAAAAACACTCAAACCTTCTTCCAACAGATCATTAACCACCTTAAGCCCAATCACAGAATTAGAATTTGGCGGCTGCCTCTCCAAATGCTGCTCCAATTTATCTGGATCAAATTCATTCTCACGTTTTTTCTCTGCTTTACTGAGCGACATCGCAGGCACTTCGGAAATTGGTTTCTTAGTCGACTCTTGAGCTTGCGTCCTCTCTGCATCACCATTTGCGCGAAGATAAAAATCCTGCCACTCAAAACGAGGAACACTCTGTGAGCTACCATACCAAGTTTTAGTTTGAGTTTGATATTTAGATGGAGTCTTATTTGAAAGGGAAATCTTACGTAACATAATGCCTCGGTACACTAAATAACTTTGGTTATACTGAGCAATATTATTAGCATGAGTACAAACATCTCCTCCTTCTTGCGCAACGCCAATCCCTTTAAGCATCTTACTCATATCATCTTTTATTGCATTAAACGCTGTGAAAAAATCATGGTGCGCTAATATCTCACCATAATCAGTATGTACATCATCTAATTTCATCTGGTTGATATTGTAAGGCATTAGATCTTTAAATGGAGTACCTCCACTAATAGCTTCATCATACATTTCTCTACCGGGTATAACAGACATATCGTATTTACCCTGCTCCATAAACCCATAACCACCACCTACATCCGAATGGGCTCCAGGATAAAGTTTAAGAGTATGATTACCTTGATGCTCCGTCATAGTCAATGGAAAACAGGCTCGAGCCTCATTACCGGCAATATAGTGTACACAGCGAATATTATCCGGTACAACTAGATTTTCAGGAGAAGCCCAAGACCAATGACCATCCACTAAACTACCAAACCAACGAGGCAGAATACCGTTACCACGGAATGACTTGATATCGACCATGCCTACCGAGGCTACAGTGTCGAAAATACCCATAAACTTTACTTCAACATCAATGCCGCCAAATTTCAACTGCTCAGGCGAGCTACCACTCAATCGGGAAAGGCGGTTGACAAAACTGCGAGCCTCTGCTGCACCGCGCGAAAAGCCGAACACATACAGGATGATTTTGCTGACCTTGCTGGTTTTCTTCCTTTTTTTCCTGACTTTTCAATAGTTTCCCTTAAGTGCTTATTCAGATATTCAGGAAAAGTATCAACATTATTTTCAATTTTGTCTGGACGCTTGCTTTGTTCCCAATTAATCCCATTCTCAAGCCCTTCTTTATTCATTATAATTGAATAAAGTCTCCAAAAAGCATAACAAAGTCGTGCATTTCCTCCGTAGCCAAGTGCGGAGCCCAAAATACTACCTGCCCCCTCATTGGGATTACCTTCTTCATTTTCAGAAAAGGGAGTGCCTACGCCAGGAATATATTCTTTATATAAAGAGTTTTCATTATTCTCATCAAACAACAAAAATAGTTTCGCTACATTGCTTAAATAACTAGTAATTTTTTGCAACTGCTGCGAATCATAATTATCAACATTAAGCCTTTTAAGATATACTCTGGTTTTCTTCTCATCAGTAAATCTATTATTTCCCGTACCGTCAAAAAATAATCCAAATCGGATTTCTTTCTGGCAGGAAAATTTTTGTACTACTCCTGTCGGCATTTTTCTGTTCCTTTCTTAACTATTCCTAAACTCAATGACATTTACCTATTTTCTTTTCCGTTTAGGATCATCATTTTCTGCCCAGCCGTAAGGATAATCAGGGTAATCAGGCGTCTTAGCAGTTACAAAAGCTTTAATGGTGTCATTAGGAAAAAAGTGTATCGCCAAATAAAATAAATCTTTATCCTCATATTTCGGCAGTTTGACAAATGCCCGTTTCGGTTTGGTATAGATCTCATCATTACCCGCCCATTGGAAAAAAATGGTGTAATTGGGATCCCATTTATCGGGTACCCTCCACCCACTCCCTGAAGTTGAATGGTATGCAGATACTCCTCCACCATTTGCTCCCCATTCATAGCCTAATTCCCCCCCTTTCCAGTCTTTTTTAGTTGCATCAGTCATATTGAAATTAATAGCTTTAGACGTATGGTTATATACTTTGACGGAAAGGCCAATAGTATTGGAATGGCTGCTGCATGCAGCAAGCAGGGCAGATAATCCCATGAACAATAAAGTAATAAGCTTTTTCATATTCATTGTTTACTCCTTAATTTCTTACAGTTAAATTTTTCAAAATGGCGTGTTCAAACATCTTTGATATTTTTTCGGATAAACTGAACCAAATTAGTAAAGCTTCCCTGTATTACATCCGTTTTCTCCAACAATTCAAAAATCCTGCTATATATTGCTGCAGAGTCCGTACTGTTGCCTGGATTATTTTTCTGTATTTCTGCCCAAATCTGATCGGGCAGACTTTGACTGTACAGCATTTCCAATTGATGATCATTTAAAATTAACGCAGTTGCCGCCTGATTACTATAGGCAGGGGTATAACTGCAAAATTTCCCAAAGCGGTTTATCCATGCAAATTTCTCGATCGCACCAGCAATAGCAGCTTCTTGTGAAGCAGTAAAAAATTTATTCTGTGGATTAAATATGATGGAAAGTACTCGGGTATCAAAATACCTTAATAACAATGCTAATCCTTCTTCTGTATGTACATTTGCTATCCAAGTTAAAATATCTGGCCACTTATTGGGAGCGTTGTTTTTTATCCGTATAAAACTGATAAGGGGTAATTCTGCCGCATAATTCTTCAAAATCCCCCTCAACCATCCAAAATCATCCAAAGATAAGTGTTCCGCACGAATAAAAAGTGGCCCTAATTCTTCTACGTCGGAAAATATGTGTCCACGCTGCCATAATCGCGAAAAACCAGCTAATTCGAAAATTGCCCGCTCATCATCATTTAACATAGAACCATCTATCAAGACGATGGTTTCGTGAGCTCTCTGCCCAACCCAACTAATTGCCTCCTCAATTACCTCTATATCAGGAGCTGAATGTAAATAATGCATTATTCCCTTCCTGCCAGCGGACTTCCGTTTTCCAAGGCTTTCTTCAAACATTCTTTACAAACTGCTTCAGAAAATTGGGGATAACTATAATCCAACGTATTCACACCCGTTTCTATGAGTCCTCCACTTCTATGCCAAATCTGATTTGGAGATCCCATTTCAATTGTCCCATCCTTGATACGGATATAAGCTGTACCACTAGTCAATAAAATCTCTTCCTTCCCTGCCAAAACGATTTTATTATCAGTACTCATCAACGTCATCTGCCCTTTAGAAGTTTGCTTTAATTCTCCACCTTGAGCCTGAATATCAATATCTTGTCTCGACGAGTAAATTTGCATTCCACCGTTATAACTATATAAACTGATTTTTTCTTTTGCAGAAGCAGTTAGATTATTCATGGACTGCAAATCGGTATTATTCTGACTAACTTGTAAAAGATTATTTTCTGTTGTTAGCTGTATACTACCCGAACTAACTGCAGCAATCCCATCAGGCGCACTCAACACGATAGCTTGTTGTTGCAATTGTTGATAGACATTTGTTAACTGTTTTTTTTGATCCTCTATATCGGCTAATTCCGCTCTAGCAGCCTGTATTGCATTATTAAGGTTTTCAACCTCTTCAACAGCTCGACGCAACTTCTCTAATGCTTCGTCCATATCCAATACTTTATTGTCAGGACTTTTACTATCGGTGCTAATAAAGATACCTTTACCCGCCCGTACGGCACCCCAACCGTCGGTTCTGAGTTCGAAGCCTTCGCCGTTCTCTCCGCGTTTATCACGATTTGAGTCGACGATATGGCCGAGGTTGAGTTGAGATTTCTGATAGTCGGTGGCGAGTTTGATGTGTTCCT
>NZ_LAEI01000058.1:0-75332 GCF_001618065.1 Neisseria flavescens
ATGTGTTTGGCGATCATGGCTTGGGCGGTTTGTTGAAAGAAGGTGGTCATGGAAAATCCCCTAAATGTCTTGGTGGGAATTTAGGGGATTTTGGGGAATTTTGCAAAGGTCTCAGGCCGTCTGAAAATGAATTTCAGACGGCATTTATTTTCGTAATGTGATGATTCAGGCTCTTAATGACCTTGTTTTGGAGAGTTTTGTTCTTTTGCTTTGATTCGTTTTCCGCGTTTGTATTTGGCTTTGTTTGGGGTGTTTTCTTCGCAATGTATTTTTGTGTTTTTCTTAAGGTATATGCTTGGTCGTTATCCGTTTGAGTTGTCTCGGCACATGGCGGGAATCATCATCGGATCCAGTGTTCCGCCGCATTGCCAGTTAAACAACCAAGTCGAGTCATTGTTAATTCGATAAGGAGTCAGGGTCAGGACTTTGCCTTTGTTTTGCCCTTTATCGAAAGGAATGCTGATTTTGCCTGTATCTGCTTCTACGGTTACGCCACCGTTTTGGATGTATGTGCCGCCGATGCGTTGAGCAGTAACGCCGATTATGCCTTGTTTGCTGACATCTTCTGCATTGGGCAGGCGGTTATTTACCGCTGAAGCGATGCTGATTTCGGTTTTCAGGTCATCGGCAAGGTATAGTGCTTCGGAGGCTTGTGCCCTGCCGATATAGTTTTGGTAGGTAGGCACGGCGACAACAACCAGAATACCGAGGATGGCGATCACTATCATCAGCTCAATCAGGGTAAAACCTTTTTGGGCTTGAAATGGGGTATTCATTTGAGTGTATCGTTTTCAAGTTTTTTATTTTTATAAAGCAAATCCCATAACCGCGTTATGGGATTTGCTTATATTTTAGACTGCAATACCAATATTAGCGGCAGTTAGCAGGAACGTGTTTAGGTTCGCCACCAGTAAATTTACAACTCCAACTCAAAGGAGCTTCTGAATCTGAGGTACCTGCTGTGGCACCATTTTGACTTGGGGTCAATGTGAATACTGGATCTTCTGTTGCACCAGTGGCTTGGGTGGTAACTGTAATTACCCCACCATTTGCAATGTCAATACTCTTAACATATTTAGTTGGTACAAATTTGTAGCCTGTATTACCCATTTTGGCTTTATCAGTTGTACCAGTAGTATAGGCTGTAACACTACTTAAGCCATCAAGAGCAGCAGCTGTTTCGGCTACAGCTAATTTAGCAGGTTCAGCTAATCCCAAGCCTTCAGATACTTTGGCGCGGATAGTGTAGTCTTGGTACGCAGGCAGAGCGATTACGGCCAAGATGCCCAAGATGGCGATAACGATCATCAATTCGATCAGGGTGAAACCTTTTTGGATTGCTTTCATTGATTAAAACTCCAGTTTGAAAGTGTGAATAATTATGTTTAAGTAAAAAGTCCGTAATGTGCTTGGCACTATGTATTATGAGTAAACCATAAAGTAAGAAGGAATATACAGCTTCCGTCGGGCTTGCTGCTTTGAGGCTTGGGCCTTATCGGACGTGTTGTTCCAAGCAGTCGGTGTGCCAAGTGCGCAAAACTGATTAAAAAAATTATTTTTTATTTTTTGTTTATTGTTTTTATTGGAATTATTTTTTGATTTTTAAGTTTTGTGTGGTTTTGTTTGAAAGTTTCAGAATTTTAGGGAAATTGGGTGGTTGACGTTTTTTGTCAGTTTTGTGTTTTTTGTGACAGGGAGTGTGTGCGAGTTTGGGTGTGTGACGTTTTTTGTCAGAAATTAAGCTTGTTCAATAATATGTTAATTGATTTAGATAGACGGTATCTTTATGGATTAATCGGTAGGTTTAATATTTTGTGATTTTATTTTTTTGTTTTTATGGGTTTTATTTTGTATGCGTATTTTGTTTGAATATGAATGGGGAAAAGATTTGGCAGGAAGGATTTTTAAGGAGGGTTTGGTGTAATAGGTGAATGAAAATTTGTTATTAGAATTATATTCATATAGGTTATGATTTTGGAATGTAGTTTTATGTCAGAAGGAAGTTTTGGTTCGCATTTTAAGGCTTTGGATTTCTTGAGTGTTTGAGAAGGGTATATTCAGGATGTTTATAATTTGGATGTGATTAGGGTGAGCAAAAAATGCTCACCCTATGTTTTTAAGATGTTCAGACGGCCTTTATGGGGTTAAGACTTCGATCAATGCCTGTTTTAGGGTGTTTTGGGTTTGCGGGTCTTGTAGGGATGGGCTGTAGGTAATGAAGCTGTCCTCAATGCGCTGATCCAAGGTGGTGATTTTGGCGTAGCGCAGGCTGATGTTGTGTGCGAAGAAGGTCTCGGCGATGTCGGCGAGGAGGTGGGGGCGGTTGACGGCGGTGATGTCTATGGTGTGCCAGCCGGGATAATCTTCTTCGGGGGTGATGATTACGGTAGGCAGAATAGGAATATGGCGGATGCGGCGACTGATGTGTGGGCGGCCGCTTTGTTTTTTGACGGTGGTATTGCCGTGGATGAAGCTGTTGAGTTCGGCTTCGAGTGCGCTTTGGCGGTCGGGATATTCTTCGGGCGGGAGATTGTCGGGAAGTTGCAGGATAAAGGTGTCGAGGATGTAGTCGTGCTCGGTAATGAAGGCGCGGGCGGCTTGGATGTCGAAACGGTGGCTGCTGAAGATGCGGCAGAGGCGTGCAAAGAGGCGGTCACCATTGGGCATGAACACCATGACTTGAAGGCTGTTGCTTTGGGGAAGGATGCGGCTGCGGACGGCCGGACTTTCGGTGTCGTAGGCGAGGTTTGCGGTGTGCCAGAGGATTTCCCGTGTCTGATGGCGGACGTAGTATGCGCTGCCGAGTATGCGGCGGAGTTTTTGTTGGTTTTTGAGGGGAACGGCCGCGCGCGTGAGCTGATCGGTCGAGGCTTGTTCGCGTCGGTTGGGGAGGCGTTCGGGATCGTGGTGTTTGCTGTTTAAAACGGCGGCGGTGCTGTGGTAGAGGGTTTGGAGCAGGCTGGCGCGCCATGTGTTCCAAAGTTTGGGGTTGGTGCCGCGGATGTCGGCAATGGTAAGCAGGTAGAGTGCGTCGAGGTATTCGCGTGTGGGAATGCGGCGGCAGAAAGCTTGGAGGACATGGGGATCTTGGATGTCTTCTTTTTGGGCAACAGTGGACATGAGCAGGTGGTTTTCAACCAGCCATGCGAGGAGGTGGCTTTCTTCTTCGGTGTAGTAGTGGTTGGCGGCGAATTGTTGTGCGTCTTTGATGCCTTCGTTGGCGTGATCGCCGCCACGGCCTTTGGCGATGTCGTGCAGCAGGGCGGCGGTGTAGAGGACATATGGTCGCGGATAGGCCTGCATGATGGCGCTGGCCTCGGGCATTTCGTGGCTGTGGGTTTCGATGGCGAGACGGCGCATATTGCGGACGACGGTCAGGATGTGGTCGTCTACGGGGTAAATATGGAAGAGGTCGTGTTGGAGCAGGCCGGTGATTTTTTCCCATGCGGGGAGATAGCGGCCAAGTACGCCGTAGAGGTTGAGAAAACGGAGGGTTTGGGTAAGGCCGGTGCCGTGTTTGAAGAATTGGATGAAGCGGCGACGGTTTTCTGGATTTTGGGTGAAACGGGTGTTGATTTTTCGTGTGGCCGCCCACCATGCACGCAGGGTTTGCGGCTCGATGGTGGTGATGTTTTGCTCCTGCATGGTTTGGATGATGGTGAAGATGTGTTCAGGATTTTGTTCAAACAGGGCAAGGTCGTTGGCGGCGATTTGGTGGCCGATGCGTTTGTAGTGGCTGTCGATGGGGTGGATATGTTGGGGACGGCTGGAGGTTTGATGGTTTTTGAGAACCGGAATGAGGATGCCGTTGAGTTGTTTGATGGCTTTGGTGGCGCGGTAGAAGGTGTGCATCAGGGCTTCGCTTCTGCCGCGGATGTCGGGTTGGGTATAGCCTAAGCTTTCGGCAACTTGGGATTGGTAGTCGAAAAGCAGCCTATCTTCGGGGCGGTCGGCGGTAAGGTGGAGGTGAATACGGATATTGGCGAGACGGCGGTAGCCATGGGCCAGCATGCCGGCTTCGGTGCGTGTAAGGACGCCGGCGGTAACGAGGGCGGTGGGGTTGCTGTCTATGCCTTGTGCTTTGGCTGTCCAGATAAGGGTGTGGATGTCGCGCAGGCCGCCGGGGCAGGTTTTGATGTTGGGTTCGAGTTGTGCGCCTGTGCCTTGGGATTTGGTATGGCGTTGCTCCATTTCGAGGAGTTTGGCTTCGATAAAGGCGGCTGTGTCGCGGCGTGTGTTGAGTTTGTTTAGAAGTTGGGTGGTAAGGTTGGTATTGCCTTGGAGATAGCGCGCTTCTAGAAAGGCGGTTTCACCGGTAATGTCGTTTTGGGTGCTTTGGAGGATTTCTTCTATGCTGCCGCTTTTGATGGCCGGATTGAGGCGTGCGTCCCAAAGGGTTTGGATAAATTGGGTGGTTTGTTGTTGCAGGTCGTCTGAAAAAGGAGTGGAGGAAATAATCGCTAAGTCCCAGTCGGAATGGGGGTAGAGTTCACAACGTCCGAAGCCGCCGATGGCAATCAGACTGATGTCATTGCTGTTGGGGAAATGGATTTGCCAGAGGGTTTGCAGCAGGGTTTCGGCAGCGGCGATATGGTCGCGGAAGTAAGCGGTAGGGCGGTTGTTTTGGCGGTAGGCAGTTTCTGCTGTGGCTTTTTGCTGCCGGTAGGTTTGAATGGCTTGTTGGGCGGCGGTCATGATGGTATCTGGCTGTGAATTAGGCTTGGGTGTCGGCAGGCTCGGTCATTTGGCGGAGCATTTCTTGTGGTGGAAGGAGAAGTTTGTAAGGGGCGATTTTGAGTGCAGATGCGATTTTTTCAATGTTGGAAAGGGCGATGTTCCAGCGTTTGCGTTCGACGGCGGAGACGTAGGTGCGGTCGAGTCCGCATTGGCGTGCGAGTTCTTCTTGCGACCAGCCGTAGTTGACGCGGTATAGGCGCATGTTGTAGGCGATAACGGCACGGAGGTCTTGCGGATCGGGCAGGCTGGGAGGGGGAGTGAGTTTGTTGACCATGGTATTTTGGGTTCGTGGTTTGAATGATAAGGGGATTTTATACTATTTTTGTGAGGGGAAAGGAAAGGCCGTCTGAAAGTTTTCAGACGGCCTTAAAGGGGGTAGGTATAAAAAAAGGGGGTGGCTTTCGGCCACACCCAAACACACACACATCAAGAGGAAAGAAAAATCATTTAATAAGAGAGCTGGCTCTTATAGAGGAAAACTGGAGGATTCGGGCTTGGCCCTGAAGTATTGAAAGGCATTATAAATGAAAATAGGGTTGGGGTATTGATACAGGTCAATTCGGGCTTGATTTAGAAAATATATTTTTAGGATAGTGGAAATAAATTAAAAATAAGGTTTGATTGTGAATAAAAGTTATCAGGCCGTCTGAAAAATGGGTTTCAGACGGCCTGATCGGTTTAAAGGCTGCTACTTACTATATAAATTAAGTATTAAGCCAAACCTTTATCTTTGGCTTCTTGCAGGCGGGCTTCAAAGTTGCTGAGGTTGACACCTGCCTGTTCGGCTGCGGCAACTACTTCGGCTACAGATGCGCCGTGTTGCACTTGATGATAACCCCAAAGCAGGGAGCAGCGAGTGCCTGTGCGGCAGAAGGCAAGAATGGGAGCCGGGGATTGTTGCAACAGATTTTGGAAGGCTGCAACATCGGCTGCGTTGATTTGAGGCGCAACGACGGGTTGGTGGGAAAATTGGTTGATGTCGGCCTCTTTAAACCAGTTTTGCACTTCGGCAAAAGCTGGTTGGTTTTCTTCTTCGCCGTCCGGGCGGTTGCAGATGACGGTTTGGATACCGAGACGTACGGCTTCTTGGACATCGGCTTCGGTCAGTTGAGGGGCGATATAGAGGGTGTCGGTCAGTTTACGGATGGGCATAGTTTTTCCTTTCTTTATATTAAATGGATATGTTGATTTCAGACGGCCTAGGATGTGGCAGGCCGTCTGAAGTTTTATTTAATGATTGTACAACCAGTTTTCGAGTTTTTGTCGATCGGTAATGTGCAGCAGGGCGGTATTGGCTTCTGCTGCTTGAACTGTGATGCTGGTTTCGCGCAACAGGCCTTGGCGGAAGAAATGGATGGTGGTGCGCGTTCCGATAGGCAGTTTGCTCCACTGCGTTGCAAGGTCGTTGCAGGCATAGCCGCCTAGGGCGATGATTTTGTCTTGCGGGCAGAGTCCGGCATTTTCTGCGCTGCCGCCATTAAATACATGAGTCAGGACGGCATGGTCGCTGTTTTGTTTGAAACGTGCGCCCAAATCGTTGGCGGGGGCAACCGATTGGGGTTCGCTGGCAAATGCTCCGCCGTGCTGGCGTGGCAGGGGAATAAAGTCGAGTTTGACACCTACGCTTTGCAGGCATTCTACGAGCGGAAGGTTATCGGTGCTGTATAAGGCCGTCTGAAAGAAGGTTTCTAAATCTAAACCGGTCATTTCTTGGCAACGGGATTGCCAGTGTTTTTCTGGTATGCCTTGATGGGTGTTGCACCAGTCGCGATAGTGTTGCTGCATCACGCTGTCGAGGGTGTATTTGCCTTGGCTTTTTTCACGGATGATAAGGTCGAGGCAAAGTGCGGCCAGTGCGCCTTTTTGATAGTAGCTGACAATGGCGTTGGGGCTGTTTTCGTCTTGTTTGTAGAACTTGTCCCATGCGCTGAAACTGGATTGAGCAAGTGTTTGTTTTAGACGGCCTTGTGTCTGCTGGACGCGTGTGATGCCTTGTGCAAGCAGGGTAAGGTAGGCTTCGGGGCTGATGGTTTTGCTTCGGGCAAGAAAGAGGTCGTCGTAGTAGGAGGTAATGCCTTCAAATGCCCAAAGTTGCTCGGTGTAGTTTTCTTGGTCGAGGTTGTAAGGTGCGAATACGGCTGGTTTGATGGATTTGACGTTCCATGCGTGGAAGTATTCGTGGGAGAAAAGGCCGAGCAATTCGGTATAGGCTTTGTCGGCTTCGCCCATATCGTAAGATGGCAGACTGTGGCGGTCGGCGAGTAGGGCGGTGCTGCTGATGTGTTCCAGTCCGCCATAAAGGTTGTCGCCTAGATGTAATAGGAAAAGGTATTCGGAAAACGGGGCAGGGGAGGGGAACATCGCTAACTCGGTTTCGCAGATTTTTTGAATATCGGCGAGGAAGCGGGCTCGGTCAAAATCGGGATAGATACCGCTTAATGCAATACGGTGTGGGATACCTTGTGCTTCAAATTCGAGAAATTCGATGATGCCTGTTTCAACCGGGTGGTCGATAAGCTCGGCGTATGAGGCCGTCTGAAAAGTGGTTGCCGAGGTTTGGGGCAGTGTGGTAGCTATCTGCCATGTGTGGGGCAAGGTGGAAAATTCGATTTGATGTGGCCGGTATTCTTGTCCGTGGACTTTTAAGAAGAGGCATGCGCCGTCGAAAAAGCCGCGCTCGGTACTGAGGAATGAGCCGCGAACTGATAAGTCGAATGCGTAAACAGTGTAGTAAATTTCCCACGCTCCGCTGAGGGCAGGGGTTTGCCAATGGTTTTTGCTGGTTTGCGTCAGTGGCTGGGCTTTGCTGTTGCAACGCGCGCTGATGTGCGTGATGTGGCGGGCAAAGTCACGGATGAGGTAGCTGCCGGGAACCCAGTTCGGCAGGCTGATTTCTGTTTCAGAATCATTGGTTTGAGTGAATGATAAGGTGATGTGCCATTCATGAGACAGAAAGTTGGGGGTAATTTTGTAATTAATCATGGCTATTGGTTAATTTGCTAAAGTTTATTAAGAGGAAGGGGTTTTAAAGGGTAGGTTTAATCTATATCAATAAAACTGTACGAAAAAGGGGGCTTGAAAAAATGCTGTGCCCGATTTATTGGATATGTTTAAATAATTTCTTGATTATAAAAGAAATGAGATTATGTCTCACTAAAGGTTTTATGCAATATGGAATGTAATTTTGCTTGGCATGTTGTGGTGTCTATGTTAAATTTAGAAAAATTTGAGCCTTGGCCGTATTGCGCTTTTCGTAAATGCAGGGGTTAGGGTGAGATAAAAATTTTTTATACCCATAATTTATGGAGACTTCCATGGACACACAAACTTATAACTACAAAGTGGTGCGCCAGTTCGCCATCATGACTGTAGTTTGGGGTATTGTGGGCATGTTGGTCGGCGTTATCGTCGCTGCCCAGCTTTTTGCTCCGGCCCTCGATTTATCCAATATCGGACCTTGGTTCCACTTCGGTCGCCTGCGTCCTCTGCACACCAATGCGGTTATTTTTGCATTCGGCGGTTGCGGTTTGATCGGTACATCATACTACGTTGTTCAACGTACATGTAATACCCGTCTGTTTGGCGGTTGGTTGCCTGCATTTACCTTCTGGGGTTGGCAGGCCGTTATCGTAGCTGCGGCCATCAGCTTGCCTATGGGTTACACCCAAGGTAAAGAATACGCCGAGTTGGAATGGCCTATCGACATTTTGATTACGCTGGTGTGGGTTGCCTACGCAATCGTATTCTTCGGTACGATTGCCAAACGTAAAATCAAACATATTTACGTTGCCAACTGGTTCTACGGCGGCTTTATTTTGGCCGTTGCGCTGTTGCACATCGTCAATAATATCAGCATCCCTGCCGGTTTGATGAAATCTTATCCGGTTTACGCAGGTGCGATTGATGCGATGGTTCAATGGTGGTATGGCCACAATGCGGTGGGCTTTTTCCTGACAGCCGGCTTCTTGGGTATGATGTACTATTTCGTACCTAAACAAGCGGGCCGTCCGATTTACTCTTACCGCTTGTCCGTCGTTCACTTCTGGGCTTTGATTTTCACTTATATGTGGGCTGGTTCTCACCACTTGCACTACACTGCATTGCCTGACTGGACTCAATCTTTGGGTATGGTATTGTCTTTGATCCTGTTTGCACCTTCTTGGGGCGGTATGATCAACGGTATCATGACTCTGTCCGGCGCATGGGACAAACTGCGTACCGACCCGATTTTGAAATTCTTGATCGTTTCTCTGTCTTTCTACGGTATGTCTACCTTCGAAGGCCCGATGATGTCTATCAAAACCGTTAACGCTCTGAGCCACTACACCGACTGGACTGTTGCACACGTTCACGCCGGCGCATTGGGCTGGGTGGGCTTTGTAACCATCGGTTCCGTTTACTATATGATTCCCCGCTTGTTCGGCAAAAATGAAATGTACAGCACCAAATTGGTTGAGGCGCATTTCTGGATCGCGACTATCGGCGTGGTTCTGTATATCGCTGCAATGTGGATTGCCGGCGTAATGCAAGGTCTGATGTGGGGTTCTTTGAATGACGACGGCACGCTGACTTATTCCTTCGTTGAATCCGTAAAACGTACCATGCCTTACTACATGATTCGTTCACCGGCGGTCTTCTGTACCTGAGCGGTATGTGCATCATGGCATATAACGTTTACCGTACTGCTATCAGTGGTAAAGCAGTTGATGCTGAGATTCCTGCGGTTTCTCAAACTCAACACCACTAATGACAAGAAAGATAGGCTACCAAAATGAAATTACAACAATTAGCTGAAGAAAAAGTCGGTGTACTGATTGTATTCACCCTGCTTGTAGTCAGCGTCGGCCTTCTGATTGAGGCTGTTCCGCTGTTCTTCACCAAGGCAGTTACCGAACCTGCACCCGGCGTGAAACCATATAATGCCCTGCAAGTGGCCGGTCGCGATATTTATGTGCGCGAAGGCTGCTACAACTGCCACTCTCAAATGATTCGTCCATTCCGTGCAGAAACTGAACGTTACGGTCATTACTCTGTTGCCGGTGAGTCTGTTTATGACCATCCGTTCCAATGGGGTTCTAAACGTACCGGTCCGGATTTGGCTCGTGTTGGCGGCCGTTATTCCGATGAATGGCACCGCATCCACCTGCTGAACCCGCGCGACGTTGTGCCGGAGTCCAATATGCCTGCATTCCCATGGCTCGCACGCAATAAAGTCGATGCCGAGGCAACTGTGGCGCATATGAAAGCCCTGCGTAAAGTGGGTACACCTTACAGCGATGAAGAAATTGCCAAAGCACCTGAAATGCTGGCTAACAAATCAGAGCTGGACGCTGTTATTGCCTATCTGCAAGGCTTGGGCTTGGCATTGAAAAACGTAAGGTAACATCATGGACGCTAACTGGGCTCGCTCGCTCTTTACTGTTTGGGTATTTATCAGCTTTATTTTAGTTCTCTATATTGTGTTCAATAGACGCAATAAGAAAAACTATGACGATGCTGCCAGCAGTATTTTCGATAATGACGAACAAAGGCCGTCTGAAAAGGACGATCAAGCTCAGTCAGTCCGTGATCACGGAGCAAAATAATGAACACAACATCCCAATTTACCAGTAGTTTCTGGAGTATATATATTGCCGTTATCGTCGTGCTCAGCTTCATCGGCCTGGCTTGGCTTCTGCTTTCGCAAAACGTTGTGAAACGCCCTAAAAAAGGCGAAGAAGTAAAAACCACAGGTCATGAGTGGGACGGTATTTCGGAGTACAACAACCCTCTGCCACGTTGGTGGTTTTGGCTTTATGTCTGCACATGGCTGTTTGGCGTCGGCTACCTGATTATGTATCCAGGTATCGGCGATTACAAAGGCCTGTGGGGCTGGAGCAGCCATGGTCAATATGAAGAAGAAGTTGCCAAAGCCAATCAGCAATACGGTAAAGTGTATGCTAAATTTTCCAATATGCCGATTGAGAAAGTGGCTAAAGACCCTGAAGCCCGTGCTATTGCACAAAACCTTTTCAATACCTACTGTATCCAATGTCACGGCTCAGATGCCAAAGGCTCCAAAGGCTTCCCGAATTTGACCGACGACGATTGGTTGTGGGGTGGCGAACCTGAAAAAATTCAGGAAACCATTGAAAAAGGCCGTACTGCCTCTATGCCGGCATGGGGTCCTGCTTTGGGTGAAGAAGGCGTGAAAAACGTAACACAATATGTTATGTCCCTTTCTAAACCTAAAGGTCAATACGACGAAGAACGTGCAGAGCGCGGTAAAGCCCTGTTTAGCGGCCCACCTGCCAACTGTTTCACTTGTCACGGCGATAAAGGTCAAGGTATACAAGGTCTTGGTCCAAACCTGACCGACGATGTATGGTTGTGGGGCGGTACTCAAAAAGCGATTACCGAAACCATTACCAACGGCCGAAGCAGCCAAATGCCTGCTTGGGGTCACTTCCTCGACAAAGACAAGCTGCACATCATGACCGCTTATGTTTGGGGTTTGTCCAACAAAGACGGTAAAAAAGCTCCTGCTAAAAAAGCTGAGCCTGCTCCGGTAGCTCAACCTGCCGATGCTTCTGCTCCGGCGGCTGCTTCGGCTCCTGCTGCCGATAAAGCTGCTTCAGATGCTAAAGCTGCTCCGGCTGCTGAAGCCAAACCTGCTGAAAAAGCAGAAGCAGCTCCGGTTAAGGTAGACGGCAAAGCTGTTTTTGAAGCCAACTGTAAAACATGTCATGGCGGTATGATTCCGGGTGCACCTGCTGTCGGTAAAAAAGACGACTGGGCTCCTCGAATTAAGCAAGGTAAAGATACTTTGCACAAACACGCGCTTGAAGGTTTTAATTCAATGCCTGCCAAAGGCGGCAACAGCAGCTTGAGTGACGATGAGGTTAAAGCGGCTGTAGACTTTATGGCAAATGAGTCCGGTGCAAAATTCTAATTTTGAGTCGGATTAGAAAAAGCGTACCTAATAAGGTACGCTTTTTTATATTTGATAAAACCAATAAGAGAAGACATATCAAAGAGATGAAATATATAAGGCCGTCTGAAACATTCAGACGGCCTTTGTTCTTGTTTCAACCAAGATTAATCAATCCAAAGTGGACGTACTGCGTTTCAGGAACCATTCGCTGAAAGGCCACTCGACGCTGTCGAGTAAGTTTTTGGTAATTAACCCCAGTTCCGTATCTCCTTCGATTTGCAATTTACGGTTGAAAAATAAGGTATCGGGATCTTCCTCGCGCATCATCATGCGCATGAAGTCTATACCGTTGGCGGCCAGCCTCAGATCGGGGGCACCGCTGAAGTTGTCGTCCAGGAATTTTTCCGTATCGGCACTAAACCGCACTTTGATACCGGCATCCAAAACTTCGATTTCGAATTTTCTTCCGGCAAAAAGTTCCATATCGGCAGGTAGTAAACCTTTTTTCAGCATGGTATTCAATACGGAGACCAAAACAAAGCGTGGAGGTTTGCCGGGAAGTTTGGTACCGATTTTTGCCATCCATTTGGGTAATATGATTTCAGGCAGCGCCATAATATGCCTCCTTCACGGTTTCAATACCGGGCTGACCGCGCCAATAGCCATCAACCAGTGTTCCGGTAGTCAGTTGTTCCAACTCGGGGCGGACATCTTCCCATGTGGCTTTTCCGTCCAATACATCGCGGTGAATTTGGATAATTTCAGCCATGCCGTGCATTTGTGGCGACAGTCTGAGCATATTCACGCCGATTTTATTTAAGTCTTCATGGTGGGGCAGTAGGTTTTGGCAGCCGTAAGACATGGTTTGGATGCCGTTTATGGTGAGAAACGGCTGGCCTTCGCGCGTATTCATGGCCATACCGTGCTCGTGGTCGAGGCAGCGGAACTCGCAACTGTCTTTATTCAAATTGTAATGGCGGGCGGTAAAGCAACGTGATGAATAGGCAAGCGGCATTTTGCCCCAAGCGAAGAGTTCGGTTTCAATGCCGTCTGAAGCCTTGATGATTTCGGCAACCTTATCGCGGCTCAGCTCGGACGGTGCAATCCAGCGGAATGCCCCTAATTTTCGGAATACGTCCAAAGTAGTTTCGTTGTAGATATTCAGGCTTGCGCCGGCAACAAACGGGATGCCATGTTCGCGTGCCAATTTGACCGCACCCATGTCGTTGGTTTCAACTTTAAACTTTCCCTGCTCCGTGATTTTGCGCAGGCGTTTCAGATCGGATTCGCTTTCAAGCAGGACTTGTGAAGAAAGAATAATCTCCTTACCGCTTTCCGCCAAGTCTTCAGCCAGTCCGAACCAGTCGGCAAAGCGCATTTTCTGACGGCGTGAGCAGACTACCTCACCCAAATAAACAGTGTCCAACGGCGTATCCAGCATGGAAACGTAAAATTCTAGCAGGGCTTCTTTTTGCCAGAAAAATAAAATAGGGCCCAGCGACAATTTCAATGAATTCATTTTCTTCCCCTTATTTCCATGGGCGGTTGTATGCGCCCAAAGTTGTCTGATGACCTTCCGAAACTTTGCTCAAGGCATTGTTCCAGGACGGATTGACTTTGAAATGCGACGGGTCGGTTGCGGCTGCATCCAGTGCTTGGCGCAGGGATTTGGTTACTTGCGCCGTATACATCGGACTGCGTTGGCGTCCCTCGATTTTGATGGCGGATACACCGATTTTGATGAGTTCGGGCAACATTTCCAAAACATTCAGGCTGGTCGGTTCTTCCAAAGCATAGTAGGTTTCATCATTGACTTCAAAGCGGCCTTTGCACAAGGTTGGATAACCTGCCGGTTCATTGGGTTTGTATTGGTCTATCAATACCTGGTTTAGACGTACGTTCATGCGGTCGGGCAGTTGTTCCCAGCGGACGGATTTTGCCGGAGAGCAGACACCTTGCATATTGGGCGATTCGCCTGTTGCATAGCTCGACAAGATGCAACGGCCTTCCACCATCACACACAAACTGCCGAAACCAAAGACTTCAATTTCCACATCAGTATTGTCAATCACATGTTTGACCTGATCGATGGTCAGCACGCGCGGCAAAACGGCACGACGGATGCCGAACAGCTCTTTCATCATATTGATGGCTTCGTAATTGGTGGCCGAACCTTGTACCGACATATGCAGGCGTAAATTCGGATGTTTGTCTGCCGCATACGCCATGATGGCGGGGTCGGCAACAATAATCGCATCGGCACCCAAATCCGCCGCCGTATCCACAGCAGCGTGCCAACGCTCCACTTGGCCGGCTTGTGCGAATGTATTGATGGCCATCAGTACATTGCGCCCGCGCGCATGGGCGTAAGCTACGCCTTCCCGCGCAGATTTCATATCGAAATTCAGTCCCGGAAAGTTTCGTGCATTGGTCGCATCTTTCAAACCTATGTAAACCGTGTCCGCACCGTTGTCCACAGCGGTTTTCAGTGCAGGCAGATTGCCGGCGGGGCAGACCAATTCTGGAATTTTCTGCATTTTGTGTTCCTCGTCTTGATGATAACCTCTATCGGGTTAATCAATATTTTGTAGAATTCCGGATATTTTATGGATTAATGACACAAGATATGCTGACTTAAATCAAATCGAAAAATTCAGGTTGACGTAGACATATTGTTTACAAAATCTTAACAGACGTTGTTTTTTATATATTTCATGTGCTTAAAAATTTTGATGACGGATTTTGTTTCAAAATCGGCTTATGTTTTTAACTATCGTATTTATTAATTTTTACAATAATGGTGATAGAAAAATGAAAAAAGGCCGTCTGAAAATTTGGTTTCAGACGGCCTTTCGCTTTAAAGGGGTAGATTTAAGAGAAACCCAAGCGTTTATCGGGTCGGGTAAACACAAAAATAAACAGAGAAGTTAACGCGCCCAAAGTATCGGCAAGCATGTCTTTTTGCGCGTCCCAAATATCGCCTTGAGAACCCAAGAATTCCAGTCCGGCCTCTCCGCCGTCGATGACGGCATATTGCCATTCAATGATTTCATAGGCGGCAGCCACGCTCATAATGAAGAATAGGGAGAAAAATAAGGCCAACGGCAGGTTGCACAGTTTGCGGCGCAGCAGCCATTCAGCCATTGGATAGGCATAAAAGCCGATGATGTAATGGGCAATACGGTCGTAATGATTGCGGTTTTCGCCCAAAATTGGTTCAAAAAAGCGGTTGATGGATTCAAACGGTACATCGGCAAAAGTGTAGTATGCACCGATGGAATGCATGATCAGCCAGAAACTCATGAATAAGTAGGCCAGGTTGCTGAAGCGGAAAATGCGGTAGGTGGCAACCAGAAGGAAGAATACGGATGCTACGGGAATGATTTCGGCGTACCAGACCGCGCGGTCATGGGGATTGATACCTGACCAAACAATAAGGGAGAAGATAATCGTAGCAAGAAAAATGGGAAAGATTGGAGAGGGTTTATTCATGTTGTGTGTATGTAGTAATAATGGGCGCGTATTGTATAACGAATTGGCAGGGCTGGCAGTTTTAGACATTCAAGGCCGTCTGAAAACAGCTTTCAGACGGCCTGAAGTTTAGCCGTTCCAGAAATAACGGGCGATATGAAAGAACACGGGTGCGGCAAAACAAATCGAATCCACGCGGTCAAGCATGCCACCGTGGCCGCGTATCATATTGCCCCAGTCTTTGACACCGTAATCGCGTTTGATGGCAGACATAACCAGGCCGCCAAAGAAGCCCATCAGGCAGACGATAAAGCCGATAACGGCCGCTTGGCCGTGGGAGAACGGTGTAATCGGTGCCATCAGCGCGGCAATGGCCGTTGCCGATAAAATACCGCCGACAGTGCCGGAAATGGTTTTGGACGGGGAAAGCGAGGGCATGATTTTTGCACCGCCAATCAGTTTGCCCCAAACGTATTGCAATACATCCGATACTTGCACTACGCCAATCAGGAAGATCAGCAACAGGATATTGTTGCTATTATCGAAGCCGTCCAAGTCTAGAAACATCAGCGCCGGAACATGGGACAGACAGAAGATGCAAATCATCGCCATCCATTGCGTTTTGGCGGCGCGTTCCAAAAAATGCGCGGTTTGGCCGCTGAGGCTGGCAATAATCGGCAGTATCAAAAAGCCGTAAACCGGAATAAAAATGCTGAACATACCGTACCAGCCGTCATAGACGAAATAGTATTGCACCGGCAGCAGCAGGTAAAAGCAGACCACCATGCTGTAATAGTCGCTGCGTCGGCGATAGACAAGGGTCATAAACTCGCGCAGTGCGGCAAATGAAATCAGGAAAAACAGTACAACCGTCCCGATTTTTCCGAACCAAAACGCGCCCAGCAACACCAACGTCATCAGCCACCATGCGTAAATACGGGCGTTGAGGTTGGCAATGGTGGCATTATCTGCGCCGTTTTTGCGCTTGAGCCATTGTCCGATGATGCTGGCAAAACACAATACGGCAAATACGCCGACAAAAATATAGCTGGCTTGCGGAGTCAGATGAGCGGCGGCTTGTTCGACAATGATTTGTTGGGAAGTCGTAGAAAGGCTCATGCTTGTCCTCCTTTGTTTTGCTGAACTTCAGATTCATTTTGGCAAAGTTCGCTGCGGTCGTTTTCAGACGGCCTGAGTGCCAGCAATGCTTCACGGCTGCGTGTCAAAAAGCTGTCTTTGTCTTCGTTTTCTTGCAAGGTAAGCGGCTGTCCGATATGGACTTCACACAAAAGCGGTATAGGCAGGATTTTGCCTTTGGGCAGTACGCGGCTGATGTTGTCTATCCAAATCGGCACAAATTCGGTATTGGGTTTGCTTTTCGCCAGATGATAAATGCCGGACTTGAACGGCAGCAGGATGGTGTTGTCGTCAATATTACGCGTGCCTTCAGGGAAAATAATCAAGGAGTCGCCTGCGTTCAGCGCGTCTTTCATCTGTTCGGTAATCGCTTGCGGATTATCGCTATGGCGCGGAATCAGCAAGGCATTGAAAACGTTTTGAATGATGAAGCGTTTGAGTTTGCTCGTCAGCCAGTAATCCGAACCGGCGACAGGGCGCGTGGACAAGCGCCAGCGGCGGGGCAGAGAAATCCACACCAATACAAAATCGCCATGGCTGCCGTGATTGGCGTAATAGACTTTTTGGTGCTGATTGAATGTCAGCTCGCGCGGGCTTTTAGGGCGTACGCCCGTAAGAAAAGAGACCGACAGGCATAAGGCTTGGTCGGTCAGCCAGGCAAGTTGTTTTTTGAGGAAGTTTTTCATTGTTTCTGCCTTTTGAAATGAGATACCGCTCTAGATTTGGTTTGGGTAAATCAGCAAAAATAATCAAATGCTTTGGATAAGCAAAATTAAAAATTGTGCGGCGGTCAGGTATAAGCTTTTGCGCCATAAGGAAAGTGCGCCGTTTATCCGTTGGGTCAAAGTACGGCTGCCTGAAGTTTGACGCAAACCGTTTTGCTGTAAGGCGTGGTCAAAGTCTTCAGGAGAGTAGCGGTTGTCGGCAAAGTCTTGGAATACGCGGCGGTCAAAGTGAATGCGGATATGGCAGTACAACAAAACCGCTGCCAAGACAAGTTGCACCGCAAACCATGCGCCGCCATATTTTGCCGACAAGGCGAGCAGCAGAGCGTTGCAGGCGGCAACATAATGTGCGGTAGAGAGCAGGTGGGCAGTAATACGGCTATCAGTTACGTTGTCCATCATTATCCTTGTTTTAAACGGTTGGCCGCAGCTTCAACTGCTTGGGCGGTGGCCGGCGATAATACCATTTGCGGCCGAGCCTGTTTGAGTTCGGCCTTCGCTTGCGCCAAGTTTTTGCAGCCACCATAGACCAGCAGCCACGTCAGCACCACTGCGGCACTTCTTCCATAACCCAAAGCGCAACATACCAGCACTTTGCCGTGTTTTTGGCGCAAGGTTTCCAATATCAAGGCCGTCTGAACCAAATCGTTTTCAGACGGCGTTACCATATCCAGTAAAGGCAGAGTGCGATATTCTCCTTGATAGCTACGGCAGGGATATTCGGCGCATACATCCAATACGGCAGGCAGATGATTTGAAATTCCCAAAATGCTGCCAATCAATACATCATTGCGGACTTGTGCCGTTTTCGCGTTACCACGTAACCAATACGCCATGTTGAGCCGTACGCCCACCAGATAAGGCAACAGCAAAACCGTCGCTGCCGCCGATAGTTTACCGTTAGCCTGTTTTTGGAATATGTTTGCATTTCCAGTCAAATAGGCAAAGGCCACCATCAGCAAAGACACGCTCATCCATATCAACCACAGCCATGCACCACCCAGCAGCGTAGGCAAAGCCATCAAACACGCACCAAGCAAATACAGAAGCGCAATCTTTCTTGAGCGTACATCATGCGATCCCAGTCTTAACGGCGAAGTCATCTGATGCGGGAAAGCCCACAACACCAGCCAGCCAAGCAATGCTCCGGTCGGCACGTCAATAAAATGATGTTGATAAGTTGTCAGTACCGACAAGGCAATCAGGCTTTGCCATAAGAAAAGCGGCAGGCGGATTTTAGGAAAGCGCGTCCAATAAAATGCACCACGATAATTGCCAACGCAATATGCAAAGATGGCGCTTGGTTATATGGCAAATACAAATGCAGCCAATGAATACAAACAGCCAGCCTGATAGCCCATCGGCAGGCGGTTTAGGCCACCCGAAACTCAGCGGAAACAGCACAAAGCAAACAGTCGCAATCAGTTGGGCGGCTACAAGGTGCGCTACATATCGGTTTTGTTCATGTGTATCACGGCAAAGAAAAAATGCCGCGGCATACATCAGGTTCAGCGACCAATAAGGTACAATCGTCCATGCCCAAAACGGAATATTGCTCTCCCATGCAAAAGCGATTTCAGGCACATAGTCCAGCGATGCCGCATAATGGTTGGAGAAGCCGTAGCTAGTGTAAAACAGGATACCGACTGAAATCAGCTTGAGCAGGGAGGTTTTGAGGGAGGGTTTCATGGATAGGTACATGGTTTAAATAAGGCCGTCTGAAAGTTAAAAAAATGTTCAGACGGCCTGTATTTTATTATTTCTTCACAGCTAGACTCACGGTGAAAATACCGTCTTCGTCTATCCATTGATGGATTTTTTCAAAACCGGCTTTTTCAACCAACTGATCCATTTCCTGCTGACTGCGGCGGCGCATTACCCAGTTTGGGCTGCCTGCTTTGTGGCTGGTCAGGGCGCGGGCAATCATTTCCAGTTGCGGATGCCACGGCTGGCCGGTGTAAATCAGGTAGCCGCCCGTTTCAATGGCTTCACCGAAGCCGTAGAGCGAGTTCAAAATCAAATCGTTGTCGGAAAACAATTCGTGCAGGCCGGAGACGATACCCAGCGTTGGACGCGGCTGTAAATCGTGATAATTGGCGCGGTCGTAGGCATTGACCTCGTTAAAGGTAACCGTGTCTTGCAAGCCGCGTTCTGCAATCAGCTTGCGGCCGGCTTCAACATTAATCGGACTGTAATCACGCAGGCGTACGGAATCAGGCAATGTGTCGGCAGTCAAAGCATCCAATACATAGCGGCCATGACCGGACGCAATATCTAAAACGTGTACAGGTTTGCCTGCTTCACGCAGTTTGGCAGAGGCCGTCTGAATGGCTTTGCCGATATTGACTTTGCGTTGGCGAATGCCGCGCCAGCCGATGGCGTTGAGATAGTATTTGTCCACCCATACACCGAAAGCGTTGCTGCCTTGTGGTTGATTGCGGTAGACGTAATCCAGCGTGCTGCCCGAATCAAAACCTGTTTTTTGACCAATTCTCAAGCCTTCACTCCAGCGCGAACCCAGTTTGAGCGAGGCGCGATATGTTGCCCAAAATGCGCCACGAGGCGTACAAATAGGCAAAGGCGTTGCCAGTTCGTCAGCTTCGCGACGGCTGTCTCCGAACAAGTGCGCTTGAGTCAGATCGACTTGTTGCAAAGGCTGATTGAAACGCTCGCGGATAAAACGGCGCATTTCAACAAAAGCAATTTCACGGTCTTGCTCGCCTAACGTGTCGTGATAGAAACCGGGCAATATATGGCGTTCTTTAATATGGCTGCCCAAACGGTTGTAGAAATCGTGTTGCGGTTTGTGATGAACGACCCAATCGCTGCCTGAAATCAACAGTTGTATAGGCGTAGTAATCGCTTGTGCATCGGCAACGACGCGTTCAGCGGCTTCGTATAAACCAAGCAGGATGCGCACAGAAATAGCGCGGGCAATCAGCGGATCATTGTCGTAGCTTTTTTGACGTTCGACATTGTGGGTCAGATAGTGGGCTTTGACGTAGCTGTTGACAAAGAAATTGCCACGCCATTTTTGCATGATTTTCAAACCGGTACGGGCAAACGGAACATAGAGTTTGACTTTGAACGCAGGCGAAGCCAATACGGCGCAACGGATCTTCGGCGCGTAATCGTGCAACCAAGTAGAAACCAATACCGCACCGACACTTTGCGCAATCACACAAATGTTTTCAGGTTTGATACCGTATTTGCTTTGAATGTGTCGGATAAAATCGTCCACATCTGAAACCGAAGTGCCGATACTCGGACTATCGCCGCGTTCACCAGGGCTGTAACCATGACCACGTGCGTCCCAAGCAAAATAGGCAAAATCATCAAAATCCAACTCGTCCGCCACAAACATCATCCGGCCGGAGTGCTCATGTCCGCGATGGAACAGCACAATGGCTTTGTCGGAAGAACCATCGGCAGCAGGGCGATAGCGGTAGAAAAGCGAAGTACCGTCTTGGGTAGAAAAGTATTTTTGCTGTTCGGACATGAGAAACTCCTAATAGTCATATTTTTTGAACAGTATCATGACATATCGAATAAATGCAATGACTATCCTATAGACGGACGAATGCAATGATGGGGAGATATGTTAAGTGCCGATTATGGTCGATACGATGAGTCAGTCAGTGGTTCATTTAAGATTTTTAGCATTTTTTTTCATGATCTTTTATCTCGCTTTCTGTCCAGTTTTCGTAACTCATCATAATAGCTTGTTTTAAGCTATCATAAGTATCCTTTTCTTTGTAATACTGCCGTTTCCAATCTGGAAGTTTATTACTGAAACTGGAATTTTTACTTTGAGATAACAAATATAGATTGCCAAAATTATCTAAGACATTTGTATCTAATTTATCTAGGCCAAAATCTTGAGAGGGATTTTGTGGGTAATGGTGCTCAACCGAGCTTCTAAAACTAAATCTAAAATTTTTCCAGATAGATTGTTTAGATTGGTCAATAGCTGAAAAGACCTCTACCTTGTCTTGATATTTCCATAATTGATAATCCAAGCGATTAAATACAAAATTTGGGACGTTTACTCCATCATTCCAAGACTTATGTACTGAAGAGATGGTGTAATTATCATTTAAGATAATTTTCATAAAATCCCTGTTTCCATTGCAGTTGTTTTCAAAATAAAATTTATCACAAAGATTTTCAAGAAACTGAATATATGTCTCTTGAGTAATACTTTTCTTATTCTCGAATAACCAACGCAATGTAGCATATAGCCAGTTTTTATAGATTCGGGATGGATTAGAAACATGAAACATAGAAAGCAACATTATTGCATTCTTGGTTTTATCATTGGTTTCTTGAGTATCAATGGAATCGCCATTGTCGATACCAAAAACATTTTTATAGTAATAATTCTTTGATTCTTCTTTTTTGATTTCCCATAAAGACCAATGCTCATTTTCTGAACGTAGTGAATTTGACTTAATAATATATTTATCAAATAAATATCGACAAGATAGCAATGTATCTATGAAATTTACAATCTTTTCTTTGTTCCAGTCTTCATTGTGAAAAGTATACAAAAGTTCTTTTTCATCCAGAGGAATCTCTTTAAAGGTAATTTCGTTAATGCCAGTAGGAAATTTTTCTAGATAAATTTTCAAGATATGCATTAAGAAGTTAGGGAAATCAATAACGGAATTAAAACGCCCATCTGTCTGCTCGTTTGGTTGTTCTTGGGAGGAGTGGATATCCCCATTATCGGCGGTTATTAATTGAAGAATCGATTGTTCTTCATTTGCGGAGCCGTTATCTGAATGTTGAGTTTTTTTGCATCAGCAATATTCTCAATAATTTCATTAAATTTTTTGGAATAGTATTTTCCCAATTCTTGCCAAAAATATTTTCTCTAAGTGATAAATTAATCCCCATTACAACATATCGGCTCATGTCAGAACACGCATCCCAAATTTTGGCGAAAATAGAGCGTTCACTATCTGTGTCTAAAACCTCCATTAAAGCAGCCTTGATAATCTCATGTTTTTCTAATTGCTCTCCCCGCGTATTCATAATTTCAAAGTAATGATTGAGGTCGGTGTCTTCGGGTACTTCGGTTCTAATAATTTTAACGTTTTCTTGTAAGAACTCTGCCAAACCCATTCCTTCTTTTTCTGTTCTCTCAGTTTCCCAATATTTTTTTATTGATTTTAAAGCATTTTTAAAAACATCAGGTATGGAGTCAGAGTCAAGATGCCCTAAGGCATTGTCGGAGTCATTTCTATGCTCAAAGGATACATTACTAACAAAGGTATCTGATTTTAAGTAGTGCATGATTAAAGTCAGTGTGGTCAATCGTTGTTGTCCATCTATGACTTCTAAATCTCCATTTTCTCTTTTGTAAATGATTAAGCTGCCAATATAATAATTATTCTTATTTTTCTCATATGCATTCCATAGGTCTTGGATAAGAAGGCTGATCTCATTATCTCCCCATGCGTAATTACGTTGATAAATAGGAATAATATATTTGTCTTTATTCAATAATTCATTTATGGTTAATGTTTTTACGTAATCATTATTTGTTTTCATCTTTAATATCCAAAATCTCTTTTATTGTACTGTCTACATGTTCTGAAAATTTAACTTTTTTAGTTTTTTGAATAAAACTCATTACTTGTTCGGGTGTGATGGATCTTTCAATATAAGAAATTAATCCGGCTGGAGCATGAGCCTTCTTAATCTCAATGGTCGTGAAGGTAATGCGCTGATATTCTATCCGAGTACGGTAAGCCCATAGAAAAGCTTTGGTTATAAATTCTTCAAAGTAGCTTTCTCCAAATTTATCAAAGTAGAACAATACGGTACATTCAAATAAATTTCTAATGTATTTATCACCAGTTCGATAGCTGTATTTATGATTGTTTAAAAAAGCCATTACTCCTTTTTCTAAATCAATTCCATTAATAGAATGAATTTTATCTAACAATCCATCCTTTTCTTTGAATAGTTTTTCATAGATGGCTGTATAATGTTCAATGTAATCAAAGAAATATTTTCCATTGATTAACACTTGTGTGGCCTGAAATGCTGATATTGATCCATATAAAAATGGATTTTCATGTAATAATTTTTGTATGGTATGAGTAGCTAATATTCCGTGTAAGTAAGGATAATCAACTTTTTCATGAACGCCTTTAAATGTATCTAATTCATCTGATGTAAATATTTCTGCATTCTCTTTGTAATGCCAGCGGCGAAGTCTAAATAAGATATAATTGATAATTTTATCTAAATTATTTATATCATTAGACATTGCAGATTTCTCCCAGCGTTCGACACATTGGTGAATAATCCGCTCGTCTTTATCTCTCATGTCTCTTAAATGATAGGCTTTTAAGAGGTCATAAGATTCTAAAGGTTTGCCTCTGGCATTTTGTGAATCAAAAAATTGAAAAGCCTCATCTAAGTCATCTAATTCAATACAAACCATTTCACACGTGCTAAGGAGGTAATCCTTAAATTCATTTGTGAAATTATAGTTTTTAAGAAAATTATAGTTCGTTGTAATATTATTTTTGCTGATGCTATGATTCGGTTTTTCCTTTAAAAGAGACACATCCTTCCCCAGTTTATGAAGCAATAACGAGAGTGTAATAAGCCGCTGTTGGCCATCTACTATTTCAGAACAGTCTTCATTCTTATTTAAAACAATTGTTCCGATGCGGTATATTTTTTTCCCCTCCCTAAAATTTTGGAGCAGGTCATCGATTAATTGTTGTACATTTTTGATTGTCCATTTGTATGGTCTTTGATAATTAGGGATACTCAAATTTAATTTAAATATGTCATCAATCTTGAGTATTTCTGCTTTTTCTATGCTCATATAGATACCCCTTAGTATGAAAAATAGGTAAACATTATAGACTACAATCGGCAAACTACTACCGACATATCATCATAAACTCTTTGTTTCGCAATTAATTTACGAAATACAGTCAGATGGGACTTATCGTTATCATATTGTTGCCAAATTTTTTCTCTTATTTCTTCTGAAAGGGCGTCGCTTAGGCCGTCTGAACAAAGCAGCAGGCTTTCTCCTGTTTTAAGTGTAAGTTCGATATGGCACATTTTGTCTTGGAATTCGGAATAATCTGCTACTAGATAAGAAGAAACGCCGCCATATATGGTGGCGAACTCTTCTTCTTTTTTATCCGACAAACCATCCAGCAATTCGGAGAGTATCGAGTGATCTTGGGTCAGTTGCTTCCATTTTCCTTGTGTATCAATCAAATAGGCGCGACTGTCGCCTACGCTGATGATTTTGGTTTTGCCGGTGGTTTGGTCGATTTCGGCGGCAACAAAAGTGGTTGAGGAACCAAAATAATCCTCTGCCAACTCTTTAGATAAAGCGGCTTGTACATGATTGATGGTTTGACGGCTGAGTTTGGCTGTACGGCTTAATAGGTGCATGGCTAATTTGCTGGCTTTTTCGGGATGGTTGCTATTGGAAATGCCGTCAGCTATCCCGATGATAAAGTGTGGACGGGTTTCAAGACGTGTTTCAGCGGTTTTGAGTTTATATTGAAACACTTGTTCGCCGTTAAAAAGGGCATCTTGGTTGTGTTGTTTGTTGCTGCCGATTTGTTGGCAAAAGGTAATTTCGCAAAATTTGTTCATGATTTATCCATTTGTTGGGTGAATATTCGCTGCAGGCTCTTCATTTTTTCTAACCCTCCGGATTTACACTTGGGCAATACGTTTGAAATTTGATGATTAAGGTTAAAGGACGTCTGAACAGTTTTCAGACGGCCTTTACTGCGTTTAACCAAGTACTAATTAACTGCTAATTTTGTCATGTTTTAATACATCCATCGAAACCCGAATACACATTTAAAAAGGAAATCAAACATGAAAAAATTCTTATTGACCGCCATCGTTGCTTTGTCTGCCGCTACTGCCGGTGCCAGCGATTATATCGAACACAAAATCTACAGCGACAAAAACTTCGAGCAAAATCGTGCTAAAGCCGTAAAAATGTTGGAACAACGTGGCTATCAAGTTCACGATGTTGAAGCCGACAGCCGTCGCGGCCAGCCTGTATTGGATATCGAGGCTTTTAAAGATGGCCGTGAGTACGACATTGTTTTATCTTACCCTGATTTGAAAATTATTAAAGAACGCATCGATTATTAATATTGCGATATAAAGTGGATTGTCGCAGGGCTTTGGGTCCTGCGACAGTTTGCTATTTAGGCATTTAGAGAATGTAAATAGCATGTAAATTATCTAAAATAAATGAACTAAATATGCTTTTTTATTTTCCATTTAATTCAAAGTGTTTGATGTTGGGAGTCCTGATATGAGTTTGAATGATTGGAAGGAAGATGGTCAGCCGAAGCAGATAGGCGACCAAGAAAAACCTTTAAACGATAGTGTAGCTGCCGAATCCCAACAGGATGGTGATTTTGGGGATCACAATCAAAACGGTGTTGTTGAAAACGAAGTTGAGGCTGTGGCTGACGCGGTAGAAATTCCGGAAACGGTAGAAGGTCAGGATGCAGTTGAACATCCTGAGATGCCGTCTGAAAAAAGTGAGAAGAAGGCCAAACGTAAAAAAGACAAGACGAAGAAGAAAAAAATAAAGCCGAGGATTTGAATGCGCCTGATTTGTTGGGTACGAATAAGGGCGTGGAAACCATGTTCCGCAACGCCGTACGCTCGGAGATGGAATTGTTGGCGTTGGCGGCGACCAAAGCGAACATTATGATTTCGCTGAATGGTTTTATTGTTTCTGCTCTGATGATTTCGGGTGCGTTTATTTTTTCATCGTCGCCCGAATTTTTGATTCCGGCCAGTACGTTTATGATTACTGCCGCCGCGTCTATCGTGTTTGCATTGCTTTCTGCTTCGCCGGAACGTATCGGTAAAATGCAGGCGGCGCGTACATGGTTTAAGGATTTTATCCGCGGCCGTTCGAAACTGCGGGATTTGAAAACCCGTCTCAGTAGTACCGAAACGCGCTTTTTTGGCGGCAGCCAACCCAATATTTTGATTTATGAAGACCGTGTGAAGCTGCAAAAAGATCAATATTGGGAAATGATGCAGGAGATTATGGGCGACCGTAAACAAATCTATGAAAAGATGAGCGATCATCTTTACTGGCTTGGTTTGTTGGCGGATAAACAGTTCAAATACATTAACTTATCTTACGCGGTATTCCGCTGGGGTTTGCTGGCTTCGTTGGCGGCATTTATCGGCGTGAAAACATTGCCGTCATTGCTGATGCCTCCGGCCAACAACGCGGCAGAGCTGCGTTCGCTGGGTATCAATATGTTTAACGGCGTATTTGAGCCTTCTGCCGTACAACAGCTCCCGGATGGTAAGTTGCTGATCGCGGAAGACGAACCCAATCATGCGTTCAGTATCATCAGCATTGATAAAACCGGCAGGTTTGTGGAAGACGAGGCATTGGATACGCGCGTGATTACCGGTTTCAAACGTCGTCTCAGCGACTTGGAGGCTTTGGCACGCGACGATGAAGGCTTTATCTACGCGCTGACTTCACACTCGCGCACCCGTAAAGGCAACCGCTCGCCTGACCGCGAACACCTGATGCGCTTTAAAATCCAAGACGGCAATGTGTTGGGTCTGACCAGCTACGACAATCTGACGCAAGTTTTGGAAACCGACCACAAATTGAACGACCTCATCCGCGAACGCACCAAAGCCGAAGTTTCCTTTGAAGAAATCAATATCGAAGGTATGGCATTCGACCCTGTGAAGAAACGCCTTGTCTTGGGCTTCCGCGATCCTGAGTTCAACAATATGGCACTGGTGGCATTCATCAGCAATCCGAAAGACGTGTTCGAGCGCAACGCCAAACCTGAGTTTGACGAAGTTGCCATCCTTGACATCGACGGCGGCGGTATCCGTTCCCTCAACTATGATCCTGTGTTGAAAACCTACGTGATTGCCAATGAGGTGAAGGATGAGAATGGGCAGAAATTCTCACAACTGTGGACTTGGAGCGGTAATCCGACCGATGAACCGCAAAAAATCTCTCTGCCTAATTTGCAACACATCACCAACGTTGAAGCCGTCGATTCGATTACCGTTAACGGCAAGCCGCAGATGATTTTGATGGGCGACGAAGGCAATGCTTCGCAGAAAATTACTGCCAAGTATATGTTGGTAGATTACAGTCAACTGGGTAAACAGTAAGTTATCTTGGGCTGAATAAAAGGCCGTCTGAAACCATAAACTATCGGTTTCAGACGGCCTTTTTTTGTTTTCATTAAAACGGAGAAATGGGTCTAGACACTCTAATTAACGATGATTAACCCAAGAACGTGGACTGGTTTTAGACGGCCTTCAAGCCATTGATGACACGTTTGTAACAGGTATGAACCAATGCCGCGCAGGCCAGCCACATAAGGATATAAAAAGTCGGATGGAAGCTGCCGGCGATTGCATACCATACTGCCAATGCGCCGATAAAGAATGCGCGGTCGCTTTTGCCGAATGGCCCGTCATAACGCCGGCCGTTGCCATGGACTTGTCCCAAAACACCGCAAAACTCGGTCATTGCCGCCAGCCAAATAAACAGGGCAATTTGTACGCCGCCGAAGGGCGCGATAAAGGCAAAAGGCAGATACAAAGCAGCATCGGCGACAATATCAGTGATTTCATTCAAATAGCCGCCCAATGCCGATTGTTGGCCGAACTCCCGTGCCAGCATACCGTCCATCGCATTCAGTGCCATGCGGACAAACAACCAGATCGGCAAAAGCCAGAATAATGTGGATACACCTGCAAATAATGCTAAAAGCAAACCGATCAAAATGGAAACGGCGCAGGCAAACAGAGTAACCTGATTGGCAGTAATACTTTTTTGATACAGTCGCTTAACAATGGGACGCAACAGGTTTTGGAATTTTGGTTTCAGGGCGTAGATGCTCATAATTATGCTATATAAAAGAAAATGAAGTGCCGTGATTATAGATGAAATCCGTTATAATCCGTCAATCTTCAAATCACGCGGTTCGCAAACCTCCCGCGTTAACAAAACTAGGAATTTACTATGGAAAAACAGCAGGCCCTCGTTATTTTTTCGGGCGGGCAGGATTCAACAACCTGCCTGATTCAGGCAATTCAAACATATGGCCGTGAAAATGTGCAGGCCATCACTTTTCAATATGGGCAACGCCACGCCATCGAATTGGAGCGAGCGCGTTGGATTGCCCAAGATTTAGGCGTGAAGCAGACAGTACTCGATTTGAGCCTGATGCAACAGATTACACACAATGCCTTGATGGATGATACGGCATCCATTGAAACAGCTTCAGACGGCCTGCCCAATACATTTGTAGATGGACGCAATGCTTTATTTTTGCTTTACGCCGCCATTTACGCCAAAGGGCAGGGAATACGCCATATCATTGCCGGCGTATGCGAAACCGACTTTTCCGGTTATCCCGACTGCCGCGATGTGTTCGTCAAGTCGATGAATGTCACGCTGAATCTGGCCATGGATTACGCTTTTCAAATCCATACGCCCTTGATGTATTTAACCAAAGCGCAAACATGGGCATTGGCGGATGAAATGGGTGTGTTGGATTACATTCGCGAGCAGACGCATACCTGTTATAACGGCGTGGTCGGTGGTTGTCATGAATGTCCGAGCTGTATTTTGCGCGAGCGCGGTTTGTCAGAATATTTGGAAAGTAAAAAGGCCGTCTGAATTAAGAGGGGTATATATTTCCAATATCCAGTTGTACGAAAAGGCCGTCTGAAAAATTCATTTCAGACGGCCTTTGGCTATGTATTTTGTTCTGCTTAGAACAGTAAATCTGCCGGTTCGCTGCTTGCCGGAGCATCTTTCACAGGAGCAGAGGCTGGGGCAGTAGCTGGTTCGGAAGCGGCGTTAGGTGCAGAAGCAGGAGCATTGGCCGGAGTGGTTGCCGGTTTGGCAGCCGGTTTTGCCGGTTGCACCGGAGTCGGACGAACGCTTTGTTTCGGTTCGGATGCTGCCTTGTTGGTATCGTCGGTAGCATCGACTTCGATTTCAGTTCCTTGAGGCAATACCACATCTTTAGCCGGAGCCGGTTTCGGTATGACTTTAGGTTTGCTGTAAGCATCCGTGCCGCTGGTCCATGCCAAAGATTTCAAAGGAGATTTGAGTTTCACGCCTTTGGCGCAGGTCAGACAGTTTGCTGCGCCGGTGCGTCCTTTCAGGATTGCATCCACACGCGCGGCAGGAATGGTTTTACCGTGCGCTTTTGCCCAGGCGGCAATGCTTTTTTTCAGGGCAGCCGTATCAAGGTTTTTCTTGTTGTACGGGTCACGATAGGCAGCCAGCCACAAGTTTTGGTTGGCATCTTCGTTCAGGCTTGCCATTTGGTAGATAACGGAAGCAGGAGAACCTGTTGCGATGGTTTTGGCGAATTCCAATGCGTCAGGCGATTTCATGCGCACGCAACCATGGCTGCGGACGCCGGGTACGCTGGCAGGGGCATTGGTGCCGTGAATGCCAAGGCTTAATTTAGGGTCGCCAAGACGGACAAATACGGGGCCCAGCGGATTGTTTGGGCCGGCAGGTACGCTTTTTACGCCGTCATTGCGTTCTTTTTGGATGGATTTAGGGATATGCCAAACTGGGTTGTAGGCTTTTGCGCCGATTTTATGTTCGCCCAGATTGGTTTGGGTCATGGCTTTGCCGACGGCAACAGGATAAATTTTGCTCAGTTTACCGTTGTCGTAGAGGAACAAACGCTGTTGCGTAATATTGATAACGACGTGTTGTCCGGAAGAGGCGGGGGAGACGTCTGGAATAAGTGTGTTTGCAGCAGCGGCTGAAGTTAAAAGGGCGGCTGTCAGGCCGAACAGTATTTTTTTCATGTCGTCTTTTTTTGTAGGGTTTGAAATGAAAGTTTCTGGCGCATGATACCTGAAACTCTGTGTTTTTGTGAGAAAATATGCGCTTTCGGTATTGGAAGGCAGTCAAACGGTCGGGTAGCGGCTGCGTGGCGGAAACGGTATGGGTGTGAAAGAACAGTATCAAGAGGCGGAAGTTTTTTCTTTGGATTATGAGGGCAGGGGTGTTGCCAGAGTCGATGGGAAGACCGTATTTATCGGCGGTGCGCTGCCTGGGGAGCGTGTAACGTTTACTATTCATAAAGAGAAAAAGCAGTTTGCAGAGGCTCAAATTGAAAAGGTTTTGAAGGCTTCTTCCGAACGTGTCGAGCCAGAGTGTTGCTATTTTGATACATGTGGCGGCTGTTCGCTTCAACATGTTTCTTTCGGAGCGCAAGTTGCGTTAAAGCAACGGATTTTGGAAGAACAGTTGGAACGGATAGGTAAGGTCAAGCCGGAGATAATTTTACCTCCCTTATATGGTTACTCCTGGTATTATCGCGATAGGGCGCGTTTAAGTGTTTCGGTAGATAAAAAAGGCCGTCTGAAACTCGGTTTTCAGGCCAAAAAAAGCCATGATGTCGTCAATATCCGCCATTGCCATATTTTGCCTAAACATGTGTCCGATAGATTGCCTGATGTCCGTAATTTGCTGCAAAAGCTGCATGATGACGGTGTAAAAGTGAAATTTGTTGAGTTTTATTGCGGAAAAAATGTGACGGTGCTCAACATTCGTTTCGTAAATCAACCGTTTGGACAAATATTAAGCGAATTGCGTAATTGGTTTGATAAGATATTGTCGGGTACTGAAAAGGCATGGCAAATATGGTTGCAAGATCATGCCGAGTCCTTGCCGTTTTACCCTGAGAATGCGCCAGCCCTGAACTATACTTTTGCTCAATTTGATGTGGAAATGCCTTACAAACCTGGTGATTTTACGCAGATTAATGCGCAGCTGAACGAAGTGATGGTGGCAAGGGCTGTCAGGCTTTTAAATCCTCAAAAAGGGGAACGGATTGCCGATCTGTTTTGCGGTTTGGGCAATTTCAGTTTGCCGCTGGCAAAAAGTGGCTCATCGGTTGTCGGTATTGAAGGCGCCGATTATTTGGTCGATAGGGCAAGGGAAAATGCACGCTTGAATCGTTGTGCCGAGAATATGACGTTTTCTGTTGCAGACTTATTCGATACCGATGAAAAGACTATTGAGTCGTGGGGACAATTTGACAAGGTGTTGCTGGATCCGCCGAGAAACGGGGCTTATGCTGTTGTCAAATCGCTACACAAACCGTTTTTGCCTCAGAAGATAGTGTATGTTTCGTGTAATCCATCAACATTTGCACGAGATGCCGGTGTCTTGGTTGATAAGGGCTATAAGTTTAAGGCAGCAGGAATCATGAATATGTTTGCACAAACCTCGCATGTTGAATCCATCGGTGTGTTTGAGTTGTAAATTGGTATCAAGTCCTTTATGTGAGTAGGGTTTTTAATGTAAAAATGAGTGCATTCATGTTATCATCATTCGTTTGGGGAATGAATAACGTTGAAGTTGCGTGTAAAGCAACAGATGTTAATAAATGCAGTTTGCAGCACAAGACCGGGAGGTGTTCTTGAACTATCAACTTTTAACTATTTTTTTGCTGGTGCTTTTTTTGCTGGTGTTGTTTTTTGTTCGTCATAAACAAAGTAACAATTCAGACAAACAAAGCGCACATGCATCAAAAAGCGGCCGTACATCTGCTGCTCATACAGCCTCCTCTGAGGATGGAAACGACTGGATTGAGAAAGTCAACCAGACAGTTTCCAATGCGGATAATCAAGACTGGGAATGGGGCGGAAGCGGCTCAAACGATGCAACAGCTTCTGTTTCCGCGCAAGAAGTCGATCCGTTGACCGAATATCAGGTTTATAAACAGTTCGGCTATGAGAGCAAAGCAGCGGAGTCTTTGGCTGGTTATCTTAATACTTTGGAAGACGGCGCTCCGGAAAAACTGGTTCATGAATTAATCGGTTTGAATCTGCGTGTCGGCAATATCGACATGCTGGCGGATACGCTTGAGCGGCATAGTGCCTCCCTTTCTGAAGATAGCGTAGCCGAATACCTGAAAGCCGGTCTGGCTTTGGATTCTACTAACCTGCGCCTGCGTGTTTTTGCCGAGCATCATCTCGGTTGGAATATGCAGGAAGTGGACCGTCAAATTGGCGAACAAAGCGGTTTGGAAGTTGCTTCCGACGAGCATATTGCCTTTGAGAACGACTCGGTTGAACGCATTGTCGTCCCCGGTATGGGCAAACGTGCGCCTATCGTATTAGGCAAGAAAGATTTTGGCGAAATCAGCCCTGAAGAAATGGGTGCGGTTATTGGTTTTGCCAAACCGGAGCGTAGTGCAAAAATCCTGAAAGACAAGATCAGCTACGAGACTGCTTTGCATCAATACAACAAAGCAATCCAAACTTCTGCGAAGCCTGCTGGTCTCATTATTGATGCCTTGCGTCTGGATTATCAGAATGAAGAAGTAGGGCAGTTTGCCAAGCATCTGTGGAAGCTTTACCACTCTTTGGGTCAATATGGCCGTCAAGTAAAAGAACGTATGCTTGGTTGGGGTTATAGCCTCGGTTATCATGAAATTTTTGATGATTTGGAAAAAGGGCCGTCTGAACAGCAAATTAAAGAGATTGGCTTGAAACGCGGTTACATTCAGCCAAGTTCTTTACAGATGAAAGCCAAATATCGTGAGTTGGTTCAAAAAGACTCTTCGATTATCAGCGCCAGCTCTTCACCAGCTGATGAAGCTCTGAAAGAAGTGGAATCTTTGTTGGCCTACGGTCAGTTGGATTTGGCCATCGGTACTTTGGAACAGGCTGTTTTGCAGTATCCTCAAGAGTCGCAGTTGTACATTATCTTGTTTGATTTGTACGAACGTGTTGAAGATTGGGGACGTTTGGAACAATTTCTGCGCTTGTTGCGTGAACGTGTTGTCAGCCTGCCTGAAGAGGTTGTCTTGGCAATGAGCCGTCTCTTGCAACGAATGAACCAATATTCAAAAAAATAAGATAATCGTAGAAAGTACGAGTGATGAATAATCATTTACCAAAAATTAAAACCATACGGGTTATGTTACAGGAGATGGGTGAGCAACAGCAGGCGGTATTCCGTATGGCATTTAAAATGCACAATACGACGAATTACGTCATCGTTTCCCCTGATTCTGATGAAAAACCGGATTTGGTATTGGTTGATACCGATACTCCGGCAGGTGTAGAAGCTTGGAAAGAGTCGAAGAAAACTTATCCGGAAGTACCTGTGGCTATGTTTTCTTCCGAGTTGCCGACAGTAACGACTCCTTATTTGGCTAAGCCGGTCAAATTCGATACCTTGTTTCCTGTTTTGCGCAGCCTGGCTCAAGGCGGCAATGTTTTTGAGCCGTCTGAACAACAAACGGCCGAAGAGAATAAAAGACAATCAAATTCCGATGGCACAAGAAAAGCAACCATTCGCCGATTTAATCCAAATAAAGGCTTGTTGGGCGCGCTGAAATTTGCCAGTCAAGGACATCAAGATGTTGCTGTCTTGCATGAAGGCAAGCCGATATTAATCGTGTTTCCTAGTATTCAGCGTGTACTGTTGACAGTCAGTGCCAATGAGTTGGAGAAATTGTGTAAGAACGATAACTTGGCTGTCGTGTGTAAGGCTGTTCCTGATAATCCTCAATGGAAAGAAAAAGCCAAAGTCACCATTATGTCATGCTTGTGGCAAATGGCTATTTGGACTGCATCAGGCCGTCTGATTTATCCGATGACGCCGCAAACTGTCTTTACACTCAAGCGGTGGCCAAACTTAACCCGTTTGGCACATGTTCCGGAATCTATGCGTCTGTCGGCATTTCTGACAAAAACGTCTGTTAATCTGAACATCCTCTATAAAGTCATGCCTTTAGAAATGCCTGATATTTTGAACTATTTATCGGCAACATATATGACAGGCTTTTTGGCGACAGATACAGAGTTTGCAACTGATGCGAACAATACGCCTTTGTTGAACGAACAGATTGATGTGAATAGCAAAGACGTACCTGAAACAGCAATGAGCAAAGAGGCTCAAAAAATTGCCGGTCCGTCGAAAGAACAACCTCGCGGTCTGTTGCAACGCCTGATGCGTAAGTTGCTGGGTAAATCGTAAAGGACACGTCATGAAAGAAAATAAAATTATCTTTACCGGTCCTGTTGGCGTAGGTAAAACCACTGCAATTTCAGCTTTATCTGATGAACCACCGGTTCAAACCGATGCATCTGCATCTGATATGACACTTGTCCGCAAGGGGTACACAACTGTAGCAATGGACTACGGTGTCATTCATTTGGATGAGGAAACTAAGGTTCACCTTTATGGTACGCCTGGTCAGGAGCGTTTTAATTTCATGTGGGAAATTCTGAGCCAAGGCAGTATGGGCTTAGTGCTTCTTTTGGATAATACAAGAAGCAATCCATTGAAAGACTTGCAATTCTTCTTGGATGCATTCCGGGAGTTGCTGAAAAAAGCACCTCTGGTTGTAGGGGTAACGAAGATGGATATCCGATCTTTACCAAGCGTGGATGTTTATCAAAAATATTTAGCACAGAATAATTTTAATGTACCGGTTTTTGAGATTGATGCGCGTCGAGAAGACGATGTAAAACAATTGGTTACTGCCATGTTGTTCTCAATTGACCCCGGATTAGAGGTATAAGATGGAAGCGACACTCTCTTTACAAGCAAATTTATATCCTAAGATTACACCGGCGGGTGCGTATTATGCTGTTTCAAGTGATACGCCCAGTGCCAGCAGAACTTTATTGTATGGTCTGTTGCGTGCAGAGCCGTCTGAAACCATCAGCAGCGAAAAAATCTTGGCGTGGGCGGATACCAGCGACATCAATACCGCTTTGAACCTGCTATACCGCCTCCAACGCTTAGAATTTTTGTATGGTGATGAAGAAATCAGCACAGACGATATCCATTTGACTGACGAGCAATTGCCTACATTATTGGAACAGTTGTCCAATTCTGGCAAAGCTTTATTGGCTGATGAAAACGGTTTGTATTTTGCCAATGCCAATTTCCATCACGAGGCTGCGGAAGAGTTGGGTCTTTTGGCGAGCGAAGTGGCCAAAATGGAAGACAATCACCGTCTTTTGATTCGCAATAACCTGCATATCAATAATAGCGCATGGGGTATTTGTGATCCTTCAGGCCAAAGTGAATTGACCTTTTTCCCGCTGTATATTGGCATGACCAAGCTGATTTTGGTAATTGGCGGAATGCCTGACTTAAATAAAGAGGCTTTTGTTACTTTGGTTAAAGTGCTGTACCACCGATACGGCAGCCGTTGATTTTTGCCTGACCGATATTTATTTTAGAATGGAGCGACTATGCAACAACTATTAATCTCTGTATTAAGCGATTTGAACAATACCTCTGCTGATATCACTGCTTCTGCAGTTATTTCTACGGACGGCCTGCCGATCGCAACCATGCTGCCTTCCCACTTGAATGCAGATCGTGTAGGTGCGATGTCGGCAACGCTTCTGGCATTGGGCAATCGTTCCGTACATGAGTTGGCTTGCGGTGAGTTGGATCAGGTAATGGTTAAAGGTAAAAATGGCTATATTCTGTTGAGTCAAGCAGGTGAAAATGCAGTGTTGGCATTGATGGCAAAAGAAAGCGGTAAATTGGGCTTGATTTTGTTGGATGCGAAACGTGCGGCCAAACAAATTGCTGAAATCTTATAAAAGTTTTATAAATTAAAAAGATATAAAAATATTTTTGTTTTTATATAGATTGTTGCTTGACAGGTTTCTGATATTTTCTATATAATTTCATCTTTAATTCCCCGATAGCTCAGTCGGTAGAGCGACGGACTGTTAATCCGCAGGTCCCTGGTTCGAGCCCAGGTCGGGGAGCCAGATTTGAAAACCACCATCTTGTATGGTGGTTTTTATTTTATCTATTGGTTAATATTTTAAGATATTTTGATGATAATTGATTAAATGATTACACTTAATTCATCAGCCTTTATAGGAACAAATTATTAAAGTGCCATCACAACCATCCATGTGAAAAGTGGAAAAGAGTTTTGGAAAGCTATAAATCGTAGCAATCCAAAAGATAAAACAATTTATGAAGTAAAATAATTTATGAAAGGTTAAAAATGATTTACTCAGCAAAGCTAAAAAAAATGGATGAAACAATTGAGGAATTTGCATATTTTTCTATAGAAAATAACGATCTATATTGTTTCCTTAATTGTTGTCCAATGGCTATTGAAGTGAATAAAGTTTACAATGTGGAACTTGACTATTTTATTATTGATGAGTTTATATTGGAAGAGGTTAATACAGATGAATCTGTTATTATTCCTTTTGAAAGAATAGGTGATAGTACACAATATAAGATAACAGGTAGGCTAGATGGCAATACATTTACAGCTGGAAATATTTGCTTTGAAGATGATGCTCTTCAATTAGAATATTCTTATTTAGATGGCAGATTAATTACTTTAACTGTATGGAGATTAAGTATATCCGTAATTTCTGAAAGAATATAATCGTTATATTTTCTAAGAAAATTATTGTCTATATAAACCGTGCCGTCTGAAAAAATCCCAATTTTCAGACGGCTTGAGACCTTAGTAAAAAACTAAGTTTTTACCCAGGCATTTAGGGAATTCCTTATAAGAATCTTCTTTCAGCAAACCGAACAAACTATGATCAACAAATACATCGACCGATTCCTTTTGTTAAAGCTGGAGAAAGTGATTGATTGGCAGCTGTAGGCTGTTTTTAAAAGAAAATATGCTGTCAGACTTTGCCTTTCTTTCGCCAAACTGATAAACTGTTTGCCATTATTTTTGGCCGGGGCATAAATTTTTCATGAAAGACGCAGAGCAGAGTAGTTGTTATACCGCTTCTTCCCTTTATCTATGCCTGAAATTTGGCAGTCTGTCCGTTTTAAGCGGAACGGCTGCCTTTTTGTATTTTAAAGGAACGCAATCATTATGGATTTCAGTTGGTTGGCCGAGCCGCATACTTGGATAGGCTTTGCCACGCTTCTGGTTTTGGAAGTTGTTTTAGGTATTGATAACCTTGTTTTCGTAGCAATTTTGGCAAACAAGGTCAAACCGTTGCAACGGGATAGGGCGCGGATAACTGGCTTGGGTTTGGCTGTCGTTATTCGGATTTTCATGCTGGGCTTCATGGCGCACATCATGACGCTGACGCGCCCTTTGTTTGAGCTGGGCGGCCTGGAGATTTCCGGCAAAGACATGATTATGTTTGCCGGCGGTATTTTCCTGCTTTATAAAGCGACTACCGAGCTGCACGAACGACTTGAAGGCCACAATCAATTTGCTGTTGCTGAAGGGCAGAAGAAGCATTCTGCTTTTTGGGGCGTTGTGGCGCAAATCTTGATTTTGGATGCGGTTTTCTCTATCGATTCTGTTATTACGGCAGTGGCGATGGTGGATCATATTGTGGTGGCAATGGGGGCGGTTGTTGTGGCGATGACTGTGATGATTTCTGCCAGCAAACCGTTGACTGCATTTGTGGACAAGCATCCGACCGTTGTAATGTTGTGTCTAGGTTTCTTGTTGATGATTGGTTTTAGTCTGATTGCGGAAGCCTTCCATTTCCATATTCCGAAAGGCTATTTGTATGCGGCGATCGGCTTCTCGATTTTGATTGAACTGTTTAATCAGGTTTCGCAAAAGAATGCCCGCAAAAATGACTACATCAGCACTTCTTGGCGTAAGCGTACCGCTGAAAATGTGTTGGGTATGATGGGTATCCGCGAAAGCATTTTGGCAAAAGCAGGCGATAACGGCGGCGATGACGAGCATTTTGAAGAAAACGAAAAATCCATGATTCGCAGCGTGCTGACTTTGGCGGAGCGTCCGATTATGGGGGTGATGATTCCGCGTCGGGAAATCGAGAAATTGGATATTTCCCAAAGTCGTGAAGAACAAAATGCGCAGTTGAAAAATACGCCGTATAGCCGTTTGTTGGTTGTCGGTAAGGCAGGTGTAGATGAGCCTTTGGGCTATATCAGTAAAAAAGATTTGCTGAACCAGCTGCTTGAATCGGGAGAAATCAATATTCAGACGGCCTTGCGTCAACCATTGATTTTGCCGGACAGCACGACGGCGTTGAATGCGATTGAATTGTTCCGTCAAAGCAGCGCGGATTATGCGTTGGTGGTGGATGAATTTGGCGCGGTGCTGGGTATGGTGACCATGAAAGATTTGTTGGAAACCATTGCCGGTGAATTCCCCGAAGAGTTTGAGCGTGAGGAAGAAGAAGCTGCTCCAGCCAGTCAGGATGAAACACTGTCTGTGGATGGTGCATTGGAGTATGTGGAATTGGCTTCTCAGTTAAATCTGCCTGCTCAAGAGGAAGACGCGGACTTTCATACCGTTGCCGGCTTGATTATGGAAGAATTGCAAAGTATTCCTGATGTGGGCGATTTCATTGATTATCATGGCTGGCGTTTTGAAGTGGTTGAGAAGGACGGACAACGGATTGCCCGTGTGAAAATCAACCGTTTGCCAGAAGAGGAATAAGTGAAGAGTTAGTATGGAAAAGGCCGTCTGAAAATGTTCAGACGGCCTTTTTATTTATCCGACTTTAGTTGCCGTAATGTCCAGAGCCTAAAATTCGGTGTGAATGTGCGCCGGTCGCATGGTTGGGATTGCTTGGAACTTGATTGCACCAACAGGCTGCAAGCCAGGCAAAAGCGGCAGCTTCGACCCATTGCGGGTCAAGATGGAGCTTGGCTGTGCTGTGCAATTTGGTGTCGGGAGAAAACAGGGTTTCTAAGTCATGCATTAACACCGGATTGCGGATGCCGCCACCACAGATATAAAGATGATGAATCGCCGGGGCAGCTTGTTTGGTCGCATCAAAAATGGTTTGTGCAGTATAAAAGACCAATGTGCGTATCACATCTTCCGGCTTTTCATTACCTTTCAGACGGCCTTGAAGCCAGCTTAGGGAAAACAACTCTCGGCCTGTACTTTTGGGATAAGGGCGGCTGAAGTAAGGATGGTCGAGCAGGTTAGCGAGCAGGTCGGGGAGGATTTTGCCTTGTGCGGCTTTTCCCCGTTTTTGTCGTAAGGCTGCTGCCAGATATGTTGCATCCATGCATCCATCAGCATATTGCCGGGGCCGGTATCGAAGCCGAAAGAAGGGCTGTCGGGCGGGAGGATGCTGATATTGGAAATGCCTCCAATGTTGAGTACGGCTCGGGTTTCATTCGCATCTTGAAATAGCGCTTCGTGAAAAGCGGGGACGAGGGGTGCACCTTGACCGTTGCAGGCAAGGTCGCGGCTGCGGAAGTCGCCGACCGTGAAAATGCCGGTCAGTTCGGCTAAAAGCGAGAGGTTGACCAGTTGAATGCTGTAACCGTGTTCAGGTGCATGGCGGATGGTTTGTCCGTGACAGCCGATTGCGGCAATGTCTTTAGCCGACAGGTTTTGTTCTGCCAATAGTTGTTGGACGGTTTGGGCGTATAGGCAGCTGAGTGTTTGCGCCAGGATATTGCTTCTGTGCAATTCATTTTCGCCTATGTCTTGCAGTGCCAACAATTCTTGGCGCAGGCCGTCTGAATAGGGTAGAAAGCTGTGGGCAACGGCTCGTTGCCATTGTTTGCTCTGCATTTGAATCAGTACGGCATCGGCACCATCCATGCTGGTTCCTGACATGATGCCGATATAGTATTGGGGTTGCATTTCGGTTACAGAAAGAGAAGGTAAAACGACATTTTAACGCCTTTTGACGTTTTTACGGGAATTTCGGCATTTAATGTAAATAGTTGGTGCAAGAAAGATTACAAAAAGGTTAAAATAACGCGACTCAACATGTTTTCCAAAAGGAAACTTTCCATGGCTCAAACTCAGTCGAGTGCGAACTTGAAGCTGATTAATACGGCTTTCGCCGCTATGCTTGTGAGCATGGTCGGCTATTTTATTTATTGGGGCCTGGGTTATACCCATTACAACCATTCCAGCCTGTTTATCCTTGCCACCTTTTTCGGCGTCTTCATGGCGTTTAATGTGGGCGGTAACGATATTGCCAACTCTTTCGGTACAAGTGTCGGCTCCGGCACTTTGACCATTCCGCAAGCCTTGCTGATTGCGGCAGTATTTGAAGTCAGCGGCGCAGTGATTGCCGGTGGCGAGGTAACAGATACTATCCGTAAGGGTATTGTCGATTTGAATGGCATGCATCTGGATCCGATGCAGTTTGTCTTTATTATGATGTCTGCGCTTTTGGCCGCGGCATTGTGGCTGCTTTTTGCCTCGCACAAAGGTCTGCCGGTTTCTACGACACATGCCATTATCGGCGGTATCGTCGGTAGTGCCTTGTGTATGGCGGCATTGAACGGTGTGGATTCCGTTGCGCTGATTCAATGGGACAAGTTGGGCGAAATTGCCTTGTCTTGGATTTTGTCTCCGGTATTGGGTGGCATCGTTTCCTATCTATTGTTTTCACGAATTAAGAAAAACGTTTTGGACTACAACTCTTGGGCCGATAATACGCTCAAAGGCATCAAGTTGGAGAAGAAAGCCTATAAAGAAGAACACCGCCTGTTTTTTGAAGCCTTGAGTGAATCTGAAAAAGTCGAATACGCCACCAAAATGGCGCACGATGCCCAAATTTATGATGAGCCGGACTTTGATCCTGAAGAATTGCAGTCTGAGTATTATCGCGGTCTGCACCGCTTTGACAGCCGTAAGGGCGAAGTAGATTCTTATAAAGCCCTGCATTCCTGGGTGCCGTTTATCGCTTCTGTCGGCGGCATGATGATTGCGGCCATGTTGATTTTCAAAGGTCTGAAAAATCTGCATTTGGGTATGAGCAATGTCAACAGCTTCCTGACCATTTTCATGATCGGCGCGGCTATTTGGATGGGTACGTTTGTATTTGCCAAAAGTTTAAAACGCAAAGATTTGGATAAATCGACTTTCCAAATGTTCTCATGGATGCAGGTATTTACTGCTTGCGGTTTTGCATTCAGCCATGGTGCGAACGATATTGCCAATGCGATTGGTCCGTTTGCCGCGATTATGGATGTGTTGCGTACCAACAGCATTACCGCTCAAAACGCTGTGCCTCCGATTGCCATGTTGACTTTCGGTATCGCTTTGATCGTCGGCTTGTGGTTTGTCGGTAAAGAAGTGATTAAAACCGTAGGCACCAGCTTGGCAGAAATGCACCCCGCGTCAGGCTTCTCAGCAGAGCTTTCTGCTGCCGCTGTTGTGATGGCAGCATCATTTATGGGCTTGCCTGTTTCCAGTACCCATATCTTGGTGGGTGCAGTTTTGGGTATTGGCTTGGTTAACCGCAATGCCAACTGGAAATTGATGAAACCGATCGGCCTTGCTTGGGTTATTACCTTGCCTGCTGCTGCCGTTTTGTCTGTTGTCAGCTATTTGGTTTTGCAAACAGTGTTTTAATTGATTATTTGATTTAAAAAGGCCGTCTGAAAGATATTTCAGACGGCCTTTTATGTTCATAAGAGGAGATTTTAATTTGCTTTAATGTTGAACAAATAATGCTGTTCAATGTTTGAACTGATACAAGAATAATCAAGGTAATAGAGAAATATCTTATTGGGAATAGCTTAGAAAAGATTTTGGGGCTTAGTGAGGGCAAACAAAGCTATTTTTAATTAGCCCACTATAAGGTTAAGGCAATAAAAAAGCCCCAATTCATCGACGTTTAAGTGCCGTATTGAATTGGGGTTTTTCTATTTAGTATGAGCCTTATCGGGCCGTCTGAACATTATTCAGCAGCTTCGTGGTCTCAGCTTGAGTAGGAGCCGTTTCTGCTTCAGCGGTAGCCTTAGCGGCTTGACGTTCGGCTTGTGCAGCCAATGCCTGTTGAACGGCTGGGTGCTGTTGGGCGATGGTTTGTTCTTCTGCGCTGACTTCGCCTTTGAAGCGGTTGTTCAAGTCAAAACGTTTGCCGCCGCGAGCCAGGGCTTTCAGGTAGCGTGGACGGCGGCAGTGGTTGGCCAGTACGCGTGCAATCAGTGCAGGGTCGTATTGGGGCAGGGCGGCAACCAAGTCTTGGTCGATACCGACGGCCAACGGTTTGAATCGTTTGAATACATCATATTTGCCGTAGATGTGGTCGGCAATCATGTCTGTCTGTTTTTTCTTGCTCATGGTTTGGACGGCAGATTTCAGCGCAGCGCCCAAAGCGGTTTCTTGTGCCATTGCGGTTGTATTCCTCTAATATAAATCCGTATTTTCGTCATACGGCAATAAGGTGCTATTGTAGTATAAAGACTGTGATTTGGCTAAATTTTTCTGAGAATGTTCGATTGTAAATGTTTATTTTGCAAACGAGCTGGCACACTTATCTCAATAGGCGTTATGAAAGGTCGTCTGAAAATGTTCGGCACAATCTGCCATATTTGTTTTCAGACGACCTCAAGTGCACAGATGAAGCGCTTCATATTTTGCTAGCTTAAGAAGAGGGTTTGAAATGCCTATGCGATAATCTTTACTGGACTTCTTTTTGCAAAAGCAGGCCGATTTTGCTGTTTTCGGACTGTTCAATATTAGGCAGGATGTCGTCAGCAGTAAACGCTTTGCCATCATTGCCAACACTACGCAAATAATAATGAGCATCGCCACTGCGTTCGTAATAAAACAGTCGGAGCGGTTCGGAACTCAGAGGCGTAGTACTCGTATCATACATAAATATCGGCTTGTTTGGCTGAGATTCTTGGAGCTGCTCTAATGATTCAGGATAGACACCGTGTTGCAGACGGTAGAATTCGACTTCGGAAACCAAACTAGACAAAGTATTTACCGTCAGTTGCTGCCTCAGTTCGTCGTACATGCCTCCTCGCTGAACAAAGCCGAAATAAAACAATGCGCCGTAAAGCGCGACGGTGCATAACATTCCTAAGGAGGCAATCAAGGCAACGATTTTTGCACCGCGTTTGCGCCATCCCAATATACTTAAAACCAAAGCCGCTATGCCGAAGATCAAACCGATGAGCGGAATAAAGGAAACGCCTGCAAGGACATAAGCGGCTGTGTGGATTTTGGCAGGTGGTGCGACGAATGTGTGGTTTTCAGTATTTTCCATTGTAAGGTCCGGATGTATAGTTTAAGGCCGTCTGAAAAGTACCATATCATAATATCATATAAATAGGCGTTTTCAGGCGACCTTTTTAGATTTTACCCGCGAGTTTTGGCAATATCTGGCGTATCAACCACTACGTCGGTATTTTGCGCGCGATGGCGTAAGGCGTGGTCAATCAATACCAAGGCCAGCATGGCTTCTGCAATCGGAGCGACGCGTAATCCGACGCAGGGGTCGTGGCGACCGTGTGTGGCAAGCTCGACAGGGTTGCCTTCTATATCAATACTGCGGCGCGGTGTGGCGATGGAACTGGTCGGTTTGATGGCAATATTCACATGAATGTCTTGTCCGGTGCTGATGCCGCCCAAGATGCCGCCTGAGTGGTTGGACAGGAAGCCTTGCGGGGTGAGTTCGTCGCCGTGTTCGCTGCCGCGCTGGACGACGCTGCCGAAGCCCGCGCCGATTTCCACGCCTTTGACGGCGTTGATGCCCATCATGGCGTAGGCGATTTCGGCATCGAGGCGGTCGAAAACGGGTTCACCCAAGCCGACGGGGACGTTGGACGCTTCGATATGCAGTTTCGCGCCGACGGAATCCAACGATTTGCGCACGCTGTCCATATAGTTTTCCAGCTCGGCGATTTGGCTTTGGTTGGCAGCGAAGAAGGGATTTTGGGAAATGTACTCGTAGCCTTCAAACTGAATTTCTTTTTCGCCGACTTGGGTGACGTAGGCGGTGATTTCCGTGCCGAATTTTTCTTTCAGCCATTTCTTGGCGACGGCTCCGGCAGCAACGCGGGCGGCGGTTTCGCGGGCGGAGCTTCTGCCGCCGCCGCGGTAATCGCGCGTGCCGTATTTGTGCCAGTAGGTATAGTCGGCATGACCGGGACGGAAGCTGGTGGCGATGTTGCCGTAGTCTTTGCTGCGTTGGTCGGTATTGCGGATTAAGAGGGCGATGGGGGTGCCGGTAGTTTTGCCTTCGAAGACGCCGGAGAGGATTTCGACTTGGTCGGCTTCGCGGCGTTGGGTAACGTGGCGGCTGGTGCCGGGTTTGCGCCAGTCGAGGTCGGCTTGGATGTCTGACTCGGTCAATGCCAATCCGGGCGGGCAGCCGTCGATGATACAGCCCAAACCTGTGCCGTGGCTTTCGCCGAAGGTAGTAACGGTAAAGATTTGTCCGAAGGTGTTGCCTGCCATAGGGATACTCTTTTGAAATTGGGTTTGGAAATTTTTTGCTTGTTTGGATAATTCTCAGGCCGTCTGAACGGTGAGACGAGAATCTTTGATTTCGTTGTCATCTGTTCAGACGGCCTTTTGAGATGACTGCTTAGTTCAATTTACCGTGGCACTGTTTGTATTTCAGGCCACTGCCGCAAGGGCAAGGATCGTTGCGGTGAACAATCAGGCCGTTTTGTGCAAGCGCTTCAGGGCTGAAGTCTGTGCCGTCAGGATCGAATGCTTCGGTAACCAAGTCGGTTTGCGATTGACCGAGCAATTCTTCCATATCAGGCGCATCGGAGTGGACGGTTTGAACATCGCTGACGCTTTGTGCAGCAGTGTGGTCGTATTCACTATTGCGCTCGATTTGAACGGCGGTCAGCAAAGCAGCAATGTTTTGTTTGATACCGCGCCACAGGTTTTCAAACATGGCGAAAGCTTCGCGTTTGTATTCCTGTTTCGGATTTTTCTGAGCATAGCTGCGCAGATGGATGCCTTGGCGCAGGTAGTCCATGGCGGCGAGGTGTTCGCGCCATTGGTTGTCGATAACTTGTAGCATAACATTGCGTTCGAAGTCAGACATAGCCTGTTTGCCGACCAATTCGACTTTTTCGGCGTATTCGTCTTCGATGCGTTTGATGAGGCGTTCTTTAATGTCTTGGTTGTCCAAAGTGCTGTCTTCTTTCAGCCAGCCTTTAATATCGACATGCAGGCGGAAATCGGCGGCAAGTTGGTGCTCCAGTGCCGGAATGTCCCATTGCTCTTCCATGCTGTCAGGAGGGATGTGGTAATCAACCAAGTCGCTGATAACGTCGGCGCGGATTTCGCGGGTCAAATCGCTGACGTCTTTAGTCGTCAGAATTTCGTTGCGTTGATGGTAAATCACTTTACGTTGGTCATTGGCAACGTCATCGTATTCCAAAACCTGTTTACGCATATCGAAGTTGCGGCCTTCGACTTTACGTTGCGCGCCTTCGATTTGACGGGTCAGCAGGCCGTGTTCGATGGCAACGCCGCGTTCAGGTGCCAAGCGGTTGAGGATGGCGGCGGCACGGTCGAGTGCGAAGAGGCGCAGCAATGGGTCTTCAAACGACAGATAGAAACGGCTGGAGCCGGGGTCGCCCTGACGGCCGGCGCGACCACGCAACTGGTTGTCGATACGGCGGCTTTCATGGCGTTCCGTACCGATAATGTGCAAACCGCCTGCGACCACAACTTGGTCGTGTTCGGCTTGCCAACCGCTTTCAAGGGCGGAAATTTGCGCTTGTTTTTGCTGTTCGCTCAGGGTTTCATCGGCGTGGATGGCTTCGATTTGATGTTTGAGGTTGCCGCCCAAGACAATATCGGTACCGCGGCCAGCCATGTTAGTGGCAACGGTAATCGCGCCAACTTTACCGGCTTGGGCCACAATCAATGCCTCGCGCTCGTGTTCTTTGGCGTTCAGAACGTTATGCGGCAGACCTGCTTTATGTAATAAGTCAGAAACCAGTTCGGAGTTTTCGATGCTGGTGGTACCGACTAAAACCGGTTGGCCGTTTTTATGGCATTCGGCGATATCTTTGACAACAGCTTCAAATTTTTCTTCGGCTGAGCGGAAGATTTGGTCGTTGAAGTCTTTGCGTTGGACAGGACGGTTGGTCGGGATGATGACGGTTTCGAGGTTGTAAATGCTTTGGAACTCGAAGGCTTCGGTGTCAGCCGTACCGGTCATACCGGACAGTTTGCTGTACAGGCGGAAGTAGTTTTGGAAGGTAATAGATGCAAGCGTTTGGTTTTCGCGTTTGATTTCTACGCCTTCTTTGGCTTCAACGGCTTGGTGCAAGCCTTCGGACCAACGGCGGCCGGCCATCAGACGGCCTGTGAATTCGTCCACAATCACGATTTCACCGTCCTGAATGACGTAGTGTTGGTCTTTGTGGAACAGGGTGTGCGCACGTAATGCCGCCATGAGGTGGTGCATCAGGGAAATATTGGCGGCAGAGTAGAGCGAGTCGTTTTCCTGTAATAAGCCCATTTGGGTCAGGATTTGCTCGGCGTGTTCGTGACCGGCTTCGCTCAGGATAACTTGGTGTGCTTTTTCATCTACCCAGTAATCGCCTTCGCCTTCCTCGGTTTCTTGGCGGATAAGGTGGGCAGGAACGGCATCCATTACGCGGTAGAGCTGGATGTTGTCATCTGCCTGGCCGGAAATAATCAGCGGCGTACGCGCTTCGTCGATCAGAATGGAGTCCACTTCGTCGACAACGGCAAAGTTCAATTCGCGCTGAACTTTGTCGTATTGGTCGGTAACCATATTGTCGCGCAGGTAGTCGAAACCAAACTCGTTGTTTGTACCGTAAGTAATGTCGGCACCGTAAGCGGTTTGGCGTTCGAAAGGTTGCAAATCGGCGACGATCACGCCGACGCTCAAGCCTAAGAAATTGTACAACGGCTCCATAATGCTCGCGTCACGGGAGGCGAGGTAGTCGTTGACGGTAACGACGTGTACACCTTTTCCTGACAATGCATTCAGGTAAACGGCAAGGGTGGCCACCAATGTTTTACCTTCACCGGTACGCATTTCGGCGATTTTGCCGTTGTGCAGAACCATACCGCCGATCAGCTGTACATCGAAGTGGCGCATGCCCAATACGCGGCGGGATGCCTCGCGGCAGACGGCAAAGGCTTCAACCAAAATATCATCTAGCGTTTGTCCGTCAGCGAGGCGTTGTTTGAATTCGGCGGTTTTGGCCTGTAAATCTGCGTCGCTCAACGCTTTCATCTGTTCTTCGAGTGCATTGATTTTAGCAACGGATTTACGATATTGTTTCAGCAGGCGGTCGTTGCGGCTGCCGAAGATTTTCTTAGCAATGTTTGTCAGCATGAATAATTCCTGCGCCTTGATATAATAGTGGGCGAAATTGGGATTTTAACACAAGCGCTTGTATAACGCGGTAATGCTGTTTGAAATAAAGGTGGTTTTGCTGTATTTCAATTGTAATTGTTTGGTTAATTTACTGAAAGGCCGTCTGAAATATATGGATTTAGCACAATTGGGCAAGCGTGATCGCTTATTGGCGGGCTTGTTGCAACAATCGCAACAATGGCGGAAATTGGATGCAAAAATCAAAACGGTTTTGCCGGTCAACCTACATCCGCATTTTCAGACGGCCTGCGTAGAAGACGGAAGATTGGTTTTGCTTGCTGCCAACAATATGGCTGCTTCGCGTTTAAAAATGATCCTGCCCGCCATGTTGCCCAAGTTGCAAGTATTGCATGACGGAATACGGGAAGTGGCGGTCAGGGTGGTCCCCAAACCTCCTCCTCATCCGAAAACCAACAGCTTGCGATTGAGCGAGGCTGCTTTGGACAGCTTCGATGCGGCTGCGGCCAAATTGGAAGGCAAGCATCCCGAATTGGCAGCGGCATTGGCAGAATTGGTACGCAAGCACAGCCGCTAAAATCATGCCGAATGAGATTATGGTTAATAAATGTTAAAACTTATTTCATTTGACCGATAGCATCTAATACTAAAGAAATACGACCTAAACAGTAACTGTTTTCTTTTAGGTAAACTGATGTAAACTTGGCCTGAAACTTTGATTTCGTGTGAAGTTTGTAGCAAAATAACGCCTGAATTTCTTATCGCTCTGCGTGAATAAGTTTACGTTTGGCATTTGCCTTTGTTAATATATTCGCGCGGGTTCTATTAATAGAACTTAACAAGACTCTCATCATTAGGAGATACATCAATGAAAGCTTATCTGGCTCTGATTTCCGCTGCCGTTATCGGCTTGGCTGCATGCTCTCAAGAAGCTGCAAAACCTGCTGAAGCACCTGCTGCTTCCGCTGCTTCTGAAGCTGCTCCTGCAGAAACTACTGCACCTGCCGATGCCGCTCCTGCCTCTGAAGCTGCTCCAGCCGATGCTGCCGCCGCTCCTGCTGCCGGCAACTGCGCAACTACTGTTGAAGCCAACGACGCTATGCAGTTCAACACTAAAGAAATCCAAGTAAGCAAAGCTTGTAAAGAATTCACCATCACTTTGAAACACACCGGTACCCAACCTAAAGAAAGCATGGGTCACAACATCGTCATCGGTAAAGCTGAAGACATGGACGGTATTTTCAAAGACGGTGCCGGTGCTGCTGCAACTGACTACGTTAAACCTGACGACGCACGCGTTGTTGCCCACACCAAACTGGTTGGCGGCGGCGAAGAAGCTTCCCTGACTCTGGATCCTGCTAAATTGGCCGGCGGCGAATACAAATTCGCTTGTACCTTCCCAGGTCACGGCGCTTTGATGAACGGTAAAGTTACTTTAGTTGACTAATCCGCCTCAAGCTCGAAAACAGACAGCCTGCCTTGCGCAGGCTGTTTTGTTATAATCTGGAAACATTAATTTAAGAATAAAACTTCAAAACCATGAATCCGTTTGAAACCAAAAGCGTTACTTTTGCCGAACCCATTGAAATGCTGTACGCCTGTCATGGCAAAGTGCGCCGTTTCTGCAGCCAGGTTGCCATGTTGTCGGACTATATTGCCGAAAACGGCTGCAATCAAATCGTTTTGCAAACCATCCGCCAGATTGCCCAATATTTTAATGTTGCTGCGCCGTTGCACCATGAAGACGAAGAAGAAAATTTCTTCCCGCTTCTATTGCAATATGCGCCGCAAGCTCAAGAAAGCGTTGACGAGCTTTTGCGCCAACATATCAGCCTGCACAACAACTGGGCGGCGGTATCTGCCGAATTCGCCAAACTCGAAGCAGACAACGCCTATGTCCCCGATGCGGAAACGTTCAAACGCTTTGTCGCAGGATATGATGTTCATCTGGCAATTGAAGAGCCGCTATTTGATATGGGCAAAACCTTTATCCCCAAAGAAAAACTGACCGAAATCGGCGAAATTATGGCCGCACGCCGCCGCAAATAAGGCCGTCTAAAACAATCGTCTCAAGGATATATTATGCTGACCCCAAAAAGTTGCGATTTGTTCAATATTCCTTTTTTCCAGTTTTCCCAGCTTAAAAAATACCAGCCTGAAAGCATTCCGCAAATCAAAGCCGACTATAAAGAAAACTGGCAGGTATGGCAGCAGCTGATCCAGCAGGTTGCCGCCGAATTGGGTGCACCGTTTGCGCCGCCGCATATCGAACGCTGGTGTAACGGCTGGCAGGTTCGCGCTCATTTCTTTGCCTATTTCAAATACGAACAATATAAAAATTCCGCAGCGATTTTGTCGATTTTGCTGAATCGCCGCCGTTTGAGTGTCAGCTTGGATTGGCACTGCTATAAAGCCGATGTTTCACCTATTGCGCTGCCTGATTACAACCGCTGGCTGGATAATTTTGATACTGAAAAATACGCTTCATTCGATATGTGGCACGGCGCGGAAAGCGAATATGACGATTATCGTACCGTCGCCCAACAAAGCGACGGCGATAGAAAGCTTCGAGACGACAAAGATTTCTTCTGTATCGGGAAACACATCGAACGCGATGATTTAGGCAAGCAGGATGTCGTGAAATGGATAGTGGAAACAGTGGAAGAATTACTGCCGCTTTATGAAGCTTGCCATGGAAAATAACTCAGAATACTGAAAGGCAGACTGCCTATTCAGTATCTTCAAATAAATCAAGGCTGTCTGAAAATTATATTCAGAACATTTCAGACGGCCTGTTTCTCAAAGTGAACAAATATGACCGAAACCCAATCCCTAGAGCTTGCCAAAGCGCTGATTTCCCGCCCGTCCGTTACGCCGGATGACCAAAACTGCCAACAACTGCTGGCCGAACGCCTGCAAAAAATCGGTTTTGCCGTAGAAAAGCTTCATTTTGGCGACACCAAAAACGTTTGGTTGCGACGCGGTACGCAGGCTCCGGTGTTCTGCTTTGCCGGACATACCGATGTCGTGCCGACAGGCCCTGTTGAAAAATGGGATTTTCCTCCGTTTGAACCGACCGAGCGTGAAGGCCGTCTGTATGGTCGCGGCGCGGCGGATATGAAAACCAGCATTGCCTGTTTCGTTACCGCCTGCGAGCGTTTCGTTGCCGAAAATCCCGACCACCAAGGCAGCATCGCGCTCCTGATTACTTCTGACGAAGAGGGCGATGCGCTGGACGGTACAACCAAAGTCGTTGATGTGTTGAAAGCGCGCGGCGAGTTGATTGATTACTGTATCGTCGGCGAACCGACTGCTGTGGATAAATTGGGCGATATGTTGAAAAACGGCCGACGTGGCTCGTTGTCGGGCAATCTGACCGTCAAAGGCAAGCAAGGCCATATTGCCTATCCGCATTTGGCAATCAATCCCGTGCATACTTTTGCCCCGGCCTTGCTGGAACTGACACAAGAGGTCTGGGACGAGGGCAACGAATACTTTCCGCCGACCAGTTTCCAAATTTCCAATATCAACGGTGGTACAGGCGCGACCAACGTTATTCCTGGTGAGCTGAACGTCAAATTCAATTTCCGTTTCTCTACCGAGTCCACCGAAGAAGGTCTGAAACAACGCGTCCACGCCATTTTGGACAAACACGGCGTGCAATACGATTTGCAGTGGTCTTGCTCAGGCCAACCTTTCCTGACTCAGGCAGGAAAACTAACCGACGTGGCACGCGAAGCCATTGCCGAGATTTGTGGCATTGAGGCCGAATTGTCCACCACTGGCGGCACTTCGGATGGACGCTTCATCAAAGCCATTGCCACAGAACTCATCGAATTAGGCCCGTCTAACGCGACCATCCACCAAATCAACGAAAACGTACGTTTGGAAGATATTCCGAAGCTGTCGGCGGTATATGAAGGTATGTTGAAACGTTTGTTGAAGTGAAAAAGGCCGTCTGAAAAAGTAGGATATTAGCCTGATAAAATGGTGTATATTTTTCTTAAGCAATACTGCGATAACAATTAGTTGATAAGGAGAAAAATTGAAGTACGATAATTTTTTCTTTCCTGCAGATGATCTGGCTACTAGTTGCCGTTTTTATCAAGATGTACTGGATTTGCCCGTTAAATTCGACTTTTCCGAAAGCGGTATGGTTGCTTTTCGGGTGGGCGAAGAAGAAGCTGCTATTATTCTTAAAGAGCGGAAAAAATTTCCCAATATGACGCCTGCCGTGTGGATTGAAGTGGATGATGTGCGCGCGAAGTATGCGGCGTTACAGGGTAGAAATATCCGTTTTCTAAGTGAACCTTTCCGTATTCGTACCGGATGGGCTGTGGAATTTTTTGATCCGTCGGGTAATCGTTTGGGGTTTGTTGATTATCGGGAGTAAATGCAGATGATTACTCTGCCTTCTTTAGATGCGCTTCCAGCAAAGTGGAATGAAATCCGAGAACTATTGGAAACAGACTTTTCCGCCGACCTTGAAGCCCTGATGCACGAGCGGTTTACGGAACATGAAGCCAAGCAGTTTGAGCAGGATTTTATTGACTGTATCGGTTGTGCCCCTGAGGAATATGTCCGTATCCGACGAACCATCCGACTGTTGGAAACGCGTTATCCTGATAGTTCGAACGAACTGACTGCCGCCGTGCTTGCCACGCCTTTGGGCGAGATGTTGGCGGTGTTCGGCAGTAAGGGTTTGTGTCTGCTGGAATTTGTCGGGCAGAAACAGCTAGAGCAGGAAATCATGGCTGTCCAAAAAGCTTTGCGTGGGCAGTTTATTTTCCAAGAAAATGAGCAAACGCAACTTTTACGCCAAGAATTGGATTTATACTTTCAAGGCCGTCTGAAAGTTTTTGCGACGCCTTTGGAAACGATAGGCACGGCCTTTCAGCAGCAGGTGTGGAATGCGCTGCTGACCATTCCTTACGGCGAAACACGCAGCTACAAGGAGCAGGCGCAACAGTTGGGTAATCCTAAAGCCGTCCGCGCCGTTGCCGCTGCCAACGGGCAGAACAAGGTGTCTATCTTGATTCCCTGTCACCGCGTTATCGGCAGCGACGGCAAGCTGACCGGCTACGCAGGCGGTTTGAACCGCAAACAATCGTTGCTTGCCTTGGAGCGAGGCGAAGTTCAGACGGCCTTATTTTGAGAGGATAAGAGGCTGCATTAGGGGCAGGCTTCGCACGCTGAAAAATTGAGTAGCAGAAGGTCGGGGAAGCCCGGAAAAATCTGCATGGAGAAAAATGTTGGGCAATGCCCACGCTAGAAAAAGAGAAATAAGACATGAGCCTGAAAAACCGCCATTTTTTAAAACTTTTGGATTTTACGCCGGAAGAAATTACTACCTATCTCGACCTTGCCGCCGAATTGAAGGCCGCTAAAAAAGCAGGGCGCGAAGTGCAGCGGATGAAGGGGAAAAACATTGCCCTGATTTTCGAGAAAACATCAACCCGCACCCGTTGCGCGTTTGAAGTGGCCGCACGCGATCAAGGGGTAGGGGTAACTTATCTGGAGCCTTCTGCCAGCCAAATCGGGCATAAGGAAAGCATTAAGGATACGGCGCGGGTTTTGGGCGGATGTTTGACGGTATCGAATATCGCGGCTTTGGGCAGGATGTGGTGGAAGAGCTGGCCAAGTATGCAGGCGTGCCTGTGTTCAATGGTTTGACCAACGAGTTCCACCCGACCCAAATGCTCGCTGATGCGCTGACGATGCGCGAGCATAGCAACAAGCCTTTGAACCAGATTGCGTTTGCCTATGTCGGCGATGCGCGTTACAACATGGCCAATTCGTTGCTGGTGTTAGCTGCGAAACTGGGCATGGACGTGCGTATCGGTGCGCCGAAAAGTTTGTGGCCGTCTGAAAACATTATCGAGACGGTGCAGGCTGTTGCCAAAGAGACCGGCGGACGGATTCTGTTGACGGAGAATGTGAAAGAAGCCGTAAAAGGCGTGGATTTTATCCATACCGATGTGTGGGTCAGCATGGGTGAGCCTAAAGAGGCGTGGCAGGAACGTATCGATTTGCTGAAAGGTTACCGCGTTACCCCCGAATTGATGGCGGCGGCGGAAAATCCGCAAGTCAAGTTTATGCATTGCCTGCCTGCTTTCCATAATCGTGAAACCAAAGTCGGTGAATGGATTTATGAGACATTCGGTCTGAATGGTGTGGAAGTAACGGAAGAAGTTTTCGAAAGCGAAGCCAGCATTGTGTTTGATCAGGCAGAAAACCGGATGCACACGATTAAAGCGGTGATGGTAGCGGCATTGGGCGATTGATTTTGGCGCTCAACGCTGCTTACTGCTCCATTTAATAGAGATTAAATAAAGGCCGTCTGAAAGAAAGACTTTCAGACGGCCTTGTCGTTTGCTTGGGGTTTATTGCCAAATCAGAACTTTGGGTTCGGGCGTTACTTGATAGCCTTCTTTACGTAGCAGTTCGATTAAGCCTTTTTCGCTGGGTAAATGGGCAATACCGACGGCAAAGAGGGTGCTTTGTTTGGCCGATTGCTTGCGGATTTCAGGCAGCCATGCCAAGTTGCGGCGGATCAGAAGGTCGTTTTTCAGCCAATCGGACATGGCTTTGGCGTGTTTGGTATCAACAAGTTTGAGGGTGCGCTGTTCGGTTTCTTCCAAAAGTGGGATGAGTTCTTCAAAGCGGCCGTCTGAATAGGCTTGATGGAGTTTTTTGATATCTTCGGTTTCTTCTTTATTGGTTTTAATGCTGGCTTTCAGAAAGTTGAGCATGGTCTCTTCAGGCTGGGCTTTGAAGATCGCGGTAACATCGTCCAAACTTTCCAATGAACCACGCGGCTTATTGATGTCGGCGGCCGCATTGGTCAGCAACATATCTGCACCGGTTTCTGCGCTATATCCTTGGGGAAATGCGCTGCCGGCAAAAACCAATGCTGCCCACGGATGGAGTTTGTCGGCAATTTGGGCAATGGGTCGGCTTTCTTCATTTTTTGAATAGATTTCTTGTAAAAGACGGAAATCTGTTTTGCCAAGCTTGCGACTGAGCGGTTCGGTACTCATGACCTCTTTGAAGTATTTTTGATACATTTTTTTTGTTTCCGGGCTGCTGTCCGGCAATGCGTCAACTTCTGTGGTCAGTTGGTTGGTGGATTGCAACAGTTTGAGGGCATCGGAAGACAAGGTCTGATTGGTTTTCCCCATGTGGATGGTGCCGAGCAGATAGGAATCGGGTTGGCCTTCTTTGCTGATTTTCCAAACATTGCTGGTGAGTTTAGGCTGCTGCCAATTGAGTTCGGCAGGTTTGCTTTCGGGTAAAGTTGCAGCGGGTTTGCAGGTACCTAAGGCGAGGGCGGTAAATGGTATCAGCAGACAGGCAAGCAGTTTTTTCATGTTTTTCCTTATTGTGGTGTGCGGTAGGCAAGAGCAATTTAGAAATCGAGTAGGTTTTGAACTGGATGTTCGCCCGTTTCGGTTTTTTCCAGTTTGCGGTTGCGGATTTTGGCCTTCCTGAGGGATAGAAGGTGCATGACTTGATGCTTTTGGCTGTTGGTCATCTGGAGCCAGTACAAGCGTTCTTCCCGGCTGCGCAGGCAGCCTTTGCAAAAACCTTTGGCATTGGCTTCGCAGACACCTATACAGGGACTGGGGATGGGGAAAAAATCAGGTTGTTCCATATTTTAAAAGCGTTTGAGAAAAGAGACCGGACAAACCAAAATTGTAGACTGCATTCGTATTTGTCTAAACACGATCGGTGTATCCAGCAGGGTTCCTAATATCCAATTGAGTTGATCATTTCAATAAGTTTATATCTGCCACCCTAGGCATAAAAAACCTAAGAGAAACCATAAATATATCGCAGAAGAAGTCAGTATCTTCCCTATCGTCAGATTTTCCCAATAAAACCCAAGTAAGAACATTATAAAAATTAAAGGAATTCCAATATAAATATAATATTTAAGCGAACCTAATTCACTGAACACGTTTATAACAGAATAGAGATCGATAAATCCACCTGACCAAAAAACAATTATTGCCGGCCCTAAAAAAATAGCCGTTATTAAATGAGGGAGCAGTATGATTTTTATCCATTCTTTATATTTGTTGTTCATTTTAATCTCAATTACTGCAATGGTATCGTATCGATTCAAATGGGGGAGCAAAGTATACAGTAACGTCACCAAGAATAATTACGGTATGTTTGGCAGAATCATGTTTTAATACATATTTGGAGTTCCGCTATATTTTGATTTTCAGACGACCTATGTGTAGCCCCAACTATCTGCATTTTATGACTTAATCAGTTTGCGCAAAGACTGATTGTTGTATTTGATATCGGCAATCAGCTGGTCATATTGGTGCATTCTACGGAGCGAGCGGGTAATCAGATAGACCGAGAAAATAATCAAGCTGATGTTCATCAGACTGACCAGTACGAGCAAAGGCCAAACATCAACGGCCTCGTACCATTTCGATGTCGCAATCAGCGCACTGAAAATAGACAAAGGGAGTGCGAAAACGGCAATGCCCGTACGCATGATAGCAAGTGCCGTGCGTTTTTCAGCAAGGAGAAGCTGCACTTGATTGATGCTGAGGATATCGTTTTGCTGTTCGGTAATCATAGGATACGCGCCTATACAAATTAACTTTGAATCCTGATAAAGCGGGAAATATGGTTTTATGTTACCCGAAAGTATTGAAAATAAAACAAAGGTCGTCTGAAAATTTTCAGACGACCATACCGGCAATAGGGAAAGAAACCGCAGTGATCCTACTAAGACACCTCACAGATAAAAATTTTGAAACAGCGAATAAATTTGTAGCCTTTGCCGGTCTAAGTCCAAAAATTGAACAATCAGGAACAAGTGTCAATAAAAAAGGCAGATTGAGCCGATACGGACACCGCCAATTAAAACGCGCCTTGTTTATGCCTGCCCTTGTTGCCTACCGCATGGATGCATTTCCTCAACTTGTCAGAAATTTGGAAGCGGCAAAAAAGCCTAAGATGATAATCATCGTTGCACTAATGCGGAAATTGGCAAAAATCGCATTTTATATACACAAGACTAAAAAGCCATTTGATAAAGCGCGACATCAGACGGTTTAACGAATTTATACAAAACAAAACGGCTGTAAAAACAGCCGTTCTTTGTCGTTTCCGTTGAAAATGCAATAACTAAATATCCATTAAAAACAGAAGCATAGGAAATTAACCTATTTTAATAATTGACAGGTCAATATATCATCTTTTCTATTCCTATTTATACAGTTTGCGAGTATTTGGCTTTGGTTTCTTTATGGCGCAAATGGTAGTCGAACACCATGGCGATGTTGCGGATCAGGAAACGGCCCTTCGGCGTAACGGTCAGGCTGTGCGGTTTGAGACGGACCAGGCCGAGGGTTTCCAGTTGCTTCATATCTTCCAGTTCGGCTGCAAAATAGCGGCTAAACGGAATGCCGAACACGCTTTCATAAATTTGATAATCAAGCGAGAAGCGGCACATCAAATCCTGAATGATGTTGCGGCGCAGAATGTCGTCTTGATTGAGCTGGTAGCCGCGCATAATCGGCAGATGTCCGGCATCGAGTGCGGCGTAATAGGCATCGATGTCGCGCTCGTTTTGGGAGTAGGTGCTGCCGATTTTGCCGATAGAGGATACGCCGATTGCCACCAAGTCGCAGTCGGCATAGGTCGAGTAGCCTTGGAAGTTGCGTTGCAGGAAGCCTTCTTTGAGGGCGATGGAGAGTTCGTCGTCAGGTTTGGCAAAGTGGTCCATACCGATGAAAACATAGCCGCGCTCGGTCAGGGTTTGAACGCAATATTGCAGCATATCGAGTTTTTCTTCGCTGCCGGGTACGACATTGGTGTCGATACGGCGTTGCGGTTTGAAGATATGCGGCAGGTGGGCGTAGTGGTAAAGGGCGAGGCGGTCGGGATCGAGGGATAAGACCGTGTCGATGGTGGTTTTGATGCTTTCGGTGTTTTGGTGCGGCAGGCCGTAAATTAAATCGACGCTGACTGATTTAAATCCGGCTTCACGCGCGGCATCAATCACTTCTTTGGTTTCTTCGTAGCTTTGAATGCGGTTGACGGCTTCCTGCACTTTAGGGTCAAAGTCTTGAATACCGACACTCATGCGGTTGAAACCGAGTTTGCCCAGTTTGAGGACGGTCTCGCGGCTGACTTTGCGCGGGTCGATTTCGATGGAGTATTCGCCGTTGGGAATCAGCTGGAAGTATTTACGAATCATGTCGAAGACGCGTTCGAGTTGGTCATCGCTCAGGAATGTCGGCGTACCGCCGCCGAAGTGGAGCTGCGCGAGCTGGTGTCTTCCGCCCAAATGCGGGGCCAGCAATTCCATTTCTTTTTCCAGATACTGGATATAGGCATCGGCACGGCTTTTGTCTTTGGTAATGATTTTATTGCAGCCGCAGTAATAGCAGATGGTATTGCAGAAGGGAATGTGGATGTAGAGTGAAAGGGGTTTGTTGAGTGCGCCCATGTTGCGCAGGTTTAAAGCTTGGATATATTCGGCTTCTTTAAAGCCTTCATGGAAGCGGTCGGCGGTCGGATAGGATGTATAACGTGGGCCGCTTGATGGCAAACTGGCAATCAATTCGCGGTCGAATTCCGGTAATTCATTGTTTGTGTTGGTGTTATTTGAGATAGGGATAATTTTCATGGTAGGGGCTTGTAGTATAAAGTAGGGAAATTAGGGAAAATTTTAGTCAAAATTTCGATAGTTTGGTAGAATGCCTGATAATGATATGTCGACTTTGACTTGGGTCAATAGTTATTCGGCTTAATCAGGGATTTATAGAACTATGCAGATTAAGGGTGCGTTATGGCCACACACAATGCAACACATCAAATGAAAACCTTGTGTTCCACATGTTCTTTACGCGAGCTGTGTTTGCCTGTCGGACTGATGCCTAACGAATTTTCACAATTAGATGCGGTTATTCGTCAAAGCCGCCGTCTGAAAAAAGGTGAATACCTGTTCCGTGCCGGCGAGCCGTTTACCTCTTTGTTTGCCATCCGTGCAGGCTTCTTTAAAACAACAGTCGCCAGCCAAGATGGACGAGATCAGGTAACCGGCTTTTTTATGTCGGGCGAGCTGATCGGTATGGATGGGATTTGTTCCCATATTCACAGCTGTGATGCTGTGGCTTTGGAAGACAGCGAGGTATGCGAGCTTCCGTTTACACATATTGAAGAACTCGGTCAGGATATTCCCAGCCTCCGTTCTCACTTTTTCCGCTTGATGAGCCGCGAAATTGTTCGAGATCAGGGTGTTATGCTGCTTTTGGGCAATATGCGCGCTGAAGAGCGATTGGCAGCATTCTTGCTCAACCTGTCTCAGCGTCTCTATTCACGAGGCTTTGCCGCCAATGATTTTATCTTGCGGATGTCGCGTGAGGAAATCGGCAGCTATTTGGGGCTGAAACTGGAAACAGTCAGCCGCACCTTGTCTAAATTCCATCATGAAGGCTTGATTTCGGTTGAACACAAGCACATCAAAATCTTAGATGCGACGACTTTGAAGAAAATGGTTTCCGGTTGTTCGCACGCTATCTGAATCTTAGGCCGTCTGAAATATTTCAGACGGCCTTTTTAACAAGAATTAAAGAATAATTGTTAAGTTACGCAAGTGATAGTCAGGTATTAAATTGAAAAATCTTCAACAACCGGCGTGTACAGAATGCGGTCGACTACTTCTCTGGTCAGTTTCGGTGCAAACATCTGGATAAAGTCATACGCGTAACCGCGCAGGTAAGTATCCGAGCGTAAGGCTATCCAAGTGGGCGACGGTTCAAATAAGTGTGCCGCATCAATCAGCTGCAAATCTTGATCGACAACGGGATCGTACGCCATTTTGGCCATTAATCCAACGCCCAAGCCTAAGCGGACATACGTTTTCAATACATCCGTATCGGCAGCCGATAAGGCAACATCAGGTTGCTCGATGTGCGCTTTATTAAAGGTACGCGCAATGCTGCTGCCGGAGTTGAACGCAAATTCGTAAGTAACCAGCGGAAATGAAGCCAAATCTTCAAGGCTTAAAGGATTGCGGCAGTCCAAAAGAGGGTGGTCGTGCGGAACAATGACGGCATGGTTCCATTCATAGCAGGGCAGTTTGCCCAACTCAGGATGATCATCAATCTGTTCGGTAATAATTGCCAAATCAGCTTCGCCGCTGCTGACCATTTGCGCAATCGCAGAAGGGCTGCCTTGTTTGATGGTCAAATTGACTTTAGGATAGTTTTTGACAAATTCCGCAACGATTTTGGGTAAAGCATAACGCGCCTGGGTATGCGTTGTCGCGATGGTCAGCGAACCGCTGTCATGATCGGTAAACTCGCTGCCGATATTTTTAATGTTTTGTACATCACGCAAAATCCGTTCCGAAATCTCTAATACGGCTTTGCCCGGTTGTGAAACGGAAACCACACGCTTGCCGCTGCGGATAAAAATTTGGATACCCAATTCTTCTTCAAGCAGGCGGATTTGTTTGGAAATGCCGGGCTGGGATGTAAAAAGCGCATCGGCAGCCTCGGATACATTCAGATTGTGCCGGTAAACTTCAAGGGCGTAACGTAATTGTTGCAGTTTCATGGTAGCAGTACCGAATACGTTGTTATTGTGGATTTTGTGCGACAAACGGCATGTAATTTAACATATTTTGCCCGGTTTTGCCCCAAGTTTTGAAAATGGTTGTTTTTAATGAAAATATCTTTTAATGATATGAAAACAGGAAATTCAGGAAAGAAGAGGGAAAGGGGTTTTGTTGTTTTTGTACAACTTTAGGTAGGTGAATTGTCTGATTTTGCCCTAAATTAATGACACAAGATTGATTTTTCGGCATGATTAACTACTAGGAAGCAGGCACTTCATGATTGTTTGAAGGCATCGAGTATTGACAGTTTGCCTTGCGCTTCTTTATAGTGCAACCTGATATATCCGATTTGCCGCTGTTTTGATACTGCGGCCTGTATATTGGTACTTTGCAGCGGTTGCTTTCCTAGTCCGCCGCATAACAATTTGATGAGGGAATAAAATGACCAAACAGCTGAAATTAAGCGCATTGTTCGTTGCCTTGGTTGCCTCTGGCACCGCAATGGCCAGCGAAGCGCATACCAAACACGGTTACACCGTAAGCAGCCAATCTCAAGAAATCGTCCGTAACAACTACGGCGAATGCTGGAAAAACAGCTACTTCGACAAAGCTACCCAAGGCCGTGTTGAATGTGGTGACCGCGAAGCAGTTGCTCCTGTACAACAAGCTCCTGAGTATGTTGATGAAACTGTTTCCCTGTCTTCTAAAACTCTGTTCGGCTTCGACAAAGACAACCTGCGTCCTGAAGCTCAAGAAAACCTGAACGCTTTGGCCCAACGCCTGAGCAACGAAAGCGTACAAACCGTACGTGTTGAAGGTCATACCGACTTCATGGGTTCTGAACAATACAACCAAGCTCTGTCTGAGCGTCGTGCCAACGTAGTTGCTAACTACTTGGTAGGCCGTGGCGTTGCTTCTAGCAAAATCTCTGCAGTAGGTCTGGGCGAATCTCAAGCTCAAATGACTGCTACTTGTGAAGCTGAAGTTGCTAAACTGGGCAAAAAAGTTTCTAAAGCTAAGAAACGTGCTGCTCTTATCGCTTGTATCGAACCTGACCGTCGCGTTGATGTTAAAATCCGCAGCGTTGTTACTCGTCAAGTTGCTCCAGGTCAAACTATCGAAGGTCAAGGCGAATTGCCTGCTACTGATGAAGGTTGGATCCCAGCTCCTTACAATGGCGTTCACGGTTACGCTAAACCTTAATCGGTTTGTGAAAAATGCCCTGCGATATGCAGGGCATTTTTTTATGGCTTGTATTTGAGTAATCAAGATAATTCGTGATTTCAAAATAAGAAGGGCCGTCTGAAAGATTTATTTTCAGACGGCCTTTTATTAAAACAGTTTAGTTTGGCCTGGGCCATTTCCATACGCAAACAGCGGCGAGTATTGTGCAAATCAAAAAGATGATACTGGATAAGCCGTGCCAAACACCGAATGTTCCACCTACTAGGGACAGCAGCCAGTTATCCAGCCCGTACTTGTGTGCCTCGATAACCGGCGTAACCAAAAGATGGTTGCAGGCTAAGAGTAGCCAAAGCACCAAGATCCACCAAGAAAGTGAGGCCAGCGGTTTTCTTAAAAAGGCATAGGCTGCGCCAAAAATAACTAAGCCACATAGTGCTGTAATCGCAAATAAAATGCCGGCAATTTCTCCTGCCTGCATTTTGGGCAGGATGCGGAACAGGATAGGGGCAGTAACATAGCCTGCGGTCAGCTGCATACCAAGCCACATGGCGGCAGCGGTTTGGATAATTTTGTACAGTAGATTCATTATGCTTCTCCTGGGAAGATTTCACTTTCTTTGATTATGGTGTTTTTAGATACAACAAAAGGCCGTCTGAAAATGTTTTCAGACGGCCTTTTGTTTATTTAGATATATTGTACGGCAATGATGTCATATTCACGCACGCCACCGGGTGCTTGAACTTCTGCAATGTCGCCTTCTTCTTTGCCGATTAGGGCGCGGGCAATGGGGGAGCCAACGTAGATTTTGCGTTCTTTGATGTCTGCTTCATCTTCACCGACGATTTGGTAGGTAACTTGTTCTTCAGTTTCCAAATCTTCCAGTGTCACAGTTGTGCCGAATACGATTTTGCCTTCGGCGTGGATTTCGGCAGGGTTGATGATGTGCGCCATAGAGAGTTTGTGTTCCAACTCGGCGATGCGGCCTTCGATAAAGCCTTGACGCTCTTTGGCGGCTTCGTATTCTGCGTTTTCAGACAAGTCGCCGTGCGAACGTGCTTCGGCGATGGCTTCAATGACTTCTGGACGTGCTACGCTTTTGAGGTGTTGAAGTTCTTGTTTCAACAATTCTGCACCACGGACGGTCAAAGGGATTTTTTGCATTGAGTTCTCCATGAAAGCATGATGATGCTTTTAAAATTTTATCCGGCCACACGCGGTAGCCGGATTGGAAATAAAAATACAAGCCGCCAAAGCTTGGCGGCTTGATGAATAAATAAGTAATGCCTGTATTCTACCAAATTCTGCCGAAACCGCAATGATTAAAACGGATTTTCAGTAAAGTGTTGTTTTCTGTCTATTTTGTTTTTTCAGACGGCCTGAAAACTAAATATTGAAGTATTTCAAAGCTGCATGGGAAAAACGGTTTCTTAAATGAATGTTTTTGATTAAAATGTCTGATGCTAATTCGTAATAATTAGTCTGCTTTAACTATATAAAGAGAATATATGGAAACAAAACCAACTTCCCAAAATGAACAACAGGCTAACCGCCGTTATTTGACTGTTTGGCGATGGCATTTTTATGCCGGACTTTTGGTTGCGCCGTTTTTAACTCTGCTGGCTGTTACAGGGTTGGGAATGCTGCTATTTGCCAATATTACCGGTAAAGAAGGCGAACGCATACATGTTACGCCGCAGGCAGTAGTGCAGCCTTTGTCGGCTCAGGCTGAAGCTGCCAGACAGTTTGTGAATTCGGAAACTGCCTCTGTGGTGCAATATATTGCGCCGCGCGCAGATGATATGGTTGCCGTATTTCGCGTAAACAATGATGATAAAGCCACTATGGTTGCTGTTGATCCCTATACGGCAAAAGTCGTGAACACGATGCCGCGCGGTCAAGGCTGGTATCACACGATGGATGAAATCCACGGCGATATTATGATTGGGGCGACAGGGGACTACCTGTTGGAAACCGCTGCGTCGCTAACCATCATCATGATTGTGACCGGTATTTATTTGTGGTGGGCGAAACAGCGCAGCCTGAAATCCATGCTTGTGCCGAAAGCAGGCAAAGGACGCACATGGTGGCGTAGCATGCACGGCGCATTCGGCTCTTGGGTTTCTTTGATTTTATTGCTGTTCTGTCTGTCAGGTATTGCTTGGGCAGGTATTTGGGGTGGTAAAGTGGTTCAGGCGTGGAGCCAATTTCCTGCGGGTAAATGGGGCGTGGAGCCTAATCCGGTATCTTCCGTACCAACCCATGGTGATGTGCTGAATGACGGTAAATCCAAAGAAGTGCCATGGATTTTGGAGCTGACGCCTATGCCGGTTTCCGGTACGACAATGGGTGAAAACGGCATTAATCCGAGTGAGCCGATGACGTTGGAGACGGTTGACCGCTTTGCGCGCGAAATTGGCTTTAAAGGTCGCTATCAGCTTAATTTGCCTAAGGGTGAGACCGGTGTATGGACGCTGTCGCAAGACTCAATGAGTTACGATATGATTAGTCCGACTGCGGATCGTACGGTGCACATTGATCAATACAGCGGCAAAATCCTGGTGGATATTCATTTTGATAATTATAACTGGTTTGGTAAGTTCATGGCAGCAAGTATTGCTTTGCATATGGGTACACTGGGCTGGTGGAGCGTATTGGCAAATGTCTTGTTCTGTCTGGCGATTATTTTTATCTGTGTCAGCGGCTGTGTAATGTGGTGGAAACGCCGTCCTTCGGAAGCACGTGGTTTGGTTCCTCCTGCACAGAAAATCAAATTGCCGGTATGGTGGGCAATGGCTGCGCCACTTCTGATTTTGGCCGTGATTTTCCCAACAGCCATTGCCGCAATCGCTGTTATTTGGATTTTGGATACATTGTTGTTATCACGTATCCCGGCATTGGCAAGATGGTTTAAATAACCGTCCGATGTGATTAAAGGCCGTCTGAATCTTTTGTTTCAGACGGCCTTTTGTATAAAGGTTAAAAGAGGTAGGTAAGTTACGATTCTGTTTAAGTTTATATGTAAAATGGAGATTGTGGTTGGCTTGCAGGATTGTGTAAGAAAGACGAGGAGATCTTGTATAAAAACAAAAAACCCACTTCATTGAAGTGGGTTTTTGATGAAAGCAATTAACCTTTGCGAGCAGGCAATTTTTCTTTAATGCGAGCTGCTTTACCGGTCAGGCCACGCAAGTAGTACAGTTTAGCGCGACGTACGTCACCACGGCGTTTAACTTCGATTTTTTCTACGGTAGGAGAGTACAGTTGGAAAGTACGTTCTACACCTTCGCCGCTAGAGATTTTGCGAACGATGAAGTTGCTGTTCAGGCCACGGTTGCGGCGAGCGATAACAACACCTTCGTATGCTTGCAGACGGCTGCGAGAACCCTCAACCACGCGTACAGATACGACAACGGTGTCGCCTGGAGCGAATTCAGGGATTTCTTTGTTCAAGCGAGCGATTTCTTCTTGCTCTAATTGTTGAATCAAGTTCATTTGTTTTTCCTAAGTTATGATTGGATTTCCTGTTGCTCTTGCAAGATTTCTTTTAAGAGGCGGGATTCCTTTGGGATTAAACTGCGCTTTTCCAATAAATCGGGTCGGCGCTCTAAAGTGCGTTGTAGAGATTGTTTCAATCGCCACTCGGCAATCAAGCCATGATTTCCTGAACGTAAGACATCAGGAACCATCATGCCTTGGAATTCTACGGGTTTGGTGTAATGAGGACAATCTAAAAGGCCGTCTGAAAATGAGTCTTGTTCAGCTGACTGTATATCGCCCAATACACCCGGTACCAATCTTAAGACGGCATCCATCAACATCATAGCGGGTAATTCACCGCCCGAGACGACAAAGTCGCCAATGCTGATTTCTTCGTCCACACTGCTTTGCAGCAGTCTTTCATCTATGCCTTCATAGCGTCCGCATAGAAGAATAAGATGGGGCAGTTCGGCAAGTTCTGCGGCCTTTTTATGCGTCAGCGGCCGACCTTGCGGACTGAGATAAATTACTTTGGCAGGTTTTTGCGAGTTTGCTTTGGCTTCTTCGATTGCAGATTGAAGCGGTGGAGCCATCATAATCATTCCCGGACCACCTCCGAAGGGGCGATCGTCGATATAGCCAAGTTTGTTGTCGGCAAATTTTCGGGGATTGATGGCTTGAAACTGCCAAAGATTTTGTTTTCTTGCTCTGCCTGTAACGCCATATTCGACAATGCTGTCGAACATCTCCGGGAAAATGGTGATGGCTTGAATCAGCATCAGTAGTCCAAACCCCAGTCGGCAATAATGGTTTTGCTGTCGGTATCGACAGATTCGATATAGTTGGAGACAAAGGGAATCAGGATTTGTCCATGTTCGCCTTTAATCATCAAAACATCATTTGCACCGGTTTCCATCAGGTTGCTGACTTTGCCGAGGACGATGTTTCTTTGTTGATGACGGTCATGCCGACTAAATCTGCCCAGTAGTATTCGTCTTCCTCAGTAGAGGCGAATGACTCTCTGGGGACTTCGATGGTATAGCCGCGCAAGGCAAATGCTTGGTCGCGATCGTCTATACCTTCAAATTTGACCTGAAGTTCGCCATTGACAATTTTACCTGCCTCAAGCACAACATTCAGGGTTTTGCCATCCTTGCACAACTGCCACTCGGGGTAGTCCAGCAGGCTGTCGGTATATTCGGTATTGGCAGCAATTTTAAGCCAGCCTTTAATGCCGAATACGCCTTTGATGTAGCCCATGGCTACCCGTTTTTGAGTGTCTGTCATGGTCGTTTCGGCTGATTAAGCAGCGATTTTTTGCTCTTTAATCAGTTTGGCAACTGCATCGCTAACTTTCGCGCCTTGAGCAACCCAGTGGTTGATGCGGTCTGCGTCGAAACGTACGCGTTCTTGTTTTTCGTTGGCAACGGGGTTGTAGAAACCTACGCGCTCGATGAAGCGGCCGTCACGACGGTTGCGAGAGTCAGTTACGACTACGTTGAAGAAAGGGCGGTGTTTTGAGCCGCCGCGAGCCAAACGGATAACTACCATTTTGAGTCCTTTTGAAAAATGCGGATATATAGAAACCGCTAATTTTAGGATATTTCACACGGGTTATGCAAGTTTTTATTTGTTTTTGTTGCTGTTTTGCCATTCGTTCAAATCGAGGCTGGCTTGATACAGTCCGCGGTCGGTTTCCGACGGGGTAACGGTAAATCCTGATTTTTCAGCGAGTTTGAGCATTGGGGTGTTTTCTTTGAGGATTTCCGCATTCATGATTTGATAACCTTGCTGTGTGGCAGTTTGGATAATGAGGCTCATCATTTTGCCAGCCAAGCCGGTTTTGCGTGTTTCAGGTGCTAAAGTAATGCCGAACTCGCACTCATTACGATTGATGCGGCTGTAACGGCTAACTGCGACGATACGGCCGTCTGAAGCGAAGGCTGCCCATGCGCATTCGGTATGGAAATCGGGACGGGTCAGCCGTGCGAGTGTGGGTAGCGGTAACTCGTTGGTATGGGTCATGAAGCGAGTATAGCGGTCGGCCGCGGGTAATTGGCGGACAAATTTTTGTTTGGCTTCGGCATCTTCAGGTTCTAGTGCGCGGATGTGCAGTGTGTTGCCGTCGGGCAGGGTAAAGGTATCGGTTTGGCTCGGATAGGGTGCGAGTACGTTTTGTATCTCGGGCGTTTCGGTTTTAGGGTGCAGCAGCTCGGACGCGGCTTCGCCGGTGTTGCGTAGGAATTCGGCTGCGGCCGGATTTTTTTGTTGGAGGTAGGCGGCGGCACTTTGCATTTTAGCGGCGGCCTGTTCTAAGGTTTGGACGGCTTTTTTAGGAATTTTGGTTGTTGGTGCAGCAGGTTTTTCCACGATTTCTGGAATGATGGTGCTGCTGTATTGGCTGCCGTTGTAGTTGAGGATGATGTCGCCGATATGCTGGTTGTTGTGGATAAGCGTGTTTAGGGAATGCAGGAATTGATTGAGAACGGAAGTGTTGTAGAGTTCTGCAAATTGGCTTAAACGTTGGATATCGAGTGTGGTAAATGGAGGTAATGCGGCTTCGGTTTTGCCGTTGTAATGGGCGGAAAGGATATTGCCGTAAATGGCATGGCGGCTGAACCGGAACTGGACGGCATTGTGTTTTTGGGTTTGGCACGGAGGCAGGTATAGGGCTTCCGCCATCAGTTCGGTTTGGCCGGAAGCAATGGCTTTATCGATACTTTTGCTTTTGGGTGTTTTCAGACGGCCTGTTTTGGCTGGCGCAGGGGTATTTTGCACTTGTAGCAAATAGGCGGTTTGATTGCGGAAATAAAGTGTCAGCAAGGCTTCTTCCGGTGTGTTAAACCGAGTCAGGCCGTCTGAAAAACGATAACTGACGAGAATGGGCTTGCTGGTTTTTTGTGCCAAATTATCCAGAGTTTGATGAATGCTGTACGCATCCGGCGTATCTGGCGAAATAATGCCGAGCAGGGCTTGAGTATGCGGATTTTGTAATTGTTCGAGTGCCAAGCGGTGGATGCGTGCAGGCGTGGGGTTGCTACCGATGCAGCCTTGTCGGATGGATGGTACATCGGTTGGGAGGTCGAGGGTCAATTCGCAGGCATTGGCGGTAGTGCGCAGCCATTCTATCGGCGTGTCGGACAGAATGGTGGGGTGGGTAATGACGGGAATGCCGGAAAGGTGGGCTTTTAGGGCTGCTTCCAGTTCGGCGTTATTGAATACCGGTTGGAAATTGCAATGGCGGCTGAGGCTGCGCAGGATGGCTTTGTCTGTGTCGTCGGTGTAATGTGTGGACAACAGGATAAGCGGAGTGTGGCGTGTAAAGTGGCGGATGGCACTGAACAGCTCGCGTTGGTTTTCGGCCGGATTGTAGTGGATCACGGCAACTTTGGTATGGCGGTTGTGGCCGAAGCGGTTGAGCCAGTCGGCGGATGTAGTGGGGCTTAGGTCATAGTTGAGGCTGATGTGGCGTGATGCGCCTTGGTGCAGCGTGTTCAGCAGGTGGTTGATGTTGCGGCTGATGGTGCTGTGGCCGGTCAGTAACGCGATATGGCCGGCAGGATAGTCGGTTTGGGTGCCGATGTTGAGGTTGAGCGAGGGGAGTTGGATGCCTGCGCTGTTGCACACGGTGATGTTCAATTCGTCGCCGTGATGTTTTTGAATGATGGAACGGGCGTTTTTGCAGGATTCGGGTGGCAGGTTTTCCCAATCTTGAATCAGGATAATGTGGCGCAGGTCTTTTTTACGGCAGGCTTTGAACAGCGAGTCGTAATGGTCGGGCGGGATAACGGCAACAACCAAATCGGCTTGGCCCGGGATTTTGCTGAGGCTGGAGTAGGAGGGAATGCCAGCGACACTGCTGTGTCGAAGATTGACGGGGGTGATTTTGCCTTGATATGTGGAACCGAGCAGGTGGCTGAAAATGCGTTCGCCAAGGCTGTGCGGACGTTCGCTGGCACCGACGAGGATGATGTGTTCAGGCATGAAGAAGTAGCCGGTTTGGACGGTTGCACTCATGATGGTTCCTTATTTGTGTTTTTGGCCGTCTGAAAAGTTTCAGACGGCCTTATTTTTAGACTTCTTTTTTGTCTCCGGCTTTCTTTTTGGGAAGGATAAAACGCATCCTCAGGCCGTTGGGTTTGACATTTTCAGCAATGATTTTACCGCAGTGCTGTTCCATAATATGCTGCGTCAAGGCAAGCCCTAAACCTGTACCGGGCTTGTGCGCACTGGAGTCGGTGCGATAAAAGGCAGTGAAAATATGCGGAAGCTGCATTTCATCTACGCCAGGCCCGTTGTCGGTAACATCGATAATCCAGTTTTTGCCGTCTTGTCCGATATGGGTTTGAATGGTGCTGCCTTCCGGACTGTAATTGATGGCATTGCGGATAACGTTGTCAAAGGCGCGGTATAGATAGCCTTCGTTGGCGCTGACTACGGCATTTTCGGGGATTTTTGGATCAATGCTCAGGGTAACGCTTTGGTTGTTTTGGTGGGCAATGCTTTGGTTGTCCTCAATCAAGTTGGTCAGGAAAGGAACGAGTTTGAGGTTTTCTTTTTCCAAAGGAATATTGGAAGTCTCTAGGCGGGAGAGGGTCAATAATTCACCTACCAAAGTATCCATGCGCACCAATTCGCCTTCAAGCCGCTTGAGGTATTGCTCTTGTTTTTGCGGCTGAGATTGAATCAGGCCGACAATTGCCTGCATGCGCGCCAGCGGCGAGCGCATTTCATGAGAAACGTGGTGAAGCAGGTGGCGCTCTTTGGCAACAAGTTTTTCAAGCTTTTCGGCCATTTTGTCGAACTGCACGGCAAGGTGGGATAATTCGTCGTCACGGTCGTCAACTTGTTGGGAAATGCGGGTTTCGAGTTCGCCGTTGGCTACTCTGTCCATGCCGCCGCCCAAAATTTTAATAGGCTTGGTAATGTTGTTGGCAAGGATGTATGCCATCAGCAGGCCGACGATGATGATGAAAGACAGAATAATAAATTCGTGCCAAATAGGCGAAAGCGGCAGGCCGGGAATGAAGAGCGGGCTGGGGAGGCGCTGGGCTTGATGATTGTCCCAGCCTTTAATGAAGAAGAGGTATTCTTCGCCGAAGCGGTCGTATTCGATGTGGGCTAAATCGGATTCGGGGTTGTTGATGGCAAAGATGCGGGCGCGTTCGATGGACAGGCTGTCGATATTGCGGCCTAAAATGTCTTTTTTATCGTCGCCGGTAATTACATAAACGGCATTGGAAACCGGATTGTTTTTCCATTCCGAAAGAATTTCGCGCGCACCGCTGTCTCCGCGCGAGTTAAACGCGGAGATGATGCTGCTCATCAATGTGGTTTCGATGGTGCGGCGCTGGTTGAATTGGTTTTCGGCGAGGGTGTTTTGTACCAGCCAAAATGAAAAACTCGCCACAAAGATTGCGCAGACGATGACTGCGCAAAATGTGGCGAAGATGCGTTGAAACAGTTTCATTGATCTGTTTAATCTTTAGTTTTTAACAAACAGGTAGCCTAAGCCGCGTACAGTTTGAATCAGGGAAGCATCGCCCAGTTTGTGGCGGATGCTGGAGATGTGTACGTCGATGCTGCGGTCAAATTTAGCCAGTTTGCGGTCGAGTGCTTCGATGGACAGGGTCTCTTTGCTGACAACTTGTCCGGCGTGGCGCATCAAAACTTCGAGCAGGTTGAATTCGGTGCTGGTCAACTCGAGCGGAGTGTCTTTGATGCTGGCTTGGCGTTTGGCCGGGTACAAAACGACGTCGCTGACAGAAATGCTGTTAGGAGCGTTGTTTTGTTCGTTGCTGTGTTGCGCACGGCGTAGGATGGCGTTGATGCGGGCTAAGAGTTCGCGCGGTGTACATGGTTTCGGAACATAATCGTCCGCACCCATTTCCAGACCGATGATGCGGTCGATGTCGTCGCCTTTCGCGGTCAGCATGATGATGGGTACGGTGCTTTGGGTGCGTACGTTTTTCAGTACGTCCAAACCGTTCATTTTAGGCATCATGGAGTCTAATACGACGACATCGTATTGTCCGGTCAGAATTTCTTGAACGCCGGCTTCGCCGTCGGGAACGCTATGAACGTTGAGGCCCTCGGCAGTCAGGTATTCGGTCAGCAATTCGGTCAAGAGAGCATCGTCATCTACGAGTAATACGCGACTCATGGAATTTCCTTTTCGTGATTGTATGCGCTGCGGTACTAAATGGCAGTACGGCGCTTAAAATAGAGTTGTGTTCAATCTTAACATGCAATCTGCTTTTGTTGATAGCGTAATTTTCTGTGCTTTTGCGCTTTTTTGCATAGAAACTCGCTGCTCTTTACATTTTCAGACGGCCTGTAAGGACAAACTGACAATTGAGTGTGTTTTGTTTAGGGTTTATCACATGATTTGGCAGTTTGGTGTTTCGGTGCATTGATGAAATCTTTGCAATCTAACAAAAGTTTAGGCAGCAGAGGGGCGAATACCGGATGGCTGCGTATTTTGTCGGCGTAGAAATACATCATATATGGGTAATAATATTGTACTGCCTGCATCCATTGCGCACCTTCTTCTTTTTTGCCTTGTCGATATAGGTAGAGACCGACTTGATAGGCGCTGGAGTAGGGGCGGTAGGTCAGGGCTTTGAGTGCGGCTTCTTCCGCCCACGGGCGGATGTAGGCATCGGTCGGGTCGGCACGTTTGCTCAAACTTAAATCGGCGTAATAGGCAAGCATGGGGCTTTCTTTGGAGAGCTGCTGCAAGCCGTAGATTTTGTTTTGAACCGTTTGCGGATCGTCGGTTTTTCCTACACGGCTATATTGGGTCAGATTTTGATATTCCCAGCTGAGGTTTGCCATGCCGATTAAAATCGATAAAGCAGCTATACCGCCTGCCCACTGTCTGATTCGGGTAGATAAAAGGCCGTCTGAAACATCTTTCGGATAAGAAGGTGTCAGCGATAGGATCAGGCTGAATACGGTGAGGAAGTAGATATACCAAAGCGGATATTCGAGCATGCTGTGGCAGAGGCTGACGGCGGCGGCAGTCAGTAAAAACAGGGAAGCTGGCATTTGGTTGCGTCCCAACAGTCGCCATACGGCTGCAAGCAGGGTTAAGGCTGCAAGCAAGGTGCCGGCAATGCCCATTTCGGACAATAACTGCATGACGATATTGTGCGAATGGGTAAACAGTACGCCGAGGATGTTGTTGGGGAAGTATTGTTGTTGGGCATTGATCAGGAAGGTTTGTTGGGCAAAACTGTTCCAGCCGTGGCCGAACCAAGGTGCGGATTGAAAGGCAATCCATGCTTTGCTCCATTCGATTTGGCGCATGGAGCCTTCAAAACCGCTGGTGCCTGCGCGTTCGACAGCAGTTTCGTATTTGATGTTGCCAAACAAATCCAACAGGCTGCCCATGCCGAATTGGAAAGCGGCGGCCAGGATTGCGGTCAGAAGGAAAATGCACAGTGCGCGTTTGTGTTGGAAATGGGTACGCCAAAACCATAACGGCGTAATCAGGAATAGGGCGGCAATGTAGCCTAAGATGGTGCGTGAGTTGACCAGGCCGAGGGTTGCGGTCAAAGCCAATACAAACAGAAAACCTGCTGTATTGGACATTTTGCGTGCCGTCCATAAATAGGATGCCGCCAAAATGCCCCACATTAAATAATGTCCCAAATGATTGCGCTGGCCGAGTTGACCGTTTACGGTGCCGTTGCTTCGGGCAATGATGCCGTTCAACCACTCTACGTTGGACCAGCCTTTAAATTGCAGCCAGACGATGGCGGCCTGTATGGTTGCCCCTATCAATAAAGACCAAGCGAAGATGCTGACGACGCGTTCTTGTCCGTAGGCCGTTACCCAGCCGCGAACCGACCATGCGCCCAGTGCCAAAATGACAAAGGCCCAGGCAGTAATATCGCTCATGCCGGGGTAGGTCGAATGCATGAAGCGCGCTTGGAGCGACCAAAATGCAGCCATGGCAAACAAGCCGATACTGAGTGCGGGAAGGCGGATATTCAACAGGCCTTTGTGTGCGCTAATCAATGTCAGGACCAATAAGCCGCTCAGTGAGATGGCTTCTAAATAAAAGCTGGGCAGTGGACCGACTCGGTAGAGTGAAAGAAAAGGGATGGCGCAAATCCAAAGAAAACTGAGCCATAAAGGCCAAAAGGTTTTCACTGAAGATTCGGTCAGGCCATCTGAAAGTGTGTGGTAGGTCATTTTGATGTGTGTTTTTGTTGTTTGATAAATGCAAGGCAGCCGAGGAAAAAAGCAATGCACAATAATACGGAAACGGCGGCGCAAATCCGGCTGGCGAGAGCCGTGTCTGCCAGGCGCATACAGGCTTCGGCAAAGTAAATCAGAATCAGCATGGAGCTGTATTGGTAAGTGTAGATGCGTTTTTTCAAAATGCCGGTTAACGGCAAGCACAAAGGCAGGGCTTTCAGTGCCAACCATGAGCCGCCTTCGCGCAATGGCGCGATCCATAATTCCCATGATAAGGAAAGCAGAATCAGTAGGATAAGGCTTATGGAAGTTGCAAGATAAGGTAATGGGGAGCGTGTATTGTTCACAATATTGAGGGCGTAAAGCCGTACTGGAAAACTTAAAATTATACCGCTAAAAAGGCAGGGTAAGCCAAGAATATTGTTTAAAGATGCTGAAGAAAGGATTTATTGTTTTTTCTTCAAACGAATGAAACTTTATCTTTTTTTATAGTCTTATTAATATATATATCTAATAAAGATTGTGCTACTATTATAAATACTTTATCTTAGGAGGATAGAAAACCATGAATCGCGTTGCTGAAGTTATCCGTGATGATATTAAAGTAATGACAGCCTATCAGGTTGCCGATTTGCCGGAAGGTTTTATTAAGTTGGACGCCATGGAGTGTCCGCATCATCCTTTCGCCGGGTATGAATCTTTATTGTCAGAATGGGCGGACTTGGCAAAGCAGGCTCCGATTCATTTGTATCCCCATACTGCCAAGAGCGGTATTTATGAAGAATTGAGGGAAGTTTTCGGTATTCCCGATAAAGCGGAAATCGCATTGGGTAACGGCTCCGACGAGCTTATCCAGTTTTTGACTATGCTGGTTGCCAAACCAAATGCGCGTGTATTGGGTATTGAGCCAAGTTTCGTTATGTATCGTCATAATGCCGCGCTTTATGGCATGGAATATGTCGGTGTTCCCTTAAATCCGGATTTCTCTGTAAATCTCCCTGCCGTTTTGACCGCTATCGAGCAACAGCAGCCGTCATTAATTTTTATTGCCTATCCCAATAATCCTACCGGCGTGTGCTTTAAGCGAGAAGAAGTAGAGGCGGTCATTCGTGCGGCTACCGGCATTGCGGTTGTCGATGAGGCATATGGAGCGTTTCATCATGACAGTTTTCTTCCGTGGGCGGGAGAAGTCGAAAACCTGGTCGTAATGCGTACCATCAGTAAAATCGGCTTTGCAGGCTTGCGGATGGGATATGCAGCGGCAAGTCCAAGCATTATGGGTGAACTGGCCAAAATCCTTCCGCCTTACAATATGAATCAATTAAGCTTGGCGGCGGCAAAATTCTCATTGAAACATCATCAAATCATTCAGCAAAACATTGATACATTAAAAAACGAGCGTTCGCGCGTGATGAATGAATTGTTGAAATTAAACCGTTTGGAAGTTTTTCCGAGCGAAGCCAACTTTATTACCGTTCGCGTACCTGATGCGAACGGGTTGTTTGAAACATTGAAGCAAAACTGCATACTGATTAAAAAATTGCATGGCAGCCATCCGCTTTTGGATCAGTGTGTCCGCATAACCATAGGCTCGGCAGCGCAAAATGATGCCGTCTTGGCCGTTATTAAAAACCTTTACCCCAATCTTTGATTTCAAGGAAACTACCATTATGAATAAAGCTCAATTGCATTTGACCAATTTTCTGTTACTGGTTGAAGAAGCCGGCTCATTGACCAAGCTTGCACGCGCATGCGGTTATGAAAACTCCGCCTCTTTGTCTCAGCTCAAGCGCCGTTTGGAACAACAAGCAGGCGATGAGTCTGCACGCGGCATTCGTCCGAGCCTGGCTGCGAAGTTGGAATCCGGCATGCACAAACGCAAAGGCTGGCTGAACCGTGATCACAGCAAAGACCAAGAAAAAGCAGCAGTTGAAGCGGCGCGTTTGGAAAAACAAACTGTCGAAACAGCCAAAGCTGGTGTTTCAACTGAAGGCCGTTTTGTTACTGTTACCCGTAATACCTGCGAAACCCAAATCACCGTTAGCCTCAATCTTGACGGGACCGGCAAATATCGTCTGGATACCGGCGTTCCTTTCCTTGAACATATGCTTGCCCAAGTAGCGCGCCATGGTTTGATTGACTTGGATATTACCTGCAAAGGCGATTTGCACATTGACGACCATCACACGGTTGAAGACATCGGTATCGTGGTGGGTCAGGCCCTGAAACAAGCGCTTGGCAATAAAGCCGGCATTACCCGTTATGGCCATGCCTATGTTCCGCTGGATGAAGCGTTGAGCCGTGTAGTCATCGACCTTTCCGGTCGCCCTGGTTTGGTGTACAACATCGACTTTACCCGCGCCCTGATCGGCCGTTTTGATGTCGATTTGTTTGAAGAATTTTTCCATGGTCTTGTGAACCACAGCATGATGACCTTGCACATCGATAACTTGAGCGGCCGTAATGCGCACCATCAAGCCGAGACCGTTTTCAAAGCCTTCGGCCGCGCATTGCGCATGGCGGTCGAATACGATCCACGCATGATGGGTCAAACGCCTTCTACCAAAGGCACACTGAGCGAAGAGTCTGTTCAGGAAGAAGCAGAAGCCGCATCTGAAGAATAAGGCATCGTGTGAATGAATAAAGGCCGTCTGAAACCGATCGGGATTTCAGACGGCCTGAGACCTTTGCAAAATTCCCCAAAATCCCCTAAATTCCCACCAAGACATTTAGGGGATTTCTCATGAGCACCTTCTTCCAGCAAACCGCACAAGCCATGATCGCCAAACACATC
>NZ_LAEI01000046.1:0-84478 GCF_001618065.1 Neisseria flavescens
GAACGAACGAACGAACGAACGAACGAACGAACGAACGAACGAACGAACGAACGAACGAACGAACGAACGAACGAACGAACGAACGAACGAACGAACGAACGAACGAACGAACGAACGAACGAACGAAATTATACTGCATCAACAATCCGATATACCGAGCCGCAGCATAGAGAATTTAGTCATTTGTATATCAGGAACAGGATCAAACAAAGGATTTTCTGTGTTGATGACCGACCAAGTACCCGATTTGCAGTTACAGATGAACGGACAATGCTTCCCGATGTTCCTCTACGAAACCGAGGAGGCAGCGAAATGAGCCAGCAAGATATGTTTGCCGCGCAAGCGCAAATGCCGTCTGAAACAACCCAAACGAAAAAACTTGTCCGCCGCGATGCGATTACCAACGGTGCGCTTGCCCATTTTCAAGAGCCGTATGCCGAAAAAATAAGCAAAGAAGATATCTTCTATTACATCTACGGGCTGCTGCACAGCGAAGAATACCGAGAACGTTACGCCGACAATTTAAGCAAACAGCTACCACGCATCCCGCGCATGAAAACCTATGCCGATTTTGCCGCATTCAGCAAGGCGGGGCGTGATTTAGCGGATTTACACTTGAACTACGAAACCGTACCGATGTATCAGGGCGTGAAATTTTCAGGCAGCCTGAAAGGTTTGAAACTTGCCCCGCAGCAAATCATCGGTGGCGCAGACGAAGACTTCCGTGTGGTCAAAATGAAATTTGCCAAAAAAGACGATAAAACCAAAATTGTCTACAACGGCAAAATTACCGTGGAAAACATCCCCGAAGCCGCCTACGACTACATCGTAAACGGCAAATCCGCCATTGAATGGGTGATGGAACGCCAGGCCGTGACCACCGACAAAAAATCCGGCATCACCAATGACGCCAACGACTGGGCAGCCGACACCATGCACAACCCGCGCTACCCGCTGGAACTGCTCCTGCGTGTAATAACCGTCAGCTTGGAGACACAAAAAATCGTTAACAACCTACCAGCTCTAGATATTGTTGGTACTTGATTGCTGATACAGGCATAACAAACCCTGCCATCCCATTGTGGGTGGCAGGGTTTTATGTTGTCCATACAGTCATTTGATTGGGCAAAAATACGCCATCATACGTGAGAATTGTTTCAACTTTAAAGGATATGGTTGTTTTTTAGGGGAGAAATTCATGGGGTAAATTTTGTATTTTTCTCAAGAATTGAAATTTTTGAATAGCCCATGAGTTAGTTATTAATGGATTTTTTATAAATAACCTTATGTTTTGATCTTATTTTTCTTTCTGCCATTTTTCACAAAATTCGAGATTCATTTGAACAAATTTTTCCCAAGAAATATCATGAATTAGATATTTTTTATAATAGTCTTCTACACGACATACTTCAGGTCGATTTTCGTATATCGTACACAAGTTGGTTTCTTCATCTAAATATTGGCAAATGCCATCACCTCGATCAAGGAATATGGTTTGTTCACTTAGATTTACGCGACGACAACATTGACCACAAGCTGAACAGGGAAAAGGTGGAAGTTGATGCGGCATAGTTAAAAACTCATACAAACTAGGCTGCCTCAATTGAAAGCAGCCTAGTTTTTACTATTTATGCTTCTACTTGTTTTGGGAAAGCACTTTGAATCTGATTATGCAGCTCCAGTAAGTTGCTATCTGCATCACCTAACAAATTACCTTGCTCATCTAAGATCGGAGTATCCAAAACTACTTTTATTAACTGAATCAATTTTACATTCTTCATTACAATTAGTTTTGCATTATCTGAATACTTAGAGTAATCAACACCTTGCTCATCAATGATACTTTGCAAACGTTTTAAGTTACGACGAGAATGAGTACGTAATGTGGATAAGATAGAAATAGCGCGTTTTGCTACTTCGTTAATACCATCAGTCAAGGCGATTGCCACATCTGTATCCGCACGGAATTTTCTTGCCTCTTCAAGGTTGCTATAAGCATCATTTAATTTACTTTCTGCTTTTGAACCCATGTACCATCCTGCAATGAGTAGTGCTGGTCCGGTTGTTAATGCCCCCAATGCCATCATACCTCCAGCAACGCCCATACCACCTGAAGCAAGTGTTCCTCCGCCTAACCACGCCAAAGTTGCATTAGTGGCAGCAGCTCCACTCAGGCTACCAATCGCCGTTCCTGTACCTGCCGTAGCCAATGCCATCGTACCACTGTACGCGCCAAATGCGGTTAATGCTCCGCCAGCTAAGCCTGTACCAGCTCCCATTCCAGCACTTGCAACGAAAGAGACCTGTTTTTCCATGTTTTTCAATACAACAGTACTGAAGTCGTTTAAATTTAAATTTCCTAAATTACCATCATGTTGAAAATCGACATTTTTGATTTGGCTAAATATAGAAAGAAAATTTTGAACACTTGTAGTCAGGGTATCAATTTTTTTCTGGCCCAATTCTTGTAAGGATTTTTCACAATTAATGCGTGAATTTTCCAAGGCTTTTTGTGCTTTATTAACAATCTCATTAGCATTGTCATTTACACTATTAGCTTCATTGTTATCTACAATAGCTTTACCACCTTTATATAAACCTGTAGCAGCCAGACCGACACCAATAATTAAAGGAATTGCCATTATTTTTCTCCTTATTCATTAATTAATTCAGCTAATTCTTTATTAACTTTGAAAAGAGTTGACATTACCGTGTCAAATTCTTCTATATATTCACTATCAAAAGAACAAACCTGGCAAATCGTATTAATCAGTTGTTTCTCTTCTGTCTCAAATGCACCGCTGCTATATGCCGCTCCAATTAATTCACATAGGATAATTTTCTTTTCTCGTTCGGATAAGGTCAATCCAATTGCTACTTTAAGCGCAAACACTGTTTGAACTGCTTTTTGTAGGATTTCCTGTTTAATTTGCGGCAATGATGCCATGCTTGCTCTAATCTTTGTCGGTGTTAGAGTCAGAATATCTTCTCCTTTTGAAATAAGATATTGCATGACTTCTTGTTTAATATCAGCATCATCGGCATATTTACCTAAAATATCATCAATTGCATTATCTAGAACCCACCAAAATGTGGGAAACTTTTTTTCAGAATCACGGGATATATTTAAATGATCCAACAATTGGCTAACGCTAGCATCTTTTCTCTCAGAATCATCACCAAATAAGGAAAAAACGGATGCGCGGGAGAAGGAAAAAGTGGGTTTGACTTTGACGGTCATTAAGCCAATAGCTTCATTTCTCTCAGAATCATCACCTGCATACGATTCATCAGGTTCCGGATTATAGAAAGATGATGTATTTAAACTGGAATCAAAAGCTCTATATTGCTGATTTAAAGAAAGTTCTATAAAGTCACTATTAAAATCGATATCATTCTTATCTGATTTAAAGAGCTCATTTTGATACTCTTGCAACATTTCTGCTTCTTTTGAACTGATACTAGCTAGAAATTTTTTTAAAACTTCATCTGATGTAAATTCAGATATTTGTTCTGAGGCATCATTATCGTGTGAAGCCATCATCACAAGCATTGCTAATTCTAAAAACAATGCTTTATGTAACCGGGTCGGAAGTTGATTTAAAAACATATCTATCTCCTAAATGACTAAGACGTTTTGAGAAAGCATGACAGAATCCAGTTCTGCCATCGAGTTGATGCTAATTTTTTTCCCAAGTAAATCAGCAAATTTATTCATACCTTTACATAATTCATCGGCTGAAACATCATCTTTTTCTAATAGTTGAAATAGGTCATTACTCTCTTGATCTAATTGTGCAACCTTTGATGCAAATAATTCTTTTAAACCGATTTCATACTGTCGTGCTATTGCAGAAGCGGCAGCGCATTGAATTTCGATTAACCTTCGTCGTTCTGCTGATTCTTCTGCCTCTTTTAAGGCATTAAAAAATCCATAATACAAGGAATTAGTAATTGCATAACCTACCATGCTACCAATCAAGCCACCTAATACAGGAATAGGAATTGCTATTTGTCCAAGCATAGTGCATGCGCTCGTCGAGAGCATACCTGCGGCAGTTGCCCCCATTTCCTTTGCTAGATCAGTACCAGTTATTTCATTTTTTGCAAAACGAGTCGCGGATTTACCGACTGCTAAACAGACGGAGACAATAGTTCCAGGTAATCCAGTTGCAGAAAGTTGGCGCAATACAGTACGTTCTGATTGCTGCATATAGCTTTTAATCGCAGATCCTGCAAATGCTGAACCATAACCAACTCCTGCTGCAATTAAAGTACTCTTTGCCGTATCAACTACTGCAGCACCTAATTTTTTATCTCCGGACCATACAGCAATTACGTTACTTACAGCTGAAATAGAGCCTCCAATCGCAGCACCCAATTTTGCCCCTTCTAGACCTGCTTGATGGCTTACCTTAGCTATGTCTTTTATTGTCTCAAAGTTTGGATTAAGACGATATCTTACAGCTTCTTCGGTTGTTAGACCTGAGTCTGCAATTTTATGTTCTAACTGTCTGTAATTTTCAGCCTGTTTTTCAAATTTATCTGCTAATGGTAAATTACCTTTCTCCCGTAATGCTTGAGCTTGCTCTTTTAGATTATTCGCTTGTTCGCGGCAGGTGGCTTTCATTATTTCTACTTGCTCAGTAGGAACTTCTAACCAGTCTACAGCCAAATATCGTGAATAATCGTTTTTCCCTCCACCTTCTCCTCGAGCAATTTTTTTCAATAATTCATCAGGATGACTAACAAACTTCATTTGAGCAGTTGATAGTTCTTTGCCATCAAGTAGCTCTACAATATCCACAGTTATATTATTTTTTCCGTATTTTGCTAAATCTTCGCTACGTACGAATCGGTTTGCTTTGCCATCAATGATGGCTTGGGCATTTCTTTTTGAGACACTACTAATTTCTGCTGAAAAACCAGCTTGTTGTTTAATATTCCTTTCAACATCATTTGGATTTATTTTGTAATTGTTAATATCCAATAAACTTCGGTCAAATTTTTGACCAGTTTGCGCATCAATACCGCGTAAACCTTTTAGGAATTCTGCTCCTGCATCTCCATAACGACTTACAGTTTCAAATATGCCACCAGAAATGGCTGTATTGGTAATATCTAACGTACTTTTGGTCATTAATTTTCCCTCGACCATGAATTGAATCAGCCTAAAAAAGCTGGGAATATTTTAAATTTTTCATTCTTTGTTTTTAAATTTGAGAAGCATGTTCTCTACATGACTAGTAAATATAACATACAATTACATGGATTGGGGATAGCTTCTTGTTTATTCTGAAAGGAATAATTAGGCAGGGCTAACTCTTTGTAAAATAAAGACAGAGCATCTCTATTTTATCGTTAGTATAATTTCTGCATTAAGTCATTAATTGCTTTACCGCTTTAGATATGTACTGACGCAAACATAAAAAAACCTGCTACCCATATGAGTAGCAGGGCCTTATATATCATTATTCAAAAAGAATAAAAACTAACCGAGCTCACTAATCAAATTAGGATGCTTATCTAAAAGTTTCAGTAAAGCTCCTGCTGCCCCACTTGGTTTACGCGTACCTTGTTCCCAAGATTTAAGGGTACTAGAAGAAATGCCCAACGCTGCAGCAAATTTTTCTTGAGATAAACCAGTTTTTTGACGTGTCTGCACTGTAGAAAGAGCTTCTACTGATGTACACCGGGCAAACTTACCTTGCCTTAATTCATTTAAAGATTGTTTCAAGCTATCTTGAATTTGAACTGCATCTGGGTCATCATCAATAACAGCCTGTACAATTTCAGGAATATTCCAATTTTCAGGAGTCATGTCTCTGTCCTTTTAAACTTTTCAATTCAGACGGCTTTAAATTCTCTTTGTCATTCTTTGCATAAATATCCAAACAGACAATCAAACCATCTACCAAGATGTTGAAGTAAATGACCCGATAGCCACCACTTTTCCCACCACCTTGTCGAGCTACACGAATTTTCCGTAAACCACCGCCATTAGGAATAACATCTCCTGCATACGGATTTTGAGAAAGCTGGGCAAAGAAAAATAGACGTTCGTCTTCTTTTAAAAGTTTAGCAGCTTTGTTTTTAAATGTTTCAGTTTCAGCGATGGTATACATCATTTTTCTCTATACTAGAAATGTAACACATAGTATTACCTTAAAACAACTGATTAGCTAGTTATTAAATATAAAAATACTTAATCCAACAATAGTTTATCGTATTTCCTGCACTAATCACTAACCCTTTCTATCAAATTGTCTTATCCAGTTACTGTACCATTCCATCATTTCATGGCGTTGATCCAAGTATTCTGTACGATGATATGCCCGACGTATCTTATTGGCTTCAACGTGAGCCAATTGTCGTTCAACTATATCAGCATCAAATCCATTTTCATTTAATACATCTGTTGCAAGAGATCGAAATCCATGGGGAACTGCTTTTCCCTTATAGCCCATCCGAGCCATAATATAGCTGATAGTATTTTCGCTAATTGGCTTCATACTGTCCCATGCTCCGAAAAATAAATAAGGACTTCTTCCGGTAATCTCCTTCAATTCTAAAAGTAATTCGATTGCCCAATTAGACAGAGGCACAATATGAGGTCTACGCATTTTCATCTTTTCGGCAGGAATGTGCCATTCTCGCCTATCAAAATTGATTTCTTCCCATTTGGCAAAACGTAATTCATTAGGGCGCACAAACCAGATAATCTGTAATTTCATTGCAATACGTAGATATGCAGCCATTTGCATTTCTCCTAGCTTCTGAAAGAATCCAGGTAACTCACTTTGAGGTAACGCCAACCTGTGAACTTCTTTTTTTCTACGAATTACGCCTGTAAGAGGTAGAGCAGGATTAATCTTGATCAAACCTGTTTGTATAGCATAGTTGAAAACACATTTAATTCTCTGTAATACACGAATGGCCGTATCATTGACATCTCGTGCTTCAACGGCTTTAATAACTGACAACAATCTAGGCGTTTCAATCAAAGTAATGTCTTCATTGCCAATTTCAGGCAGTACATCAACCTCTAAAGAGTGCCAAACTGTTCTAGCATGTTTAGGTGTCCATCTCGTTGCTTCAGCTTCCCACCACTCCTTCGCCACTTGGAAAAAGGTGGTGCGTTTTTCCATATCCTCCTCAGCTTGATTTTTAAGAGCAGGGTCTTGTCCCTCTCTCAAACTCTTGCGCAGTAATTCACGTTCTGCACGAGCTTCTTTCAGAGAAATATCAGGATATTTCCCAATAGCCAAAGTTTTCTGCTTTTTATTGAAGCGATAGTTAAATCGCCAGTATTTGCTGCCGTTTGGATGCAGCAAAAGTACTAGGCCTTGACCATCTGATAGTTTTTTAATGGTGGTTGGAGTTTCAGCGTGTCGAATTCTTGCTTCTGAAAGTGCGTTCATTTCTATACCTTTCTGATTTCGTGTTGGTACAAAAATGATAGCAAAGGAAATGTACCAACAAATGTACCAACAACAGTTTTGGACTCTAGCAGACACTGCTAGACTAAATTGAATGGTGGAAATAATCGCAAAAATACAACAGATTGAAATTAATGAGATTTTTGAACTTTATTGGACGATATAGACATGAAAAAAGACCGCTATACAAGCGGTCTTTTTAGTATGTGGTTGCGGGAGCAGGATTCGAACCTACGACCTTCGGGTTATGAGCCCGACGAGCTACCATGCTGCTCCATCCCGCGTCAGAAGTTGTAACTATACGGAAAGACGGAATCGCTGTCAAGCGTTTTTGACAGAAAATGCGAAAAACGCCGCTTTACAAAAAACCGTCCGCATGGTTTAATTTTTCGTTAATAAAGAAACAGGGGTGCTGCTTTCAAACCGAGCGGCTGAGAAATACCCTTTACACCCGAACAGGATAATACCTGCGTGGGGAGTTTCGGCAAATGTGTTTTTAGACGGTTGATTGAAGATATCCACAAGGCCGTCTGAAAAAAAGCAATGCTCCTGTTTCCATTTCATAACCGAAAAACAGGAGCAATTTTTTATGACTACTGCTAAAAAAACCGGCGATGAGGCGCGCCGTCTTTCCGACTTGAGTGAAGACATCGGCATCCGCTTCCAATATCCCAATTCCAACCGCGTCTATATTCCAGGCAGCCGCGCCGACATCCGCGTGCCTTTGCGCGAAATCCGTCAGGACGACACCTACTCGGCGCAAGGTACGGAAGCCAATCCGCCGATTCCAGTGTACGACACCAGCGGCGCATACGGCGATCCGGCGGCACACATCGATCTAAAACAGGGTCTGCCGCACGTCCGCACCGCATGGCTGGATGAACGGAACGATACCGAAATCCTGCCTACCCTGTCGAGCGAATACGGCACCGAACGCGCGCACGATCCGAAAACCGCCCATCTGCGTTTCAACCAAATCACCCGCCCGCGCCGCGCCAAAGCCGGCCGCAACGTAACCCAGCTCCACTACGCCCGCCAAGGCATCATCACGCCGGAAATGGAGTTTGTCGCCATACGCGAACGCATGAAGCTGGACGAGCTTTTCAGACGGCCTGAATACGCCAAGCTCTTGAAACAACACGCAGGGCAAAGTTTCGGCGCGAATATCCCAACCCATCCCGACCAAATCACACCCGAATTCGTGCGCCAAGAAATCGCCGCCGGACGCGCAATTATCCCTGCCAACATCAACCACCCCGAACTCGAACCGATGATTATCGGCCGCAACTTCCGCGTCAAAATCAACGGCAACTTGGGCAACTCCGCCGTCACTTCCAGCCTGACCGAAGAAGTCGAAAAAATGGTGTGGTCGCTGCGTTGGGGCGCGGACACGATTATGGATTTGTCTACCGGCGCACATATCCACGAAACACGCGAATGGATTATCCGCAACGCGCCCGTCCCCATCGGTACTGTGCCTATTTACCAAGCTTTGGAAAAAACCGGCGGCATCGCCGAAGACCTGACTTGGGATTTGGTGCGCGACACCTTAATCGAGCAGGCAGAACAAGGCGTGGACTATTTCACCCTGCACGCAGGCGTATTGCTGCGCTATGTGCCGATGACGGCCGACCGCCTCACCGGCATCGTATCGCGCGGCGGCTCCATTATGGCGAAATGGTGCCTCGCCCATCATCAGGAAAACTTCCTCTACACGCATTTCGACGAAATCTGCGAAATCATGAAGGCGTATGATGTGTCGTTCAGCCTCGGCGACGGCCTGCGCCCCGGCTGCATTGCCGATGCCAACGACGAATCCCAATTCGCCGAGCTGCACACCTTGGGTGAATTGACCGCCAAAGCGTGGGAACACGACGTACAAGTCATGATCGAAGGCCCGGGCCATGTACCGTTGCAACGCGTCAAAGAAAATATGACCGAAGAGCTGCAACACTGCTTTGAAGCGCCTTTCTACACCCTCGGCCCGCTCGTTACCGACATCGCCCCCGGCTACGACCACATCACCTCGGGCATAGGCGCGACCAATATCGGCTGGTACGGCACAGCCATGCTCTGCTACGTTACCCCGAAAGAGCATTTGGGCCTGCCCGACAAAGAAGACGTGCGCACCGGCATCATTACCTACAAACTCGCCGCCCACGCCGCCGACCTCGCCAAAGGCTGGCCGGGCGCACAGTTGCGCGACAACGCCCTGAGCAAGGCGCGTTTCGAGTTCCGCTGGCGCGACCAATTCCGCTTAAGCCTCGACCCCGAACGCGCCGAGAGCTTCCACGACGAAACCCTGCCAGCCGAAGGCGCAAAAATCGCCCATTTCTGCTCGATGTGCGGCCCTAAATTCTGCTCGATGAAAATCACGCAGGAAGTGCGCGACTACGCCGACAAGCAAAAAGCCCAACAGCAGGGCATGGAAGAAAAAGCGATTGAGTTCGTCAAAAAAGGGGCTAAGCTTTACAGTTAAAACGTAAAACGAAAAAGGCCGTCTGAAAATGTTTCAGACGGCCTTGACTATTCCTTATTGCTTCTTCAATAAATTTTATACACAACCTTGATTCATCTTGTTTTCAAACAGCGAAAATCAAGCAATTGCCGGCTTCTTTCGAAATTTAAAGGCGTTTTAGAGCAAATCCGATAGTGCATTCATAAAAAAGGTCGTCTGAAAATCTGCTTAGGCTTTTCAGACGACCTTTTGTTAGGTTTGATTTATCTCTCTTACCTGAGACGTTTTTTAGAATTCGGTCAGCATAGAAACATTGACAATGACAAAATATTAATACTATGCTGAAGTATTACTCACTAGCGGATATATTATGCAAACGACTCATCCGAACCCATCCCCCCGTCTCAACATCATCGGTACAGGCAAAGGTCTGCCTTCTCGGTTGGTCCCTTCCTCCGAAATCGACGCCCTGCTCGGCATCAAAGAAGGCCGCACCGAAAAACTCAGCGGCTTGGCGCAACGCTACTTTCTGGCGGACGACGAATCTGCCGATGCGATGCAGCTTCAAGCCGCAAAAAGTGCGCTGGCGGCGGCAGGCATCACGATTGACGATGTGGACTGCATCATCAACGCTTCGGGTATCGATCGTCAATGCATTCCCTTCAACGCCGCGCATACCTTGCGCCTGCTGAATCCCACCCGCCCGATTGCCGCATTCGACATCAACATGACCTGTCTGTCGTTCTTACGCAGCTTGGATTTGGCGGATTCGCTGTTATACAAATATCCCACCATTTTATTGATCAGCTGCGATGTCGCTTCTGTCGGCTTGGACTGGAACGATTTTCACAGTTCGACCATTTTCGGCGACGGTGCGGCGGCGGCAGTCATCAGGTCGTCTGAACACGGCGGCGTACTGACAAGCAAATTCGAGGTACATCCCGAAGGCTACGAATTTTGCACCATTCCTGCAGGCGGCTATGAAAACCACCCATCCAAACATCCCGAAAGCTATGTCTCCCAAGCCTATTTCCACATGAACGGCAAAAAACTCTACAAACTCGCCGCCGAAGCCATACCTGGTTTCTTGGACGAGGTTTTGGCGCAGGCAGATTTGACGTTGGCAGACATAGATTGGTTCGTTCCGCATCAAGCAAGCCGTGGCGCTTTGCAACACATTACCAGTCGTCTGAAACTCGACCCTGCCAAAATAGTCGATATTTTCAACACCCACGGCAACCAAATCTCCGCATCCATTCCTTCCGCATTGCACCACCTGCTGACCGACTTTCCCATTCGCTCAGGTGATAAAGTTTTGCTGTTCGGCACATCCGCAGGCATCGGCTTGGGCGCACTGGTTTGGGAAAAACCATGAAAAAAGCCATCGTTACCGGCGCTACCGGCGGACTGGGGTGCAACCTCGTGCAGACGCTGCTTGCCCAAGGCTGGCAAGTAGCCGCCTGTGGGCGCAATGCCGAAATCGGCAAAATGCTGGGGACGGAATTTCATGCCTTCGATTTGTCCGACCGCAATCAGACTCTGAAAGCGTTTTCTGAAGCCGATATCGTGTTCCATTGCGCTGCACTGTCTTCGCCGTGGGGGCGATACGAAGATTTCTACCGCTCCAACGTGACCGCCACACAAAACGTCTTGGCCGCAGTACGGCACCACCGCATCGGCAAGCTGATACATGTTTCCACGCCCAGCATCTATTTCGATTACCTCGACCAGCATAAAGTCCCCGAAACCTTCGTTAGCCGCTACTTCGTCAACGACTACGCCTACACCAAATTCCTTGCCGAACAAGAAGTCGCCGCCGCTACCGACATCTCTAGTGTCATCATCCGTCCGCGTGGCATTTTCGGTGAATACGACACAGCCGTCCTGCCGCGCCTGCTCAAAATTTCCGAAAAAGGCTTTCTGCCGCTGATTCGACGCAGCGACCGCGAAGCAGGCGACGCATTAGTGGACGTTACCTACGTTGGAAACGTCGTCCATGCCCTTATGTTGGCGGCCGAAGCCGATGCACCCCGCGCCATGCCGTTCAACATCACCAACGGTGAGCCGCAGACCATTGCCGCACTCTACCGGCAAATTATCGATACCCTGCATCTCGGATGTCGTCTGAAACCCGTCTCCTACCGCCTGATTGACAGCGTTGCCCGCATACTGGAAACGCAGGCGAGGCTGACCCGTTCCTTTCGTGAGCCCCTCGTTACCCGTTACAGCATAGGCACGATTTCCTTCGACCAAACCCTAGACATCAGCCGCGCCCGTTCGCTGCTCGGCTACGAACCCCAAATCAGCGTTGCCGACGGGCTGCGGCAATACGCCCGTTCCTTGAAAGGCTGAAGCTATGGACATCCGTTTCTACCACACCGGCTACTGCACCCATCCCGAATGTATGGTCGAACGGGGCGGCGGCCTGCGTAAAGCCGCCTTTCCCGCCATGACCGCCCACATCACCCACCAAGGCGGCAACCTGCTTTTCGACACCGGCTACGCACCCCGCTTTTTCCAAGCCTGCCGCCGATTTCCCGAAAAATTTTACGCACTGACCACGCCCGTCACCCTCAGCCAACCGACCATACGCGAGCGTTTGGGCAATGCCGCTCACGACATCAACCAAATCTTCCTGTCCCACCTTCACGCCGACCATATTGCCGGACTCAAAGACTTCCCCGATGCAGAAATCATCCTTTCCCGCGCCGCCTATGACTTTGTTTACCGCACTGACAAGCCCGAAAGCCTGACCAACCGCATCATCGAAGTCAAACAAGGCTTCCTGCGCGAGCTGTTGCCCCAAGACCTGCCGCAGCGTGTCCGCTTTATCGAAGATCTGCCCGAAGTCCGCCTTGACGAAGCGTTTTACCCGTTTGAACAAGGCTACCGCATCAGTGCCGATTTGATTGCCGTCGCCCTGCCCGGCCATGCCGCCGGGCAATACGGACTGATAGCCGGAGAATTTTTCCTGATTGCCGACGCCGTTTGGCGGTTTGCGACCATCAGCCACAACCGCCGACCTAATCCGCTGACCGGTCTGATCGCGCAAAACCACTCCGCCGTCCAAGTCACCATAGACCGCCTGCAACACCTCCACCGCCGCAACCGCGAAATCATCCTCGTTCCCAGCCATTGCGAACCTACCCTGCGGCGTTTGGGCATGGAAGGCTTGGATTAAAACAGGCCGTCTGAAAACCCAACAAGCCAAAGCCTCTCAACCGCCCCAAAGAACACACCATGAAACCTTCAAAATGGCAAATCCTCAAATCCTTCTTCAACACCCGAGACTACACGGAACGCGCCGTCCTTGAAGTACACCAGCAAAAACAGCTCGACCGCCTTTTAACAAACCACGACAGCCGCTTCTACCCCCACAGCGCCAAGCTGCAAGACTACCCCGTTATCAACAAACGCATCTTCATGCAGTATTTCGCCGACATCAACGCCTACGGCATCAGCGAAAAAGACGCCCTCTCCGTCGCCCTCAAAGCCGAAGAAAGCCGCGACTTCAGCCCCGTTTTTCAGACGACCTCGGGCAAAGAAATCACCGTCGGACTTTCCTCCGGTACCAGCGGCAACAGGGGCATTTTCCTCGTTTCCCCCGAAGAATCCGCCCTGTGGGCAGGCTATATGCTCAAACGCATGCTGCCCCGCCCCTACCTCGCCCGCCACAGCATCGCCTTCTTCCTGCGCGCCAACAGCAATCTCTACACCGCCGTCAAAAGCCCGCTGATACGCTTCGAGTTTTACGACCTGCTCGAAGCCTTGGACGCACACATCACAAGGCTCAACGCGCAAAACCCCACCATCCTCATTGCCCCCGCCCAAGTGTTGCAGCAGCTTGCCCAGCATCCCGACCTCGCCATATGCCCAAAAAAAATCATCTCCGTTGCCGAAGTTTTAGAACCGCAAGTCAAAACCCGCATCGAACAACGCTTCGGCACGCCAGTTCACCAAATCTACCAATGCACCGAAGGCTTCCTCGCCCACACCTGCGCCCACGGCAACCTGCATCTGAACGAAGACATGGTTTATATCGAAAAAGACTGGATAGACCGCGAAAGCGGCCGCTTCGCCCCCATCATTACCGACTTCAACCGCAAAAGCCAACCCGTCATCCGCTACCGCCTCGACGACGTTTTGATTGCCAACAACGCGCCCTGCCCCTGCGGCAGCGCATTCGCCCGCATCAGCGCCATCGAAGGACGCTGCGACGATATCCTCGATGCACGCACGACAGGTGGCGAACCTTACGCCCTCTACGCCGACTTCATCCGCCGCGCCATGATTTCAGACGACCTCATCCAAGAATACCGCGTCGAGCAACACGGCAAAGCCCTACACATTTTCCTCACGCCCGACACAGAGCAAACCCGCGCCGCCGCCACACGCAACCTAGACCGCCTGTGGCAGACGCTGCAACTTCGCCCCTTTGATTACGTTTTCCAGCCGGAACAAACCCGCCCCCTGCACCAAAAACGCCGGCGCGTGACGAAAATTTTCCCGTATAGCGAAAATACATAATTGTTTTAGAGCCTTGCCTTTCAAAGCAAAGACAAAAAGGGTCGTCTGAAAAATTTCAGACGACCCTTCCAGTAAAAAGAAAACGCCATACCCGACCTTACCTTCCTACTTTCCGTAAAACCTGCCATGTTAAGCTTGCAGTAACACCCAACACTCTTTCAGACGACCTAAACCTTATGCGCCACCTTATCCCCCTCTTCTTCCTATCATTTCCGTTAGCAGCCTATGCAGGCGGTAATTTTTCAAAAGCACAAGTCCTCAGTATTGTAGGCAGCCACGGTTACTATCGAATTTCCGTCCGCCAAATAGAACGCCCAATTTATAACGATGGATGTACGACATACAATATCCGTATTACCCCTCCTAGAAAAACCTTTTGGGATCTGTTTGGTCTGGGACGAGCCGACGACCATCCCACCGCCGAAAAAACACAAGCCACTGCCGCAGTATTGAAACAGCACGCCGCCAATCAGCAACCGCTAAAAATCGGCTATTTGGGTGGCGGACTGTATCCCGATCCTCAGCAAAAATGCCTTTATCACGGCACTGGGATGAGGTTTGATGCACCGGACTTTTTAGCCGTACATCAAGACGAACGCATGGATCTATATCCTTATCTGACCAAACCATAAGTCCATCCCCGCCACAAAGTAAAAAGCCCTTGAAATCAAAATCCAAGGGCCTTTTTATTAGTGGATTATCTTCAAAACAGGCAATGACTTAAATTGGTTTCCTTATTTTTCTACCCTGCGGAAATGGTGCGGACGGAAGCCGAGCGCGGCGAGGGAAACGAAGTAGAGACCGCCACCCAAGGCAATCAGGACGCAAAGTTGTCCTGCCCTTTTAAAACCACCGACGTGTACCCATTCAAACGGCAGATAATATTGCGCCGCCCACAAACCGCCGCCCATGACGGCCAAAGAGATGGTTATTTTAACCAAGAACACCGGCCAACCTTTGCGGGGCTGATAGATACCATGTTTGCGCAAGAGGTAAAACAGCAAACCTGCGTTCAAACACGAACCCAAACCGATGGAGAGAGACAGGCCGACGTGTTTGAGCGGCGAAATGAAGGCAAGGTTCATCAACTGCGTACAAATCAGTGTGAAAATGGCGATCTTAACGGGAGTTTTGATGTTTTGGCGCGCGTAAAAACCGGGTGCCAACACTTTAATCATAATCATCCCGATCAAGCCGAGGGAGTAGGCAACGAGCGCCTGTTCAGTCATTTGTGCGGAGTACAGCGTAAACTCACGATACATGAACAAAGTTGCAACCAGAGGGAAAGCCAGCACGGCAAGACCGACTGCGGCAGGCAGCGCCAGCAACATACACAGGCGCAAACCCCAGTCGAGCAGGTCAGAAAACTGTTCGGTATCCTGACTGGTAGCGTGTTTGGACAAGGTAGGCAGCAAGATCGTGCCGAGTGCCACACCCAAAACGCCGGTCGGCAATTCCATCAGTCGGTCGGCAAAATATATCCACGACACACTGCCGGACTGCAAAAACGAGGCGAAGATGGTATTGATGAATAAGGAAATCTGCGCCACGCTCACGCTCAAAATTGCCGGTGCCATCTGTTTCAGCACGCGGTTGACCGCCGCATCTTTAAAGCTGAGTTTGGGCATTTTCAAGAAGCCCAGTTTCGCCAACCAAGGCAGTTGGAACACCAGCTGCAACACACCGCCGACAAATACCGCCCATGCCAAAGCCATTATGGGCGGATTGAAATACGGCACGAAAAACAGGGAAAAAACGATAAAGGAAATATTCAAAAATGTCGGCGTAAAAGCGGGGATACCGAATTTATGATAGGAATTAAGGATCGAGCCGACAAAAGAGGATAGTGAAATCAAAAAAATATAAGGAAATACAACCCGTAGCAGATCAATGGAAAGCTGAACCTTATCAGGTTCATTGATAAAACCAGGGGCGTTAGCAACAATCACCCACGGCGCGGCTAGTATGCCCAGCGCGGTAACGATGACCAACACAAACGACAACATACCGGCCACATGACGCACAAACGCCTGCGTGGCTTCGGGCGAGCGGGTTTCTTTGTATTCCGCCAAAATCGGTACGAAGGCTTGGGCAAATGCGCCTTCTGCAAAAATACGCCGCAAAAGATTGGGCAGTTTAAACGCAACAAAAAACGCATCCGTCGCCGTACCTGCTCCAAACGTACGGGCAATAATCGTATCGCGTACAAAACCCAAAATGCGCGACACCATCGTTAGGCTGCCAACCTTGGCCAATGCTCCCAATAAATTCATGTATTTTCCTTACTTGTCTTTCAGGCCGTCTGAAAATCCGGCTTCTTCCAATACTGCCGCCGCCGCCAATGCCGCCGTATCTTTTTTCAACAGCAGATGCAAGGCGTGGAAATCCTGTTCCAACGCGGCTACGGCTTCAGGGCAGTCATACCAGTCTGCCACGGCCTGCGCCAGTTTTTCAGGGACGGCATCATGTTGCAGCAACTCGGGAACGGCGGCTTTACCCAACAAAATATTGGGCAAACCGACATGCGGCACTTTGATTTTGTTTTTCACATATACATAAGTCAGCGGCGAAATTTTGTAGCTGATGACCATAGGCCGTTTGCACAAAGCCACTTCCAAAGTCGCCGTACCGCTGGTAACCAATACCACGTCGGCAGCGGTGCAAACCGTATCCGACTGCTTGTCGGTCAACGTGATGGGAAGGGCGGCGAACTCAGGTTTCGCCAAAATTTCGCTAATGCGTTTGCGCGTTGCGGCCGTTGCCACAGGCAGCAAAAACTGTGCCTGCGGATAACGTTTCAGCAGCAATAAGGCCGTCTGAAAAAACACCGCCGCCATGTAATCAATTTCGCTCACGCGGCTGCCTGGCAAGATGGCAAACACGGGCACGTCCTCAGGCACGCCCAGCTTCTGACGCGCAGCCGCCCTATCCGCTTCCACCGGCATGGTTTGCGCCATCGGATGACCGACAAACTCAGCCTTGCCGCCGGCGTCAATATAAAGCTGAGGTTCCATCGGAAACAGGCACAACACGCGGTTGACCTGATGTACGATTTTATTGACCCGTTCGCGTCGCCACGCCCAAACCGACGGGCTGACGTAATGAATGGTATGAATGCCTGCCTGCTTGAGTTTTTCTGCCACGCCGAGATTAAAATCCGGCGCATCGATGCCGATAAACACATCCGGCTTGAGGCGGATTAAATCATTCACCAGCCCTTTGCGGATTTTCAAAATCTGCGGCAGGCGTTTGATGACTTCAACAAAACCGCGCACCGCCAGCTTTTCCTGATCGTACAAACTCTCAAAGCCCTCCGCCTTCATGCGCTCGCCGCCGATACCGGTAAACCGCGCGTTCGGACAGCGCGCCTTAATGGCACGGATTAAGTGTGCGCCGAGCAAGTCGCCGGAAGCCTCGCCGACGCTGATGGCGATAAGGGGGGAAGAATTGGGGTTCATGTTGTTGAGGTTCGGAAGCTAAAAGATTTTGTGGCGGACATTTGCCCGCCCGTTTTCAGACGGCATCTGCGGCAAACGGACAGGAAACCTGCCCTACTGCACGGATTTTTGCAATCCAAAGGCCGTCTGAAAAAGTTTCAGACGGCCTTCAATCCATCAATCAACGGATAATACCGCGTGTGGATTGTGCAAAAAAGTCTTTAAATACCGCCAATTCGCTTTGGGTTTCGGCGCGTTTCAGAATCTCTGCCTTGGCTTCTTCAAACGGAATGCCGCGATGGTAAATGGTTTTATACACATCTTTGACAGAGGCAATCTGTTCGGCCGTGAAACCGTTGCGGCGCATACCTTCGCTGTTGAGGCCGGCCGGTTCGGCGCGGTAGCCTGCAGCCATAAAGTATGGCGGTACGTCTTTGTGTACGCCGGCGGCAAACGCGGTCATGGCGTAGTCACCGATTTGGCAGAATTGGAACACCAGCGTGTAGCCGCCCAAGACGACGTAGTCGCCGATGGTAACGTGGCCTGCGAGTGAGGCGTTGTTAGCGAAGATAGTATGGTTGCCGACCACGCAGTCATGGGCAAGGTGGCAGTAGGCCATAATCCAGTTGTCGTCGCCGATACGGGTTTCGCCGATGCCGGTAACCGTACCAAGGTTGAACGTCGTAAATTCGCGGATGGTGTTGCCGTTGCCGATAATCAGCTTGGTCGGCTCGTCGCGGTATTTTTTGTCCTGCGGAATTTCGCCGAGGCTGGCAAATTGGAAAATGCGGTTGTTTTCACCGATGGTCGTATGGCCGTTGATGACGGCGTGCGGACCGATTTCGGTATTTGCACCGATTTGCACATTAGGGCCGATGATGCTGTACGGGCCGACTTTGACGCTGGAGTCGAGTTCGGCTTTAGGGTCGATGACGGCGGTCGGATGGATAAGGGTCATGCTGTCTCCTTGCTGTCTGATACAGGTATTGCCTGCAAGATGCCGTCTGAAGCTTTCAGACGGCCTGTCCCATTCTTACACCACGCGTTTGGCGCACATAATCACGGCTTCAACGGCAACTTGGCCGTCGACTTTGGCAACGGCGTTGAATTTGCCGATACCGCGTTTGTTGGTCAACAGCTCGACTTCAAAAACCAGTTGGTCGCCGGGGATGACTTGGCGTTTGAAACGGGCGTCGTCGATACCGGCGAAGAAGAAGAATTCGTTTTCTTTGCGGCCGCCTTCGCTGAGGATGGCGAGTGTGCCGCACGCTTGTGCCATGGCTTCGATAATCAGCACGCCGGGCATCACGGGCAGGTCGGGAAAGTGGCCTTGGAACTGCGGCTCGTTCATGGTCACGTTTTTAATCGCAGTCAGGGTTTTCATCGGTTCGAACGCAGTAATGCGGTCGAGTTGCAAAAACGGATAACGGTGTGGGATAAGTTTTTGAATGTCTTTGGCTTCGATCGGGAGTTGTACGTCCATGATGTTCGTCTTTCCTTGTTTGTATTGGGTTTAAACGTATTCGGATGCGGGGCGCGGACTGTTTGCGCCGCCTTTAGGCTTCATCGCTGTCGGCAAGCTGTTTTTCCAGCGTTTTGAGGCGTTTGTTCATTTCGCTCAAACGATGGATATAAACGGCATTGCGCGCCCAGTCTTTGTAGCCCGACATCGGGAAAATACCGGCCAAATGCTGGCCGCTTTCGGTAATGCTGTGGGTAACGGATGTGCCGCCGCCGATGGTAGTTTTATCGGCGATTTCGATGTGTCCGACCGTGCCGACGCCGCCGCCGATAATGCAATAATTGCCGATGGTGACGCTGCCGGAAATGCCGGTTTTGGCGGCAATCACGGTGTGCGAACCGATTTTGCAGTTGTGGCCGATTTGGACTTGATTGTCGATTTTGGTGCCGTTGCCGACGGTCGTGTCGCTCATTGCGCCGCGGTCGACATTGGTATTTGAACCGATTTCCACATCATCGCCCAGCGTGACTGCGCCGGTTTGCGGGATTTTAAACCACGAATCGCCGGCGAAGGCCAAGCCGAAACCGTCCGCGCCGATGACTGCGCCGCTGTGGATTTCGACACGGTTGCCCAAAGTGCAGCCGTAATAGATAACGGCGTTGGGATGCAACACGACTTCATCGCCCAACGTGCAATCGTGTTGGACAACGGCATTGGCCAAAATACGGCAGCCTTCGCCCAATACGGCATTCGCGCCGATATAGGCATTCGCGCCGATTTCGCAGCTTGCCGGCACTTTGGCGCTTACCTCGACAACGGCGGTCGGATGTACGCCGCCCTGTGCTTTGACAATCGGCGAGAACAATCGTGCCACTTTGGCAAAATAAAGATAAGGGTCGGCAGCCACAATCAGGTTGCGGCCCGCAAATTCATCTGCGGCTTTCGGCGACACAATCACTGCGCCTGCTTGGCTGTCGTGTACTTCGGCTTTGTATTTCGGATTGGCCAAAAAGCTGATGTGTTCCGCCTGCGCCTGATCCAACGGACGGACAGCGGTAATGGCGATGTCTTCGCCTTTCCATTCGCCGCCGAGCTGGGAAACGATTTGGGACAGGGTGTATGCTTGTGAAGTCATGATAATCTGCCGTCAAGATGTCAGGCCGTCTGAAAGATGCCGGTTTGGGTTTCAGACGGCCTTAGGTTTGTCTGTATGGTTACATTCGCTGCCGAGCAGGGTCAGTGAGCATTTAGGGCTTTAATAACGCTGTCGGTAATGTCGTAGCGGCCGTTGACGTAAATCACGTCCTGCAAGATGAAGTCATAACCTTCGCGTTTGGCTAAATCAACGATGACGCGGTTGGCATTTTGCTGGAGCGCGGCGAATTCTTCATTGCGGCGCAGGTTGTAGTCTTCAGCCAACTCGGCCTGCTCCTTGCGGAATTTTTGTACCAGATTGCGCCACTTTTGGGTTTCCGCTTCCCTTTGGCTGTCGCTGAGCTTGTCGCCGCTCAGTTTTCGCTCCAAAGCCTCGCCTTCCTGTTGCAACTTTTGCAAGGCGGTTTGACGGCTTTTGAACTCTTTTTCCAAAGTCATCTGAATGTTTTGCGCCTGCTTGGATTCCTGATAAACGCGCTCGGTATTGATAAAACCGATTTTCTGCACGCCATCCGCCGCCGCTTGCGGCAAAAGCACGAAACCCGGCAGGGCTACGGCGAGGACACGGAGGGTGTCGGCTATTTTACTCATGATAAAAATCCTTGCTTAAAAACAAACGGGCGGTTTGCAATAAGCTTGCCGCCAATCTGCCATGAGGCCGTCTGAAACGGACAAACCCGGTTTCAGACGGCCTAAACATCATCAGAATGTCGTACCGAGTTGGAATTGGAAGCGTTGGATTTCGTCGCCTTCTTTTTTCTTAATCGGATAAGCATAACTGAACTTCATCGGACCCAACGGAGAGAGCCAAGTCACGGCAGCACCAGCAGAGTAACGCAATTCGTTTTTGAATGTCGATTTGTGCGTTGTGCCTACGCCATACACGTTTTGGAGCGCGCCATTGGTGTAATAAGAATTGCTGCTGCTGTCGTTGTAGGTTTTGTCATCCCACACACTGCCCGCATCGGCAAACAGGCTCAGACGGACGGTACGCGAGTCTTTAATGCCCGGCATCGGGAAGAGCAACTCTGCGGAAACGTTGGCTTTTTTGTTACCGCCGTAGCTGATTTTCTCGCCGTATTCGTCATAAACTTTCGGGCCCAGCGTACCGCTTTCAAAGCCGCGAACAGAACCTAAGCCGCCGCCGTAGAAGTTTTCAAAGAACGGCATGGTTTTGGTTTTGCCGTAGCCGTTGCCATAACCGACTTCGCCACCCAGCATCAGCGTGAAATCTTTGCTCAATGGGAAGAACCAAGTTTGGTTGTGGGTCAGGGTGTAGTATTGCAGGTCGCTGCCCGGCAAGGCGATTTCGCCGTTTACGCCGGTCAGGTAACCACGGGTCGGCCACAAGGCATTGTCGGTTTTGTTGCGGCCCCAGCCGATGGTACCTTTGTACAACCAGCCTTTGAAGTTACCCACGCCGTTGCCGTCGCCCTTACCGTATTGATTGATAAAGTCGGCATAGCGTTTAGGCGCGCCTTTGTAGGTATTAACGGTCAGACGCTCTGCGGCCAAACCGAAGTTCACACGGTCATATTCGGTAACTGGAATACCGATACGCAAACCGCCGCCGAAAGTTGTGGTTTTATATTGTTTCGCGCTGGAAGAAGCTTTACGCGGGTCGTAAGTCTTACCATAAAGGTCGTAGCCCAAGCTTACGCCGTCAGGTGTGAAGTATGGGTCGGTAAACGACAATGAGCCGTTTACTGTGGTTTTACTGCGGGAAGCGCGCAGGGCAACGGATTTACCCGTACCGAACAGGTTGTCTTGAGCCACACCGGCAGACATCACTAAACCGGTATCCTGAACCCAACCTGCGCTCAAGTCGAGCGAGCCGGTAGAACGTTCGGTCAGGCTCATGTTCAGGTCGACTTGGTCAGGCGTATTGGCCACAGGAACCGCATCAAATTGAACGTTGTCGAAATAGCCCAACAACTCAACGCGCTCTTTAGAACGTTGCAGTTTGGCAGAATCGTAAGGCGCCGATTCCATTTGGCGCAACTCGCGGCGGATGACTTCGTCACGAGTTTTGTTGTTGCCGGTAATGTTGATTTCGTTCACATAGATTTTGCGGCCCGGTTGAACGGTCAACACAAAATCAACGGTATGCGTTTCGGCATTGGGAATCGGTTGGACATTGATTTCGCTGAATGCGTAACCTGCCTGACCCATGCGGTTTTGGATGGCTTCGAGCGAATTGGACATTTGCGCGCGCTCGTACCATTTGCCTGGCTTCATGGTCAGCAGTTTTTCCAAATCTTCTTTCGGTACTTCCAGCGTATCGCCTTCGATGCGTACATTGCCCCAGCGGAAGCGGTCGCCTTCGCTGACAGTTACTTTAATGGTTTGCTTGGTTTTGTCTTCGTTGGTTTGGATATCGGTATCCAAAATACGGAAGTTGAAGTAGCCGTTGTTTTGGTAATAATTGGTGATTTTTTCCATGTCCTGAGCAAATTTTTGCTCATTGAACTGGTTGCTCTTGGTGATCCAAGTCCACATGCCGCCTTCGCTCAGGGACATTTGTTTCAGCAGGCGGCGGTCGGAATAAACTTCGTTGCCTTCAAATGAAATATCAGTAATCTTGGTAGATTTGCCCTCTTCGATGGCAATATCGATAGATACGCGGTTACGGGCGAGTTTGGTAACGGTCGGCGTGATTTGGACAGACTGTTTGCCACGGCTCAAATACTCTTCTTTCAAACCGGCAACGGCTTGGTTCAGCGTTGCTTGGTTGAAGTATTGGGATTGCGCCAAACCGAAGGCTTCAAGGTTTTTCTTGATGGCATCGTTTTGCAGCATTTTTGCGCCGGTAATATTGAGCGAGCTAATGGTCGGACGTTCAATCACAGTCAACAGGACTTGATTGTCCATGGTTTCGACACGTACGTCGTCAAAGAAACCGGTTGCGTAGAGTTTTTTGATGATTTCTTCACTGCGCGCATCATTGAAATTATCACCGACTTTAATGGGCAGGTAATTGAAGACGGTACTCGGCTCGGTGCGCTGCAGGCCTTCGACGCGGATGTCCTGAATGGTAAAGTCAGCCAATGCCAGTGGAGACAGGCTCAATACCATTAAAGCGGAAGCAATCTGGTTCAGTTTCATAAATTATCCAAACAAACGGTTGATGTCATTAAAGAAAGCCACAGCCATCATCAAAAGCATGGCTGCCAGTCCGAAGCGCAGGCCAACTGCCTGTATGCGCTCGCTCAAAGGCTTTCCGCGTATCCATTCGGCGGTATAGAAAACCAAATGTCCGCCGTCTAAAACGGGTATGGGCAAAAGGTTCAACACGCCTAAGCTGATGCTGACCAAGGCCAGAAATTCAAGATAGCTCTGCAATCCATGTTTTGCGGATTGTCCGGCGACATCGGCAATGGTCAGGGGGCCGGAAATATGGTTCAAAGAGGCATTGCCCGTAACCAGTTTTCCGAAAAATTTGAGTGTCGTCCACGAATAGTTGACGGTTTTGTTCCAACCCAATTCAAAGGCTTGGGCAACGGAAGGCGTATAACGGTAGCGGATGGTCTTATCCCACTCTTTATCCGCCTGAGCAGCAAGCCCTGCTCTACCCACCAGCACGCCTGCCGACTGCTCGACGCTGTCCGGCCGGATAGCGGTCGCCAGTATTTTACCGTCGCGATCGTAAGTCAGCTCGATTCGTTTGCCGGGGCTGGCGCGGAAGAGTTCCGTCCATGCTTGCCAGCTTTCGATGGGCTTCCCATCGGCGGTCAGCAGTTTGTCGTTTTCCTTCAAACCTGCTTTTTCGGCGGGACTATTGGCCAAGACTTTGCCGATGCGGTTAGTAATTCTAAAAGGCAAAAGGCCGATGTTGCCTTGGTTTTTCGCAACTTTACCTGCTTCAGGCGTGCCGGCGGCATCAATTATGCGGATGGCTTGGGTATTTGAGGCCGTCTGAACAGCGACTTTTACAGGACCGGCTTCAAGGTTCAACACCATCTCGGTTTGCGCATCGCTCCAGTCTTTAACGGCGATTCCGTTGACCGATACAATCTTATCGCCCGCCTGAAAACCTGCTTTGGCGGCAATACTGGTAGGCTCGACCATTCCGACATAAGGGCGCAACTCGGTTACGCCGAAGGAAAAGCTCAAACCATAAAGCAAAACGGCCAAAATCAAATTGGTCAAAGGACCGGCGGCGACAATGGCGATGCGCTTGGCCGGATGCTGCTTGTCAAAAGCGTAGGGCAAATCTGCTTCCGCCACCTCTCCTTCGCGCGTATCGACCATTTTAACGTAACCACCCAGCGGAATCGGGGCAAGACACCACTCGGTATCGCCGCGTTTTCGGGTAAAAAAGGGCTTACCGAAGCCAACGGAAAAGCGCACGACTTTAACGCCGCACCAGCGGGCAACAATATAGTGTCCGAACTCATGCAGGCTGACCAAAATCAGAATGGCGACGATAAAGGCTAAAAAGGTTTGCAAAAAAATCCCCTGTATGAAATGTGATAATCAACGGATAAGACCGTCTGAAAACCGATTATAAAGGCAGTTGTTCCATTTTGTCTGCCTAAATGCCAAGCGGTTGACGTTTCAGACGGCCTGTCATTGAAGCCTTATTGTTTGCCGATAAAGGCTTCTGCCTGCCTGCGTGTTTGCGCGTCTTGCGCCAGCAGGCCTTCGATATCGTGACGGCCGTCTGAAAAATCTTGGGCAAGGCAGTGGGCAACGACTTTGGCAATATCGGTAAACTTGATGCGTTTATCTAAAAAAGCGGCCACGGCAACTTCGTTGGCGGCGTTCAATACGCAAGGTGCGGCGCCGCCTGCATTCATGGCCTGATAGGCAAGTTTCAAACATGGGAAACGGTCAAAGTCAGGCTTTTGGAAGGTCAATGCGGACAATGCGCCGAAATCCAGCTCGCCCACGCCGGAATCGATACGTTCGGGCAGGCCCAAACAATAAGCAATCGGCGTACGCATATCGGGATTACCCAACTGCGCCAATACCGAACCATCGCGATAACGCACCATGCTGTGTATCACAGATTGCGGATGGATGACGACTTCCAGTTTTTCCGGCGGACAGTTAAACAGCCAATGCGCCTCAATCAATTCCAAGCCCTTATTCATCATTGACGCGGAATCGACGGAAATTTTGCGCCCCATGCTCCAATTCGGATGCTTGACCGCCTGCTCGGGCGTAATGTTGTCAAATGTGCTTAAATCTGTATTAAGGAAGGGTCCGCCCGATGCGGTCAGGATAATCGAATTGATACCGTGCTCATTCAGACGGCCTGTGTAATCCCTTGGCAATACTTGGAAAATGGCGTTGTGTTCGCTGTCAATCGGCAAGACGGTGGCGCCGTTTTGACGGGCGGTTTCCATAAACAATGCGCCGGAAACCACCAGTGTTTCTTTGTTTGCCAGATAAATGGTTTTGCCTTTTTGAGCGGCGGCCAAAGCCGAGGGCAAACCGGCCGCGCCGACAATGGCACACATCACGCCGCTGACTTCATCGGCAGAAGCGACATCAATCAGGGCTTGAGAACCATATAAAACCTGCGTATCGATGCCTTCTTGTTTGAGTTTCTTTTCCAGCTCGGCCGCATGGCCGGCATCGCCGACAACGGCATATTCCGGACGAAACTGTTTGCATTGTGCCGCCAGCTTGTCCACCTGCCTATGCCCTGCCAGTGCGAACACGCGGAATTTTTCGGGATGGCGGGAAACAACGTCTAAAGTGCTTTCGCCTATGCTGCCGGTACTGCCTAATATGGTCAGAACTTGTTGTGTCATGGTGTGTTCTTTGTGTGCTGTGCAAACGGTATTCATTGTGTTTGAAATAAATTTCTTTGCCGTTTCCAATTTTCAGACGGCCTTTTGCCTCCCAGCTGAAAAGGCCGTCTGAAAGAATTACTCAATGCCGTATTCGATGGTAACAACCAGTCGGACTTGTTTGCCGACGGTGCTTTTATCGTAAGAACCGCCGTACTCGTCGTCCTCGCTACTGCCGGTGTCGGCATAGATGTTGAACGAGCCTTGCGAAGCAGAACGCATGGCACCCACTTTGCCGCCGCCGGTTTTGGCAAATTCGGCCGCGCGTTTCTGCGCATCCTCAGTCGCCTGCGTAATCAAATCGCGTTTGATGGTTTCCAAATTGCCCAACAAATATTGCGGATTGTCGAAGCGGATAAATTCGTTTTGCGCACGGAAATTCAAAATGGCACGCTGGGCGGCTTGGATTTTGTCCAATTTTTTGGTGTTGACCACAATATTGAGGTCGCCATCGTAGCCGTTGGGCGTACGGGTTACGTTGCCCAGTTCGTCTCGGGTTTCATTGAAAACGCGCGACACTTCAGGCAGGCCCACTTTCATTTCAGCCGCCGTAAAGCCTTGCTCGCCCAAAAATTTAGACAGCTTCTTGCGTCTTGCCGTCAGCAAATCCAAAACTTCCTGATAGCTCTCGCCGTGCGCGTTCACGCCCGTATTCCACGTCGCGCTGTCGGATTGGAAGTTTTTCTCTGCCAAACCTTTTACAGTAATCGTCCCCGGCTGGCGCAGATTCTTAAACTGCACGCCCAAAATAAACGCCGCAGCCATCAATCCCAGTGCCAACAATACGCCCAAGATCGATAAAGATGAAATCTGTTTTTGTTCGGACACAATCAGCTCCCCTAACCATGTGAGACAGGCGGTTTAAAACAAATATACAAAGGCGGCATAAATGCTGATAACGGCAATCAGGCTGTCCACACGGTCGAACACACCGCCGTGTCCCGGCAACAAATTGCTGCTGTCTTTGATACCGGCCGCACGTTTGAGCCAGCTTTCCAGTAAATCGCCGCACACGCTGACAACGGTCAGAATCAAGCCGATCAAAATAGTTTTTAACCAACCGGCTTCAAAAGCCAGCCAACCGGCTTTCCATACGATGGTCATGTACACAGCAACGCACAATGCGCCGCCAATCGCACCTTCCCAGCTTTTACCCGGGCTGATGGTCGGCGCAATTTTGCGCTTGCCAAACGATTTGCCGCAGAAATATGCACCAATATCGGCCACCCACACCAAACCCATAATCGCCAATAAAGACAGCGCGTCTTCCGGCTGAGGGCGCAGGTAAACCAGTGCAAACCAAAACGGCATCACCAACAACCAACCGACCGTGTAAGCCTGCCAGCCGCCGTTTAACTTCCATTTCGCTTTCAGCCACCAAGGCATGACAATCAGCCAAAACCCCAATACGACATACCAAACCAAATCAGGCAACTGCCAACCACCGGCATAGGCAATCACGCCAAACACCAGCGTTGAAGACAAATAATGATTGATTTTCAACTTATCCAAGCCGCTCATGCGGGCATATTCCCACAAAGTCAGCATGGCAATCAGGCCGCAAAACGCCGCCCACAGCCACATAGGTGCATAAAACAGCATACCCAGCATCAGTGGCAAAAGCCACAGCGCCGTTAAAATCCGTTGTTTCAACATAATTCTCAACCCCGTTGCTGCTCAACCGGCAGCTGTTCGGAAGTCCGCCCGAAGCGGCGTTCCCGTTTTTGGAACGAAACAATCGCTTCATTCAGCGATTTCTCATTAAAATCAGGCCACAGCGTATCCGTAAAATACAATTCCGCATACGCCATCTGCCACAGAAGGAAATTACTGATGCGCGTCTCGCCACCGGTTCGGATAAACAAATCCGGCTCGGGTGCATCGCCCAACATCAAATAGCGCGACAACGCCTCTTCCGTAATCTCAGTGACTCCCTCGGCAATCAACTGATTTGCCGCCTGCAAAATATCCCAGCGGCCGCCATAATCGGCGGCAATGCTCAAAGTTAAGCCGGTATTGTTTGCCGTTAACGCCTCTGCCGCCTCAATCCCCTTCAGGATTTCAGCATTAAACCGCTCGCGGCTGCCGATAACTTTCAAGCGCATATTGTTATCGTGCAAACGGCGCACCTGCTTTTGCAAAGCCTGCAAAAACAGCCCCATCAGAAAAGAAACCTCTTCCTCGGGGCGTCGCCAGTTTTCAGTCGAAAAAGCAAACACGGTCAAATACCGCACACCCAGCTCAGCACAATGCTTCACCATGTTCTCCAGCGCATCCAAGCCGCGCTTATGCCCCATCACACGGGGAAGAAAACGCTTCTTTGCCCAACGTCCGTTGCCGTCCATAATCACGGCAATATGTCGGGGGATGGCAGAGTGTTCCAAAATCGTCTGCGTACTGCTTTTCATGTCTGCCTTTCAGGGAGCAAACCGTCCAAAGGCCGTCTGAACGGTTTGCACACAGGATTAAATCGCCATCAAATCTTCTTCTTTGGCCGCCAAGAGCTTGTCTGCCTCAGCAATGTATTTGTCGGTCAACTTCTGAACCGCTTCCTCACCACGGCGGGCTTCATCTTCAGAAATTTCTTTGTCTTTCAACAATTTTTTGATGTGGTCGTTTGCATCACGGCGCACATTGCGGATAGACACACGGCCCTCTTCCGCCTCACCGCGCACTACTTTGATCAAATCTTTACGACGTTCCTCAGTCAGCATAGGCATAGGGACACGGATCAAATCGCCGACAGAAGCAGGGTTCAGACCCAAGTTGGAATCACGGATTGCTTTCTCGACTTTTGAAGCCATATTGCTTTCAAAAGGTTTCACACCAATCGTACGCGCATCCAAAAGCGTCACGTTCGCCACTTGGCTCACAGGCACCATGCTGCCCCAGTATTCCACTTCCACTTGGTCAAGCAGGCCGGTATGCGCACGGCCGGTACGCACTTTAGCCAAATTGTCTTTCAATACTTCCAGAGAACGCTGCATTTTGCCTTCAGCTGTCTTTTGAATATCATTAATCATCTTATACTTTCAATTTCATAGGAATAAAACAGGATTAACCGAGAATAGTACCGTTAAACCGCCCCCACGACAAGGCTTTACGCCCCAACAGCCTTGTTTTCTAAACGATATTTAACATCGAACAAAATAAAGGCCGTCTGAAAATCTTTCAGACGGCCTTTATTGTTTCAAGCAACTACATCAACTCGGCCTTTTGGCTTAATTTATTTACCAACTGACCCAAACTGAAATCTCCCTATCATTTTCAATCGAAATCTAATCTTAATAACTCAAAAGCTCACAGTTGTACTCTTGGTAATTAAAGTTAACTTGCCCTCGACATCTACCATCACTATCGGAAACCTTCTCTCTAAAGTAATGAAGTTCGCAAGGTAGATCCAATATAACAACCTGCCTTCCCATGCAAATTTTCACATTTAGTTTGCAAAATTTGTATAAAAACTGTATTACGTTATAATTGGTTTTATTCGAATACGTTATTTAATTCACCTGAAAACAAACAGATAAATGCAAATTAACTGGAGAATATCTATGAACAAATTACTCATCCTATGCTCAGCATTAGCGCTTTCTGCCTGTGTTGTACCACATCCCTATACTTCAACCGAATATCAAAAATATAAACAAAGTGATTTGAAAGTACCAAATCAACCTTATCCTATACGTTTAGAGGGAGAGTTCGAGCGTAATGGTAAGTCTTTCCCTAAAGTAAATCCGGCTCTAACAAAAGCTGCCAAAATTGCACTAAATGGAACAAAGATTGTAACAGTAGACCCGCAAGCCCAAAACAGCCTGAAAATCCATGCCAACAATATCGCCAATATTGGTGGTGCAGTAGGTAACGGTATAAAAACAGGTCTGACTTTCGGATTAGCAGGCAGTACAGTTCAGGATTACTATCAATTCTACTGTAGCTACTCAGATGGCAAAAAAGAATTAAACCGTTCCGAATTTAATCACGCTATTGTGACTACTATTGGTTTAACCTCCACACCAAAAGAGCTGACTCCCCATAGTAATCTGGATCAGGCATTTATCTCTGTAACTAAAGATATTGTTGTTAATTGCTTAGGTGACTTGCAAAACAAAGGTTTCTTGTTACCAGAAACAGCCAATACCCATACCGGCAGTAACTGAAATTTCTGAAGATGTTGCCAAAGCTGTCATTATGAAACTGAATATGGCAACTCCAGGTCAATGTTCCAAAGCTCATCCCTAAAACAATCCTTACTTGATATAAAAAGGCCGTCTGAAAATCTTTCAGACGGCCTTTTCCTTATTCAAATCCTACTCTCTATTCCGCTCATTCCAAAAGTAACGCCATACGAAGCATGGGAAGGCAAAAATCAGGTAGAGGCAGACAACTGTCGCGTAAAACTCCCAATCTTGGGCATGTACGGCTCCTGCGCGTGATTCGAGAATATAGGCGAGGATCGCAGTAAGCAGGAAACCTGCCAGCAATTCGATCAAGTGATGGCCGATGTGTTTGCGTTTCAGGGCGATGATGCCGAAGAATTTGGTGGTAATAAATGGTGCGTTGGCAAAGATAAGTGCCAACAGCAAAAGAATGTACATGGATGCGGTCATGGTGGTCTTTCTGTTTTCAGACGGCCTGTGTGTGATTTTAACATATTAAATGGGCATTCTTGCCCATCATTATCCGTGGAATATTCAATCTCTTGATGATACCCGCTTCATGATTATTCAAAGGCTTGAGGCCGTCTGAACTTTGGGTATATTTCATCCGAATGAGAATCCTAACAAAAACGGCGACTTTGGAACAGCCGCCGTTGGTTTTGTTTGAAGCTTACAGGGTATTTATCAATGCTTTGGCACACCAGTCGATAACGGTTTGCGGCATGATACCCCACAGGAGCAACAGGAAGGCATTGACCGTCAGGACAAATTTGGCGGCATAGTTGCTGCCGACCGGCTGGTCATGGTCAGGAGCATCGAAGTAGATAACTTTGACCACGCGCAGGTAGTAGAACGCACCAATCAGCGACATGATGACGGCAAACACTGACAACCAAACATAGCCTTGTTTCAAGAGCGCCATAATCACGCCGAACTTGGCGTAAAAGCCCATCAGCGGCGGAATACCTGCCATGGAGAACATAGACAGCAACATCAGGAAGGCAAACCATGCATGGCGTTGGTTAAGGCCTGCGAGGTCTTTGATGTTTTCACATTCAATGTCTTTGGTGGACAATACCATCAAAACGCCGAAGCTGACTGCCGCCATCAAAGCATAGGTAATGGCGTAATACAAACCTGCAGTAAAGCCGACTGCGCCTGCCATAAACGCCAACAGGATAAAACCCATGTGCGATACGGTAGAATAGGCAAGCATACGTTTGATATTGGTTTGCATGATGGCAGCAAGGTTACCGACCACCAAAGAAGCAACAGCAAGAATGGCCAACATCGGCGCCCAGTCTGAATGTATGGTACCCATACCGGTAACAAGGATACGGAACGCAAAGACAACAGCGGCAATTTTCGGAGCTGTACCCACAAAGGCGGTAACAGAGGTCGGCGCGCCATCGTACACATCGGGTACCCACATATGGAATGGAACCGCACCCAATTTAAATGCAATGGCGACCACAATAAACACCATACCCAATTTCAACAACCATTCATTAGCCTGCTCATTGAAAGCAGAAGCCAAGACGGAAGCAAAATCAAGGGAGCCAGTGGCACCGTAAACCATGGAAATACCATAGAGCAGCAAGCCGGAGGCCAACGCGCCCAATACGAAGTATTTCAGCGCGGCCTCGGCAGAGCGGCCGGAATCGCGGCGCAGGGCAATCATGGCGTACAGCGACAAAGACAATAATTCCAAACCGATATACGCAGTCAAGAAATGTGCCGAACTGACCATGACGCTCATACCCAACAGGGCAAACAGCGACAGGGTGTAAAACTCGCCTTTAAAGATTTGGCGGTCTTGGTTGTACGGTTTACTGTAAATAAACAGACCAAACGTCAGCGCATACAGCACCAGTTTTGCCAAACGGGACATGCCGTCTGCAATATACATACCGTGAAAGGCATCGACACTGCCCTGCTCCCATACTGCCAATTGGGTGACGGCCACGATAATGACCGTTCCCAAACTCATCAGATGGGTCAAATAGCGGTTTTTATCGCAAATCCACAAGTCTGCCAGCAATACGACACCCAATAGCGCAAGCAGCACGATTTCGGGCATGGCGGGCATTAAATTCAAATCAGACCAGTTCATTTACACACCTCAAATCTTGCTTTGTGCCACATGGGCAATCAAATCGTTTGCCGCTTGATGCACCACTTCGATAAACGCTTGCGGATACAGACCCATACCCAAAACAGCAACCGCCAAAATCGCCAAAATCGCAAATTCGCGGCAATTGATGTCTTTCATTTCGGCAACGTGCGGATTGTGGATCGCACCAAAAATAACGCGTTTGTACATCCACAGGGTATAAGACGCACCGTAAATCAAGGTCATGGCAGCCAACGCGCCCACCCAGAAATTCACTTTAACCGCGCCCATAATCACCATAAACTCGCCCACGAAGCCGGAAGTCGCAGGCAAACCGGCATTAGCCATACCGAACAACATCATAAACGCCGCAAACTTAGGCATCACATTGACCACGCCGCCATAATCGGCAATATTGCGGGTATGCAGACGGTCGTACATCACACCGATACACATAAACATCGCGGCAGACACAAAACCGTGGGAAATCATTTGAATGATTGCGCCTTTCAATGCCCAGTCATTCAATTGGCCGTTCACGAACAGGAACATACCCAAAGTGACAAAACCCATGTGGCTGATGGAAGAGTATGCCACCAGTTTTTTCATATCGGTTTGCACCAAAGCCACCATACCGATATAAATCACGGCAATCAGGCTCAATACGATGATTACAGGGGCAAAATAGCGAGCCGCGTCCGGCATAATCGGCAGGATAAAGCGCAAGAAACCATACGCACCCAGTTTCAGCGTAATGGCCGCCAACACCATCGAACCGCCGTTCGGCGCTTCAACGTGGGCATCCGGCAACCAAGTGTGCACGGGGAACATCGGCACTTTTACGGCAAATGACAGGAAGAATGCCACAAACAAAAGCTGTTGTACGCCCAGCGGAATCTGTTTAATGTTTTGGAAATCGACAATAGAGAAGCTGCCTGTTTGATAGTACAGGTAAACCATAGCAACCAGCATCAAGAGCGAACCCATCAGCGTATAGAGGAACAGCTTGACCGACGCATAGACGCGGCGCGGACCGCCCCATACACCGATAATCAGGTACAGCGGAATCAGCATACCCTCGAAGAACACATAAAACAGAATCGCATCCTGCGCGGCAAACGCGCCGTTAATCAAACCCGACATAATCAGGAAAGCGGCCATATACTGCGCCGGACGTTTCTGAATGACTTCCCAACCGGCCAATACCACCAACAGCGTAATAAACGCATTCAAGATGATAAAGAGCACTGAAATACCGTCTACACCCAACTGATAGTTGATTTTCAGAAGCGGAATCCACTCGTGGAACTCGGTAAATTGATAGCCGCTGCTCAAACGGTCGAAACCGGTAAACAGGGGCAGCGTTACCAAGAAACCGGCAAGCGCACCCATGAAAGCAAGCACACGCGCCAGAGGCGCACGGCTGTCTTTACCGGTCGCCAAAACCAGCACACCTGCGGCGATGGGTATCCATATTGCCAAGCTGAGTAGGTAGTTGGAAAACATAGTGGTTAACCTGTGGTTAAAATAAAAAATATAGTTGTATGGGTTGGTTTCCAGACGACATTTCAGGAGGCCGTCTGAAAAAGATTGTGTATTTTGTGTACGGCAAAATCAAGAAAAATGTATATCTGCCGTCATTCTCTTATTCTGTTGCTGTCTCAAACCTTCTTTTCAGACGGCCTCAAACACTGTCCTCTTTCTCAATCACCAAAATCCGCGCTTCGCCGCACGGATGGGCGACGTGTTCCGTGCCGATTCCTGCATAGAAGATATCTCCGCTTTTCAAACGAACGATGTGTTCTTCGCCGTTTTCTCGGTAGTGCATATCAACTTCGCCATCCATCACGGCAAACACTTCCTCGCCGTCGTTGATGTGCCATGTGTAGGGCTGGTTCGTCCAGTGCAGGCGCACGGTGATGCCGTTCATATTGGCGATGTCGAGTGCGCCCCATGCGCGAGAAGCGGTAAATTCGGCGGAACAGATGGTTCGTGTGTCCGACATAGTTTTTTCTCGCCTCTATATTTCAGACGGCCTCTTCCCTATTTTTCTTGTCAAAACCGTTATCCGAAGATTTTGACTACGCTCCGTCGGTACGGTTGGTGTCCATCTCAAGTTTAATGAACGCATCAATCATGCTGCGCCAAACTGCTTCTGCTACTTCGGGCGACAAACCGGCCTTTTCGGCATAAACGCGGCGAGAGGCAATCACTTGAGCCACCCGTTCGGGCGCGGAAACCGCCTGGACATCATTTTTAGGTTTCAGACGACCAGCCTGCCGTACCAATTTCTGCCGGCGGGCGAGTAATTCGATTAATCCCTTATCCAAACCATCGATGGCTTCGCGGACTTCGTCCAGGGTTTGCGGTAATTTGTCTTCAATCATTGTTGCTCAAATTTTCTTTTTCAGACGGCCCTATACACAAACTATAGACAGGCCGTCTGAAATCCCGCTTTTATCGGAACAATCCCCAGAATGTCATGCCGAGCAGTACCAATACGCCGAATACCATAGCGGCGGCATAGGTATAGATGAAGCCGGTTTGGACTTTGCGTACCTGCGCGGCAATCGCGCCGACCAGTTTGGCAGAGCCGTTGACGATGCCGTTGTCGATAATGGCGGTATCGCCGACTTTCCAGAAGAAAGTACCCAATGCACGCGTGCCTTTGGCAAAGACGTTGAAATACAGGGCGTCGAGGTAGTATTTGTTTTCAAACAAAACGTAAACCGGACGGAACGCCTGTGCAATTTTCGCAGGCAGGTGCGGCAGTTTGACGTACAAGAGCCATGCGCTCAATACGCCTGCGATAGCGAGGTAAAGTACGGGCGAATGCAGGCTGTGCGACACCATTGCCAATGCGCCGTGGAACTCTTCCTTCATGATGTGCATGGTCGGATGCGCATCGATATTGACGAAAATCACGTCTTTGAAGAAATCGCCGTAAAGCATAGGCTCGATGGCAACATAGCCGATGATGACGGACGGAATGGCAAGCAAAATCAAAGGCAGGGTAACGACCAGCGGGCTTTCGTGCGGATTGTCGTTTTTGCCCAAGCCGTGATGCTCTTCACCATGATGATCGTCATGATGTTCAGGCAGACTGCGCCATTTTTCTTCGCCGTGGAACACCATAAAGTATTGGCGGAACGCGTAAAATGCGGTAACGAACACGCTGGCGAGGACGGCAAAATAGGCAAAGCCGCTGCCCGGCAGGGTGCTGTATTTCGCTGCTTCGATAATCGAATCTTTGGAATAGAAGCCGGAGAAGAACGGCGTACCGATCAGCGACAAGTTACCGATCAGCATGGTCAGCCAAGTAATCGGCATGTATTTTTTCAGGTTGCCCATATGGCGCATGTCTTGGTCATGGTGCATACCGATAATCGCGCTACCTGCGGCCAAGAACAACAAGGCTTTAAAGAAAGCGTGGGTCATCACATGGAACATTGCTACGGAATAGGCAGACGCACCCAAAGCCACAGTCATATAGCCCAGTTGCGACAGGGTGGAATACGCAACCACACGTTTGATGTCGTTTTGAATCACGCCCAAGAAACCCATAAACAGAGCAGTAATCGCACCGATTACCATGATGACAGATAGCGCAGTGCTGCTCATCTCATAAATCGGCGACATACGCGATACCATGAACAGACCGGCGGTAACCATGGTTGCGGCGTGAATCAATGCAGAAATCGGTGTCGGGCCTTCCATCGAATCAGGCAGCCAAACGTGCAACGGGAACTGCGCCGATTTACCCATCGCACCGACAAACAGGAGCAAACAGGTTACGGTAATCAAAGACCATTCGACACCAGGGAACAGTTGGATAGTGGCCGTCTGAACATTAGGCAGATAAGCGAATACATCTTGATAGCGCAGGCTGCCGCCGAAATAGGCAAGCACCAAGCCGATACCGAGCAAAAAGCCGAAGTCGCCGACACGGTTGATCAAAAAGGCTTTCAGGTTGGCAAATGTTGCGCTTGGACGTTTGAAATAGAAACCGATCAAGAGATACGACACCAAACCCACCGCTTCCCAGCCGAAGAAGAGCTGGATGAAGTTGTTGCTCATAATCAGCATCAACATGCTGAAAGTAAACAAAGAAATATAGCTGAAGAAGCGTTGGTAGCCGACTTTTTCATCGTGCATATAACCGATGGTGTAGATATGCACCATCAACGATACGCCGGTGACCACAACCATCATCATCGCCGTCATTGTATCGACCAAGAAGCCGACGGAAAAATCCAAGCCGCCCATTGTCAGCCAAGTATAGACGTTCTCGTCAAACTTGGCGCGGCTTCCGTCGATAAAGCCCCACAACACATAAGCCGACAGCACGGCAGACACCGCCACGCCGAGTATCGTAACCGTATGCGCGCCGGCACGTCCAATTTTGTTGCCGAACAAACCCGCAATCAGCGAACCTGCCAAAGGTACAAGGGCAATTACCAAATATAAAGTCATATCGTTCATGATTACCCTTTCAACTCATCCAAATCGGCAACGTTGATTGTTTTTCTGTTACGGTACACCAGCACCATAATTGCCAAACCGATGGCGGATTCGGCAGCAGCAACGGTCAGTACGAAAAATACGAAAATCTGTCCGGCAGTATCGCCCAAATATTGGGAGAAAGCGATAAAGTTGAAGTTCACCGCCAAGAGCATCAGCTCGATGGACATCAGCAATACCAGCACGTTTTTGCGGTTCATAAAGATACCCATCGCGCTGATACCGAACAGGAGCGCGCCCAATACCAAATAATGCGTCAAGGTAATCATGCTTTGCCCTCCTCTTTCGGCTTGAGGTCGTCTGAAACTTCGTTTTCTTCGAAAGATTCGACTTGCGGTTTGACCGCTTCCATTTTCACCAGACGCATACGGCCTTGATCGGCGCTTACTTTAACTTGGTCGGCAGGATCCATACGTTTCGGATTAACCGTTTTACGGTGAACCAGCGCAATCGCGGCCACCATACCCAACAGCAGCAATACCGCCGCCAACTCAAACGGCAACAGGTAGTCGGTATAAATACGGCTGCCCAAATCGCGGATATTGTTGTAATCGGCCGGAATGTCTTTCATCAGACCAAATGCGGCCAGGTCGGTTTTCGGGTTGACCAGAATCAGGATCAGGGCAACCGCCAACAATGTGCCGACCACACCGGCAACCGGCGCATGACGCCAGAAACCGGCGCGCATTTCTTCAATGTCGATATTCAACATCATCACGACGAACAGGAACAACACCATCACGGCGCCGACGTAAACCACCACCAGCGTAACGCCCAAAAACTCAGCCTGCATCAGCATCCAAAGCATCGCGCTCACGCAGAAGGTCAGCACCAGATGCAAAGCGGCGTGAACAGGGTTTTTAGCGGTGACGGTTTTGAGCGCGCCATAAAGAATTATCACTGCAAAAATATAAAATAAAATCAGTTGGAAAGTCATAGTCTATGCTTTCTTTATTAATCAAAAATATGGTTTCAAGCAGTCTGAAAATCCTGGTTACGCAAACAATCAAACTTAATCAGTTGATCCATATCCGCACAAATCCACGTTGTCGCAATTTTGAATAACAACATTTCTATGTGATACGGTTTTGCTTGTTTACCATAAACTTGTTTCGCCAAATCTTGTAACAATCCACAATATTGATGAAACGAAACGTCTGGTTTCCGATAATTCGGTTTGATATCAGAAAAATGAAACAATACGTTCATATTTCGGATTTCTAGTTCCCTATTTCTACCTTGTGGCTGAAAAAACAAATCTGCATTTGTAAATTTAAACAACAACCAATTCAACGAAAAAATAGCGCGTGAATCATAAATGGCGAATCGCTCACAATCTATAAAAGAAGCCAATTTAGATAATGATGAAATTTTCAACAAACCACTACTCAATTTTCCCGAATTAAGTTCCGATAAAAATTGACGAATAAGCTGGCTATTTTCAGCAGATTGTTTAAAACTTTTAATCCCACCCCATTCACGAATAATCCAATAATGCGTCTTCAAGCTATCATCATTTTGTAATTTTGGGGATAAATTTTCTTTTAAAAAAATATTTTGTTCAAAATTACTTAATCCACTTGGCAACTCAATCGGACTATTTCTAATTCTAATTTCTTCAAAATTATCTATTGGCTTATGTTCGGCTAAATATTTCAATGCATTAATCAGTCCTTCCATATTTAAAACCTTCCAAGAAGCCCAAAAGCATTAACGATACGGCGCGTCAGCGGCTTTGCGTTTGGCGATTTCAGCTTCGTATTTGTCGCCAATGGCCAAAAGAATTGGCTTGGTCATGTGCAAGTCGCCTTTTTTCTCGCCGTGGTATTCAAAAATATGGGTTTCTACAATCGCATCGGTCGGGCAGGCCTCTTCGCAGAAACCGCAGAAGATGCACTTGGTCAGGTCGATGTCGTAACGCTTGGTGCGGCGGGTGCCGTCTTCGCGTTCTTCCGATTCGATGTTAATCGCCATTGCCGGACAAACTGCCTCGCACAATTTACACGCAATACAGCGCTCTTCGCCGTTCGGATAACGGCGTTGCGCGTGCAGGCCACGGAAACGCACGGATTGCGGCGTTTTTTCTTCGGGGAAGTAAATCGTGTCTTTGCGGGCGAAGAAGTTTTTGAGCGTTACGCCCATGCCTTTCACCAATTCGCCCAGCAGGAAGGTTTTTACTAAATTAGCCATTTTCGGATGCTCTTTTCGGATTGTTCTGTTTACAGGCCGTCTGAAAGCGGTTTTTTTAACCTGCCGCGCCCACCATTTCTAAAAACTCGGCTTCGGTCAGCTTCGGGGTATCGTTGGCCAAGTCATAATACGGAGCTTTGCAATCAATAAAGATTTGTGAGGTAGTTTCAAAGCCCGCGTTGTCGGCAAACAGCCCGGCGTTGATGTAATAATCGTTGCCAACCTGCACAAACAGGTGTGTGCCGCAGTGTTTGCAAAAACAGCGTTGCGCCCATTCGGACGACTGATAATGCGCGATGTGCTCGCTGCCTGTGATTTCGGGCGACCGGGCGGCCAAAGTAAAAGACGCGCCGCTGCCCCATGTGCGGCATTTCCCGCAATGGCAGGCGTGGAGTTCGCGGTTTTCGGCGGTTTCCAGTGATACTGCGCCGCACAGGCATTGAGCTTTCATCAGTTTCTCTCGGTTTGAAACGGTTAAAAATTTGGGGTTCAGGCTACCTGAAAACTTTCAGACGGCCTCCCTGCCCTATTTCCACAAATTCAGCGGTGAAATCATCCACACGCCCAAAACCACGATGTAGGCGAAGCCGATGGGAATCAGCACTTTCCAGCCCAAACGCATGATTTGGTCGTAACGGTAGCGTGGGAAGGTTGCACGGATCCACAGATACCAGTACAGCACCGCCGCCATTTTCACGAACATCCAGAATGCGGAAGGCGTACCGATAAAGCCCCAGCTTTGTGGGAACGGAGACAACCAGCCGCCGAGGAACATCAGCGATGTCAACGCGGCAATCAGAATCATGAAAATGTATTCGGCGAGGAAGAACAGTGCGAATGCGAAGCCGGAGTATTCGACGTGGTGACCGGCAACGATTTCAGATTCACCCTCTGCCACGTCAAACGGCGCGCGGTTGGTTTCGGCAACGGCGGAAATCAGATAAACGATGAAGATGGGGAAGAGCGGCAGCCAGTTCCAAGAGAATACTGAACCGCCGGCAATACCTTTGGCTTGCGCGGCAACGATGTCGGAGAAGTTCATGCTGCCCGATACCATCACGACGCACACCAGCGCGGCACTCATGGCAATCTCGTAGGAAATGCTTTGCGCGGAAGCACGCATTGCGCCCAAGAACGAATATTTGGAGTTAGAAGCCCAGCCCGCGATGATCACGCCGTAAACCGACAGCGAGGTAATCATCAGGATGTACAAAAGACCGATATTGATATTGGTCAGCACCCATTCTTCGTTGAACGGAATCACCGCCCACGCCGCAAAAGACGGTGCAAGCGACATGATCGGGCCGATATAGAATAGGGCTTTGTTTGACAGCTTCGGACGGGTTACCTCTTTAAACAAGAGCTTGAACACGTCGGCAAACGGCTGAATCAGACCCCACGGGCCGGTTACGTTCGGGCCGACACGAAGCTGCATAAAGCCGATGACTTTACGTTCGAAATATGTCAGATAGGCAACGGTCAGAATCAGCGGAATCAGGATAATCACAATTTTGACGATGACGGATACCACCAAACCTACGGTGATACCCAAATCGCCCAGACCGAGCGTTGCGGCAAAGAGGTTTTGGAACCATTCTTGCATGATCAAGCTCCCGCCAGTTCAATAGTGTCCATCAACGCACCCAGCGCGGCATTTTCGGTATGCAGCGGCAGATGCACCACGTTTTCAGGCAAACCGGTATCGGCTTTGACTGCAACCGATACGCTTGCGCCGTTTTGTTTGGCGACAGCGGTTTGTCCGTCTTGCAGGCCCAAGCGTGCCAATGTGTTCGGATTTACACGCGCGGCAGGCACGGCGGCATGGCTGGTTTCTTGCAACGGTGCGGAACGGCGCACGATAGAATCAGTATGATAAATACCGACGCCGCCGACACGGACGAGGCGGTCTGAGGCCGTCTGAACGCCCTCCCCTGTCCATGTGCTGCGGTTGTCCAGTTTGGACGGCAGACTTTCTGCATCCAGCGCATCTTTCAGAATCGCAGCGGTATCATGGTATTCAAAACCTTTCAGGTCAAACAGGTTGCCCAATACGCGCAATACTTTCCACATCGGACGCGAATCGCCGAAGCCTTGTACCACGCCATGGAAGGATTGCAGACGGCCTTCCATATTGATGAAGCTGCCTGAGGTTTCGGTAAACGGCGCAATTGGCAACAATACGTCGCACACATCCAGCAGCGTTTCGCTGACAAACGGTGTAAACGCCATCACGCTTTTCGCCTGTTTCAACGCGGCTACGGCTTTTGCACCGTCAACCGTATCGATTTCAGGCTCGATGTTGAGTAGCAAGACTGCCTGTTTCGGCGCATTTGCCATTTCGGCAACGCTCTCGCCGGAGTTCACGCCCAAGACATCCGCACCAACGCTGTTGGCGGCTTGCGGCAAAATACCCAGCACCGCGCCGGTTGCGTCTGCCAGCTCTTGCGCGGCGGCATAAATGGCGGCGTAATCAGAATGGTTTTGCACTTCCGCACCCAAAATCACCGCTGCTTTTTCAGCGTTTTTCAGGCTGGCGGTAACGGCGTGTTCCGCATTGGCAGACAGGTTTTTCAGACGGCCTGCCCACTCGTCGGGATGTACGGCTTCTTGAGACAGAAGCGGCATAAACAATTCTTCTTTACTGCTGGCCAATACGCTCAAGGCCATACGGTCTTTGGCGGCGCGGCGCAGGCGGGCGGTCAGGAGCGGCTGTTCTTTGCGCAAGTTCGCACCGACTACCAATACGGCATCGTTGTCAGCCAAAGATTCGATGCTTTGCCCCAACCATTGCGCACCTTTAAAGCCGTCTGAAAGACGTTTGTCTTGTTGGCGCAAACGGGTAGCAAAGTTTTTAACACCCAAGCCGTCGGCGAGTTTTTTGGCCAGATACAGCTCTTCAACCGTATTCATCGGATTGGCCCAAATGCCGACTTGGTTTTGGTTGTCGTCTTTGGCGATACATTCAATCGCGCTGCGGACATATTCCAACGCGGTTTTCCAATCCACGTCCATCCACTCACCGCCCTGTTTGATTTTCGGGTTTTTCAGACGGCTTTCGTGATACAGGCCTTCGTAGGCGAAACGGTCGCGGTCGGACAGCCAGCATTCGTTGATGGCTTCGTTTTCCAGCGGCAACACGCGGCGGACGGTATGGTCTTTGGTTTGTACAATCAGATTGCTGCCCAAAGCGTCATGGGCGGAAACGGATTTGCGGCGGTTCAATTCCCAAGTACGCGCGTTGAAGCGGAACGGTTTGCTGGTCAATGCGCCGACAGGACACAAATCGATGACGTTGCCTGACAATTCGGTTTCCACTGCTTTGCCGATAAAAGGCATGATTTCGGAATGTTCGCCGCGGTTGGCCATGGCGATTTCTTGCACGCCGGCGATTTCTTCAGTGAAACGAACGCAACGGGTACAGTGGATACAACGGCTCATTTCCTCGGCGGAAACCAAAGGACCCATGTCCTTGCCGACGACAGAACGTTTTTCTTCGGTATAGCGGCTGGTGGTTTTGCCGTAGCCCATCGCCAAATCCTGCAACTGGCATTCGCCGCCTTGGTCGCAGGTCGGACAATCAAGCGGATGGTTGATGAGCAGGAACTCCATCACGCCTTCTTGCGCCTCTCGGGCTTTTGCCGAATGCGTACGCACAATCATGCCGTCTGTAACCGGCGTGGCACAGGCGGGCAGAGGTTTGGGGGCTTTTTCCACGTCCACCAAACACATACGGCAGTTGGCGGCGATGGAAAGTTTTTTGTGGTAACAGAAATGCGGGATATAAGTACCGAGCTTGTGCGCGGCTTCAATCACCGTCGCGCCCTGCTCCACAGATACCTGTTTGCCGTCGATTTCGATTTGTAACATGGTTCGTTCCTAGTTACGGATATTTAGAGGTTTGCAAATAAACTCTACTCTTTATTAGCAATTACTTACTCATTGCTCACTAAAAGTATGTTCGCACGAATGACATTTGAAATTAGATAGAACATTAGAATCAACAACTTCCCCCAGCATAGCACCAGAACCTGCTCCCGTAGTTGCACCAGCTATTGCTCCTAAAACACCCCCTGCAACAGCACCAACAGTAGCTCCAGTAGCTGCACCTACAGGTCCCGCAAATAATCCTATTACAGCTCCGGCTTTGGCACCTGCAGCTGCCCCAGCACTACCTGCTATGTATCCTCCGACCCCACCTGCTACACCGCCTATACCAGCACCAGCTCGTTTACCATAATTTAATTTTTCAATGTTTTCAGAACCACATTTTGGGCACTGCATAACTATCCTTCCATCAAATAATTTCTAATTCTTCTTTAAATAGACAGATCTTAATACCACTTATGCCCTTTCATCGGTCCGCCGTGTTCGATGTAATGCACAAACTCATCACGGAAATGCTTGGTAAAGCTGCGGACGGGGAAGACGGCGGCATCGGCGAGGGCGCAGATGGTGCGGCCTGCCATTTGATTACCGATGGAATCCAGCAAATCCAAGTCTTCCATGCGGCCTTTGCCTTCTACGATGCGGTGGACGATGCGGTAGAGCCAGCCCGTACCTTCTCGGCAAGGCGTACATTGGCCGCAAGACTCGTCGTAGTAGAAGTAGCTCAGGCGCTCAAGGGCTTTCACCATGCACACGTCTTCGTCCATGACGATAATCGCGCCGGAACCCAGCATGGAGCCGGCTTTAGAAATCGAGTCATAGTCCATATTGGTCTGCATCATGATATCGGCAGGCAAAACCGGTGCGGACGAACCGCCGGGAATAACGGCTTTGAGTTTTTTACCGCCTCGCATACCTCCCGCCATTTTCAGGACTTCGGCAAACGGCGTACCCAATGGCACTTCATAGTTGCCCGGACGCTCGACATGGCCGGAAATACAGAACAATTTGGTACCGCCTGCATTCGGAATACCTTTATCGGCAAATGCCTGTCCGCCGTCACGGATAATGAAGGGGACGGAGGAGAATGTTTCGGTATTGTTGATGGTGGTCGGTTTGCCGTACAGGCCGAACGAAGCAGGGAATGGCGGCTTAAAGCGCGGCTGGCCTTTTTTGCCTTCCAACGATTCAAGCAATGCGGTTTCTTCGCCGCAAATATATGCGCCGTAGCCGTGGTGGGCGAAAAGTTCGAATTCAAAATCCGAACCCAAAATATTTTTACCCAAAAAGCCTACGGCACGCGCCTGCTCCAAAGCGGCTTCAAAGCGTTGATAGCCTTCAAAAATTTCGCCGTGGATATAGTTGTAGCCGGCTTTCGCACCCATCGCGTAACCGGCAATAATCATGCCTTCAATCAGGGCATGAGGATTGAACATGATGATGTCGCGGTCTTTAAATGTGCCCGGCTCGCCTTCGTCGGTGTTGCAAACCACATATTTTTCGCCCGGGAAGGAACGGGGCATAAAGCTCCATTTCAAACCGGTCGGAAAGCCCGCACCACCACGACCGCGCAAACCGGAGGTTTTGACTTCGTCAATCACATCGGTTTGCGAGATGTTTTCGGACAGGATTTTACGCAGGGCGGTATAGCCGCCACGTTTGACGTATTCGTCCAATGTCCAGCAGTCGGGATTGGCGGTATCCACTTGGTCAAAAATCACGCCTGATTGGTAAATAGCCATTTTTGGTGTGCCTGTTTGTTTTCGTATCGGTTGCAGCCGTTGTTTTCAGACGGCCTTTTATTTCAGTTCGGCAAGTTTCTTGTCAATTGCTTCTTCGGTCATAAAGCTGCACATACTGTGGTTGTTGACCAGCATAACCGGAGCGTCACCACATGCGCCCATGCATTCGCCTTCGACAAGGGTAAATTTGCCGTCAGGGGTGGTTTCGCCGTAGCCGATACCGAGTTTTTGTTTGAGGTATTCGCCGGTAGCCATACCGCCGCGCAGGGCGCAGGGCAGGTTGGTACAAACGGTCAGTTTGTATTTGCCGACGGGCTCAAGGTCGTACATATTGTAGAAAGTAGCGACTTCGTAGGCTTGTGCAGGCGAGATGCCGATATAGTCTGCGACAAAGGCGATGGTCTCGGGAGCAAGCCAGCCTTTTTCGGTCTGGGCAATACGCAATGCGCCCATAATGGCGGAGCGGCGTTGGTCGACAGGATATTTTGCCAACTCGATGTCGATTTGTTGCAACGATTGTGCGGATAACATGGTTTTATTCTCGATAAAATGATGGGCGGGTTCCAGACAGCCTGAAGACTAATTTAAACGGTTAAATCCACTCTTCGTTTTGCAAATGATTTCACTACGGCTTCATACCATTGTTTAATGGTTTGAGTAGTTTCCACATCATCGTTCTTACAACGTTTTAATGTGCCGCGCACATCTTTCAATGTTTTCGGTTCAATCGCCCAATCTAAAACACGAATAGGACGGCGATTCACAATCCAACCCGTACTGGAATTAGTATCGTTAGTAACTTTATATGCCCCACCCGTAACTTGGACAAGCGCAATCAGCTCTCCCCCGCGTTTTATTGCAACAATGTCATTGACCTGAATTTCATTGATAAAACGGTTAATTTGTTTTTCTCCGCCTTCCCATTGCCCTAGCCCAATAATTTTTTTTGCTCTAAAATCCAATCAATGTTCTCAGAGAACTCAATTTCATCAGTTGGGTGCATCTGCATATGCCAAAAATTCATTTCTAATATTCCTCGTATTTATTTGCCCAGCTTTCAGGCAGCCTAAACAGTGCAGGCTGTTTTTTGCAGCTTATCTATCTACTTCCCCGAATACGATGTCCTGCGTACCAATGATGGCAACGACGTCGGCCAGCATGTGGCCTTTTGCCATTTCGTCCATGCCTTGCAGGTGGGCAAAGCCGGGTGCGCGGATTTTCAGGCGGTAGGGTTTGTTCGCGCCGTCTGAAATGATGTAAACGCCGAACTCGCCTTTCGGATGTTCGACAGCGGTGTAGGTCTCACCCTCGGGAACGTGCATACCTTCGGTAAAAAGTTTGAAATGGTGAATCAGGTCTTCCATACCTGTTTTCATTTCGGTACGTTTGGGCGGAGCGAATTTGTGGTTTGCGGTGATGACCAGGCCGGGATTGACGCGCAACCAGTCGGCGCATTGTTTGATGATGCGTACAGATTGACGCATTTCTTCCATACGGCAGAGGTAACGGTCATAGCAGTCGCCGTTGACGCCGACGGGGATGTCGAAATCCATTTTGTCGTACACTTCGTAAGGCTGCGTCTTACGCACGTCCCATTCCACGCCGGAACCGCGCAACATCACACCGGTAAAGCCTTTTTGCATGGCGCGCTCAGGAGTGACAACGCCGATGCCGACGGTACGCTGTTTCCAAATACGGTTGTCGGTCAGGAGGGTTTCGAGTGTATCGATGTTTTTGGGGAAACGTTCACAGAAGGCGTCGATGAAGTCGAGCATGGTGCCTTCGCGGGATTCGTTGAGCTGCTTCAATACTTTGGCGTTGCGGAATTTGCTGCTCTCGTATTTAGGCATGAAGTCGGGCAGGTCGCGGTAAACGCCGCCGGGACGGAAGTAGGCTGCGTGCATACGCGCGCCGGAAACGGCTTCGTACAAGTCCATCAGCTCTTCGCGGTCGCGGAAGGCGTAAAGGATGGCGGTCATCGCGCCGATGTCGAAGGCGTGCGAACCGATGCCCATCAAGTGATTGAGGATGCGCGTTACTTCGGCAAACATCACGCGAATATACTGGGCGCGGATAGGCACATCGATACCGGCAAGTTTTTCTACTGCCAAACAATACGCCTGCTCATTGACCATCATGGAAACGTAGTCCAAGCGGTCCATATAGGGCAAGGCTTGCAGATAGGTTTTGGTTTCAGCCAGTTTTTCAGTACCGCGGTGCAGGAGGCCGATGTGCGGATCGGCACGGACGATGGTTTCGCCCTCCAACTCCAAAATCATACGCAATACGCCGTGCGCCGCAGGGTGTTGCGGGCCGAAGTTGATGGTGTAGTTTCTTAATTTATTGGCCACCGTAGTTCTCCTCACGGACGATACGCGGCGTGATCTCGCGCGGCTCAATGGTAACAGGTTGGTAAATCACGCGTTTTTGCTCTTCGTCGTAACGCATTTCCACATAGCCGGAAATCGGGAAGTCTTTGCGGAACGGATGTCCGACAAAGCCGTAATCGGTCAGAATGCGGCGCAAGTCCGGGTGGTTGTTGAACATGATGCCGTACATATCAAAGGCTTCGCGCTCGTACCAATCCGCGCTGTTGTAAATATCGACTACGGATTCGACCACGGGGAAGTCGTCGTCTGAAACCCAGACGCGTACGCGGATGCGTTGATTGTTTTTAACGGAAAGCAGCTGACTGACGACGGCAAAGCGTTTGCCCTGCCATACTTCGTTTTTGTAAGTGCTGTAATCGACACCGCACAAGTCAACCAGAAGCTCGAAATGCAACTCTTCATGGTCGCGCAATGCGGTCATGACTGAAATATAGTGTTCGGGCAGACACTCGACGGTAATCTCGCCCAAAGCTGAAATGACTTTGCTTGCCTGATCGCCAAGCACGCCGACGACGGTCTCGTATAAGTTTTGAATGCTTGCCATATCGTCCTCTCCTTACTCGTCACGCGCGATGGTGGAAGTGCGCTTGATTTTTTGTTGGAGCTGAATCAGGCCGTAAATCAGGGCTTCCGCAGTCGGCGGACAACCCGGTACATAAACGTCTACCGGCACGACGCGGTCGGCACCGCGCACAACGGAATAAGAGTAGTGATAATAGCCGCCGCCGTTGGCACACGAGCCCATAGACAATACCCAGCGCGGCTCGGCGAGCTGGTCGTATACGCGGCGCAGGGCGGGCGCCATTTTGTTGGTCAGCGTACCTGCCACAATCATCAGGTCGGCCTGACGGGGGGACGGACGGAAAATGATACCGAAACGGTCAAGGTCATAACGCGCCATACCCGCATGCATCATTTCCACGGCGCAGCAGGCCAAGCCGAAAGTAACCGGCCACAGCGAACCGGTACGCATATAGTTCAGCACCGTATCCGCGCTGGTGGTGATGAAACCTTTTTTCAAAACGCCTTCTATTCCCATTCCAGCGCACCTTTTTTCCATTCGTAAATAAAGCCTACCGTCAGAACGACGATAAACACCAGCATAGACCAGAAGCCGTACGCGCCCAAATCTTTGAACACGACTGCCCACGGCAACATGAACGCGACCTCCAAATCAAACAGGATAAAGAGGATGGCGACGAGGTAATAGCGCACGTCGAACTTCATCCTTGCGTTTTCAAAGGCTTCAAAACCGCATTCGTAAGCCGCGTCTTTTTCGGCATAGTGATGTTTCGGGCCTAAAATTGTGCCGAGCAGAATAAACAGCACGCCGGCCGCAAGGCCGACGAGGATGAATACGAGGACGGGAAAGTAACTGGCCAACATGGTCGTACCTAACTGGTTGACAGACAAATCTTAAAAATAGATTACCATTTTATCGAATTTCAAAAGCCATTTAAAGGTAAATATCAGCAAATCAGCAAAAAAACCTCAATAAATTCAATAAAGTTATGAGAACAATTCTTATTCTTATTTAATATTTCCAAATTTTAATTTCGTTTTAATCATGTATCATTTAATTCGAATTTTCCGCCTGTCCGATTTACTTCAAAAATTTGGAAAACCGCCCTTTTCCAAACCTCAATAAAAACATCAGGCCGTCTGAAAACATTCGGGCAGCCGCCGTCAGAATGAACGGCGGGCTGCCCGGATGTTTTCGCAATCTTTTCAGACGGCCTTTCGGTTTATTTTACCCGTTTGGCGCGGCGGAAAAATTCGTCGGGCGCGGTGGTGCTGCGCAGGGCGTTGTTTTTGTCGAGCTGGATGAAGGATTCCATGCCATCGCTGCAACTGAGTGCCACATCGATGCGCAGGTATTTTTTATTGGGACGGATGGTTTTCAGCACCGCGTTCATTTCACTGCCGTATGCTTTATTGTCCGAGTCTTCGATTTCGATGCTTTCGCGGATGCTTTTGGCCAGTTCTTTGCCGCTTATCCAAGAGCTTTCATGCACATAACCTTTGCTTTTTTGGCCGCACTCGACGGATACATGGGCAAATTCTTTAAAGCCGTTTTTGTTGATGACGAAGTTTCCACCGTCCGTATCGTGCCAGGTGCCGAAGCTTTGCGGATGCGGATTGACGTCGGCGGCTTGCGCGGTGGCAACGGCCAGACTTAGCAGCAGGGGGATGGTTTTCAAGAGTTTCATGGCGGCACTTTCTTTCAGTTGAGGTGGAGGAGTAAAACGGGCCGGGTTTCAGACGGCCTGTTTTACTGTCGGCGTGCAGGCGGTTACAGCAGCCAGCCGCCGTCGTAGTGGCTGAGGAATTCGGCAAAATAGAAAAATCAATCGACACCTTTGAGCATGCGGTTCAATACCGGGGTAAGTACCAGCAGGATACCGCAGGTTACTGCGCCGATGGTGGCCAGCATCCAGTAGAAATCCAATGGTGACTGAGCATTGTAGTAGTCTTTAAACAACACTCCGCCCAAGGTAAAGCCGATGGACAATGCCAAAAAATTCAAAGCAACCATTTGTGTTTTAAACATGCTCGGTGCGATTTTGGTGGAAAACGACAACGAAATCGGCGACAGCATCAACTCGCCTATCGTAATCGCCAGCAACACCAGCATAAACACGATAATCGGCATCGGGGTTCCGGATGAAATATACGGAATGAAACACAAATAAGAGACGCCGGTTACCAACATGGCCAGCGCAAACTTCAACGGCGTTTTAGGTTGGCGCTTGCCCATTTTCGTCCACACCGCGGCCATCACGCCGGAAAAGAGAACCACCCACATGGCCTGTATCGAATCTTTCCATGAAACAGGCACGGTAAAGCCGAAGAAAGTACGGTCAACCGTTTCGTCGAAATAAACCGTTGCAACGGTGTACACCTGAAACCAAACCGCCCAGAACATACAAATGGTCAAAAACAACGGAATATAGGCCATGATGTAACGTTTATTGGCTGCCTCAACCTGGCTGCTGCCCAGCAGACGTGCAAAATAAGCGATAACGGTGATAATGACCACGCCCAAAAGCCAGCGTGAAAAGTTCTCGAGATTGAGCGCGCCGGAAGCAATCACGCTGCCTAACACCAAAACCAGCAACACACCGACAGCTATTGCAGTCTGTACCTTTTCAGGGCGCAACGGATTGGGAGCCGGCGTATGCGGCAGGTTTTTACGGCCGCGCGAATACCACAGCAGGCCAAATGCCATACCGACGGCCGCCGCGGCGAAACCGTAATGGAATCCCATTCTGTCTTGCAAAATACCGGTCAACAAAGGGCCTAAGAAACCGCCGATATTGATGGAAATATAGAAAATGGAGAAACCGGCATCGCGCAATTCTCGCAGGTCGTCCCGTTCATACAAAGAACCGACCATCGAACCGGCAGACGATTTCACGCCGCCGCTGCCCAGCGCAATAAACACCAAGCCCAGCAGCAATCCCATCAAACCCGGCACGATCGCCAATAAAATATGGCCGGTCATCACGACGATGCCAGCGATAAACAGGGTACGTTCCGCACCCCAAATGCGGTCGGCCAACCATGCGCCGAGAATCGTGGACAGGTAAACGCTGCCGCCGTACGCGCCGACAATGCCGCCGGCCAAGGCTTTATCCATACCCAAACCGCCTTGACTCGCGGTGTAATACAGATAAATCAGCAGGATGCCCTGCATACCGTAGAAGGAAAAACGTTCCCACAGCTCAATATGGAATAGGGTGGATAATTGCAAAGGATGGCCGAAGAAAGTTTTCTCGGCAGAAGACAGCTTTTGACCGGACATTTAATAAGTTCTCCTAATATATCGGACAGGATCAGGCTTCAGACGGCCTATTGCACCTACCAATCATTTTTATAGAAACTATATATTACCGCCAATCTTTGCATTTGCAAAACATGTTTTAATATTTGCAAAATAATGTTTCTTTCAAACTGAAAAATGCCGTCTGAAATCTTTCAGACGGCATTTTATGTTTTACGGTTTACACGCCTTGTTTCAGGCTGGCTTCGATGAAGCCGTCCAAGTCGCCGTCCAATACGGCTTTGGTGTTGCCGACTTCGTAGCCTGTACGCAAGTCTTTGATGCGTGAGGAGTCCAAGACGTACGAACGGATTTGGCTGCCCCAACCCACATCGGACTTGCCTTCTTCCAACGCCTGTTTCTCTTCGTTGCGTTTGCGCATTTCCAATTCGTACAGTTTGGATTTCAACATTTCCATCGCGGCGGCTTTGTTGGCGTGTTGCGAACGGTCGTTTTGACATTGCACCACAATCCCTGTCGGCTCGTGGGTAATACGCACGGCGGAGTCGGTTTTGTTAATGTGCTGACCGCCGGCACCGGATGCGCGGTAAGTGTCGATACGCAAATCGGCGGGGTTGATTTCGATTTCGATGGAGTCGTCGATTTCGGGGTAAACAAACACGGACGAGAACGACGTGTGGCGTTTGTTATTGGAGTCAAACGGCGAGTAGCGCACCAGGCGGTGAACGCCGGTTTCGGTACGCAGCAGGCCGTAGGCGTATTCGCCTTCCACGCGGATGGTGGCGCGGTTGATACCGGCAATTTCGCCGTCGTCTTCTTCAAGGATTTCGATTTTGAAGCCTTTGCGCTCGGCGTAGCGGCTGTACATACGGAACAGCATACCCGCCCAGTCTTCCGCTTCGGTACCGCCCGCGCCTGCGGTGATGTCGATAAAGCAGTTGTTCGGGTCGGCAGGCTGGTTGAACATCCGTTTGAATTCGAGGTCGGCCATTTGTTTTTCCAAACCGGCCACGTCTTCCTGCACGGCGGCGAAACCTTCTTCGTCGTTTTCTTCAACAGCCATTTCGATCAACATACGGTTGTCTTCGATGCCTGTGGCGATGTTGTCGAGGGTTACCACGATGCCTTCGAGGATTTTGCGCTCTTTGCCGATTTCTTGGGCGCGTTTGGGGTCGTTCCACAGTTCCGGGTCTTCGGAGAGGCCGACGACTTCTTCAAGGCGGTCTTTTTTGCCTTGGTAGTCCATATAGACGCGGATGTCTTCGCTGCGCTTCTCCAGGTCGTTTAGGGTGTTGTTAAGCTGGTTGATTACTTCGGCTTCCATGATTCTTGTGTTCTTTCAAAATTTTAGGGGCGTATTGTAAGGGATTTGCCTGTTTTTTTCCATGACCGGGCCGTCTGAAAATGTGCGGTTCGGGTTTTCAGACGGCCTCGGTTTTGAATTTTTCCATCCAAAGCCGCCAGTCGTTGTCTATCGGCGCTTGCACGGTCATCCGGCTGCCGTCTTCTATGCTTTGAAAACTGAGGCTTCGCGCGTGCAACATTAAGCGTTGCGTGCCGATATGTTCGGCAACGGCATGGTTTTGGCGCAAATCGCCGTAGTTGGTGTCGCCGACGATGGGGTGGAAAATGTGTTTCATATGGCGGCGGAGTTGGTGTTTGCGGCCGGTGTGCGGCGTGAGTTCGGCCCACGAATAACGCGAGGTCGGATAACGCAGGGCGGATTGGAACGGCAACTCGGTTTGTGCCAGACAACGGTAGGCGGTTTGCGCTTCCTGCAATGTGGCTTCGGTCTGCGCTTCGGCGATTTTGTCGGGCATATATTTGAGGGCGTAATCAATCAGGCCGTCTGAAGGCAGATGACCGCGAACAATCGCCCAATAGGTTTTTTCGATGGTTTTGTTTTCAAACTGCTGCGTCAATAACCGTGCGGCTTCGGTATCGAGTGCAAACAGCAAGACGCCGGAAGTCGGGCGGTCGAGGCGGTGGACGGGATAGACGTGCTGCCCGATTTGGTCGCGCAGGGTCTGCACGGCAAAACGGGTTTCGTGTTTGTCTAACCAGCTACGGTGCACCAGCATTCCAGCAGGTTTGTTGACGGCAATGGTGCGGCTGTCACGGTGGATAATATCGAGCATGGCGGAGCAGTTGAATAAAAGCAGATATTGTAACGGGCTTTTGAAAATGTGGCAGGCACACTTGCCGCCGAAACCCAACTTTCAGACGGCCCGCCTCTTTCGGGTTACAATACTGCACATAAAAACACGAAGGAAAAGCCGTGAGCCTGCTCAAAAAACTGCCTAAACCCATGCTGCCCGACGAAACACGCCGCGATATTCAGGCGCGCGAGTCGTATCATGTATTGAAGATTATTTCCGAATTTGTCGAAGCCGGTGAAGAATTGCGCGCCATTCAGCCGGCCGTCAGCATTTACGGCAGCGCGCGCACGCCTGAAAACCATCCCGACTACGCGTTCACATTGCGCTTGGCGCGCAAACTGTCGGATGCCGGATTTTCGGTAATTTCCGGCGGCGGACCGGGCATTATGGAAGCGGCCAACAAAGGCGCGTTTGCAGGCGCAAGCCCGGCGGTGGGGCTGAATATCGTGTTGCCGCACGAGCAAAAAGCCAATCCGTATCAGGATTTGTCGATTAAATTCCAACACTTCTTCCCGCGCAAAGTCATGTTCGTCAAACACGCTGTGGCATATGTCGTCATGCCCGGCGGTTTCGGCACGTTGGACGAATTGTTTGAAAGCCTGACTTTGGTGCAAACCGGCAAAACGCCCGACCGCCCGATTATCTTAGTGGGAAAAGCATTTTGGGCGGGTCTGTTGGACTGGATACGCGAGCAGTTGCTGGGCAGAAACCTGATTTTGGAAGAGGATTTAAACCTGATCTGCGTCATCGACGACGAAAACGAAATCATCGAAGAAATCTTCGCCCATTACGAAAACCGCTTGGAAGACTTGTCCGAACACCAAAATGCTTGGTCGCTGGGGCTGTAAAAAACTAAGGTTTCAACTGAAAAAGCGGTTATCCCACCTGCCCTTTGCTTCATGAATAAAGGCCGTCTGAAAATGTTTTCAGACGGCCTCTTATCTTCTTTCAAAGCGCTTAATTGTTTTCCCACTCGACATGCTCACTCAAGAAGCCGCCGCTTTGGTGCGCCCAAAGTTTGGCGTACAGACCTTGTTTCGCGAGCAACTCGGTGTGGCTGCCTTCTTCGATGATGCGGCCTTTGTCCAAGACGATGAGGCGGTCCATCGCGGCAATGGTGGAGAGGCGGTGGGCGATGGCAATCACGGTTTTGCCTTCCATCATTTTGTCGAGGCTTTCTTGGATGGCAGCTTCGACTTCGGAGTCGAGCGCGCTGGTGGCTTCGTCAAGCAACAGAATCGGCGCGTCTTTGAGCATAACGCGGGCGATGGCGATACGTTGGCGTTGGCCGCCGGAAAGTTTCACGCCGCGTTCGCCAACGTGCGCATCATAGCCGCGTCGGCCTTTGGCATCGCTTAAGTTAGGAATAAAACCGATGGCCTCGGCGCGTTCGGCGGCGGAAATCATTTCGGCTTCGGTCGCATCGGGACGGCCGTAGATAATGTTGTCGCGGACGGAGCGGTGCAGCAGGGAGGTATCTTGCGTCACCAAACCGATTTGAGCGCGCAGGCTTTCTTGGGTAACGCTGTCCACGTTTTGGCCATCGATCGAAATCGTGCCGCTTTGCGGTTCGTAAAAGCGCAGGAGCAGGTTGACGATGGTGGATTTGCCCGCGCCGCTACGGCCGATCAAGCCGACTTTTTCGCCGGGTTTGATGTTCAGGTTAAAGCCGTTGAGGAGCGGTTTGCCTGCTTCGTAGGAGAAATCGACGTGATCAAACTTGATTTCGCCTCGGGTGACTTTCAGCGGTAGGGCTTGCGGTTTGTCGAGGATGGTGTGGGGTTTGGACAAGGTGGCCATGCCGTCGTTGACGGTACCGATATTTTCAAACAATCGGGCAGACTCCCACATGATGTATTGCGACAAACCGTTCACGCGCAATGCCATAGCCGTGGCAGTGGCTACCGCGCCTACGCCGACTTGGCCGTGATACCAAAGCCAAATGCCCAAGGCGGTCGTGCCTACGGTCAGCGAGCTGTTGACGATAAAGCTGCAGGTGTGCAGCAGCGTTGCCAAACGCATTTGGGCATGGACGGTTACCATAAACTCTTCCATCGACTGCTTGGCATAAGCGGCCTCGCGTGCGCCGTGGGAGAAGAGTTTGACAGTAGCGATATTGGAATAGGCGTCGGTAATGCGGCCGGTCATCAACGAGCGTGCATCAGCTTGGCGTGCAGCGGTTTTGCCGAGTTTGGGAATCAGGAAGCGCATAATCATCGCGAATCCAATCATCCAGCAGATAAACGGCACGATAAGCCAGGCATCGAATGAGGACAGAATCACGCCGGAAGTGATGAAGTACACCAGCACATACACAACCATATCGGCGACGGTCATCACGACATCGCGCAGCGCCAGCGCGGTTTGCATGACTTTGGCGGACACGCGTCCTGCAAATTCGTCCTGATAAAAGCCCAGGCTTTGACCCAGCATCAGGCGGTGGAAATTCCAGCGCAGGCGCATGGGGAACACGCCTTGCAGGGTTTGCAGGCGCACACTGGACGCGAAAAAGGTCCAAACGGCAAAAAATGCCACCATGGCCATCATGCCGATTAATGCATGGCCTTTTTCAACAAAAAGCGTTTGCGGTGTATACGCACCGAGCCAGTCGACCACCTTGCCCATAAATTGGAACATCAAGGCTTCCATGATGCCGACGCCGACCGTAAACACGGCCAACACGGCGATCCATTTGCGCACGCCTTCAATGTTGCTCCAAATAAACCGCCACAACCCTTTTTCTGGCGTTTTCGGAGCGGCTTCGGGATAAGGGTCGATGCGGGACTCGAACCATGAGAATATTTTTTTAATCATTGTTTTTGCAAATGTGATAAGACGGTCAGGCCGTCTGAAAAGAGGTGTTCAAATACATTCAAGACTGTATTTTACGGGAAAAATCCAACTGATGACAGCGGATACCGTCAGTCCGACCAAACCAATCTATCGGCTTGACCATCTAAAAATCCCTTTGCTTTGCATAAAACAAAGGCCGTCTGAAAGTTTTCAGACGGCCTTTGCTGGATTTAGGTTAACCCTAAAAATTACTCTTTACGTTGACGACCTAAATCGGCAGCGGCAGTAAACAAAACGTCGGTGGAAGAGTTCAACGCAGTTTCTGCAGAGTCTTGAATCACGCCGATGATGAAGCCGACAGCAACCACCTGCATGGCCACATCGTTATCGATACCGAACAGGCTGCACGCCAAAGGAATCAGCAGCAATGAGCCGCCGGCCACACCGGATGCACCGCACGCGCTGACGGTGGCCACCAGGCTCAGCAGCAGGGCAGTGGCGAAGTCAACTGTAATGCCTTGCGTGTGCGCCGCAGCCATCGCCAAAACGGTAATGGTGATTGCCGCACCGGCCATATTGATGGTTGCACCCAATGGAATGGAGATAGAGTAAGTGTCTTCGTGCAGACCCAGTTTTTTCGCCAATGCCATGTTCACAGGGATGTTGGCGGCGGAAGAACGGGTAAAGAAGGCATACACGCCGCTTTCGCGCAGGCAGGTAAACACCAGCGGGAAAGGATTGCTGCGGATTTGCGTCCACACAATAATCGGATTGACCATCAAAGCGATAAACAGCATACAGCCGAGCAATACGGCCAACAGCTGCATATAACCGGCAAGCGCTTCAAAACCGGTTTCCGCAATAGTAGAAGATACCAAGCCGAAAATACCCAGCGGCGCAAAACGGATAATCCATTTCACAACGGTCGAAACGGTATCGGCCAAGTCGGCCGCCACTTGGCGGGTCGTATCCGAACCGTGATGACGCAAAGCCGCGCCCAATACCAAAGCCCAAGCCAAAATGCCGATATAGTTGGCATTGGCCAGCGCGTTAATCGGGTTGGCCACCAAATTCATCAGCAGCGTTTTCAACACTTCGACAATGCCGGAAGGCGGCGCAACGGACACATCGCCTGCCGCACGCAGAATCAGCGTGGTCGGGAATGCCATACTGGCGACAACCGCCACCACAGCGGCTGCGAACGTACCAAAAATATACAAAATCAAAATCGGTTTGATGTGGGCCTGATTGCCTTTTTGGTGTTGCGCAATGGCGGCAGTCACCAAAACGAATACCAAAATCGGTGCGATAGCCTTAAGCGCACCGACAAACAGGCTGCCCAGCAGTCCTGCGCTGATACCGACTTGCGGCGCAACTGCGCCCACAAGAATACCTAAAACCAAGCCGATGGCGATTTGTACCACCAGGCTGACGCTGTTGATCGCGTTTAAAAGCGGATTGCCACTTGCCATATCCGTTCCTTCAATTTAAAGATATGTTAAAAAAGTCTTACATTCTAAAATAAAAAATCATTTGTCGGCGAGGTTTTCATGCACACCTCACAAAAACAGCATTAAAGTTTAGCATTTATGACACAGTTGGCACTTTATACCAAAAATACAGTCAAACCCGCTCAAACCCTACTTTAAAGTATGCCCATACCGTTGCTTTACTTCTCTATATCTTGCTTTCAGACGGCCTGAAATCTGCGCCATAAGGCCGAATACAAAGGCAACTTCATCAATCAAAATACAAAAACATAAATATTACAATCAGATAGAAACAAACCAAAATCCGCCCTTACGTCACATTTTGCAACATTATCGCGCTAAATTTCCGTTTATAACCATAGCCTGAAACCTTGCAGAAATAATGTTAAAATCCCCAAACTGAAGAATTGTCGCTGTCGAACACACATCATGACCAAACTGACCTACCCTGTTTTATTTGCATCATTGGCGCTCGCCTACGGACACGCGTTGGCAGTAGATACTTCCGTTCCCAAAGCGGAAGACTACGAGGCCGTTCCCGAATCCGAAATGCCCAAGCAGCCCAAAGACGACCAAACAGGCAAACTCAAGCCCAAATTTCCCGTCAAAATCGACACCCAAGACAGCGAAGTCAAAGAAATGCTTGAAGAATACCTGCCGCTGATTACCCAGCAGCAGGACGAAGAGCTGGACAAAGAGCAGGTCGGCTTCCTCGCCGAAGAGGCTCCCGACAACGTCAAAACGATGCTCCGGACCAAAGGCTACTTCAACAGCAACGTCAATATTCAAGACCACGGCGAAAGCTATACCGTCAACGTCACCCCCGGCCCGCGCACCAAAGTCGACAACGTCAGCGTGGCCATCCTTGGCGACGTATTGAATGATGACAACTTGGCCGAATACTACCAAAATGCGATGGAAAACTGGCAGCAGCCCGTCGGCGAAAACTTCGATCAAGACGGCTGGAGTGCGAGTAAAACCTCCGTCCTCAGCGCGGTAACACGCAAAAAATACCCTTTGGCGAAACTCACTACCACCCAAGCCACCATCAATCCCAATACCCAAAAAGCCGATTTGAACGTCATCGTAGAGAGCAACCGCCCCATTTACTTTGGCGATTTCCAAATTACCGGCACACGCCGCTACCCTGAGAGCGTGGTTTCCGGCATGGCGCGCTTCCAACCCGGTTCGCCTTACGACTTAGACAAAATCCTCGACCTGCAACAGGCGCTCGAACAAAACGGCCACTATTCCGGCGCGTCCGTACAAGCCGACTTCGACCAACTGCAAGGCGACCGCGTTCCCGTCAAAATCAACGTGACCGAAGTCAAACGCCACAAACTGGAAACCGGTATCCGCTACGACTCCGAATACGGAATCGGCGGCCGCATCGCCTACGACTATTATAACCTCTTTAACAAAGGCTACATCGGTTCCATCGTTTGGGACATGGACAAATACGAAACCACGCTGGCCGCTGGTATCAGCCAACCGCGCAACAACCGCGGCAACTACTGGACCAGCAACGTTTCCTACAACCGCTCGACCACGCAAAACCTTGAAAAACGCGCCCTGACCAGCGGTATTTGGTATGTCCGCGACCGCAACAATATCGATGCCCGCTTCGGCCTCGAATTCATTACCGAAGACCGCAAGGTCCCCGACACCAGCTACGATTTAGGCCGAAGCCATGCCACCATGCTGACCGCCTCATGGAAACGGCAAAGCATCGAAACCGAGCTACACCCTCAAAACGGCTACTACCTCGACGGTAAAATCGGGACAACTTTGGGCAAATTCCTTTCCTCCACCCAAATGGCACGCGCCACGGCACGCGCAGGCTATTTCTTCACGCCTGAAAACAAAAAACTCGGTACATTCATCGTACGCGGACAGGCAGGCTACGTTTATGCCCGCGAAGGCGAAGAAGTACCGTCCAGCCTGATGTTCCGTACCGGCGGCGCGACTTCCGTACGCGGTTACGAACTCGACAGCATCGGCTTGGCCGGCCCCAACGGCTCCGTCCTGCCGCAACGCGCCTTGGTGGTCGGCAGCCTCGAATATCAATTTCCGGTCACCAAAAGCTTCTCCGGCGCCATCTTCCACGATGTCGGCGATGCGGCAAGCAACTTCAAACACTTGACCTTAAAACACGGTACCGGCTTGGGTGTGCGCTGGTTCAGCCCGGTTGCGCCGTTCTCCTTCGACATTGCCTACGGCCACCACGACAAAAAAATCCGCTGGCACATCAGCTTGGGCACAAGGTTTTAACAAACATACACCATCCATTCTTTCAGACGGCCTCAGCCATTCCAGGCCGTCTGAACAACAGACAAACAGAAAAATATCATGACCGATACTGCAAACACTTCCACGCCGTCTGAACAACAGCCTGCCCCGCCAAAGCGCAAAAAACGCCTGTTGCGCGGCTTTGTCCTGTCCGCCTTGGGCGTATTGACCGTTTCCGCCGGCGCAATCGGCTGGCTGGTCGGTACGGAATCGGGTTTGCGTTTCGGTTTGTACAAGATCCCGTCATGGTTCGGCGTCAAAATCTCTTCGGATACACTGAAGGGCACGCTGATTGAAGGTTTTGAAGGCGACAAATGGTTGATTGAAACAGACGGTGCGGACATCAAAATCAGCAGCTTCCGCTTTGATTGGAAACCGTCCGAGCTGACCCGTCCTTCCTTGCACATCACCGAAGTCGTGGCCGGCGACATCGCCATCGTGACCAAACGCACGCCGCCTAAAGAAGAAGAGCCTTCTAAAGGCCTGCCCGACAGCATAGACCTGCCCGTTACCGCCTATCTCGACCGTTTGGAAACCGGCAAAATCAGCGTGGGCAAGCGTTTTGACAAGCAGACCGTCTATCTCGACCATCTGCACGCAGCCTATCATTACGACAAAAAAGAACACCGCCTCCACATCAAAACCGCCGACACACATTGGAGCAGCTCGACAGGCGCGGTGGTGCTTGGTTTGAACAAACCCTACGTCCTCAATACCGCCATCTACACCAAAGGCCAACTTGAGGGCGAAACCCTACATGGTACGGTGCGCCTGTGGGGCAGCCTGCAAGACGTATCTACCGACTTGCTACTCGATAGCGACAACGTTCATTTGTCTGCCAAATCCACCATCCACCCATTCGCCGACAGCCTCAACGAAACCGTCGGCGAAATCCTGATTAAAGGTTCCAACATCAATCCGCAGGCCTTCCTGCCCAGCCTGCCCAAAGCGCGCCTGAATTTCGACGCTACCACCATTCCGTCCTTTACCAACGGCGTTGCGCTGGAAGGCTCGATTGACTTGGAAAACGACCAAGCCGGTTTTGCCGATGAAAACCATATCCCCGTCAAACGCATCCTCGGCGAATTCATCGTTGACGATAAAGGCACGGTCATGATTGAAGACATCGGTGTCGACCTGCTCAAAGACGGCAGCATCGACGTATCCGGTTCAATCGATACCGCCCAAGACCAGCTCAAACTCGCACTGGGCATCAACAATACCGGCGCAGACGACTTTGTCCGTCAAAACATCGCAGGCCGTCTGAACGGCAGTATCGACGTCAAAGGCGAAACCTCCTCCCCTGTCGTCAACTGGAATCTCGACAGCGGATTTGCGCGTACAGACGGCATGCTGTTTTTCCAAACCGACAAACAGCTCGGCCAGCGCACACTCAAGCTCGACAAAGTCCGCCTGGTTCCGCAAAACGGCGGCGAACTCAACGCCAACGTCTCGCTCGAACTCTTCAAAGACCGTAAACTGCAACTGGACATCGTCAGCAAAGCCTTCAACCCTGCGCGTATCGATCCGCAGCTTCCGCAAGGCAGCGTCAACGGCAACATCAACTTGACCGGCATACTGGCGCAAGAGAAATTCGCCGGCAAAATGCAGTTCGCACCGAGTACGCTCAACGGCGTTCCGCTCAGCGGCAAAGCCGACGTCGCCTATGAAAACAAACACCTCACGCGCGCCCTGACCGACCTGACCCTCGGCAGCAACATCGTCAAAACCAACGGCAGCTTCGGCAAAAAAGGCGACCGCCTCAACCTCAACATTACCGCCCCCGATTTGTCGCGTTTCGGCTTCGGCTTGGGCGGCCTGCTCAACGCGCGCGGCTACATCTCCGGCAGCTTTTCAGACGGCCTCAAAACCCTTGAAGCCGATTTGAACGGCGAAGCGCGCAACTTCAAAGTCGCCGATACCGTCAACATCCGCATCCTCGACTTCAAACTTAAAGGTTCGCCAGATACCAACCGTCCGTTGAGTGCCGATATTAAAGGCGAACACATCGCCGTCTCCGGCGGCGCGGCCATGATTGACAACGTCAACCTGCTCATCAGCGGCACAGGCTCGCACCACCACATCCGCGGCAACAGCAGCATGGCGGTGGACAACAAACGCTACAAGCTCGACCTCGACGCCACCGGCGGCCTCAACAAAGACCAAACCCAATGGAAAGGCACGGTTGACACGCTCGATATCAACGGCGCGTTCAACCTCAAACTGCAAAACCGCCTCAACCTCGAAGCCGGCAGCGAACGCGTTTCCCTCAGCAGCGCGCGATGGGCGGCCATGGGCGGCAGCCTCAACCTGCAAAATTTCGTTTGGGACAAAAAAGCCGGCATTACCAGTAAAGGCAGCGCGCAAAATCTACACATTACCGAGTTGCACAACTTCTACACCCCGCCCATCGAACACAACCTCGTCTTGGGCGGCGACTGGGATTTGGCGTACAGTCAAAACGCGCGCGGCTTCCTCAACATCAGCCGACAAAGCGGCGACATCATCCTGCCGAGCAAAGATCCGAAAAACAAACAACCTTTGGGACTTTCCGCACTCGCCCTGCGCACCCGTTTCCAAAATGGCCGCATCGACAGCACGCTGGAAGGCAACACCCGCTTCGGCAAAGTTGACGGCACGCTCGGCATCGCCCAACAGTTCGGCAACAACATCAACAACGCCCCCGTCAGTGGCAAAGTCAATATCAGCGTTCCCGATTTGGGCTCGCTCAAATCCTTTATGCCGGCGACAGCCCAAGGCATTGCAGGCCGTCTGAACGCGACCGCCACCATCGGCGGCCGACTCGGTTCGCCCACTGTCAACAGCAACCTCGACCTCCAAACCAATTACGGCCGTGCCGACGGTACCGTCAACATCGGTCAAGGCACCAGCTTCGATACGCCCCTCTGAGCGGCAAACTCAACCTGAACGTTGCCAACCTCGAAGTCTTCCGCAACTTCCTGCCCGTCGGCCAAACCCTCAAAGGCCGTCTGAACGCCGCCGTCAACTTGGCAGGCCGTCTGAACGATCCGCAACTGAGCGGCCTGATTAATGGCGACAACCTCTATTACCGCCATCAAACCCAAGGCCTGATTCTCGACAACGGCGTATTGCGTTCGCGCCTGCAGGGTCAAAAATGGGTGATCGACAGCCTCAAATTCCACCGTGGCGGCACGATTGAGCTCAAAGGCGCGGTCAACCTTGCCAACGCCAACCCCGATGTCGACGTGGACATCATCTTCGACAAATACCGCACCCTCTCGCGTCCAAACCGCCGACTGCAGCTCTCCGGCGCGGCCAAAGTCCTCTACAATCCGGAAAAAGGCGTATCGCTCAACGGCACGCTCAACACCGACTACGGCATGTTTGGTTCGCAAAAATCCTCCATGCCGACCCTCGATGACGACGTGGTCGTACTGGGTGAAACCAAAAAAGAAGCAACGGCCACCACGCCGATTAATATGAACCTTGTCCTGAATATCAACGACAATGTTCGTTTTGTCGGCTACGGCGCAGACGTTACCATCGGCGGCAAACTGGCCATCACATCACGTCCGGGCGAAGCCGTCCAAGGCGTCGGTACCGTGCGCGTTGTCAAAGGCCGCTACAAAGCCTACGGCCAAGACCTCGACATCACCAAAGGATCGGTTTCCTTTGTCGGCCCGCTGACCAATCCAAACCTCAACATCCGTGCCGAACGCCGTCTCTCCCCGGTCGGTGCAGGTGTCGAAGTCCTCGGCAGCCTCAGCAATCCGCGCGTGACCTTGGTTGCCAAGGAAGCCATGAGTGAAAAAGACAAACTCTCCTGGCTCATCCTCAACCGTGCCAGCAGCGGCAGCGACGGCGACAATGCCACGCTCTCTGCGGCCGCCAGCGCACTGCTTGCCGGCCAAGTCAACGACCGCATCGGCCTTGTGGATGATTTGGGCTTTACCAGCAAACGCAGCCGCAACGCCCAAACCGGCGAGCTCAACCCTGCCGAACAAGTCCTGACCGTCGGCAAACAGCTCACCAACAACCTCTACGCAGGTTACGAATACGGCATTTCCAGCGCCGAACAATCCGTCAAACTCGTGTACCAACTGACCCGCGCCATCCAAGCCGTTGCCCGCATCGGCACGCGCTCCTCCGGCGGCGAGTTGAAATACACCATCCGCTTTGACAACTGGTTCGGCAAAGACGAACCCGAGCCGGAAGAACAACACTAAAAGCCGTGAAAAAGGCCGTCTGAAATTCATCTTTCAGACGGCCTTTATCTTGTTCTACCGTATTAGAATCTTCAGCCATGCCTCAAAAAACAAAGGCCAACGGCGCAAGTTTAAAAATAAATGCAGCTAAAAAAGTGAACGGCAAACCATGGCTTATTCCAAGTTAGCAATAAATAAAGCAGATGCAAAAAGGCCGTCTGAAACTGACAGGGGTAGGTTTCAGACGGCTTTTTTTGAATCATCGAAACAACTTATGCATGGCATTGCTAATTAATTCGAGCTGTTTCTTATATTCGCGGCAACGGGGGCAGAGCGACAGGTGGACGGCAAGGGCAATGCGGTTAAAAAGACTGAGATGCACTTGGTCTTGCTGTTTGGAAATCAGATCGGTTATTTTGCGGCATTTTTTCATGGCGTTTTCCTGTCAGGCATGGGAGAACCATTTGATTTGCAGGCACTGGCGCAAGGTTTCGCGCGCACGGTGCATGATGGTGTAATAGTTGGCATGGCTGATGCCGCATTTTTCGCGGATTTCATCGCTTGAAAAGCCGAGAATCTCTTTCATGGTAAACACGCGGGCGGTGTTTTCCGGCAGATGGTAGAGGCAGGTCTGCAAAACTTGGTAGAACTCTTTATTGTTCAAACTGGCTTCGGGCGAGTCCCAACCCTGAGGTTGTCCTTCATCCGTCCAATGCCCGTCGGCGGCAAAATGTCCTTCAAAGGCTTCATCCAAAGCTTCCTCGTCGCGCGTGACGAAAACTTGGCGTTGCCGTCCGATTTGGCGCAGGCAGTCGGTAATTTTGTTTTTTAAGATTGCAAACAGCCAGCTGCTCACTTGGGCGTCGCCTTTGAAACCCTCGGCCGCGCGGTAGGCGGCAAGCATGGTTTCCTGTACGAGGTCTTCCGCCAAATCGGGGCGGTCGGGCAGCTGGATATGGGCAAAGCGCAACAGCAGTTTACGGGATTCGGCAAGCTCGGCATCGGTCAGTTCGGGTAGGGCCATAATGTATCAGTATGAAATGAATGATCAATATACTTTTGATTTTACGCTGATACGGCAAGAGCATGCGATTGAATCTATAAACGATTTCAGTAGTATTTTTGTTTCGCCGAAACCGACTGCGCCCGTTTCAGACGGCCTTGATTTATGCCGCAACCAAAATGCCCTGTTCCAACCATTCCGTCCATTTTTGCCTTAATGCGTCCTGCCAAGCGTTTTCAGACGGCATGAACTCTGCCAGCATGGTTTGCAGGCCGTTTAGGGAAGCGGGCGTTTCTGCCAGTGTTTCCAGCAATAATGCGCCGAATCCATCAAGCGTTTGATACATAACGTCGTCTTCCTTATCGCGCCACACCAAAACAGCGGTTTCCGCCTCCTGCAATTCGTCGGTCACGTCATGCTGATAACGGCGCACAAAGGCGGCAGGAGAAAGGGTGTACGCTAAATCGTCTGAATCGTCATGGACTGTTTGGCTGTCGGTTTGAGCGGTTTCGGCAAGCAGCTGGGTGTGTTCAAAGTCCATCAATGCCAAGAGGTCGTCTGAAAGCGGCAGGCTTTGGCAATATCGGAGGAACTCGCCGGGGATTTCTTGAAAATAGGGCGTTTGGGCGCGCGCGTCACGGACGAAACCTTCTTTCAGACGGCCCCATTCTTCGCTGTCAAAGTATTGCAGCGTTTCGGTATAACAGCGGTCGATAAAGCTGTGAATATTGTTGCGTATCAGGCGGATATAGACGTTCAGACGCTCTTGCGGCAATCCGTCTTCGGCTTTGCCTTCGCGTATGGCTTGGGCAAAGCGGTGTTGATATTGGGCGGAGGTTTCAGGCTGCACGGCGGTATTCCTTTCCGGCACGCATTTGATAGTCGGCGATTTTAGCGACTTCGGCTTCGAGTTCGGCAAAAGGCGGGAAATTGAAATCGCGTTCCAACAGGGTGGGCGGAATCGTCGGCAGTTTGGCATAGGCCAGTTCGAGCAAATCCCAAACAGTCGGTAAAACCGCCGCGCCATGCGTATCAATCAACAATTCCGGCGTTTCCACGTCATGTCCGGCAATATGGATATAGCACACGCGCTCTGCGTCCACATTTTCTAAAAAGGCTTCAGGCGACAACAGGCCGTGATTGACGGCGTTAACGTAAATATTGTTCACATCCAAATGAATGCCGCAGTCGGCTTCACGGGCAACCGCGTTAAGGAATTCAACTTCGTTCATCTCGGCAAGCGGAGAATGCAGGTAGTAGGACGTGTTTTCTACGGCGATGCGGCAGCCCAATCGGTCTTGCACTTCGCGGATACGGCGCGTGGTATGTTGCACCATTTCTTCAGTAAAAGGCAGCGGCAACAAATCGTAAAGATGACCGCCGTCGTGGCAATAGCTCAAATGGTCGGAGAAAAACGTGCAGTCATAACGGCGCATCATTTCTTTGATGCCGTCTATCAAGGCGGTATCCAGCGGGGCTTGTCCGCCCAATGACATGGATAATCCGTGCAATGCCAGCGGCAGCCGTTCCGCCACGCGGTCAAACTGTTTGCGCGCCCTGCCGCCCATTTTCAGCCAGTTTTCGGGGGCGGCTTCGATAAAGCGTATCGGGCTGTCGTCTGAAAGCGAGAGGAAGTCTTCCGCCAAGTCGCGGCGGTAGCCCAAGCCTGCGTGTTGAATCATGGTGATGTCCTGTTATGATGCCGTATGAACGACAAAGTCGCATTTTCGTTGATAAAATGCGACTTTGTTAAAAGTATGTTGCAGGATTATTTAGAACCGCATTTACCTTCGCCGCATTTGCCTTCTACTACTTTGGCAGCTTTGGCTTTAGATGCTTTGCCTTTTTTGGCGTGGGTTTTTTCCACGGTTGAACCGCATTTGCCTTCGCCACATTTGCCTTCGCTTGCTTTAGAAACAGCGCTTGCACCGCATGAACCTTCACCGGCTTTAACCGCACCGCAAGAGCCTTGAGCAGATTTCTGAACACCTGCTTTGCTGCTTAACGGTTTATCAGCGGCAACAACGCCGGCAGCCAGAGACAGGGACAGCGCACCGGCCAAAGCAGCAGCTACATTTTTTTTCATTTTAACTTCCTTTTTAAAATACGAGTTTAAATAAATCAAGGGATAATATCGGGCATTTAAAGTCGGCCCTCGACCGTTAATCCTTAAAGAAAATGCTTGATACGACAACAGCGTTTCTTCAGCAGGGCATCCAAAGACAGACGGCCTGCGCCCTGCAATAGGACAGGAAATAAAACCACCAAATAAATCAGTGCCATTTTATAACCGTTGTCGCACACATTGTACCCTAAGCCGGCATGTACCGCAGACCATGCGACAGCCGTCACGACCATCAATCCCAGCGCGGACAGCCGCGTTGCCAAGCCGACGATGAGCAACGCAGGCAAAACCAGTTCCGCCCACATGGCCAAATTCCAGTTGACCGTATCCGACAACAAATTGAACGGAAAGGGAAATTGACTGTTTATTTCTGCAAACCAGTTTTCCCCGTTCCATTTTTCCAGGCCGGATTCAAGAAATTCATACGCGGCAAAAAGCCTGAGCGTCAACAAGCCGAAAGCGGCCTGCCAAGAGGGGTTGGATGAGGTGTTCATTTATTTTCCTAATCGATGTGTGTTGAATGGGATGGGACGAAAAATCAATCGGCACCACCCATATTTCATGCCTGTTTAGACGAGACAGCTTTAAAAAACTGACAAAACAAATAAAGTTATTTTCTTATTCATTGTTTTATAAAGATTAAAAATTCAAAAAGGCCGTCTGAAACACCATACTTGATTGGGTTTCAGACGGCCTTTGATGATAATGGCGGTCAATTAATCCGCTTGTTTGCACAATTCGACAATTTCCGCGCCGTATTTATCGGTTTTCTCCTCATTCATACCGTGGATTTCCGCCAACTCCGCCAAATCCTGCGGCCGTCGGGCGGCAATAGCGCGCAGTGTGACTTTGCTGCATATCTGATAGGCTTCGAGGCCCTCATGGCGGGCAGTATCGATGTTCCACTGAAGCAAACGACGCATCAAGCGGCGTTTGCGTTTGTCCTCTTCGCTCAGGCCGTCTGAAAATGGGCGGCAGATGTTTAAAATGCCCTCGCCGTATTGTTCGATGCGTTTTTCGCCTAGTTTATACACGCCTAAAAGGTCGATGGGTTCGGCAGGCGTATTGGTCAGCAAATCATCCATGCTTTCGTTGGAGAACACCGTACCCAGCGTTACTTGATCGGCACTTGCCTGCTGCTCGCGCCAAGTTTCCAAAGCCTGTTTTAAGGCCTGTTCGCGCTCGCCCAAGCTGTGGATAACTTGTGCACTGTCTGTGGAAACCGTACCGGCTTCGGCCGTTTCGCAAACGTCGAGTATTTCCAAACCGAATTTATTGATTTTCGCCTCGCCCAAGCCGTAGATTTGATGTAAATCTTCCAAACTTCTGGGCATTTTTTCGACAATATCGCGCAGGGTTTTGTCGCCGCAAACCACATAGGCCGGCACTTCCTCTGTCCGGGCGCGTTGTTGCCGCCATTGGCGCAATGCCTGCCACAAACGCTCTTCGCGCTCGGTACGCAACCAATCGTCCTTCGGCTTTTGGGTGGCCGTTTTTTCGCGGCGCAGGGGACGCAGCATGACTTCGGTTTCGCCCTTAAGGACTTTTTTGGCTGCTTCGGTCAGCTGAAGGGCTTGATGTTGCTCGACGTTGACGGTGAGATAGCCCAGGCTGATGCACTGGCGGATGACGCTGCGCCATTCCTTGTCGGTCTGTTCGCTGCCGATGCCGAATGTGGATAACTTGTCATGGCCGTTGCGCTGTATCCAATCGTCACTTTTGCCGCGCAAAAGGTTGGTGATGTAACCGGCGGCAAAACGTTGTCCGGCGCGGTACACGCAGCTGAGTAATTTTTGCACCAACACCGTACCGTCAAACCGCACGGGCGGATGCAGGCAGTTGTCGCAATGGCCGCAGGGTTCGGATTCTTCGCCGAAATGTTTGAGCAGCAACACGCGGCGGCAGGCGGCGGTTTCGCAGACGGAAAGCATGGCGTCGAGTTTTTGCATTTCAATTTGCTTTTGCACCTCGTCGCTGTTGCCCTCGGCTATCCGTTCGCGCAGCAACACCCAATCGTTCAAGCCGTAACACAGCCAGCTCACGGCAGGCAGCCCGTCCCGGCCGGCGCGCCCCGATTCCTGATAGAAATGTTCGACACTCTGGGGCATATCGAGATGGGCGACAAAGCGCACGTCGGGTTTGTCTATGCCCATGCCGAACGCCACGGTCGCCACCACAATAATATTGTCTTCATGCGTAAAGCGGCGTTGGTTTTCCTCGCGCACGTCCATGCTCAAACCGGCATGATACGGAATCGCCTCCAAGCCGTTTTCACACAAAAACTGCGCCACATCCTCGACTTTTTTGCGGCTCAGACAATACACAATGCCGCTTTGCCCATGCATCTGCTTGCGGATGAAATCCAACAATTGTTTTTTGCCATTATTTTTTTCGATAACCTGATAATAAATATTCGGACGGTCAAAGCTGGAGATAAATTCGGGCGTATTGTCCAAGTGCAGATAATGCTTGATGTCGGCGCGTGTGGCCGCATCGGCGGTAGCGGTCAGGGCGATGCGCGGGATGTTCGGATAGCGTTCGGCAAGCATGCCGAGCTGTTGATATTCGGGGCGGAAATCGTGTCCCCATTGACTGACGCAATGCGCCTCATCAATGGCAAACAGGCTGACGGTTTGTTGGTCGAGAAAACGCAAAAAGCGGTCGGTAACTAGGCGTTCCGGTGCGACATAAAGCAGTTTCAGACGGCCTTGGGCAAGCTTGTCGGCAATCTCGCGCGCCTCATCTGCCGATGTGCTGCTGTTGACTGCCGCCGCTTCAATCCCGGCCACATGCAAGCTGGCCACTTGGTCGTTCATCAGCGCAATCAGCGGCGATACGACAACCGCCACGCCTTCGCGCATCAGCGCCGGAATCTGGTAACACAAAGACTTGCCCCCGCCCGTCGGCATCAGCACCATCAAACTCTCGCCGCCGGCCAAAGCATTGACGATAGCCTCCTGCTTGCCACGAAATTCGGGATAACCGAATACTTCGTGCAAAATCTGTTTGGCGGTCGGCTGAGGCATAATGGTTCCGTAGAATAGGGGAAAGGGTTATTTTAACGGTTTTACACCCGCGTATGTGCGGAACATTTTGCCGCCGCTTTTTCAGACGGCCTGAAATTCAACCCTATTAAAGTTATTTAATTTTAAATAAATATTTATTTTATTTTGAATGAAACGTATAAAGGCCGTCTGAATCCTAATCTTCGGATTTCAGACGGCCTTTCAAAAATAAAATCTTTAGGCTTTTTTAACGAACTCAGATTTCAAGTTCATCGCGCTGCCATCGATTTTGCAACCGATATTGTGGTCGCCCTCTTGCAGGCGGATGCCTTTGACTTTGGTGCCTTGCTTGATGACCATAGAGCTTCCTTTGACTTTCAAATCTTTAATCAAGACAACCGTATCGCCATCTTGCAATACCGCGCCGTTGGCATCTTTGACTTCCAAGGCATCATCGCCGGCAGCCGCAGCATCGGCCTCGTTCCACTCATGGGCACACTCAGGGCAAACGTATTGAGCACCGTCTTCGTAAGTGTATTCGGAGTGGCATTTCGGGCAGGGAGGTAGGGACATGAGGTTTCCTTATAAACTATGATAAAAGAAGCGTAAAACGCAAATAATACAATGTCTAAATTATTGATTCGCCTTGCTGCCGCCTACGCCGTAAACGGCATTCCAAGCCGCGTCCAACATCTGGCCGGCTTGTTGCAGCTTGGCATTTTGCTGCTCTTTCTGAGCCAAGGCCGTCTGAATTTCGCCTTTCAAACGGTCAATATCGGATTGCGCAGCCTGCAAACGGCGCTGCGCGCTTTCCAAATCGCTTTGCAGGGAAATGATTTTGCTGTCGTTGCTGTTTTGCTCATGCAAAGCGGCGCGGTAAACCGATTGGACGGACAGCAAACGGTCTTCCGCCTCACCGGCATACGCGGCGGCGGCGGATAGTATCATCAGGGCAAGTAAGGTTTTTTTCATGGGTTTTCCTTTAAAGTTGTTTGATTTGTAAAGTAAAGCGCAGAGCCGATTTTTCAGCCGCCAATTTTACATAATATGCTGGTTGGTCTTTGTTCTTGACGGCTTATTTTATCCAATCCGGACATTCAGGCTGCCGATAAAAGTTAATTCAATCGGCAGTTGTAACAGGCAGGCGGCTATTATTTTCTCATATTCTCCGCCTTATTCCATTATTTTCTGGTTTTATTAGAAAAGGCCGTCTGAAAAATTTTCAGACGGCCTTTTTGAATTTCACAACGATTGCTCTGCCTCTCGTCAAAAAGCTTTCCTGTATTTTTTAAATTACAGTCATATTTAAATATGTAAATATGATTTATTTATTGTAAAATTTACCCTTTAGTCATGCCGGAGCATATGGTGTTGCGGCTGTCTGCATCTTTTTAATTCTTCTTTCATGAGAACCCTATGATGAAAAGCAACCGTCTCGCCTATGCCGTTTTGGCAGCCCTACTATCTATCCAAACCCTGCCGGCTTCTGCAGCCAAATCTGATACCGCTTCTGCCGTCGAGGCATCCGGGCAAGAAGCGCAACAAGCCTCAGACTCTATCGCGAACTACGTTGATGACGAGATCGTCCAAGGCCCGGCAACCGTTGATTTGGGCAATCAGGCCAAACTGAAACTACCTGCAAAAATGGTCTTTGTGAAAAAAAATCGCGCTAATGCCATGATGAGGGAAGCAGGCAACGCCACAGATCCCAACCGCTACGGCCTGATTCTCCCCGAGTCGGAAAACGAGGACGGTGATACTAATTGGATGGTAGACCTAACCTTTACCGATTCCGGCTATATCAAAGACGATGATGCCAAAGAATGGGATGTTGAAGCCATGCTCGAGCAGCTGAAAGAAGGCACCGAGGAACAAAATAAAGAGCGTGCTTCCCGCAACCTGCCGGAATTGGAAACACGCGGCTGGGTAGAAAAACCGCAATATGATGCAAAGACCCATCGTCTGATTTGGTCGATTGACGTTCTGAATAAAAACGAACCCGATCCCAATCCTGCCATCAACTACAATACTTTCCAGCTGGGACGCGAAGGCTATATTGAATTGACTATGATCACCGATTTGAAAAGCATAGATCAATACAAACCTATTGTGCAAGAATTGTTGGGTAATATCGAATTCAATGAAGGCAAGCGCTACAGCGATTTCAATGCCGCAACCGACAAAGTGGCTGAATACGGACTGGCTGCCTTGGTTGGCGGTATCGCTGCAAAAAAACTGGGATTATTAGCTTTGGCCGGCGCATTACTGGCTAAATTCGGCAAACTGATTATTTTTGGTGCTGTTGCAGCAGGTGCATTGTTTAAAGGCCTGTGGCGCAAAAAAGATAAAAATAAACTGAACGAAGAAGAATAAATAAATCCTGTTCAAAATAAAAAGGCCGTCTGAAACATTTCAGACGGCCTTTTATCATTCATGCCTTACGAACGGATCCGTTTCAACACTTCTTCTTTGCCGATTAATGCCAATACGGCGTCGACGCTTGGGGTTTTTGCCGTACCGCAGACAGCGAGGCGCAGGGGCATACCGAGTTTGCCCATTTTGATGCCTTCTTCGTCGCAGAAGGGTTTGAAGAGGTCGTGGATAGCTTCGGCGTTCCAGTCTTCCAAACCCTCGAGGCGTTCGGCAAAGCGCAGCATACGGGCGGCGGCTTCGTCGTCCCAGTGTTTCTGCACGTCCGCTTCGGCAGGGGTTTGTTTGACATAGAAGTAGAGGCACTCGTCAGCGAGGGTGTTCAGGTCTTGGGCGCGGTCTTTGACCAATGCCAACACATCTTCCAAAGCAGGCTTGCTTGTTTCATGGATATCGCGCAGGGCGAGGCGCGGTTTCACCATTTCGGCCAGTTTTTCGTTGGCGGTGATTTTGATGTGTTCGCCGTTAATCCAGTAGAGTTTCTTCAAGTCCATGCGACTTGGAGACGGGGAAACATCTTTCAAATCAAACCATTCGATGAATTGTTCCATCGTAAAGAACTCGTCGTCGCCGTGCGCCCAGCCCAAGCGTGCCAGATAGTTGAGCATGGCTTCGGGCAGGATGCCCATTGCGCCGAAATCGGTAATGGCAACGGTATCGCCGCTGCGTTTGGAGATTTTTTTGCCTTGTTCGTTAAGAATCATCGGCAGGTGGCCGTATTCAGGCAGGGTAGCGCCGATGGCTTTTAATATGTTGATTTGTTTCGGCGTGTTGTTCACATGGTCGTCACCACGGATAACGTGGGTAATGCCCATGTCGTAGTCGTCCACGACAACGCAGAAGTTGTAGGTCGGTGTGCCGTCGGCGCGGGCGATAATCAGGTCGTCGAGCGCTTCGTTGGGGATGGAGATTTCGCCTTTGACCAAGTCTGTCCATTTGGTCACGCCGTCCAAAGGTGTTTTGAAACGGACAACAGGTTGCACGTCGGCAGGAATTTCTGGCAGGGTTTTGCCTTCTTCCGGACGCCAACGGCGATCGTACGTCGCCGTGCCTTCTTTTTCGGCTTTCTCGCGCATGGCTTCCAGCTCTTCTTTGCTGCAATAGCAGTAGTAGGCATGGCCTTTTTCTAAAAGTTCGGCGATGACTTCTTTATAGCGGTCGAAACGGCGGGTTTGGTACACGACGTTGTCGGCGTTGTCGTAGTTCAGGCCGACCCATTTCATGCCGTCGAGGATGATGTTGACGGATTCGGCAGTAGAGCGCGCCAAGTCGGTGTCTTCGATACGCAATAGGAACTCGCCTTTATGATGACGGGCAAACGCCCATGAAAACAAGGCGGTGCGTACGCCGCCGATGTGCAGGTAGCCGGTGGGACTGGGGGCGAAACGGGTTTTGACGGTCATGATGGCTCCAAAGTCTTTGAAAACAGGTATTTTACTTTTTCGGCAAGGTTTAAACAATGTAAGGCCGTCTAAAAATAATGTCGGCGCAGAAGGACCGTCTGGGAACTTTTCTCCTGAAAACAAGACAAATGATAATTATTTCTTTGAAAGTATCAGCTCATGAACAAACGCACTTTATTTGCCGCCCTCGCCCTCCTGCCCCTTTTTGCCCAAGCCGAAATCAAAACTATCAAAGACGTATTGGGACGCGAAGTCAAAGTCGATGTCCCTGTCAAACGCGCGGTTTTGGCGTTTTACTATCCCGACTATATCGCGGTAACGGGCGCAGACAAATTTAAAAACGTCATCGGCATTTCGCGTGAGTTTTGGGAGAAATTCAATCCCGGCAGCTGGGCGATGTTCAAACAGAAGCTGCCTACGCTGCAAAACATTGCGGACATCGGCAACATCAGCACCGGCACGTTTTCACTGGAGAAAACGCTCGCGCTCAAGCCGGACGTATTGATTCTGGCCGACTGGCAGTATAAGGCCATCGCCACCCATCTGCCGCGCATTAAAGCGGCAGGCATACCCGTCGTCGTGGTCGATTTCAACGCCGAAACCGTCGCGCGGCACACGCGCAGTGCGGAAATTTTCGGCGAACTCAACGGTACGCAGGCGCGCGCCCAAAAAATTGCCGCCGAATACGCCCGAGGCATTGCCGACATCCAAAAACGCGTCGCGCGTGCCAAGCAGTCCAAACCGAAAATCTATATCGAGTTCGGCGACAAAGGCCCGTCCGAATACAGCTACACCTTCGGCAAAGATATGTGGGGCGCGATTGCCGACACAGCAGGCGGCAACAATATCGCCGCGCCTTACGTTAAAAACTGGGGACCGATAAACCCTGAAAAATTCCTGACGGCCAAACCCGACGTCATCGTCATTTCGGGGACGGAAAACGGCCATAAAGACAAGCCTGGCATTATGGCGATGGGCATAGGCATCAGCCAGGCCGATGCGCAACGCCGCCTGGCCGGATTTGTCAAACGCAAAGGCTGGGCAGACATTCCTGCCGTCAAAAACAAACGCGTTTACGGCATCTACCACACCGCCTCCCGCTCGCTCACCGATTTGGCCAGCGCGCAATTTATCGCCAAAACCCTGTATCCGCAGCAGTTTGCCGACATAGACCCAAACAAGACCTATCTGGACTTCTACCGCAAATACCTGCCCGTCGTGCCGGACGGTACGTTTTACATCCGATTGAAATAGTGGCTGCAAAAATCATAGGCTCAGGCCGCCTGAAGATTCAGACGGCCTGAACATGCTATGCCGATAAAGATTTAATGAGTATAATTACTGTTCTTTCAACAAAATTACTGGGTACGTATGAACGGACAAAACCAAATCGACCAGCCTCAGGCTCCGGTCGTCAGCATCAAAGAATGGTTGCTAACAAACTTGATTTTGATGATTCCGCTAGTCAATATAGTTATGACGCTTGTATGGGCATTCGGCTCAAACACCAATCCGAATAAAGCCAATTATTTCAAGGCTGCCTTGATTCTGTTTGTCATCTATCTGGTACTGGCTGTAGCTGTAGTCATTTTTGGCAGTGCAGCTGCAAATCAATATCAATAAGTAAGCATACATTTAGGCCGTCTGAAACCTAAAAGGATTCAGATGGCCTTTTACATGGATTACCGAAGGCTCAACCACCTATCCAATTCCAAACCGCATCGCTCCATTTGCCGATACGGTAGAGAAACAAAGAATAGCTCTCCTGCATCAGAAACTTGGCTTTCTTGCTGCGCTCGTCAAAGCGCGTGGTCGGAGTGGCGGAGAACTGCGCGTCTGACAAGCCCAAATCGGCGGCCATTTCTTCGGCACGCGCCAAATGATACGGGTCGCTGACAACGATAATGCTGCCGACTCCGTTGGCGTGCATGATGGGGATGATATTGCGCAGGTTTTCGTAAGTGTTGCGCGACGTGTTTTCAAATAGGATATTGTGCGCCGGTATGCCCTGCTTGAGCGCGTATCGGCGCCCCACTTCGGCTTCGGTCATAAATCCTTTTTTGGGCGTACCACCGGTGAAAATGATTTTGCCGACCCGATGGCTTTGGTAGAGCGTGATGGCGTGGTTGATACGCTCACGGAATACCGGCGACGGGCGTTTGTCCCACGCCGCCGCACCCAACACCACCGCCGCATCGGCATGAGCCTCCTTCGGCAAGGTTTGCAAACCTGTCCGGTAAATCTGCCATGTGCCGGTCAAAAAAATACCGCACACCAGCAAAACGCTCAAAGCAAGGCCGCGAAACAGGTAATATCGCAGGCCATTGCGGCTTTTAAGCAGGGAAATCATCTTCAGACGGCCTTATCCAACCCCGTCAGCCGAGTAGGGCGGCAATGTTTTCCAACGGACGGCCGATGGCTGCGCGCGTAGGCGTTACCAAAACGGGACGCTCGAGCAGGGCGGGGTGTTCGGCGATTGCCTGAAGCAGGGCGGCATTGTCCAAATCGGGGTTATCCAAACCCAATTCTTTGTACAAATCGTCTTTCGTGCGCATCATGCCGCGCACCGATTCGATGCCGAGTTTGGCAAACATATCCTGCAAAGTCGCCAAATCGGGCGCGGTATCCAGATATTTGACCACGTCGGCGGCAACGCCTTTTTCTTCGAGCAAAGCCAGCGCGGCACGCGATTTGCTGCAACGCGGGTTGTGATAAAGTGTGAATTCAGACGGCATGAAAGTCTCCGTATTATTGCAAAATCATTCAATGATGGCGGTTATTATCGTCTGCAACTGATTTTTACTCAAACTTTTTACCTGATATCTTGATACGAATCGGTAGGCATACCCACCAAACCGTTTTACAATAAACACAATTTCGATTGGCAACCTCAAGGATACAACCATGAAAGCCTTAACCGCCCTTCTCTTGTCCGCCACCGTTTTTACCGCTGCGCCGGCCTTTGCCGCCGACGAAACGGCAGGTTGGCAGGACAACAAACCGCAAAGTCTAGAATCGCTCAAAGCCCCCGTGCGCGTGGTTAACCTTTGGGCAACCTGGTGCGGCCCCTGCCGTAAAGAAATGCCTGCCATGTCCGCATGGTATAAAGCGCAGAAAAAAGGCAGCGTCGATATGGTCGGCATCGCGCTGGATACCACTGACAACATCGGCAAGTTCCTAAAACAAACGCCGGTCAGCTACCCGATTTGGCGTTACACCGGCGCCAACAGCCGCAACTTCATGAAAGCCCACGGCAACAATGTCGGCGTATTGCCCTTCACTGTCGTCGAAGCGCCGAAATGCGGCTACAAACAAACCATCACCGGCGAAGTCAACGAAAAAAGCCTGACCGCAGCCGTGAATTTGGCCAAAACCAAATGTAAATAAAACAGCGGATAGGGTGCTTAACCTACGCTGCTGATACTGAGGCCGTCTGAAACCCAATCGTTCAGACGGCCTTTATTTCTATCTCGCCAAAGCTCGTTGTAAACTTTGCGTCCAAGCCGTTCTAAATGCGGCATCTGTGGCAAAGAGCTTGTACAGTTCCAATTTAGCTATGCGGCTTTCGTTCATCACATCGCGCAAAATGGCTTGGAAAGCCAATTCACGGGTATGGATATCAGGGTTATTCAGATATTTCTGCTTAAAATCTTTATGTTCGCAGATGCGATTTTTAGTACTGATAAACTCCACCCGTTGCTCATCTGGAGTTGCGCTCCAGCCTTGAAACCATCTTTCATTGAACACACGAATAATTTCATCAATCGGATCTTTTTCTTTATCTTCACCATGCGTACCACGTGGATTTGGATTTTGTGGGTCAAGCTCTGTTTCTTCATCATCTAATTTAATGCTGTAATTCAGTTTAGTACGCGCCAAGCCGTAAGAGCTTAAATCCACAGCATCTAAAATTTCATCAAATTCATCCATCGGATCTTGTACTTTTAATTTTGGTACTAAGAATTTGAGGAACCAATAAAGCTTCTCCCAAGCGATATTTTCAAAATTGATGATGGAGGCCATTTGCCCGTAAATTTTTAAAAATTGTTTTGCCTTGATTTTAAAATCGACTTTTTGGGTTGGCTCAAGCGCCAACTCATGATCGAAACGTTGAACCGCCACATCAATGATACTGCTTAATTGTTGTGCGTCTTTATTGGCAAAATAGCCTTCAGTAAAATCGTTGACCTCCGCTTGTTCATACACGCCGGTTTCATCCAACTGATCTTTCAAATCATGCAAGACATTGACATCGGTTGCTTGCGACAACGACGTAGAAGTATAAAACGGCTCAAATGCCTGCTGAATATCTTCAACGCTGTTAAAAAAGTCCAATACAAACAAATCTTCCGTGCGTTTACCCAACTTATTCGCACTGCGATTTAAGCGAGATAAAGCTTGCACACAAAGTACGCCGGAGAGTTTCTTATCCACATACATCGCACACAATTTCGGCTGGTCAAAACCGGTCAGATATTTATTGGCCACCACCAGCAAACGATATTCATCTTGATCGAAATACTCTTTGGTATCACTTTCTGCAAACCCATTCATTTCCGCTTCAGTGTATTCAACACCATCAACCACTTTACTGCCTGAAAACGCAATCGCAATTTTAAATGGATTGCCTCGCTCAACCAGCAATCGGTTTAACGCCTGAAAATAGCGGATGGCGGTTTCAATATTTTGCGTTACCACCATTCCCTTGGCTTTGCCTTTGAGTTTTTTACGGTTAAAGATTTGCTGGATAAAATGATCCAGCATCACCTCTGCTTTAGTATCAATCGTTTGTTGAGAGCGCTCCACATAAGCTTTCAGACGGCTTTGTGCCTTCTTACTATCAAACTCCGGATTATCTTCAATCGATTTGGTGATTTCATAAAAACTTTTATATGTGGTGTAATTCGCGATTACATCTAAAATAAAGCCTTCTTCAATCGCCTGCTTCATGGAATAAAGGTGGAACGGCTTAAATTTACCATCCGCCTGTTTCTCGCCGAATTTTTCCAAAGTGCTGTTTTTCGGTGTGGCGGTGAAAGCAAAATACGACGCATTGCCGCGCATTTTGCGGGATTGCATGGCTTGTAAAATTAAATCTTGCACATCTTCGGCATCAAGGTCTTCCGTTTTGCCGATGGCTCGGTTCATATTGTCGTGTGCCGAACCAGATTGTGAGCTGTGCGCCTCATCAATAATCACCGCAAATTGTTTATCACCCAAATCGGCAATGCCATCAACAATAAACGGGAATTTTTGAATCGTGGTAATAATGATTTTTTTGCCCTGCTCAAGCGATTGGCGCAATTCTGCCGAACTCAACGCCGGCGCCACAATGTTTTTAACTTCCGAAAAATCTTTGATATTGTCGCGCAGTTGCTTATCCAGCAAACGACGGTCGGTAACGACAATCACCGAATCAAAAATCGGACGGTCTGCCTCTCTACCGTTTGCCGCCTTTTCATTGCGCGGATAAGCCTCAATCAACTGATACGCCAACCAAGTAATGGAATTAGATTTGCCCGAGCCGGCAGAGTGTTGAATCAAATAGCGTTTACCCACGCCTTGTTCACTGACATCCGCAATCAAACGGCGCACCACCTCTAATTGATGATAGCGGGGGAAAAAGAGCGAGCGTTTCTCCAACGGATCTTTGGTTGAACCATCTAAACGCATAAAATGCTGAATAATGTTGGCAAGGCTGGCTTTGCTGAACACCTCTTGCCACAAATACGACGTGCGGTGTCCGTTTGGATTCGGCGGATTGCCCTTACCGCAGTTGTTGCCCAAATTAAACGGCAAGAAAAACGTAGCAGGCCCCGCCAATTTGGTGGTCATATAAGCTTCTTCCGTATCTAAGGCAAAATGCGCCAAACAACGCCCGAAATGAAACAGCGTTTGGCTTAAATCTCGGTTGCGATATTGTTTTTGGGCATCAATGGCCGTCTGACCCGTCCAATGGTTTTTCAGCTCAAGGGTAATAATCGGCAAGCCATTGACAAACAGCACCATATCCACCGTTTCACTACTTGAAGCAGAATAAGGCACTTGGCGCATACAGCTAAACAGATTCTGTTCAAAACGCTGCTTGACCTTTTCGCCGCTACTGGCAAGCGGAACGGGGTAGAGCAAATCAAAATGGGCGCTATCAATATCCAAGCCTTTTTTCAGCAGGTGCAACACGCCATTTTTCTTTATTTGGCGGTCTAACCGCTCTAGAATTTTACGTTGCCAATCGTTTGGATTGAGCTGTTGAAAACGGGCAAGTTCTGCCTCTTGGCTGGTTTGCAGGAATTGCCAAAACAGGCGCGTATCAATCGCAAACTGCGCATCAAAATCCTGTGAAAATGCCAGCTCAAAACCATGATGGCGCGGCAGGTATTCTGCCTTCGGCTCGCCCAGCTTGTTTTCGCTGTTTTCACGCCAAGTGCCGGTTAAAGCTTTTTCGATGGCAATTTCTAAATCTTTTTCCTTAGTTCCTGAAACCATTTTTCACCCTTTTGTGAATGTTTTAAAATTTATTCATTACGCCCAAGTTGCACTGCCAATATTCAAAACCCATCGGATTTTTTGACCGCACTTTCACACCCTATACCCGAACCTTGCCGGTTACCACATCGTTAATCAACACGCTTTTATACTCTTTCAGCTTTTCAATATGGGCTGTTTTTAATGCGATGGCTTGGTCTATTTTAATAATTTGAGCATCTAGGTAATCGGCTATTTGTTGTTGTTCAGCCAACGGAATGTCAATAATTGGCAAGCGTTTAAAATCTAAAAAACTCAAATTTTGTCTCAGTCCAGAGCCAAATTTATAAAGCACTTTGGTAATGTCTAAAGCATGAAGATAATAATGCAAAAACTTAGCAGAATAATTATTTATAAATTTTAAATTTAGATAAGCGCTGGTAATAATTCCTTTATCTTGTGCTAATCCAGTTCTTAAACTAGTTTGGTCATTTTGCAAATCAGTACAACGAATAATAATATCGTTTGGTTCTACAATCTGATAGGTTTCAAACGATTCGGGAACTAGACCAAACAATTTTTCTTCTGGTTTTATGATTATTTTCCCATAACTCAATGAAAGCACTGTGTTTTCTTTCATTCCTTTATTATCACGTTTATTTTCCCTAAATACATTCATCCCGATAGTCAATTCCCAATGCTCCGGCACTTGCCCTATCCATTCCACACCGGAATCTTTTAACGGCACATCAGGGTTTAAGCCACGGGTTACGGCATTTTGAATCAGAATCTGCTTGTGCTCTTTCAACAGGGCAATCTGCTTTTCCGCCAAATCCACCGCCTGATCGATTTTGGCGGTTTTGTCGTCTAGGAATTGTGCGATTTTTTGTTGTTCTAAATATGGTGGAATAGGTAGTAATAATTCTGCAAAATCAGCATAGCGAAAATCTGTTGAACGCTCCCTAATTCCTTTAGCCAAGGAGCTAATAAAGCCTGATAATGCAAGATTTCTTAAGTAATAAGCGTAAAAATAGACATCGATTTTTTGTTTATCATGAGGCAAACAAACGGAATAAACTGGTGTTGCTTTACCATCTGAATCAGAAATACCAATTGCCCCTGCAAAAGCGTCCATAGCGTGAATAACTAAATCACCTTTTCTAATTCCTTGGTAGCCGTGTTCTTTTAGCGCATTTGTAAATCCTTCAGTTCTTCGATTAGCTCTCAGAGTTACTTGCCCATCCCTAAAACAAGTAACAATTTGGTCTTCCTCATTCACTTTTCTTTCTATTTTCTTAAAAATGAATTTTGAACGTTGCACATCCCAATGACTCGGGATTTGTCTTAGCCATTCCACGCCCGAATCTTTGTAACTCTCGTATCGTCTCATTTGCAAAAAATCCTTAAAATCTGACCGCTTGAATATACCCAATGCAGCTTATATGCCCAAAATCTCACTAATCAAGCCGTCAGCCTGTTTTTCCAAAGTGAGAATATCTTGGGCTACTTCTGCAAGGCTGCGTAATGGTTTGTGGCGGTAGAAGTATTTATTAAAGCTGATTTCATAGCCGATTTTCACGCTTTCCATATTCAGCCATGCTTCACTGATGTGCGGTTGCACTTCGGCTTTAAAATAATCGTGGATATTTTGTTTGAGCGGTATGGATTCGCTGTCGCGCAAGTCGCTGCTTGTTTCATATTGGAGATATTCGCCTGCTTTGCCGGTGGCGTAATAGCCAAAGTCTGCCAGCTCGTCGGCTTGGCATTGGTAGCGTTGGCAAAGGGCATCTAATTCGTTTGGTTTGAGCTTGAGTGTTTTGGCAATCACTTTGGCGGCATCTTCGTTGTACCAGCTTACGGCATTGAAAATGGCCTTTTTCTCTGTGGCAGAAAGGGGGATTTTTTGGCTTTCAGACGGCCTTCCACGGCTTGTTTGAATTGGTTGAAATCGTCAAATTGGGTTGAGCCGAAATGTTCGAGTAAGGTTGAGGCCGTCTGAAAAAGTGCGGCAGCTTTTTCCCAGGTTTTGATATCCAGCAGCTTGGCTTTGTTTTTGTTGTTTAAGGCAATGCCCTGCGCTTCGCACCAAGCGCTGATTTCTGGCTCGGTTTTAGCTAAAAATTCGGCGTTGTAAACTTGTTCGCCATGTTGCTGATAAAGATATTGCATCGGCTCAAACAAGGCTTTGTCAAAACGTAAAGACGCAATATTTTCGGCGGTAAATTGGGCAGAACGGCGATCCGGGCGTTCGATGGTAACTTTGTAATAGCCAAAATCTTGATTATCAAAAATCTGCGAAGCCAAGCCGACCGCTTCATTTTGGCTGTCGGTTTCCCGTGCTTTAACAGTGAAATCAAGATAGTTTTGGGTAATCTCTGCAATATGCTCTGGGGCAAATTCGCAGTTTTTGTCGCCGAGGTTTTTACGCAGCTTACGGAATAAGAGGCTGGCATCAATCAGCTGTACTTTGCCTTTGCGCGCTTCGGGTTTGTTGTTGGACAGCAGCCAAATGTAGGTGGTAATGCCTGTGTTGTAGAATAGGTTGTTAGGCAGTTGTACGATGGCCTCCAGCAAATCGTTCTCAATGATATGGCGACGGATATTGCTCTCCCCCGAGCCTGCATCGCCGGTAAAGAGGCTTGAGCCGTTATGTACGGAGGCTATTCGGCTGCCTATTTTGTTGTTATTCGGCGATTTCATTTTGCTGACCATTTCCATTAGGAATAGCAGCTGTCCATCGCTGGAGCGTGGCGTGGCATCGAGTGTTTCTTCATTGCCCCAGTACTCAGGCAAGCTGACTTTAAAGCGGTTGTCGATAACATCGTTGCCGTCTTTAATATAAGCTTGGTCACTGCTCCAGCTTTTGCCGTATGGCGGATTGGAAAGCATGAAATCAAAGTAATTGCCTTGGAAGCTGTCGGTAGCAAGAGTAGAGCCGACTTTGATGTTTTCAGGGTTGTCGCCTTTAATCATCATGTCGGATTTGCAGATGGCGTAAGTTTCGTCATTGATTTCCTTGCCAAATAGGAAAATAGAGCGCTCGCCTTGCGATTCTGGCAGCGGATATTTTTGTTCAATAAAGTTTTGTGATTCGGTCAGCATACCGCCGCTGCCGCAAGCCGGGTCGTAAATCGTAATAATCGCCGGGATTTGGTTTTTTAGCGGATCAAAGACCAAATGTGTCATCAGCTCAATCACTTCGCGTGGCGTAAAGTGTTCGCCGGCTTCTTCGTTGTTTTCTTCGTTAAATTTACGGATCAGTTCTTCAAACACATAGCCCATGCCCAGATTGCTCAAAGCTGGCAATTTATTACCATCCGGGTCTTGTTGCTCTTTAGGGGTAAGATTGATGTAAGGGGAGACAAATTTTTCCAACACACTCAGCAAAACATTTTTATGGGACATGTGGCGGATTTGTTCACGCAGCTTGAAGCAGTTGATAATTTCCTGCACGTTGGCACTAAAACCATCAAGATATTCTTCAAAATTGGCCAGCATATACTGCGGCGTATTGCTGGCGGTTTGATAGAGGGATTTCAAGGTCCATTTTGAGGTGTTATAAAAAACATGGCCGGTAATTTTTTAAGGGGAAGGTCATCCAATTCGGTGAATGCTAATTCTTCTTTTTGAAAGCGTACTTCTTCCAATACCGCTTCTTTGCTTGGCTCAAGCAAGGTATCCAAACGGCGAAGTACAAACATCGGCAAGATCACATCACGATATTTACCGCGCACGTAGACATCGCGCAAACAATCGTCTGCAATGCTCCAGATAAAAGAAACCAGCTTGTTATGAACTGAATGATCCATATTTATTCCCACTTAATATTACGAAATTATTCTGGGTATTGTTAGCTTATTTTGAATAAGGATTCAATTAGAAACATTGCTTATCTTTGTTTGTATTCCTACTTTTGGGGGAATACGCAGAGAAACTCAAAAGGCCGAGACCTTTGCAAAATTCCCCAAAATCCCCTAAATTCCCACCAAGACATTTAGGGGATTTTCCATGACCACCTTCTTTCAACAAACCGCCCAAGCCATGATCGCCAAACACATCGACCGT